>NZ_CP117411.1:1325000-1987500 GCF_028607085.1 Sphingomonas naphthae | reverse complement strand
GTTGACGGTGGTCAGCAGGCTGCCGCTATTGCCCTCGGCACCCGCCACCTGATTGCCCGGATCGACCCGGCGATCGGAAATGCGGCCGGTGATCGGCGCGCGGATCTGCGTCCATTCCACATCGAGCGCGCGGGCGCGGATGCGGGCGTCGGCGGCGGCGAGCGCGGCCTCGGCGGCCTGCACGCGGGCACGCAGGGCATCGACTTCTCCGGCGGAGACCGCCTCGTCGGCGATCAGCCGGGTCGCGCGGCCGAGATCGGCGCGGGCCAGCGCCAGGCTGCTCCGCGCGCTGGCGGCATTGGCGCGCGCCTCGGCCAGCGCCGCCGTGAAGGGGCGCGGGTCGATCGTGAAGAGCAATTGCCCGGCCTTGACGATGTCGCCGTCGTGGAAATGCACTGCCGTCACCTCGCCCGACACGCGCGGGCGGATTTCGACGCTGCGGCTGGGGGCGAAGCGGCCGACATAATCGTCCCACTCGTTCACCTCGCGCAGCAGCGGGCTGGCGACGGTGACCATGGTGGGGCCGGGCGCGGCCACCGCCTCGTTGCCGCCACCCGACAGCTTCATCCCGCCGGCGGCGAGGATGGCGATGGGCAGGAGGACAAGCCCGCCGCGCTGCCAGCGCGACAGGCGGGAGAAACGGGCCTTGAGCGCGGCGGGGGCGGTGGCGCCCTCCGCCGGCTCGATCCTGGAGATCATGTTCATGCGATCGCTCCACGATAATCGGAGACGCGGGCCATCGACACGCTGGCGATCAGCGCTTCCAGATGGTCCGGGGTGAAGCCGGCATCGATAAAGGCGGCGCGCTCGGCGACGGGAAGGGCGGGGCCACGCGCCCAGGCGTGGATGGCGGCGCGGCGCAGCGCCTCCAGCCGGCTGTCGGCCAGCCGCGAGGTGCTGCCGAAGCCAAACAGGCCGCCCAGCGCACGGGCGAGCCGGCTGGGGGTGCCGATCGAGCGCAGGCCCTCGCGCCGCGCCATCGCGATCACCGTCCATTCCAGCGCGGAGAAGCGCGGGCGGGTGGCGGCCGGGGCGGGGCGGGCGGTCTGGGCCGTCACGCTCTGGGTTTGCGCGATGCCGAAGCCGGCGTTGAAATCCATATAGGCCATGATGTCCCCCTGATCTCATCGGGACAGCCGTCGCCGCTCACGGGCGCACGCTGTCGTCCGCGCGCCGCATCGCTGCGGGCGCATGGAGCCGTTCAGGCCCGCGCGGTCAGGCGCGGCGCCGGTCGGGCGTTTCGGAATGTGGAAGGGTCGGTCCCTGTGGGCCGACGCCGGTTAGATGCGTGCCGTCTTCATCGAGCGGTCTCCTCGGTCGCATCGGGGGTGGTTCCCCGAGTCACCTTCGATACCAAGCGGTATAGATGTCGATGCTGCGCCGCGTCAACGGCTTTCTGTACCGGTAAGTAAAAAAGTTTGAGAGGTTCAATCATTCCCCTCCCGCTTGCGGGAGGGGCCAGGGGTGGGCGCGCGATCCGCAAGGATCGCGCTCCGACGCTGATGGTGCGGTCCCACCCCCAACCCCTCCCGCAAGCGGGAGGGGAGCAAGGTTCAGCGTCCCGGCCAGACGGACAGGGTGGTATCGACCAGCGCGGTCAGATCGGGGCAGGTCATGCCGCTGCTCGCCTGCACGGCGAGGCCCTGCATCACGGTGATGAGGTAATTCGCCAGCGCCGTCGGATCGACCGAATCGGGCAGGTCGCCCTCGGCCTTGGCGCGCGTGAAGCGTTCGATCATCGCCGTCTGCGAGGAGAGGCGACGCGCCAGCACGTCGTCGCGAATCGAGGTGTTCTGCGGGCTGCACGCCAGCGAGCTGATGACGCCCAGGCAGCCCTTCGGATCGCAGCTGCTGCTCTGCATTTCGAGCGCGCCGAACAGCAGCCGCTCGGCCACGCCGCGCGACGTCGGCGCGTCGAGCGCCGTCTTCATATAGGCCAGCTTCTCGCGCTCGTAGAGGTCGAGCGCCTTGTGAAACAAGGCTTCCTTGTTGCCGAACGCCGCATACAGACTGGGCTTGGTGATGCCCATCGCGCCCGTTAGCTCGGTGAGCGACGCCCCTTCGTAGCCATGCTGCCAGAACACGCGCAGCGCGGCGGCCAGCGCCTCGTCGACGCAGAATTCGCGCGGGCGGCCCTTGGCGGGCGGGGGGGCGAGCAGAGTTTCCACACCGTCCGGTACATAGGGATTGCGGAGCCACCCGTAAAGTGGCTCCGCACATCACATCATTTCACGAAGCGCTTGAAAAAGCTGGCCTCGTTCCAGGCGGGTCGTGCCGCGCCGTTCGCGACTCGCAGCGCCAGCGCGGCGACATAATCGTCCAGCTTCACCGCTTCCTCCTTCATCACCGGCTGCTTCAGATCGTCGGCCGGCGAATGATAGATGTTCGCGCGCCACGCCTTCTCCGCCGCCGCCTCGGGCGTACCCGCCGTGAAGCCATATTTGAAGAACAGCGCGGGGATGCCCTCGCGGATGAAGCTATACTGGTCCGATCGGATGAAGGTGTTCCGGTCGGGGAAGGGGTCGGGCAGGATCGGCAGGCCCATCTCTGCGCTGACCGCCTTGGCGTCGGTGCCGAGCGAGCTTTCCTCATAGCCCAGCGGCGTCACCGCCTTCAGCGCGAAGATCGGCAGGGCCATGTCGAAATTGAGATCGGCGACCAGCGACGCGGCTGGCACGCTCGGCCGCTTGGCGAAATAGCGCGAGCCGAGCAGCCCCTTCTCCTCGCCGGTGACGAAGGTGAACAGGATCGATCGCTTGGGCTTCACCTTGCTCGCGGTCAGCGTTTTGGCGATTTCCAGCAGGCTCGCCACGCCCGAGGCATTGTCGAGCGCGCCATTGTAGATCGCGTCGCCATTGATCGGCTGGCCGACGCCGAGCCCATCGAAATGCGCCGACAGCACGACATGCTCGGCGGCGAGCTTCGGATCGGAACCGGGCAGTTTGGCGACGAGATTGGTGGAGGCGACGGCTTTCCGCCTGGCCACGATCTTGGCCTTGAAGCGCGGCGTGAGCGCAAAGGTCGGCACCGGCTTCGACGCATCGGACAGCGCCGAGAGTTCGTCGAAGCTCAGCTTCGCGCCCGCGAACAGCAACGGCGCCTTGGCCACGTCAAGCGTGGCGGCCATCAGCGGCGTCGCGACATCGCGCAGCGCCGGATCGGCGAAGAACATCGAGGGCGCCGACGACAGCAGCACCTGTCGCGTCCAGGGAATTTCGACCTGCTTGGGCGTGGTGAGCGCGATCACGCCGACCGCGCCCTGCTCGGCGAGATATTTGCCGCGCTCGGATCGCGCGCTGGATTTGAGCGCGCCGCTGATATCGGCCGGCCCGCCGCTCAGCACGACGACCACCTTGCCCTTCAGGTCGAGGCCCTTGAAATCGTCATAGCCCGCCTCGGGAATGTGCAGGCCGTAGCCGGCGAACACGAGCGGCGCATCGACCGTCTCGGGCATCGGGCCGCCCCGGAAATAGACGTCGGTCGGCACCGCCAGCGGCATCTCGCCGGCCGGGCCGACCAGCGCGGCGCTGCTCTCGGCGGCGATGAAGCTCTGATCGATCAGCGCGACCGGCTGGTAGAAACCGTTCACGCCCGCCGGCTTCAGCCCGATCGCGGTCAGCTGCTTGACGATATAATCGGCCGCGCGCTGGTGGCCGGGCGAGCCGGTCAGCCGCCCCTCCATCCCGTCATTGGCCAGCGCCTCGACATGCGCCCACCAGGCGTCGCCCCTGCTCGCCGGGGCTTGCGCCGCCAGCGCGCCGGCGGCGGTGGTCAGCAACAGGGCAACGGGCCAGAGTTTCGGCATATCGGGCGCACTCCTTGGGGGGGGGGAAGGTTGGCCTTTGTTGCGACTGCGCGCCGCTTTGTCGAGCGATCAACCCGCCAGCCGGCGCTCGACGTCCTGCCACAGCGCCGCCACCGCCTGCGTCGCGGGGGAGCGGGGGGCGTAGGCGCCCAGCGGGGCGTGGCGGTCGGCCATCTGCTCGACGGCGCTCGCCATCGGAATCGCCGGGCGCTCGGGGTGCGCGACCAGCGCGTCGCGGTGGGCGAGGCGGCGGCGATCGACCATCGAGAAGACCGGCATCACCGGCGGCGTCGCCTTGCGCCGCGCATCGAGGTGGGCGACCAGTTCATCCGCCGCGCGGGTCGCGAGCGCCGAGGGGATCATCGGCAGCAGGATCAGCGATGCGCCCCGGATGACCTGTTCGGCGGTGACGCCCAGCCCCGGCGGGCAATCGATCACGATCCGATCATAATCGCGCGCCAGCACCTCGCCGATCTTCTGCACGCGCTTCTTAGCGCCGATCTCGGCGAACAGCACGTCAAGCGTGCGGAGCGAAGCGTCGGCGGGCAGCAGGTCTAGCCGGGGGATAGCGGTCGGTACGATCAGTTTCTCGGGCGCGGTGTCGCGGCCGATCACGTCGGCGGCATCCTCGCGCGGCTTGCGATCGGGCGCGAGGATGAAGCTGGCGGCGGCCTGCGCGTCGAGATCCCACAGTAGGGTGCGCCGGCTGGAAAGCGTGGCCGACGCCCAGGCGAGATTGACCGACAGGCTCGTCTTCCCGACCCCGCCCTTCGAGCTATAGACCGCGATCGTCGCCATTCCGCCTCCACACGCCTGCCGGCCGATCTGTGGGCCGGTGGCGTGACGGATTCAAGTCGGCTGGATCATTGCGGCGGCCCGCTGGGGCTCACGGGCGCAGCGGTGGGCGGTGCCGCGACCGGCGCTTTCGCCGCCACCGGCCGCACCAGCCAGATCGCATTGCCGGCATCGTCCGCCAGCAGCAGCGCGCCCGTAGCGGTCGTCGCCAGGCTCACCGGGCGGCCGAACACCTCGGACTTCGCCTCGTCGGATACGAAGCCCGTCAGGAAGGGCCTGATCTCGCCGGTCGGCTTGCCGTTCGCGAAGGGCGCGAACACCACGTCGTAACCGCTGAATTTGGCGCGGTTCCACGATCCGTGTCGCGCCACGAACGCGCCCTGCGTCCAGCCCGCCGGCCAGGCCTGCGGCGCGAAGGCGATGCCCAGCGCCGCCACATGCGGGCCGACCGCCAGATCAGGCACGATCGCCCGGGCCACCAGATCGGGCTTGTCCTGCTTCACCCTCGGGTCGATCGTCTTGCCGAAATAGCTGTAGGGCCAGCCGTAGAAGCCGCCCGCCCGCACGCTGGTGATATAATCGGGCACCAGCTCGTCGCCGAGTCCGTCGCGCTCGTTCACCGCCGTCCACAGCGCGCCGCTCGTCGGCTCGAACGCCAGCCCCACCGGATTGCGCAGGCCGGTGGCGAAGGGCGTTGCCTTGCGGGTCGCCACGTCGATCGCGCGGATTTCGGCGCGGCCCTGGTCCTCGGCGGGGCCATGTTCGGCGATGTTGCTGGCCGATCCGATCGTCAGATAGACAGTCTTGCCGTCCGGGCTGGCGATCAGGTTGCGGGTCCAGTGGTTGTTGTAGCCGCCGGCCGGCAGCGCCAAAATCTGCTCGATCGGCCCGCCCAGCGTCGTGTCGCCCGGCTTGAACGGCGCGCGCAGCACACCGTCGGTCGCGGCGATCCACAGGTCCGGGCCGACGATCGCGAGGCCGAAGGGCTGGCGGATGTTTTCGGCCACGGTGAAGCTCTGGTCGGCCTTGCCGTCGCGATTGTCGTCACGCAGCAGGGTGATGCGGTTGGCGCTCGTCTTGCCGTTCTTGATCGTCTGCGCCTCGGCCACCAGCACATCGCCATTGGCCAGCACCAGCATCTGGCGCGGCGAGGACAGGCCGGTCGCGAAAGGCAGCACCTCGAATCCCTCGGGCGCCTTCGGCCTGCCGCCTTCCGGCCAGCCGACCGTGACCGATCGCTTCTCGACCGAGGGCGTGGCGTAGGGCGCGGGCAGGGGTGGCGGGGTCGGCGCGGCGGGGGCGGGCGTGGCGGCGAGGGCGGCTTGGGCGGCGAGGGCGAGGATCATCGGGCTGAGATAGGGTCGCGGCCCGCCGTCGTCATCCCCAGCCTCGTCGCCGGCACGCGCTTTCGCGAATTGACTCCCGATACCCGCCGCACCACAGTGCCGCCCGTCGACGCCCGGTGGCAACACCGGTCGCTGGCCGCGCGGGAGAGCGTGGGATGGGCTTTCAGCCCGGCCCTCCGCCGAAGGAGCAACCGCCCCGGAAACTCTCAGGCCCCAAGGACCGCGCGGGCAGATCGATACTCTGGAAAGCGGGCGGCGCATCTGCGTCTGCCCCACCGAAGGGGTAAGGCCATCCGTTCCAAGGAGATGGTCGGAAACTCTCAGGTTCCGTGACAGAGGGGGCAGTGTCGGCTCGGGTGCGTTTCGCGCCCGTGGCGCCGCTGTTCCCGTGATTGTCAGGAGCTTCGATTGAGCGAGCCTATCACCCCAGACGACATCGATCCCGAGGCCACCGGCACCCTGCCGCTCGACCAGTGGCACCGCGATCGCGGCGCCCGCATGGTCGAATTCGCCGGCTACTGGATGCCGATCCAGTACGACGGGATCATGGCCGAGCATCTGTGGACCCGCGAGAGCGCCGGCCTGTTCGATGTCAGCCACATGGGCCAGCTCATCGTCTCCGGCCCCGATGCCGCCGCTGAGCTGGAAAAGCTGCTCCCCGGCGATATCGCGGGGCTCAAGCCCGGCCGGATGCGCTATTCGCTGCTGCTCGACGAAGCCGGCGGCATCCTCGACGATCTGATGGTGACGGCGCGCGACGACGGCAGCTATTATCTCGTCGTCAACGGCGCGACCAAGTGGGACGATATCGCCCATCTGCGCGATCTGCTGCCCGACGAAATCACGCTCAACCATATGGAGGATCAGGCGTTGCTGGCCCTCCAGGGGCCGAAGGCGGTCGAGGCGCTGGAGCATCTCGCGCCGGGCGTCGCCAGCCTCGTCTTCATGACGGCGGGCGCGTTCGAGATCGACGGCGTGCCCGTCTGGATCAGCCGATCGGGCTATACCGGCGAGGACGGGTGCGAGATTTCGCTGCCCGCCGACGCCGCCGATCGCCTCGCCAGCCTGATCGCCGGCCAGTCCGGTGTGAAGCCCATCGGTCTCGGCGCGCGCGATTCGCTGCGGCTGGAGGCGGGCCTGCCGCTCTACGGTCACGATCTCGATCCCGAGACCAATCCGGCGATGGCGGGCCTCGGCTTCGCCATCCCGAAGCGCCGCCGCGAGGAAGGCGGCTTCCCCGGCGCCGACACGATCGTCGCGCAGCTGCGCGGTGGTGCGCCGCGCAAGCGGGTCGGCCTGATCCTCTCGGGCCGCCAGCCCGCGCGCGAGGGCGCCGACGTCTATGCCGGCGGCGAGCGGGTCGGCGCGCTCACCTCGGGCGGGTTCAGCCCGTCGCTCCAGGTGCCGATCGCCATGGCTTACGTTTCGGCCGAACATGCCGCACCCGGCACCACACTCCAGATCGACGTGCGCGGGCGGATGCTCGACGCCACGGTCGCCCCCATGCCCTTCACCCCCCACCGCTACGTCCGCGAAGGAAAGCCCGCATGACCTATTATTACACCAAGGATCACGAGTGGATCAGCGTCAATTCCACGATAGAGGATACGGTCGCGACGGTCGGCATCACCGATTACGCGCAGGCGCAGCTGGGTGACGTGGTGTTCGTCGAGGTGCCGCCCGCCGGTGCCGTGCTGGAAAAGGGCAAGGAAGCCGCCGTCGTCGAATCGGTGAAGGCCGCGTCGGACGTCTATGCGCCGGTCTCGGGCACCGTGATCGAGGGCAATGCCGCGCTCGAAGCCGATCCCTCGCTTGTCAACACAGCGCCCGACAGCGACGGCTGGTTCTTCAAGCTGACCCTCAGCGACACGTCCGAGCTGGACGGGCTGATGGACGAGGCCGGCTACAAGGCGTTCGTCGAGACGCTCTGATCCTGATGCCTGCCCCGGCGGTGCCGGGGTGGGCCACCATCTTCCGGGGGACTTCCGCGCGATGCGTTACCTGCCACTTACCGATGCCGACCGCAGCGCCATGCTGGCCACGATCGGCGCCGCCTCGATCGACGATCTGTTCGCCGACGTGCCCGCCGCCGCGCGGCTCGACGGGCCGGTGCGGGGCCTGCCCGATCATGCCTCCGAACTGTCGGTCGAGCGGCAGTTGAAGCAGCTGGCGGGGATGAACCTCGTCGCGGGCGACGGGCCGTTCTTCCTGGGGGCGGGGGCCTATCGCCACCATATCCCCGCCTCGGTCGATCACCTCATCCAGCGCGGCGAGTTCCTGACGAGCTACACGCCCTACCAGCCGGAAATCGCGCAGGGCACGCTCCAGGTGCTGTTCGAATTCCAGACGCAGGTGGCGCGCCTGTTCGGCTGCGACGTCGCCAACGCCTCGATGTATGACGGGTCGACCGCCTGCTGGGAGGCGATCGGCATGGCGCGGCGCATCACCCGGCGGAGCAAGGCGATCCTCTCGGCGGGCCTGCATCCGCATTATGTCTCGGTCGCGCGGACCATGGCGAAGTTCACCGGCGACACGCTCGATACGGCGCTGCCCTCGCTCACCCCCGGCGCGCCGGGCGACGACATGGCGCGGCTGCTGAGTGCGATCGACGGCGAGACGAGCTGCGTCGTCGTCCAGAACCCCAACATCCTCGGCCATGTCGCCGATCTCTCCGAACTGGCCGCCGCAGCCCACGCCAAGGGCGCGCTGCTGATCGTCGTCGTGACCGAGCCGGTCGCGCTGGGCGCGATCAGGTCACCCGGCGAGATGGGCGCGGATATCGTGGTGGGCGAGGGGCAATCGCTCGGCGTCGGCCTGCAATTCGGCGGGCCTTACGTCGGCCTGTTCGCCACGCGCGACAAATATGTGCGCCAGATGCCGGGGCGCCTGTGCGGCGAGACGGTCGATGCTGCCGGCCAGCGCGGCTTCGTGCTGACGCTCTCCACTCGCGAGCAGCATATCCGCCGCGAGAAGGCGACGTCGAACATCTGCACCAACTCGGGGCTTTGCGCGCTCGCCTTCACCATCCACATGAGCCTGCTCGGCGAGCGCGGCCTGCGCGAATTGGCGACGCTCAACCACGCCACGGCGGTCACCGCCGCCGACCGGCTGGGCAAGGTGCCCGGCGTCGAGGTGGTCAACGGCGCCTTCTTCAACGAATTCGTGGTGAAGCTGCCGACCGCCAGCCGCGACGTCGTCCGCACGCTCGCGCATGACGGCATCCTCGCCGGCGTGTCGCTCGGCCGCCTCTATCCGGGCGCGGCGGAGCTGGAGAACGGGCTGCTGGTGGCGGTCACCGAGACCTGCACCGAGGACGATATCGACGAACTCGCCGAAGCCCTTGAGGAGTCGCTGGCATGAGCATCAACCAGAGCGGATGGCGCCCCGAGATGAGCGCCGCGAACGACGGCGGTTCCGCGCCCACCTTCACCGGTAACAAGGCGCTGATGCTGGAAGAGCCGTTGCTGTTCGAGATCGGCGGCGATCGCACCGGCGTCGATCTGGCCGAGCCGCCCAAGGTCGCCTCGCGCCTCGGCGGGCTGGAGCGCAACCGCCCGATCGGCCTGCCCGGCCTGACCGAGCCCGAGACGGTGCGCCACTACACCCGCCTCAGCCGCCAGAATTATGCGATCGATCTGGGCCTCTTCCCGCTCGGTTCGTGCACGATGAAGCACAATCCGCGCCTCAACGAGAAGATCGCGCGCCTGCCGGGCTTCGCCGATATCCACCCGCTCCAGCCACAGGATACGGTGCAGGGCGCCTATGCCCTCATCCATCTCGTCGGCGAATGGCTGGTGAAGCTCACCGGCATGAAGGCGGTGGCGATGAGCCCGAAGGCCGGCGCGCATGGCGAATTGTGCGGCCTGCTCGCGATCCGGTCGGCGCTGGAGGCGCGCGGCGACGCCCGCCGCGTCATCCTCGTCCCCGAAAGCGCGCACGGCACCAATCCGGCGACGGCGGCCTTCTGTGGCTATGCGGTGGAGGACATCCCCGCCACCGCCGAGGGCCGGGTCGATCTGGAGGCCCTCAAGGCGCGCCTCGGCCCGGACGTGGCCGGCGTGATGATCACCAACCCCAACACCTGCGGGCTCTTCGAGCGCGACATGATCGCGATCTGCGAGGCGGTGCATGCGGCGGGCGGGCTGGTCTATTGCGACGGCGCGAACTTCAACGCCATCGTCGGCCGGGTCCGCCCGGGCGACCTCGGCATCGATGCGATGCACATCAACCTGCACAAGACCTTCTCGACGCCGCACGGCGGCGGCGGGCCGGGCGCCGGGCCGGTGGTCTTCTCCGAAGCCCTCGCCCCCTTCGCGCCCTTGCCCTTCGTCGAGAAGCAGGACGGCCAATATCTGCTGGTCGAGGAGGAAAATGCCGAAGAGCATCATGCCTCCACCTTCGGCCGCATGGTCGCTTTCCACGGCCAGATGGGCATGTTTACCCGCGCCGCCAGCTACATGCTGAGCCATGGCGCGGACGGGCTGCGCCAGGTGGCGGAGGATGCCGTCCTCAACGCCAATTACGTCCTGCGCTCGCTGGACGACGTGCTGGATGCGCCCTTCGGCCCCTCTGGCCCGTGCATGCACGAGGCGCTCTTCTCGGATGAGGGGCTGGCCGAGGGCTTCACCACGCTCGATATCGCCAAGGGTCTCATCGACGAGGGCTATCACCCGATGACGATGTATTTCCCGCTGGTGGTCCACGGCTCGATGCTGATCGAGCCGACCGAGACCGAGAGCAAGGCCGCGCTCGACCAGTTCATCGGCGCGCTGCGCAGCCTCGCGGAGAAAGCGAAAGCCGGCGACCCGGCCCTCAAGGCCGCCCCCATCCACGCCCCCCGCCGCCGCCTCGACGAGACGCTGGCCGCGCGCAAGCCCGTGCTGGTCTACAAGGATCCGCCCGTGGCCGAAGCGGCGGAGTAAGCGGCGATCCCGCCATTGCCCGATGATGCGGTTCGCACATCGGGCAATGGCGGTGCGCCTCTTCCGTTGCTCTAGTAAACGTCGCGGCGGTAGCGGGTTTCGTCCGTCAGGGTTTCCAGCGCCTCGCGGCCGAGGATGTCGGTCAGCGCGGCATCCACGCCGGCGGCCATCCCCTCAAGGCTGCCGCATACATAGATCGCCGCGCCGTTGGCCACCCAGTCCCGCACCGCATCGGCGCGATGGGCGATAAGGTGCTGGACATAAGGCCGCGCGGGATCGTCGCGGGAGAAGGCGCGGTCGAGGCGCGCGAGGTGGCCGGAGCGGGTCCAGTGGATGAGTTCGTCGGCGAACAGGCTGTCGGTGGCGGCGTGGCGTTCGCCGAAGATCAGCCAATTCTCGCTGCCGAACGGACGGGCTTTCAGGTGGGCGCGCAGCCCGGCGATGCCGGTGCCGTTGCCGATCAGGATCATCGGCCGATCGGGATCGGGCGCGGCGAAGGCGGGGTTGTCGCGCAGGCGCAGCGCGATCGGCTCGCCCGCCAGCGCGGTGCGGCACAGCCAGCCCGAGCCGAGGCCGGGGCGGCCTTCGGGATCGTGCATCAGCCGCACGACCAGTTCGACCGCGCCGTCGGCGGGCAGGCTGGCGATCGAGTAAGCGCGGTGGGCATGGTCGCCCTCGGCGGCGTGCGCGAAGGGGCCGGGGTAGATTTCGGCGATGGCGCCCGCGCTCCACAGTGGGGCCTCGCCGGCAGGTGGGTCCAGCCGGATCAGATGGACCTCGCCGCCGGGGCTGCCGGGGTTGAGGTGGGTGCGGGCGGCGAGGCGCCAGGCGCCGTAGCGGGGCGGCAGCCAGTCGGCCGCGTCGGCGTCGGCGCCGAACAGGCGAAGGCGTTCCTGCCATTGGCGCAGGCCGGCGGGGTCGCCATTGTCCACCTCGATCAGGTCGGTGGCGGGGCGGGCGCCGCTCTCGCGCAGCCAGTGATCGAGCGCATGGCCGAAGCCGCAATAGTGATCGTAGCTGCGGTCGCCGAGCGCCAGCAGGGCGTAATCGAGATGGGCGAGTCCGCCCGGCGCGGCCATCGCCCCGCGCACGAAGCGCGAGGCTTCGTCGGGGGCGTCGCCCTCGCCGGTGGTCGAGACGACGAACAAAGCCTGCCGGCTCTCGCCGAGCATCGCCGCGTCGACCTTGCCGAGCGGGGCGAGGCGAACCGGCACACCCGCGTCGCGCAGGGCCTCGGCGGTGCGCTGGGCGATGCCGGCGGCGAAGCCGGTCTGGCTGGCGTGGGCGATCAGGAGCGCGCCCGCCTCGCCCTTTTCGGCGCGGGCGGCGCGGCGGCGGACCCAGGCGATCGCGAGGCACAGCGCCAGCCACAGCAGCAGCGCGGCGGCGGCGCCGGCAAGACGGAGGGGATCGCTGGTCATTCCTCGGCCATCGCGTTCCACGCCACCGAGACATGCTCGACGAAGCCGGTGGGGGTGCGCTCGACGATGGCGGCGGCCAGCGCGTGGCGCTCCGCCAGAGCGAGGCCGTCCTTCGGGCCGAGGACGGTGAGCGCGGTGGCATAGGCATCGGCCATCATCGCCTCCGCGTGGAGGACGGTGACCGAGGCGACATGGTTGTCGATCGGCCGGCCGGTGCGCGGATCGATCGTGTGGCTGAGGATGCGGCCGTCCACCTCGCGGCGGCGGCGATAATCGCCCGAGGTGGCGATGGCGAGGCCGCACAGCGCCACGCGGGTCGGCGGCAGCGCGGCCTCCGGCGGCTGTTCGACATCGACCCACCAGGGCTCGCCCGACGGCTGGACGCCGAGGCCGAGCAATTCGCCGCCCACCTCGATCAGCGCGTGGCGAATGCCGAGGCCCGCCAGCGTCTGCCCGATGCGATCGACGGCATGGCCCTTGGCGATGCCCGACAGGTCGAGCATCAGCCCGCCGGGCTGGCGCGCGCGGCGGGCGTGGCGGTCGAGTTCGATGCGGCGCGCGTCGTTGCGGGCGCGGGCGATGACGATTTCAGCCGGGGATGGCTCGGCGCGCGAGCCGTCCGGGCCGAAACCCCAGGCGGCGACCAGCGCGCCCGCGCCGGGATCGAACGCCCCGCCGCTGTCGTGCGCCAGCGCGATGCCGGCGGTGAGGACGTGGAAGAAGCCCGAGGACAGGCTCGCCCAGCCGCCCGGCGGCAGGCGGTTGAAGCGGCACAGTTCGGAGCCGGCCACCCAATGGCTCATCTCGGCGATCACCGCATCGCAGGCGGCGACCACCGCGCGCTCGATCACGGCGGGTGCGACATTGCTGGTGGCGAGGAGCGACCACATCGTCCCCATCGTCTCGCCGACCAGGCGGACGTTGGCGCCGTCGGCGCGGCCGGCGAAGGCGCGCGGATCGATCGCGGGGGGGACGAGGATGCGAGGTTCGCTCATGGGAAGACAAAGCTCCCCGCCCGATGGCCGCCTGGGGATACGCGGGTCGGGCGGGGAAAGGTGAGGTGCCGCCATATCAGGGCTGAAGCACCTCGAGGGTCGCGGTGAAGCTCATCCGGCGATCGGTCGCGCCGGGGATGCTGCTGTTCTTGTCCGACGTGCTGGCCTGCACCCAATAGAGGCCGGCGGCGGGCCAGGTGATCTTGACCTGTCCCTTGGCGTCGGTGGTGAAGCTCTCTTCCTTCTGCTCGTCGCGGTAGCGGCGGCCATCGGGGATCACCTTCACCTCGATGCCGGCGGCGGGCTTGCCGTCGACGAGGAAGCCGAAGGTGGCGGGCTCACCCGCGACGAGATCGTCGGGGTGGGTGACGGGGGCGAAATCGAGGCCCTTGCCGGTCGGCTTCAGCACCGTGTCGGTCGGCGCGCCGAGGGTCACGAAGATCACGTTCCTGCCCGCATTTTCCATGATCTTCACGTCGGTGGCGCCGGCCGGGATCGCCTCCTTCAGCTTGTCGGCGGCCAGACCGCGCGGCAGGCGCTGTTCCTTGCCGTCGAGCATGTAGCTGCCGAACACGCCGGCCATCTCGCTGCCGATGCGATAGGTGCCCGGCTGCGTCAGATGCACGTCGAAGGTGGAGCGGAACTTGCCCCGCATGCCATTTTCGACCTGACCGGCGCTGCCGTCGGGCTGCGTCACCTTCATCATCTCGAACGGCAGCGGCTGGTGATCGGCGATGAACACGTCGGTCGAGGCGGCGGCATCGACCGTGACCCAGCCTTCCTTGCCCGAAACCACGGTGGCGGACGGCTTGAGCCACGGGCTGTGCGCGGTGGCGACGGCCGGGATCAGCATGGTGGCGGCGGCGAGCGCCGCGACGAGTTTCGTTTTCATGGCTGGTTTCCTCCCCCTGATGTTACGGCTTGACCACGGCGCTGACGGCGCCGAGTTCGATCGTGCCCTTGGCGGTCGCGGCCTTGGTCGCGGCCTTGCCGTTCCAGGCGATCGGCAGGCGGACGGTCTCGCGATTGCCGTCCTCGCGCACCGCCTCGACCACCAGTTCATAGGCGCCGGCGGGCAGCTGGCCGACATTGGCCGAGACCGCATGGGTGCCGGGCGCGCGGGTCGCGCCGCTGATCCCGTTGGCCGGCAGATCGAGCGCGCGGCCCGACTTGCGCCACCAGCCGCGCAGATCGCGCAGCCACTTGGTGCCGTCCTCGCGCGCGTTCGGGCGCGGCTGCTGATACCAGACCTGCACGGTGCGGCCGGTCGGCTGCCCGGCCTGCTCCAGCCATGCCGCGACATAGGGGCGGTGATATTCGGCGGTCTTGATCTGGGGGAGCGTGATCGAGAGATCGACCGTCGTCGCCAGGGCCGGGCCGGCGAGGCTCGCCATGGCCGTCGCCGGCAGGATCGTGCGGTAGGTCAGGTGCATCATTTCCCCCTAGTGGATGAAAAGCAGGATCAGGATGAGCGGCGCGATCAGCCCCAGGCCGACCACCGGCCAGGTCGCCGGGCGCTGGCGGCCGTGCAGCTGGAGCAGGAACAGCCCGGTAAAGGCGAAGATGATCGCCGAGGCCGCGAAGATATCGAGGAACCAACTCCACGCGGCACCCGCGTTGCGGCCCTTGTGGAGATCGTTGAGGAAGCTGATCCAGCCGCGATCGGTGCGCTCATATTCCACCCGGCCCTCGATCCGGTCGATCGAGAGGGTGGCGTCGCTGCCGGGGCGGGGCATGTCGAGAAAGACCTCGTCGGCGCTCCACTCGGCGATCGTGTCGGCGGGAACGTCCACCTGGATCGCCCCGGCGATCGCGTCGCGCACGGCGGGCGGCAGCGGGCGCTTGGCCTCGTCCTCGCCGGCGATGGCGCGCCGCACGGGCGGCGGCAGGGTGGTGACGCGAGTGATCGTCTTGGGCTCGCTCGCGATGCTGCCGGCATGGTTGAGCGTGATGCCGGTGACGGCGAACAGGATCATGCCGACCAGGCACAGGCCCGAGCTGATCCAGTGCCAGCGGTGAAGATGCTTCAGCCAGAAGCCGCGCCGCCTTTGGCTCGCCATCGTGCGGGTTACGCTGTCCGACATATGCTTGGGTGTGATCCGCTACCGATGTTGGTCGCCGGATAGCGCGAACGGTTCGCAATCGCAATGGTGTTGCGAGCCATTCGCAAAAAAGAGGTGCAATTCCCGCCCGTCATCGCCGCGCATTCTGCGAACGGGCTTCGCAAACTTCGCAAGCAAGTCATCGCCGGGTCGCTGCGAATCCATTGACGCCGGCGCGCGCGAAAGCCACCAGCCTCCTGAGGTGGAGAGAAAATGATTCTGACGGACACGCAGACGGCGATCCGCGATGCGGTTCGCGACTTCGCACAGGAGCGGATCAAGCCGAACAGCGCGGCCTATGAGGCGGCGCACGGCTATCCGCCCGATTTGTTCGTCGAACTCGCCCAGATGGGGCTGATGGGCATGACCGCGCCCGAAGAGGCCGGCGGCGCGGCGGCGGATTATGTGTCCTACGCGCTGTCGCTGATCGAACTGGGCGCGGCCGACGGCGCGCTTTCCACGATCGTGTCGATCCAGAACAGCCTGCTCGTCTCGGGCATCCTGCGCTTCGGCAGCGAGGCGCAGAAGACGCGCTTCCTGCCCGATCTTGTCAGCGGCCGCATGATCGGCTGCTTCGCGCTGACCGAGGCGGATGCCGGGTCGGATGCTTCGGCGCTCAGGACGCGCGCCACCAAGGTCGAGGGCGGCTGGGTGCTGAACGGCGCCAAGCAATTCATCACCTCGGGCAAGATCGGCGGCGTGGCGATGGTGTTCGCCGTGACCGATCCGGAGGCCGGCAAGAAGGGCATCTCCGGCTTCCTCGTGCCGACCGACACGCCGGGCTATTCGGTCGACAAGGTCGAGCACAAGATGGGGCAGGGCGCGTCCGACACCTGCGCGATCCGCTTCGACGAGATGTTCGTGGCCGACGATCTGCTCTTCGGCGAGCGCGGCGCGGGCTATCGCATGGCCCTGTCCAATCTGGAGGCGGGGCGCATCGGCATCGCCGCGCAGTGCATCGGCATGGCGCAGGCGGCGCTCGCCATCGCGGTGGATTACGCCAAGGATCGCAAGTCGATGGGCAAGGCCATCATCGAGCATCAGGCGGTGGGCTTCCGCCTCGCCGATCTCGCTTCCCGTCTGGAGGCGGCGCGGCATCTGGTGCTGCATGCCGCGAGCCTGAAGGATGCGGGCCTGCCCTGCCTGACCGAAGCCTCGATGGCCAAGCTGGTCGCGTCCGAAACGGCCGAGGCCGTCTGCTCGGGTGCGGTGCAGACACTCGGCGGCTACGGTTATCTCGAGGAATATGGCGTCGCGAAAATCTACCGCGATGTGCGGGTGTGCCAGATCTACGAGGGCACGTCGGACATTCAGCGCATGGTGATCGCGCGCGCCTTGTAACACCCACGCCTCGCAGCAATCATAGGGCCGTCACCGCCCCCGAACTGACCCAAGGAGCTGGACATATGGATCTCAATGGAGTTTCGGCGATCGTCACCGGCGGCGCCTCGGGCCTCGGCAACGCGACCGCCAAGATGCTGGCGGGTGCCGGCGCCAAGGTCGCCATCTTCGATCTCAACGAAAAGGTCGGGCGCGCCAAGGCCGAGGAGATCGGCGGGCTGTTCGTGAGCGTCAACGTCGCCGACGACGCCAGCGCGGCGGCGGGCCTCGACGCGGCGGAGGCGGCGCACGGCGTCGCGCGCATCCTCGTCAATTGCGCTGGTATCGCGCCGGCGGTGAAGACCGTCGGCAAGGAGAATGCTCCGCACCCGTTCGATACCTTCGCCAAGACGATCGGCGTGAACCTGATCGGCACGTTCAACATGATCTCGAAATTCGCGGCGCGCCTCGCGGCGATCGACGAGGTCGAGGGCGAGCGCGGCGTGATCGTCAACACCGCCAGCGTGGCGGCCTATGACGGGCAGATCGGGCAGGCGGCCTATGCGGCCTCCAAGGGCGGCGTCGTCGGCATGACCCTGCCGATCGCGCGCGACCTGTCGCAGCACAAGATCCGGGTGATGACGATCGCCCCGGGCATCTTCCTGACGCCGATGCTGGAGAGCTTCCCGCAGCATGTGCAGGATGCGCTGGGCGCGATGGTGCCGCACCCCAGCCGCCTCGGCAAACCGGCCGAATATGCCCAGCTGGTCGAGGCGATCGTCCGCAATCCGATGCTCAACGGCGAGGTCATCCGGCTTGACGGCGCCATCCGCATGGCGCCACGCTGAGCGCCTGATCGGGAGAGAATGATGGATTACGAGACGCTGCTCGTCGAACAGCAGGGCGCGGTGACGCTCGTGCGGTTCAACCGCCCGCAGGCGCTGAACGCGCTCAATCAGCAGGTGCTGGACGATCTGATCGCCTGCTTCGCGGCCTATGACGCCGATCCGGGCCAGCGCTGCCTGGTGCTGACCGGCAGCGAGAAGGCGTTCGCGGCGGGCGCCGATATCAAGGGGATGCAGGGCAAGGGCTTCTCCGACATGTATCTGGAGAATTTCTTCCAGGGCTTCGAGAAGGTCACCGCGACGCGCAAGCCGTGGATCGCGGCGGTCGCGGGCTTCGCGCTGGGCGGTGGCTGCGAAGTGGCGATGATGGCCGATTTCATCATCGCGGCCGATACCGCCAAATTCGGTCAGCCGGAGATCAAGCTGGGCGTGGCGCCGGGCATGGGCGGCTCGCAGCGCCTGACCCGCGCGGTCGGCAAGGCCAAGGCGATGGACATGTGCCTGACGGGCCGGATGATGGGTGCCGAGGAAGCCGAACGCGCCAGCCTCGTTTCGCGCGTGGTGCCGGCCGCCGACCTGCTCGACGAGGCGCTGAAGGCCGCGCAGGACATCGCCGCCATGCCGCCGGTCGCCGCGCTGGTGAACAAGGAAATGGTCAACGCCGCGTTCGAGACGAACCTCGCGATGGGCATCGTCTTCGAGCGCCGCCTGTTCAACGGCGTCTGCGCGACCGAGGACAAGATCGAGGGGATGACGGCGTTCGTGGAGAAGCGGCCGGGGAATTGGGTCGGGCGGTAAGGCGGTGGGCACCGCGCCGGGATTTCAGCGGGGCGTGCCATATTCCTGTCGCTTCACCCAATAGGCGTTGCCGCCATCCTGCTGGATCGGATCGGCGATGCCATGGCGCGCGCGATAATCCTGCACGGCCATGCGGCATCCGGGCAGATGCCAGTCGTCGATGATGATCACCCCGCCGCGCGACAGCAGGGGATAGAGGTAATCCAGCGACGTCTCGACCGAATCGTAGGAATCCGAATCCAGCCGGATCAGCGCGAACCGCTCGTCGCGAAGCGCCGGGAGACTGTCGGCGAAGAAGCCCTCGACGAATATGATCCGCTCGTCGAGCAGGCCAAAGCGCGCGATATTGCCGCGCACCTCCTCCAAGCCTGCGACCCAGCGGTCGGCCCAGCGATCGACCGGATCGTTCTTCGCCTTCGTGTTGAGCGGGATGCCGGCGAAGGAATCGGCCGCGAAAACCTTGCGGCCGTCGGCGCCATAGACGTCGAGCAGCGCCCGCATCAGGATGATCGCCCCGCCGCGCCAGATGCCCGCCTCGATGAAACGAAATATCCACCCGTCATCCTCCCGGATTGTTCCGATCCGGGCATGGAGCGGGAACGGCCGCGACCTGTCAAAGCCGCAAAGTCCGATGAATCGTCTCAGCAATGAAACGTCATATTCTATCCGCATAGTCTGCGGTGTTTACAGGCATGCCTCCAGATAGGCCTGATCGAAGCCGAACTGCCGCGCCTTTTCCAGCGTGTAGGGGCGCAGGCCCGAGCTGTTGTAATCGCCCGCGATGCGGCCGTCGGCGCCCTCGTCGAGATAGTCGAACTTGAACAGCTCCTGCGTGACGATCACGGGGCCTTCCATGCCGATCACCTCGGTGATGTTGGTCACCCGGCGCGAACCGTCGCGCAGGCGCTTCACCTGCACGATCATGTCGACCGAATCCGCGATCTGGCGGCTGATGGCGTCCTTGGGCACCTTGATGTCGGACATCAGCACCATATTCTCCATACGCGCCAGCGCCTCGCGGGGGGAATTGGAGTGGAGCGTGCACATCGATCCGTCGTGGCCGGTGTTCATCGCCGCCAGCATGTCGAAACATTCCGAGCCACGGATTTCGCCCAGGATGATGCGATCCGGCCGCATGCGCAGCGCGTTGATGACGAGATCGCGGATCGTGATCGCGCCGAACCCTTCCAGGTTGGCGGGGCGCGTTTCCAGCGGCAGCCAATGCGGCTGTTGCAGGCGAAGCTCGGCCGCGTCCTCGATCGTCACCACGCGCTCGCCGGGGTCGATCATCTTCGACAGCGCGTTGAGCATCGTCGTCTTGCCCGAGCCCGTGCCGCCCGAGATGATGACGTTGAACCGGCAGGCGCCGGCGATCTTCAGCACCGTCGCCATCTTCTCGGACATGCTGCCCGTCTTGGCCATGATGTCGAGCGTGATCGGCTTGGCGGAGAATTTGCGGATCGAGATGGCCGTGCCGCGCAGCGACAGCGGCGGCACGATCACGTTGACGCGGCTGCCGTCCTGAAGGCGGGCGTCGGCCAACGGCGTGGTCTGGTCGACCCGGCGGCCGACCTTGGACACGATGCGCTGGGCGATCTGGAACAGATGCTCCTCGTCGCGGAACTGCACGTTGGCCAGCTCCAGCTTGCCCTTGCGCTCCACGTATGTCTGGTCCGGCCCGTTGACCATGATGTCGGTGATCGCCGGATCGGAAAGCAGTTCCTCCAACGGCCCCAGGCCCAGCAGCTCATCGACCAGCACCTTTTCCAGCGCGAACTGCTCGCGCCGGTTGAGCGTGATCTTCAGCTCGGCCAGCACCTCGCCGATGATCGGGCGGAATTCCTCGGCCAGCTCGTCCTTGGCCAAGGTCGCGGCGGCCTCGGCATCGACCCGCTCGAGCAGGCGCGGCAGCACCTGTTCCTTGATGCGGTGGACCGATGCCTCGAAACCCTCGACCCGGCTCGATCCCGCCTCGCCCGACGCCGCCTCGCGGTGCGCCAGCCGCGCCATCGCGTCGAGCGGCTCGGGAATGGGGGCGGGGAAGGAACTTTCGGTCAGCGGCGGAAACTGGCCGCCGGCCATCCCCGGCTGCCCGACCTGCATCGGTCGCGCGACCCCGAAGCCCGCCGTTCCACCCCGCCTGCCGAATGCGCTCATCGATCACCCCGTCCACCCCGGATGGGCGGCTTCGCGACTCGATCTAGGGGCAAGACTTTGACAATCTCCTAACCCTAACGCGCCGGTGACCAATTATCGGGTTCAGCCCGCGCGGAAGCGGTAGGCCTTGATCGGCTCCCACGGGCCGCCCCGATAATAATGGCTCGCCAGCCCGACGATCGCGAGCGGCGCGGGGCGGAAATCGGCGGAGAGCGCGACTTGCAGCGCCCGTGCGGCTTCGGGCGCCACCTTGTTCTGGATGGTGACATGGGGGCGCCAGCCGGCCTGATCCTGCGGCGTCAGCAGGCCGGCGAAGGCATCGGCGAGGTCGGCACGGACCGCGGCGAGCGCGGGGCTGTCGATCCGGTAGGCCACGCCCCGCCCGAGCGACATCACCGCCGCCAGCGTAGCGGCCGGGGGTGCCGCCCGCACCGCCTCGCGCAGCCGCCCGTCGAGTTCGGGCAGCAAAGAGGGCGGGAGGTGGTGGAAGAGAGTCAGGTGCGCCGACAGATGGTTGCGCTCGGGCGGGAAGTGGGCGCGGCGCAGCGCATCGAGGCGGGCGAAATCCGCGTCACCGAGGGTTGCGGTGACGATGACGGGCGCGGGATCAGGCAATCCCGGCCTCGCGGGCGCTGGCGGGCCAGGCGTCGGGCTCCAGCGCCGGGCGGGCGGCGAGGGCTGGGGCGTCGATCGCCGCGACCAGCCGCCCCGCCTCGCACGCTGTCACCTCGCCCCAGCCGAGGCCGTGGAGCGTCTCGCCGACGCCGCCGACCCCGCCGGTGCGGACCACCAGATAGGCGATGCGACCGGCGCCCTCGTCGAGCATCGCATCGACGACATGGCCGAGCGTGCCGCCGTCACGCGCGACGACGCTGCGATCGGCGAGCGAGCCGACCGGCAGGAGGGGGCGGACGGGTTTGGCCTCGCTCCTCTCCGCCGCCTCGCGCCCGCCCGCCTCGTAGCGGGCCTGACGGCCGAGCCAGCGCCAGATACCGACGAGGTTCACCACCGCGAGGAAGCCGTTGGTGAGCAGCAGGTTCGTCTGGCCGCTGGTCGCGGCGACGATCACCCAGCCGATCGAGCCCAGCAGAAAGACCACGAAGCCCCAGCCGGTGAAGCGCGCGCCGAGATTGGCGGCGGTCATCATCGCCGCGATCATGGTGGCGGCGGGCGCGACCCACCCTGCGAGTTCGTTCATGCCCGCGCCAACGCCGCGAGCCGCCTCCACGATCCGCGCGCCGTGCGAAACGCATGTGGCGTATCGAGGTCGAGCAGCGCGCCGGGGCCGCCGGGGACGGTGCGGATACGCCGCCCGGCGAGCAGCGGCGCAAGGCCGCGATCGCCGCCGAGCCGCGCGCCGCGCAGGATGGCGGCGCGGATCAGCACCGGGTGGCCGGGCTGCCCGTCCACGATCGGCCGCACCGCATCGGCCCCGTGCAGCCGCCAGCGGCGTGCGGAGGGGACGAGCGGCATGTCGCCGAGGAGGAGGAGGAGTTGGCGGTCCACGGGTCGGACCCGGCGGAGCGCGGCGCTCAGGCTGGCGGAGAGGCCATCGCGATAGGCGGGGGCGTGGACCGTCTCGATCCCGGCGGCGCGGGCGACGCGCCGCGTATGGGCCGCGTTGGCGCCGGTGACGAGGATGACGCGCTCGGCCTCGTTCTTGGCGCGGGCGATCGCGTGGGCGAGAAGCGGCCGGCCGGCGAGGGGGGCGAGCAGCTTCGCGCGGCGGCCGAAGCGGCGCGACAGGCCGGCGGCGAGGATGATGGCTAGGCGCATCGCGCGACCGTTTCACCCGTGCAGGATTGCGGGGAATGGTTATGGATTCCCTGCGGTCTTTCTCGCTCAAATGAGGCGCGGGTCATCGCCACCAGCAACAAACAGAAAGGGCGGCGCGAGGTCTTCCCGCGCCGCCCTTTGCGATCGATCGTCGCCCGCGTCTTACTTGACGTGCTTCGACAGGTGCTTGTTCATCTCGAACATGGTCACCTTGTCGGTCTCGAAGATCTTCTTGAGCTTCGCGTCGGCGATGATCTCGCGCTTGTTCTCGGGGTTTTGCAGCTTGTTGGTGCGGATATAATCCCACACCTTGCTGACCATCTCGCTGCGCGGCAGGGGCGCGGCGCCGACGATTTCGGCGAGGTCGGCGGATGGCGTGACGGGCTTGTGGATGCCGCCGGTCTTCGGCGCATCGCTGGCCTTGGCGGCGTCGCCGGTCTTCTTTGCAGGGGTCTTTGCCATAAACTTCCTCCTTATAGGTCTGGCAGCGGACTTACGGGCTTTCGCGTCGCCGGGCGAGACCAAAATGTGACGGGTGATGTCTGCCTTCAGACGATCAGGTCTTGGAGAGCGCCCCTGCCTTGTGCGCCGCTCGTGAACCAGTCTCCGTCTGAACAAGATACTCGGGGTTATCCCGCGAGGCCGCGACATGGTGGCCCTTGATGTCCATCGGGCGGGTCACCTTGCGCACGACTTTCCCGTGGGCGGTGCCACCATGCGACTTCCAGGTCACCTTGTCACCCTTCTTGAAGTCGGCCATCGCTCATGCTCCTCGGTCGGGGAACCTGCGCCCTCAACCCCGCCGGCGGCGGTTGGTTGCACGCCTGCGCGGTTGACGCACCGGGGCAGGGGGCTATCAGCGCGGGCAGCAAGCCGCCGGCCGGGCCGGCCGAACATCAAGCAGGACGCCATGACCGACACGCCCCCTGACCGCCTTTCGATGGACCCCAAGAGCGATTTCTTCGATGCCGACATCCTCCAGCGCGGCGTCGGCATCCGCTTCAAGGGGCAGGAAAAGACCAACATCGAGGAATATTGCGTCTCCGAGGGCTGGGTCCGCATGGCCGTCGGCAAGTCGCGGGATCGCTTCGGCAATGCCATGACGATGAAGCTCTCCGGCCCGGTCGAACCTTACTTCCGCGACGTGCCCGCCACCGGTGACGACGCGGCCGAGCCCGCGCCCGAAGCCACGCCCGAAGCCTGAGGAACAGGATCGGCCCCGCGCCCGTTCGGCTGTCCGATGCGGTCATCGCATCAGGAGAGAATGAGATGGGCAAGGGACTGATCCTCTGGCTGCTGGGCGTGCCCGGCATCGTCGTGATTCTGCTGCTGGTCTTCCACATCATCTGACCGGAGCGAGACGATGGCGAACGACCCCACCGAAGCCGATCTGACCGGCGCCGGCCCTAACCGCCGCCCGCGCCGCCACGCCACCGAGATCGGCGGCCGCAAGCTCAGCCCCGCGACCCAGATGATGGGCCACGGCTATGATCCGATGCTGTCGGAGGGGTCGCTCAAGCCGCCGATCTTCCTCACCTCCACCTTCGTGTTCGAGAGTGCGGCGGCGGGCAAACGCCATTTCGAGGGCGTCACCGGCAAGCGGCCGGGCGGGGCCGAGGGCCTCGTCTATTCGCGCTTCAACGGGCCGGATCAGGAGATACTGGAGCATCGCCTGGCGATCTGGGACGAGGCGGAGGACGCCCTCAGTTTCTCCAGCGGCATGTCCGCCATCGCCACGGTCATGCTGGCGCTGGTCCAGCCCGGCGACGTCATCGTCCATTCCGGGCCGCTTTACGCCGCGACGGAAACCCTGATCGGCCGTGTGCTGGGCCGATTCGGTGTGACGTGGCTCGATTTCCCCGCCGGCGCCTCGCGCGAGGAGATCGGCGCGGTGCTGGACAAGGCCACCGCTCAGGGACGGATCGCGATGATCTACCTCGAAAGCCCGGCCAACCCGACCAACGTGCTGGTCGATGTCGAGGCAGTCGCCGCCGCGCGCGACGCGCTGGGGCAGGGCGAGCCGTCGCCGATCGTGATCGACAACACGTTCCTGGGGCCGCTGTGGCAGCACCCCTTGAAGCACGGCGCAGATCTGGTGGTCTATTCGCTCACCAAATATGTCGGCGGGCATAGTGATCTGGTGGCGGGTGCCGCGGTCGGGCCGAAGAGCCTGCTCGGGCCGGTCCGCACGATGCGCAACACGATCGGCACCATCACCGATCCCAACACCGCCTGGATGCTGCTCCGCTCGCTCGAGACGCTGGAACTGCGCATGAGCCGGGCGGGCGAGAATGCCGCCAAGGTCTGCGCCTTCCTGCGCGATCATCCCAAGGTGGAGCGGGTCGGCTATCTCGGCTTTCTGGAGGAGGGCGGCACGCAGGCCGACATCTACCGCCGCCATTGCACCGGCGCCGGATCGACCTTCTCGCTCTACCTGAAAGGCGGCGAGCGCGAGGCCTTCGCCTTCCTCGACGCGCTGCGTATCGCGAAACTCGCCGTCAGCCTCGGCGGCACCGAGACGCTGGCCAGCCACCCGGCGGGCATGACGCATCTGTCCGTACCTCAGGCGCGCAAGGACGCGCTCGATATCGGCGACAATCTCGTCCGCATCTCGATCGGCGTCGAGGATGCCGGCGACCTGATCGCCGATTTCGAACAGGCGCTGGCGGCGGTGTGATCCGCTGCGGCGAGGCGATGCTGCGCTGCGATAAAAGTTTCGTTACGCCACTGGAAATGCCCCGGTCGTGCGCCATATCGGCGGCGCGGCCGGCTCTGGCTGCGACCAGACCATCATCGCGAAGGATTTGCCATTCCGATCTCCACACCGCGCGCGGTGAGTGGGAGGGGACGCTCTACCCCTGCGTGCCCGGCCATGAGATCGTCGGCAGGGTCACGGCGGTCGGCGCCGAGGTGACCAAGTTCAAGATCGGCGACATCGCCGGGGTCGGCTGCATGGTCGGCAGTTGCGGCCATTGCGCATCATGCGCGGATGGCGAGGAAAATTATTGCGAAACCACGGGTTTCGTCGGCACCTACAATGGCGCGGACGCGATTACGGGCGGCCATACGCTGGGCGGCTATTCGGACCATATCGTCGTCGACGAAGGCTTCGTGCTGAAGATCACGCACCCGGAGGCCGATCTGGCGGCGGTGGCGCCCCTGCTGTGCGCCGGCATCACGACTTATTCGCCGCTGCGCCATTGGAAGGTCGCGCCGGGGCAGAAGGTGGGCGTCGTCGGACTCGGCGGGCTCGGCCATATGGGCGTCAAGATCGCGGCTGCGATGGGCGCGCATGTCGTGGTGTTCACCACCTCGCCCGGCAAGCGCGACGACGCGCTGGCGCTGGGGGCGCACGAGGTGGTCGTGTCGCGCGATGCCGATCAGATGGCGGCGCAGGCCAACAGCTTCGATTTCATCCTGAACACGGTGGCCGCACCGCACGATCTGGATGCGTTCATGGCGCTCCTCAAGCGCGACGGGACGATGACCTTGCTGGGCGTGCCCGCCGAGCCGCATCCGTCGCCCAATGTCGGCAATCTCATCTTCCGCCGCCGCCAGCTCGCCGGTTCGCTGATCGGCGGCATCGCCGAGACGCAGGAGATGCTCGATTTCTGCAACGAACACGGCCTGACCTCGGACATTGAGATCATCCCCATTCAGGAGATCGACACGGCGTTCGACCGGATGGTGAGGAGCGACGTGAAGTATCGCTTCGTGATCGACATGGCCTCGCTGAAGACGGCGGCTTGAGCGGGCGGGGGAGGCGTTGCGGCGCCTCCCCTGTCACGTTCCTAAACCCGTTCGTGCTGAGCCTAGTCGAAGCACGGAAGGCAGACGTACCGCTTGGGGCACGTCCTTCGACTTCGCTCAGGACGAACGGAGTTTTGGGGTTGGAACTGTCAGCGCGACGGCTCCAGCTTGGTGTTCAGCACCCAGCCGACATTGTCGTTCTCGTCGGCGACTTCCCACCACAGGCCGTCCTGCTTGCCGGTGGGATACAGGATCGCGCCCGGCGGCAGGGTGCGGATCGTGGCGCCGGTGGCGGCGGGTGTCTTGCGCATCACGACCGGACCCATGGTGCTGAAGGTCTTTTTCGGCGCCGCTTCGGCCGTACCTTCGGAGCCCGCGCCCACCAGATTGAGCGACGTCACCATCTTGGAATAGGCCTGGATGAAGGCGAGCGTGACGACCTTGCCGATATCGGTGCTCTCATAGCCGCCGCCGACGGCACCGGCCGCGCCGCTGCCCCAGAAACCGCCGCCGCCCGCCGCGAAGCTCATGTCGCGCTTGGCGGCATAGCCATCCTCGGTGGCGATCGTCTCGGTGGTGCGGACATTGGTGAGCGACAGGACGGTGTTGGCCTCGGCCTTGCGGCTCTTCACGCCGCCGACCAGCCCGCCCAGCGCGCCGCCGATCAGGCCGCCCGCCACCGCGCCCACGGCATTGCCGCTGGCATTGGCGTTGGCGCCCTGGATTTCGGCGACCAGCACATAATCCGCCGCCTTGATCTGCCCGCCGCCCACGTTGGAGCCACGTTGCAGCCCCATGCCGCCGGCGATGTCGCGCTCGCGCTGCGCCGCGTTCAGCCCGGTGCCGCGATCGACGAGGTTGAAGCAGCCCGATCGCTGGATCAGCACCTTCAGCAGCTTCGACGGCGGCGCGAGCGAGAATTGCGTCCAGCCCGAGGGATCGTCCCCATCGGCGACCGAGACCGTGCCCAGCTTGCGCGTGCAGCGCGGCACGTCGTTCATGGTCGCTTCCTGCAACTTCTGCCCGCTGGTGGCGCGGGCGAGCTTGGGTTCGGCGGCCACGGCGGCGGTCGAGGAAAGGAGGAGCGCGGCGATCAGCGCACCACGGAAAGCGGCCATATGGGACATCCCTGTTGTCGATCCGGAACGATGGCTTACCGGAGCAAAGCTTCGTTACCAAGTCTGTCGTGACGCGACGGAGACGGCGGATCGATCGACCAACGCGACATCGCGGGGGCGGGCGACGTAAATCCTCCCCTGCAAGGGGAGGGGGGCCGGCGGCGCAGCCGATGGTGGAGGGGTGACCCGCTATCGAGAGGGCGATACCCCTCCGTCAGCCCTGACGGGCTGCCACCTCCCCTTGCAGGAGAGGATCGATCAGACCGTCACGCCCCACTCCAGCACCGGCCATCCCCGCCGCGCCGCCAGGGTCCGCAGTTTCGCGCTCGGGTTGGTCGCATAGGCCTCGTCCGCCCATTCCAGCACCGGCGCGTCGGAGGCATGGTCGGAATAGAAGCGCACCCGCACCGCGCCGCGATCCACGCCCTCGTCGTGCATCCATGCCTCGATCATGCGGAGCTTGTCCGGCCCGTAGCAATTTTCGCCATCGATCCGCGCCATGATCCGGTCGCCGACGCCGGTCAGGCTGTTGGTCGCGATCACGTCGTCGAAGCCCAGCCGCGCCGCGATCGCCGCCACGTAGAGCCGGTAGGAGGCCGTCGCCAGCACCAGCCGGCGGCCGGCGGCGCGATCCGCCTCGATCTGCTTCAGCGCGCCGGGCAGGGTGTTGGCCTTCATGATGACATCAGCGAAGCTCTCGGTCACGCGGGCGAGATCGGCGCGGGGGACGGCGGCGCCCAGCAACATCGCCTGGTTGATCTCCTTCAGCCGCTTCCGGCTGATCGCCTTGGCCGCGTAGAGCGCCATCGGCAGTAGCACGAACGGCGCCAACGCCAGCCGCCACGGTTTCAGGCGCAGGGCCGCGTGGAGCAGGAAAGGCGTGTAGGTGCCCGTGCGCGTGATCGTGCGGTCCATGTCGTAGATGGCGAGTTCGGGTTGGGCGCTCATGACGGCCCGCCTAGCCCAATGTTCCGCGGCCTGTCACGCACGCGGAACATATCGGCCGTAACGGCGTCTCACCGGGGATGCTTGCGGGGACGAAATCATTGGTTCACTGTCCGTAACGATGGTGGCGCCAGCGACAATCAGCGAGGACAAGGACGGCAACGCCAGCGTGCTGCGCGTGTCGGGCGCGCTCACCCTGTCGGGCATGGGCGATCTGCCGGCACGGCTGTCCGCCCTGACATCCGCGCCGGAACGGATCGATCTGTCGGGTGTCGAGCGGATGGACACGGTCGGCGCGTGGCTGATCCACCGCCTCGTCCGCGATCATGACGCGACGGTCGAGGGCGCCGACGAAAGCGCCGCCCGCCTGCTCGAACAGGTCGCGGCCGCCGATCAGCCGCTGAAGGTGCGGCCTGACCATAGCTCCTCCTTCGTGCGGATGCTGGAACAGGCGGGGCGCGCCACGGTCAGCGCCGGGCACACGCTCGTCGGCCTCGTCGGTTTCCTCGGCGCCACGCTCATCACCCTGTGGGATCTGGCGCGCCACCCGCGCCGGATTCGCGGCAATTCGATCGTTCGCCAGTTCGAGGTTGTCGGCGTGGACGCGCTGCCGATCATCGGCCTGATGAGCTTCCTGATCGGCATCGTCATCGCCCAGCAGGGTGCGATCCAGCTGCGCCAGTTCGGCGCGGAGGTGTTCACCATCAACCTCGTCGGCCGGCTCACCTTCCGCGAGCTGGGCGTGCTGATGACGGCGATCATGGTCGCCGGTCGCTCCGGTTCGGCCTTCGCCGCGCAGATCGGATCGATGCGTCTGGCCGAGGAGGTGGACGCGATGCGCACCATCGGCATCTCGCCGATGGAGGCGCTGATCCTGCCGCGCGTGATGGCGGGCGTGCTGATGATGCCGCTGCTCGGTTTCTACGCCGCCGTCCTCGCGCTGATCGGCGGCGGGCTGTTCAGCTGGTTCTCGCTCGATATCCCGCCCGTCACCTTCGTGACCCGCATCCGGGAGGTCGTGCCGATCACCGATGTCTATCAGGCGCTCATCAAGGCGCCGGTATTCGGCCTCATCATCTCGATCGCCGGCTGTTTCCAGGGGATGCAGGTGGAGGGCAATGCCGAGCAGGTCGGCCTACGCACGACCGCCGCCGTGGTCCAGTCGATCTTCCTGGTGATCGTGCTCGACGCGATGTTCGCGGTGTTCTTCGCCGCGATCGGGTGGATCTGATGGCGAAGGGCGAGCCGGTCATCGTCGTGCGGGGGCTGGCCAACAGCTTCGGCGAGCAGTTCGTCCATCAGGATCTCGATCTGGAGGTGCGGCGCGGTGAAATCCTCGGCGTGGTCGGCGGATCGGGCACCGGCAAGTCGGTGCTGATGCGCTCGATCATCGGCCTGCAACAGCCGGTCGCGGGCGAGATCGAGGTGTTCGGCGAGGCGATCACCAGCATGACCGCCAAGGAGGCGCTCAACGCGCGGCGCCGATCGGGCGTACTGTTCCAGGGCGGCGCGCTCTTCTCCACGCTCACCGTGGCCGAGAATGTCGAGGTGCCGCTGCGCGAATTCTACGGCCATCTGGGCGAGGGGCTGCTCGACGAGATCGCCGCCTACAAGGTCGCGATGACCGGCCTGCCGCCCGAGGCGGGGCCGAAATATCCGTCCGAGCTTTCGGGGGGCATGAGGAAGCGCGCTGGCCTCGCCCGCGCGCTGGCGCTCGACCCCGAGCTGCTGTTCCTCGACGAGCCGACGGCGGGCCTCGACCCGATCGGCGCGGCCAATTTCGACGGGCTCATCAAGAGCCTGAAGGAGACTTTGGGCCTCACCGTATTCCTCATCACCCACGATCTCGACACGCTCTACGCCATCTGCGACCGCATCGCGGTGCTGGCCGACAAGCAGGTCGTGGCGATCGGAACGATCCCGGAACTATTGGCGTTGGACCATCCGTGGATTCAGGAATATTTCAACGGGCCGCGCGGCCGGGTGGCGGCCGACGCCGCCGACCGCAACGCCAGGGCGCAGGTACAGGACAAGGCGGGATGAGGCGCTGATGGAAACGCGATCGAGCCATGTGCTGGTGGGGTCCGTGGTGTTCGCGCTGGTCGCGATCACCTGCGCCTTCGTCATCTGGATCGCCGGCTTCGGCGCCGCCAGCGACAAGCCCTACGACATCCTGTTCAAGACTTCGGTCGACGGCATCGCCAAGGGGTCGGCCGTCAATTTCTCGGGCGTTCCCGTGGGCAAGGTGGAGGAGATCAAGCTGATCCCCGACCAGCCCGAACTCGTCCGCGTGCGCATCGTGGTGAAGGAGGAGACGCCGGTGCTTCAGGGCACCACCGCCACCATCGCGGGCGTGGGCTTCACCGGCGTCAGCCAGATCAACCTCGACGGGGCCATCACCGGCGCCCCCGCGATCGAAGCGCCGGGGCCGTTCGGCGCGCCGCTGATCCCGCCGAAGGCCGGCGGCCTCGGCGCCATCCTCAACAACGCACCGGCCCTGCTGGAGCGGCTGACCCAGCTTACCGAGCGGCTGACGCAGACGCTGAGCCCGGAGAATCAGAAGTCGATCACCGGCATTCTCCAGAATGTCGATCGCCTGTCCTCCAGCCTCGCCGATCGCGGGCCGGAGATCGCCGCCACCCTCGTCGAGACACGCAAGGCCGTGGCGCAGGCCGGCGTCGCCGCCGAGCAGATGGGGCAGCTGGCCGCCACGCTCAACGCCGGGATGCGCGACGATCTGAAGCCGACGCTCGCCAACCTCAACAAGACAGTGGCGGCCGCGCGCAGCAGCATGGAAAATCTCGACGGCGCGATCAGCGAGGCGCGGCCGGCGATCAAGGGCCTGACCACCCGCACCGTGCCCGAGGTCAACGAGCTGATCCGCAACCTGAACGAAATGGCCGAGGCGCTCACCTCCGTCGCCGGGCGGCTCGATCGCGGCGGGGCGGGCGGCGTGCTGGGCGGCGGCAGCAGCCAGCTGCCAGATTACAAGCCGAGGAAGTAGATGATGGCTCCGATCATGACCCGTCTGGCGCCGGTCGCCGCCCTTGCCGCGATGGCGACCCTGTCCGGCTGCATCAGCTTCGGCGCCAAGCCGCCGCCCACGCTGATGACGATCAAGGCGGAGTCGCAGGCACCGGCCGGCCAGACCCGCTCCGCCAGCGACAAGAATGCGGTGTCGGTGCTGATCCCGACGACGCCGCAGGCGCTCGCCACGCAGCGCGTGCCGGTGCAGGCGGGCGAGAATGCCATCGCCTATCTGAAGGATGCCCTGTGGGTCGAGGCGCCCGCGCGCCTCTTCCGCACGCTGCTGGCGGAAACGATCGAAGTGAAGACCGGGCGCTATGTCCCGGAGTTCCGGGGTTCGACGATCAGCCCGGACACGCGGCTGGGCGGCCGGCTCGACCAGTTCGGGCTGGAGGCCGGCAGCCGCACCGCCGTCGTCCGCTATACCGCCACCCTGATCCGCGCCGGCAGGATGGAGGTGCAGGAGCGCCGCTTCGAGGCGCGGGTGCCGGTGGCGTCCGAAACCGCCGATGCGGTCGCGGCGGGCCTCAGCACGGGCGCCAATCAGGTGGCGAACGAAGTGGCGGATTGGGTGGGCAAGTAAGCTGAACCAGAACATGTAGCGGCACGGCCGCCCCAGCTTTGCCGGGGCGACCGCTTTGCTATAACACGTACTTCGACAGATCGGTGTTCCGCGCCACGCTGGCCAGCTGGCTCTCCACATAGGCGCCGTCCACCGTCAGCACCTCGCCGCGCCGGTCCTCCGCCGCGAAGCTCACGTCCTCCAGCAATTTCTCCATCACCGTGGAGAGGCGCCGCGCGCCGATATTCTCGATGCTGGCGTTCACCTGATCGGCGATGCGGGCGATGGCGGCGATGCCCTCTTCGGTGAAGACGATCTCGACCCCCTCGGTGGCGATCAGCGCGCGATATTGCTCGGTCAGCGACGCGCGCGTGGAGGAGAGGATGCGAACGAAATCGGCCTCGGTCAGCGCCTTCAGCTCGACGCGGATCGGGAGACGCCCTTGAAGCTCGGGCAGCAGGTCCGACGGCTTCGATACATGGAAGGCGCCACTTGCGATGAACAATATGTGGTCGGTCTTCATCGGCCCATATTTGGTGGCGACCGTCGTGCCCTCGATCAGCGGCAGCAGATCGCGCTGCACGCCCTCGCGGCTGACGGAGCCGCCGCGCACGTCGCTCACCGCGATCTTGTCGATCTCGTCGAGGAAGACGATGCCGTTGGCCTCCGCATCCGCCAGCGCGGCGCGGGTCACCTCGTCCTGGTCGAGCCTTTTGTCGGCCTCCTCCTCGACCAGCTTGGCCCAGGCGGCGGCAACCGGCAGCTTGCGCCGCTTCATCCGCGCGCCGCCCAGCTTGCCGAGCATGTCGCCCAGGTTGATCATGCTCATCTGGCCGGGCGCGCCGGGCACCTCGAACTGGCCGCCGCCCGTGTCTTCCAGCTCCAGCTCGATCTCCTTGTCGCCGAGATGGCCGTCGCGAAAGCGCTGGGTGAAGGCGGTGCGGGTCGCTTCGCTGGCGTCCTTGCCGACGAGCGCGTCGAGCAGGCGGCCGAGGGCTGCCTCCTCCGCCTTGTCCTTCACCGCCGATCGGCGGCGCTCCTTCTCCAGCCGGATCGATTCCTCGACGAGATCGCGGGCGATCTGCTCGACATCGCGGCCGACATAGCCGACCTCGGTGAACTTGGTCGCCTCCACCTTCACGAACGGCGCATCGGCCAGCTTGGCCAGGCGGCGGCTGATCTCGGTCTTGCCGCAGCCGGTCGGCCCGATCATCAGGATGTTCTTCGGGGAAACCTCGTCGCGCAGCTCGGGCGCGAGCTTCTGGCGGCGCCAGCGATTGCGCAGCGCCACCGCAACGGCGCGCTTGGCGTCATCCTGCCCGACGATATGCGCGTCGAGGGCGGCGACGATGGCTTTGGGGGTAAGGGCGTCGTTCATGTCGGTTCTTGCTTTCGTCACCCCAGCGAAAGCTGGGGTCTCGTGAAGTGGCGTGCGGCGGTCGTCCGGTGGCGGGAGATCCCAGCTTTCGCTGGGATGACGACCGGGGTGGAGGTTCAGGCTCCGTCGATCATCACGCCGCGTCCATTGTCTCGATCGTGAGGTTGCCGTTGGTGAACACGCATACCTCCGCCGCGATCGCCATCGCCTTGCGGCAGATCGTCTCGGCATCCTCCTCGTAATCGACCAGCGCGCGGGCGGCGGCGAGCGCGTAATTGCCGCCCGATCCGATCGCCGCGACCCCGGCCACCGGCTCCAGCACGTCGCCGTTGCCGGTCAGGATCAGGGTGATGTCCTTGTCGGCGACGATCATCAGCGCCTCCAGATTGCGGAGATATTTGTCGGTCCGCCAATCCTTCGCCAGCTCGACCGCGGCGCGCAGCAGCTGGCCGCGATGGCCCTCCAGCTTGCGCTCCAGCCGCTCGAACAGGGTGAAGGCGTCGGCGGTGGCCCCCGCGAAGCCCGCGATCACCTCGCCATTGCCGATCCGGCGCACCTTGCGCGCGTTCGGCTTCATCACCGTATTTCCCATCGAGACCTGGCCGTCGCCGGCCACCACGACCTTGCCGTTCTTGCGCACCGACAGGATCGTCGTGCCGTGCCAGCCTATCTTGTCCTCGCTCATGCGCGTCCCGCTCTTGAGGCCTCCCTTCCGTCATTGCGAGCGCAGCGAAGCAATCCAGCCGGCGGAACGTGGATTGCTTCGCTTGCGCTCGCAATGACGAGGAAGGCGATGTTCCGGCCCCGATATGGGGATCATCCCCCGCTTGGCAATCAGGCGCCCTTGCCGGCGAACAGGAAGCCCGCCGCGCCCAGGATGCAGGCGAAGGCACCGGCATAGCGCCACGTCAGCGGCTCCTTCAGCACGACGATCGCGAACAGCGCGAACACCACCAGCGTGATGCACTCCTGCATGATCTTGAGCTGCCCGCCCGAAAAGCCCGCCGCATAGCCGATGCGGTTGGCCGGCACCGCGAAGCAATATTCGACGAGCGCGATCCCCCACGACACCAGAACCGCCAGCCATACCGGCCAGGCGGGCATCTTGAGATGGCCGTACCAGGCGATCGTCATGAACAGGTTCGAGCAGCAGAGCAGGAGGAAGGTCGTCATCGGCGGGCTCCGGCGGCGCATGAATGGTGTCGATCGCAGCGGAAACTGGTCGCAGCTTCATCCCGCCGTAGCAAATCTGTCCCCGTTCGGGTTGCGCGGCTATCGGGTGGCCAATAAGGCTGCGGCCCCGATCAAATCGCAAGGCCCCTTTGATGAACGATGCCGTCGCTCCCGTCCAAGCCAGCGCGCTCGAGCCCACCAATAGCCTCTCGGTCGAGACGGTGCTGAGCGTGCGTCACTGGAACGAGCATCTGTTCAGCTTCACCATCACGCGCCCCGCCAGCTTCCGCTTCCGATCGGGCGAGTTCGTGATGATCGGCCTGCCCGGCGAGAACGGCAAGCCGCTGCTCCGTGCCTATTCGGTGGCCAGCCCGGCCTATGCCGAGGAACTGGAATTCCTGTCGATCAAGGTGCCGGATGGCCCGCTGACATCGAAGCTCCAGCAGATTCAGGTGGGCGACGGCATCTATCTCGGCCGCAAGCCGACCGGCACGCTGGTGGCCGACGCGCTGATCCCCGGCCGCCGCCTGTTCCTGCTCTCCACCGGCACCGGTCTGGCGCCCTGGCTGTCGATCATCCGCGATCCCGACACCTATGACCGGTTCGAGCAGATCGTCGTCGTTCACTCGGTCCGCCGGGTCAGCGATCTGGCCTATCGCGAGACGCTGGAAAGCCTGCTGGCGGATGATCCGCTGGTGGACGAGCAGGCGAAGGCCCAACTCAGCTACATCCCGACCGTCACGCGCGAGCCGTTCCACACGAGCGGCCGCATCGAGAAACTGATGACCGACGGAATCCTCTTCCAGGGCAAGATCGGCGACCCGGCCCGCTTCGATCCCGAGCATGACCGGATGATGCTGTGCGGATCGATGGCGATGATAAAGGAAACCGCCGCGATGCTCGACGGCTTCGGTTTTACCGAAGGATCGAACGCGAAGCCGGGGGAATATGTGATCGAGCGGGCGTTCGTGGGGTGAGCGCTGTTGTGCTCCTGCGCAGGCAGGAGCCCAGAGCCCCGCACGCTGCGCTCGAGTAACCCTGGGCTCTTGCCTACGCAGGAGCACGGCATTTTTGTGCGGGCGGCAGGCTGTTGAACCCCACCCGCCATTCATCCCGGCGAAATCGCGCACCCGCCACCTTGCCATCCGCCGCATGGGGCGGCACGAGGGCGATCGCATGACCCGTGTCGGTTTCTTCCTCGATCGTACCGCCGTCCTGTTCCTCGGCGTCGCCGCCGGGGCAGCGATCGGCTATGCCTTTGCGGCGTCCAACCGGACCGAGCGCGACGTGGTGGTGTTGGCGTCGGACGCGCCCGCGCCGTCGCCCGTCGTCGCCCCGCCGCCCGCTACCGCCGGTGATCCGAAGCCCGACACCGCCCCGCCGCCGCCCGCGACCCCCGCGCCCGCCGCCGCCGTGGCCGCCGCCGCGGCGCCGGTCGAGGCCGCGCCCATCCCCGACACGCCGCTCGCCGCCGCGCACGAGGATGGCGTGGTCCGCATCGGCGTGTTCGGCGACAGTTTCGGCGATGGCGTCTGGTCGGCGCTGTATCGCCTGCTGCCCGCGAAGGACGGCTTCCGCGTCACCAAATATTCGCAGCAATCGACCGGCTTCACCCGCTATCGCAGCCTCAATCTGGAGGAGCATGACGCCGGGCAGATCGCCGCCAAACCCGTCGATATCGCCGTCATCTCCTTCGGCGCCAACGACGCGCAGGGCGTCTACGCCAATGGCCATGGCTACAAGCTCATGTCGAGCGGTTGGCAAGACGTGATCGGCCAGCGGATCGACAGCTATGTCGCTATGCTGCGGCGGACGGGGGCGACGGTCTATTGGGTCGGCCTGCCCAAGATGCGCGACGCCGCCTTCGATGCCGATATCGCCGGCATGAACGCCTTCTACGCCGATCGCATGCGGCGCCTCGGCGTGCCCTTCATCGACGTGCGGCCGCTCACGGTGGACGGCGAGGGCAAATATACCGCCTACATGGCCGAAGACGGATCGGGCGCGACCAAGCTGTTCCGCGCCAATGACGGGATTCATATGTCGATGAACGGCTATGTCCGCATCACCAAGGGGCTGGCCAGCCGCATCCGCCAGTCGACCGAGGCCGCGCGCGCGGCCAGGGCGGCGCCCAGGCCGCAGGCGAACCCGGCATGATCGGCCTCGCCGCCTTTGCCGCGATGGCGCTTGCGCCGGGCTGTCAGGGCGGGCTGTGCAACGCCCGCGCGCTCGATCCCTGGTTCGCCAAGCTCCAGCGCGCGGCGGCGCCCGGCGGGCGACAGGGCAAGCCGCTCCACATCCTCCAGATCGGCGACAGCCACACTGCCGGCGACGCCATCACCGGGGCGTGGCGCGATCAGATGCAGGCGCGCTACGGATCGGGCGGGCGCGGCGTGATGCCGCCGGGGCGGCCCTACAATGGCTTCCTGAGCTATGGCGCGACCGCCTCCATGTCGCCGGGCTGGACGGTGGCGTCGGGCTTCGGCGCGAACTGGGGCGGGGGCGGCACGCCGCTCGGCCTCTCGGGCTTCAGCCTGACCTCCTCGACGCCGGGCAGCACGATCGGGCTGGTCGCGGATTCGACCGAGCAGTTCAACCGCTTCACCGTCTGCGCGCTGGCGCGGCCGGGGGCGGGCGCGCTCTCGATCCGGGTCGGCGGCACGACCGAGCGGATGAACCTCTCGTCGATCACCCAGCGCCCCGAATGCAAGACGATCCGCACCCCCGGTCTGTCCGAGGATGCGATGGTCACCCTGGAACAGGGCAGCGCCACCGTCACCTCGATCGCCTCCTTCCGCGACGGACAGGGCGGGGTGGCGATCTCCAATCTCGGCATCGTGGGCTCGCAACTCGTCCACTTCGGCCGGACCGACGATCAGGTGCTGGGCGAGGAATTGCGTGAATATGATCCCGATCTGATCGTCGTCGCCTTCGGCACCAACGAGGGCTTCGCCGCGCGCTTCACCCCGTTCGAATATGAGGTGGTGCTGCGCAGCCAGATCGGCCGCATCCGCCGGCTGGCGGGCAATGTGCCGATCCTGTTGCTGGGCGCGCCCGATGCCGCCAGCCGCCGCGCCGAGATGCGGATCAACGCGCCGGGCTACAGCGTCGCCGAATGTGGCGCGACGCCGGCGCTGGCCCAGGCCGCGCCTGCGCCGGCCCCCGCCAGACCGGCCTATGATCCGATCGGGGCGATCGTCGCGGCGCTACGCGGCGACCTGACGACCGAAACCCCGCAACAGCCGGCCGTCGATCCCCCGCCGACGCCCGCGCCCGCCGCCACCGCCAGCGGCGGCCTGTTCGCGCCGGCCGCCTTGAAGGCGGTGCGCGACGTGCAGCGCCGGGTCGCGTCGTCGCTCGGTGTCGCCTTCTGGGATTGGGACGCGCGGATGGGCGGGGCCTGCACCTCGGTCGCGTGGGTGCGCCAGTCCCCGCCGCTGATGCGCGGCGATTACGTCCATTACACCAAGGCCGGCGGCCACGAGATCGCGACCCGCTTGCAGGCCGACCTCGACAGGGCGGCAGCCGCGCGGTGAGAGGGGTTGGCGCGATGCGCTCTCCCTCTACCGTTCGTGCTGAGCGCAGTCGAAGCACGGGCGACTGGACGCAGCGCTTGGGGCACGTCCTTCGACTTCGCTCAGGACGAACGGTACGTCTGGTGAAAGCAGGGCAGGAGCACCGCTAAATGCTCTTCCCCACCCTCACCTTCGGCCTCTTCTTCCTCCTCATCTTCACCGTCATCTGGCAGATGAAGGACAATGAATGGCGCAAGATCCTGCTGCTGCTCGCCAGCTGGGTGTTCTACGGCGCGTGGGACTGGCGGTTCGTCGCGCTGCTGATCCTGTCGGCCTTCCTCAACTGGGGCGCCGCCCGCGCGATCGTGGCGACCGATTGGGACGATGCCGCCCGCCGCAAGGCGATCGTCACCCTGGGCGTGATCGCCAATCTCGCGATCCTCGGCTTCTTCAAATATTTCGACTTCTTTCTCGAGCAGGTCTCGCTGCTGCTCACCGATCTCGGCATCCAGCGCGATCTGCCCTTGTTGCAGGTGATCCTGCCGGTCGGCGTCTCCTTCTTCACCTTCCAGGGGATGAGCTACCTGATCGACGTGCATCGCGGCCGGGTGAAGCCCGCATCGCTGCTCGACATCACCCTGCTCATGTCCTTCTTCCCGCATCTGGTGGCGGGGCCGATCGTGCGCGCGGCCGATCTGGTGCCGCAATTCCAAACCCGGCCTAAGCTCGATCGCGGCATGGTGGCGATGGGTCTGGTGCTGATCGTCTGGGGGCTGTTCAAGAAGGCGGTCGTCGCCTCCGAACTGTCGGTCAATCTCGTCGATCCGGTGTTCTTCGATCCGACGGCCCATTCACGGCTAGACCTGATCGCCGCCGCTTATGGCTATGCGGTGCAGATCTACTGCGACTTCTCGGCCTATTCGGACATGGCGATCGGCATCGCGGCGCTGCTCGGCTACCGCTTCCCGCACAATTTCAACCAGCCCTATCGCGCCGCGTCGCTCCAGGATTTCTGGCGGCGCTGGCACATCAGCCTGTCGAGCTGGCTGCGCGACTATCTCTACATTCCGCTGGGCGGCAACCGGAAGGGGTTCGCGCGGCAATGCGTGAACCTGTTCCTCACGATGGTGATCGGCGGCTTCTGGCACGGTGCCAAATGGACGTTCGTGGTTTGGGGCGCGATCCATGGCATTGTGCTGGTGATCGAGCGGCTCGCCGCCCGCGCGCTGGACGCCGACGACGGCGATCTGATGCCGCGCTGGCTGGGCGTGATCGTCACCTTCCATGTGGTGCTGGTCGCCTGGATCTTCTTTCGCGCCGAGAGTTTCGCCGGCGCGATGGACTATCTGGCGGGCCTCGCCGGCTCGACCGCGACGAGCGCGGTGGTGACGCCGCTGGGCGTGGCGCTGATCCTGTTCGGTCTCGCGATCCACTTCACCCCGCGCCATCTGGCGCAGGGCGTGGCGACACAGGCCCTCCGCCTGCCGGCCCCCGCGCTCGGCCTCGCGGCGGGCGCGCTGATCCTCGTGATCGACGCGATGCGCTACGAGGGTGTCGCGCCGTTCATCTACTATCAGTTCTGAAACTCCGGCTCGCGGGCTGACGGCCCGGTCGGCCGACGCTTCACGACTTGCGCAGGCGGGATGGATCGACGGTCTGAGCGGTCCCCGGCTCGCTGGCTTTCAGGCGTACCGATCACGCTCCTGATAGTGGGGCGCTCATCCCCCTGATGACCATGGCCCTCGCCGCAGCCATTGCCGCAATCCTGTCGTGCTGGGCGCCGCGTGATGGAGGCCAAGCGTTCAGCGGGCATAAGTGCGTGTCGTTCGCCATGCCCAAGGCGGCCGCTCCCGTGCATGCGGTCACTCCACCGCAGCAAAGAAAAACCCCGCCGGTCGTGGTGACCGGCGGGGTTCGTCCTGTTGGCCGGTGGCGCGGGGCCACCGGGTCTCGGTCGCTTAGAACTCGAAGCGGGCACCAACGCGGAGCTGCCACAGCGAGTAGCGGGTCTGGTTGATGATGTTCGGGTTCTGGAAGCTCGAGTAGCGATACTGGGTGCAGTTGGTGCCCACCTGGGTGGCGCAAGCAACGTTCACCAGGCTCGAGAAGTACGGGAAGCCGAGCTGACGCAGCGAGCCGTAGTCCTTGTCGATGAAGTTCAGGACGTTCTCCATGTCGGCGAACACCTTGAAGCGCGCACCGCTCCAGCCCGGAACCGGCAGTTCCTGATCGACGTGGAGATCGATCTTGAAGAAGGACGGGCTACGCTCCGTATTCTTGCCGATGATCGTGCCCTGCGCGTCCGTCAGGTTCTTGTTGCCCTGGATGAACGATTGCAGCGCGCCGAAGGTCGCCGCCGCCGAAGCGTCGGCCGTGGCATTTAGCGCCGCGATCTGGGCTGCCGTAGCGCCGACCGGGATCGTCACGGCCGGCCGATACGTGACGTTCGGGTCGGCGGTGATGCTCGACACGTTCGGCACGTACAGCAGGTAACGGTTCGACTGGCCGAGCGTACCGAACACCGCCGAACGGCCCGCAGTAGGATCGTTCATGGTGAAGCTGTACGGGCGACCCGAACGCTTTTCGCCGAACATGGCGATGCGCGTCTTGTAGTCGCCGATGAAGGCGTGATCGAAATCGACGCTGAACTTGAAGGTGTTGCGGATCTGATAGATCGACGTGCCGTAGGCCGCGCTGTTCGGATCGGCCATGGCGGTCTGGCCATAGTTCGAGCTGGCGGTGGACGAGGTCACCGCATTGGCGTCCTTGATGTCCTGGTAGGTGTAGGTGACGCCAGCGCTCAGGCCGAAATCATACTTCTTGGTCAGGCGACCGACGAAGATGTAGCCGCGGCCACGCTTGTCGTTCGTCAGGAAGAGATCCTGGTTTGCCGTCGCGCTCGTGACCGGGCCGTAACGCGGGCGGCCATCGGGCAGGGTGCCGATCTGTGCCGAACGCAGATCGATATAGTCGGCCGCGTTCTTCACGTTGGTGTAGGTGAAGTCGCCGCCGACGCGCCAGCCGTCACCGAAGGTGTGGCCGAGGCTGCTGTCGAGACCGAGGTCCAGACGATAATCGACCGAGAGGCTGGCCTTCCAGATCGACGGGATCTGGAAGCCCGGATCGATCGAGTTGGTAGCGGCCAGCGCCAGCGAGGTGGTGTTGGTGCGCAGATAGTTTTGCACGGCGGCCGCGTTGATGTTGCCGCCGGGGCCAACGTTATTCAGAGCGGCATTGAGCGCGGCATTGCAGGCTGCAACGACAGTGCAGGTGGCATCGCCCCGCGTCAGCTGAATGCTGTTGGTGACAACGCCGGTGTTCGAGAAGCTGTTCGACAGCCACACGTCCGGCGACTGGCCGGCGAAGAGACCGCCGCCACCGCGGATCGTCAGGCGCGGCGTGACCTTCCAGGTCGCGCCGATGCGCGGCTGGTAGACACCCTTACCGTCGTAGGTTTCCTGGTTGTTGAAGCCATAGCGCGCGATGAAGTTGGCGTTGCGGAGCGGTCGGCTCTGCGACTGGAACAGATCGTAGCGACCACCGTAGGTGATGTTGATCGAGTCGGTGACGTCCCAGCTGTCCTGGATCGCGAAATTATACTGCGCGTAGGCGTAGCGTGCCGCAGCGTCGTTGATATTGCCGGTGATCGATCCACCGAGCGTCAGCTGACCGGCCGTACCGCTCTGGAAGTCCGCGATCGAGTCGAAATAGTAGGTGCCGAGCGCGTTCTGGACGAACAGGTTATACACCTTCAGGTGATTGTAACCCGCGATCGCCTTGATGTTGTGGTTCATCCAGTTCCACTTGGCCGAAACGTCTCCGCCAAAGCTCTCAGTCGCCAGCGAGTTCGCTTGACGCGAAGGGTCGGGCGCGAAGAGGACGCGCAGCGGGCCGGGGGCGGTCGACGTGCCGTTGGTGCACTGCGAGAGCGACCCAACGCTAACGGCGTCGGTGCACACGGTGAACTGGCCCTGCGTCGTAGCGCCGAACGAATCCTGACCGCGATCGTACTTGCGATAGTTGCCGCGCACTTCGGTCGAGAAATTATCCGACCATTCGGAGTTCAGCTGGAGGACGCCCGAATTGACCTTTTCGGACAGCTGATAAGCGTTCGAGTCGAGGCCGACACCCGGCGAAGTCGTCGAGGTCGAGTAACCCTGCTGGAAGCCGCGAGTGCCCTCGTTGCGGATGTAGGTTGCCGACAGGCGCTGGCCGTCGGTGATGTTCCAATCGACCTTCGCCGTGATCTTCTCGTCATATTCCTTAGCGGTCTGGAAGGGCGCGCCGGCGGCGTAGCTGTAGCGGTTCTGCGCAATGCCGGTGACGGTCGCGATCGTCGCATCGCTGTAATTCGGGATCGCCGAGTTCAGGATGTCGGCCGGGGTGGTCTCGTTCAGCTTTTCGTAGCTGAGCGCGAAGAACAGCTTGTCCTTGATGACCGGGCCGGAGAGGAAGCCGCCGTAATTCTTCGACTTGAAGGTGAAGGACGGGCGCAGCGCCAGCGTCTTGTTGCCCAGCATCCCGTCGTCGGAATAGGTGTAGAAGGCCGAGCCGTGGAAGTTGTTGGCGCCCGAGCGCAGCACCACGTTGATCGCGCCGCCCTGGAAATTGCCTTCCGAGACGTCATACGGGGCGACCTTGACCGAGAGCTGCTCGATCGCGTCGATCGGCACCGGGCCACGGTTGGTCGGCAGGCCGCCGTTGTTGAGGCCGAAATTGTCCGAGAAGTTCACGCCGTCGACGGAGAATTTGTTGAGACGGCCGTTCTGGCCGGCGATTTCGATCGCGCGGCTGTTGGTCTGGTCGATCGTGACGAACGGATCGCGGCGGGCGATGTCGCGAATGTCGCGGTTGACCGTGGCGACGCCGGCGATCTGCTGGCGGCCGAGCGAGGTGAGCGGGCCGGTCGACTGCTCGACGGCGCCCGAGCGCGCGGCGGTGACGACGATGTCCTGGCCGCCGCTCTCCATCGAGATCGGCAGGCGCATCGGCTGACCGGCGGTCAGCTGGATGTCGGTGACCGAGGTGGTCGGGTAGCCGCTGGCGGTGACTTCGACGGTGAACGGACCGCCGATGCGCAGGCCCGAGGCGCTGAAGCTGCCGTCGCTGCTGGTGACGGTCGTCGTCGTCGTGCCCGACGGGACGTGGGTGACCTTCACCGTCGCGTTGGCGACCGGCGCGCCGGCGGCGTCGACGGAACCACGGATCGACGAGGTCGTTTCCTGGGCATAAGCCGCGCTGGTGGCCAGCGCCGCCATGGCGCAGCCGACGAACAATTTCCGCATTTTGAACCCCCAATTAACTCTGGTGCGGGGCGGCCAATGGCGGCGCTTCGTGACAATCTCATGTCGTTAACGCCGGGGGCCGCGTCCCCCCATGCCCGATCCGGTAACCCAGCCCGTGCCGCGTCGCAACATCGGGACGCCCGCGCGCTCCCTCTCACGAGGGGGACTGTCACAATTCATATGACAGTGTTGCAGGAGTGCCGCACACGATTGCTATTTGAGGGAACTCCCGCCCGCAGAGACGGTTCGCGCCTCCATGCCGATCATCGCTTCCTACAATATCCGTAAATGCATCGGCTCCGATCGCCGCCGCCGGCCCGAGCGGGTGATAGAGGTGCTGCGCGAGATCGGCGCCGACGTGGTCGCCTTGCAGGAGGCCGATCGCCGGTTCGGCCAGCGGGCCAGCGCCATACCCTTCCACATGCTGGCCGAGCATAGCGGCTATCGGCCGGTGCCGATCGCGGCGCGGCACGGCAGCATGGGCTGGCACGGCAATGCGCTTCTGGTGGGGGAGGGGGTGGAGATCCGCCGCTGCCAGGCGCTAACCATTCCCGCGCTGGAACCGCGCGGCGCGGTGATGGCCGATCTCGACGTGCGCGGGCGCAGACTGCGAGTCGTGGGGATGCATCTCGACCTGTCGGGCCTGTGGCGGCGGCGCCAGGCGCGGGCGATCCTCAACCATATCGCGGCGCAGGACGAGGACATGCCCTGCATGCTGATGGGCGACCTCAACGAATGGATGCCGGCGGGCGGATGCCTGCGCGATTTCGCCCAGCACCACCAGACGATCGTGACCGGCCCCAGCTTCCACGCGCGCCGACCGATCGGCCGCCTCGACCGCATGTTCGCCACGCCCGGCATCCGGGTGGAGGAGGCGGGCGTGCATGTATCGCCCACCGCGCGGATCGCGTCGGATCATCTGCCCGTCTGGGCGCGCATCCGTATCGGGTGAATTTCCCCTGTCGAAATGCGAGAAAGATCGCATTTCGAGGGCGGTGCCTGCCCACACCCCCACCCGACCGCCCGCCAGGATATGCTTGGGCGGTCGGGTGGGGGTGTGGGCAGGCACCGCATGAGCCGTCAGGCGCATCAAACAGCCACCCTTGAACTCCCCCGGCCAAACGCCGATGTTGGCCGGGCAAGAGGGCAGAAGGATCACCCATGCAGGACCATGTGGACATCGTGAACGGCCTCGTTCCGATCGTTATCGAACAATCCAATCGCGGCGAACGTAGCTTCGACATCTATTCGCGCCTGCTGCGCGAGCGCATCATCTTCGTGACGGGTGGCGTCGAGGACCATATGGCCTCGCTGATCTGCGCGCAGCTCCTCTTCCTCGAATCCGAGAATCCGAAGAAGGACATCTTCCTCTATATCAACAGCCCCGGCGGCGTGGTCACGGCGGGTCTCGCGATCCATGACACGATGCAATATATCCGGCCGCGCGTCGGCACGCTCTGCATCGGCCAGGCGGCGTCGATGGGCAGCTTCCTGCTGTCGGCCGGCGAGCCGGGCCTGCGCTTCGCGACGACCAACAGCCGCATCATGATCCACCAGCCCTCGGGCGGGGCGCAGGGCATGGCGGCCGATATCGAGATCCAGGCGCGCGAGATCCTTCGCATGCGGCACCGGCTCAATTCGCTCTATGCGAAATATACCGGCCAGCCGATCGAAGCCATCGAGCTGGCGATGGATCGCGACAAGTTCCTCGAGGCGGACGAGGCGAAAACCTTCGGCCTGATCGACGAAGTGTTCGACAAGCGCCCGGCGCCGACCGAGGAATCGGCGGGCGGCTGAGGGCGCGGGCCGGAACCGGGCGGGGCGTTTCGGCGCTTCCCCTGACGGCTCCGGCGTCCGGGTAACGCTTTCTTGGGGCGGGTGGTGGTAAAACACCATTGCCCGCCCCGGAACGGCAGGGTTAGGATGCCGTTCTAAACAGGTCCGGCGAGGATGCCGGAGGAAAGAGACATATGACGAAGCTCAGCGGCGGCGACTCCAAGAGCACCCTCTACTGCTCCTTCTGCGGCAAGTCGCAGCATGAGGTGCGCAAGCTCATTGCCGGTCCCACCGTGTTCATCTGCGACGAGTGCGTCGAGCTGTGCAACGACATCATCCGCGAGGAGACGAAGTCGGCGCTGGTCTCGAAGAAGGACGGCGGCGTGCCGACCCCGCTCGAGATCTGCAACGTGCTGGACGATTATGTGATCGGCCAGATGAAGGCGAAGCGCGTCCTGTCGGTGGCGGTCCACAACCACTACAAGCGCCTGGCACACGGCGCGAAGGGCGCGGACGTCGAGCTGGCCAAGTCGAACATCCTGCTTGTCGGCCCCACCGGCTGCGGCAAGACGCTGCTGGCGCAGACGCTGGCGCGCATCCTCGACGTGCCGTTCACCATGGCCGACGCGACGACGCTGACCGAGGCCGGCTATGTCGGCGAGGATGTCGAGAACATCATCCTCAAGCTGCTTCAGGCGAGCGACTATAACGTCGAGCGGGCGCAGCGCGGCATCGTCTACATCGACGAGATCGACAAGATCAGCCGCAAGGCGGACAATCCCTCGATCACGCGCGACGTGTCGGGCGAGGGCGTGCAGCAGGCGCTGCTGAAGCTGATGGAGGGCACCACCGCCTCCGTCCCGCCGCAGGGCGGGCGGAAGCATCCGCAGCAGGAGTTCCTCCAGGTCGACACGACGAACATCCTGTTCATCTGCGGCGGCGCTTTCTCGGGCCTCGAGAAGATCATCGCGGACCGCTTGCAGGGCAAGTCGATCGGCTTCGGCGCGTTCGTGGCGGCCCCGGAGGAGCGCCGCACCGGCGAGGTGCTGCGCCAGTGCGAGCCCGAGGATCTGCTGAAGTTCGGGCTGATCCCCGAATTCGTCGGCCGTCTGCCCGTGATCGCCACGCTCGAGGATCTCGACGAGGCGGCGCTGGTGAAGATCCTCGCCGAGCCGAAGAACGCGCTGGTGAAGCAATATCAGAAGCTGTTTGAGATGGAGGGCGTGAAGCTTTCCTTCACCGACGATGCGATGGTGGCGGTCGCCCGCAAGGCGATCACCCGCAAGACCGGCGCGCGCGGTCTCCGCTCGATCCTGGAGGGCATGTTGCTCGACACGATGTTCGACCTGCCGTCGATGGACGGCGTGGACGAGATCGTGATCGACAAGGATGTCGTGGAAGGGCGCAAGGAGCCGGTCCGCGTGTTCGGGAAGAAGACCAAGGAAAAATCGACCGGCGCCGCCTGAGGCCCGGTTCAACAGGGGGAGTTCGTCGATGGGTGTAACCGGCATCGGCGGACTCTTCTTCCGCGCCCGCGATCCCGATGCGCTGAAGGCGTGGTATCAGGAGACGCTCGGGGTTCCGGCGCCCGGCGCCTGGATGTTCGACCAGCAGGCCGGGCCGACCGTGTTCGCGCCATTCAAGGCCGACACCGATTATTTCCCCGCCGATCGTCAGTGGATGCTGAACCTGCGGGTCGAGGGGCTGGACGAATTGCTCGAGTCGCTGCGCGGCGCGGGGGTGGAGGTCATCACCTCGGCCGATTGGGACAGCCCGGAAACGGGTCGCTTCGCGCGCATCCATGATCCCGAAGGCAATCCCATCGAACTGTGGGAAATGCCGGCGGAGTGACGGCTTGGGTTCCGCCCCTGCAAGGGGAGGGGGACCGCCGCCGCAGGCGGTGGTGGAGGGGTGACCCGCTATCGATAGAGCGATACCCCTCCGTCAGCCCTGCGGGCTGCCACCTCCCCTTGTAGGGGAGGAACTTCTTCTTATGCCGCCGCCTTTTCCCGCTCGCGCATTTCCTGGTTGAGCATTTCCGCCAGCAGGAAGGCCAGTTCGATGCTCTGGCCGGCGTTGAGGCGCGGGTCGCAGTGGGTGTGGTAGCGCTGCTCCAGCCCCTGCTCGGTGATCGCCACCGCGCCGCCGGTGCATTCGGTGACGTTCTGGCCGGTCATCTCGGCATGGATGCCGCCGCCGTGCGTGCCCTCGGCGCGATGCACAGCGAAGAAACCGCGCACTTCGGCCAGGATGCGCTCGAAGGGGCGCGTCTTGTATCCGTTGGCGGCCTTCACGACATTGCCGTGCATCGGATCGCATGACCACACCACGGGGCGCCCCTCGCGCTTCACCGCGCGGACGAGCTTGGGCAGGCCCGTCTCGATCTTGTCGTGGCCGTAGCGGGTGATGAGGGTGATGCGGCCGGGCACGCGGTTCGGATCGAGCGTGTCGAGCAGGCGCAGCAGCGCGTCGGGCTCGAGGCTCGGCCCGCACTTCAGGCCGATCGGATTGCCGACGCCGCGCAGGAATTCGACATGGGCCGACCCCTCGAAACGGGTGCGGTCGCCGATCCACAGCATGTGCGCCGACGTGTCATACCATTGGTTCGTCAGCGAATCCTGCCGAGTCAGCGCCTGCTCGTAGGGGAGCAGCAGCGCCTCGTGGCTGGTGTAGAATTGCGTGCCCTTGAGCTGAGGCACCGTCTCCGGATTGATCCCGCAGGCGGCCATGAAATCGAGCGCGTCGCCGATCCGTTCGGCGACCTGGGCATATTGCGAGGCCCACGGGCTGCGGCCCATGAAATCGAGCGTCCAGCTGTGCACCTGATGCAGATTGGCATAGCCGCCCTGCGCGAAGGCGCGCAGCAGGTTGAGCGTGGCGGCCGCCTGCGAATAGGAGCGCACCATCCGCTGCGGATCGGGCGTGCGGCCCTCCGGCGTGAAGGCGATGTCGTTGACATTGTCGCCCCGGTAGGAGGGGAGCGACACGCCATCGATCTCCTCCATGTCGGACGAGCGCGGCTTGGCGAACTGGCCCGCCATGCGGCCGACCTTCACGATCGGCAGCTTCGACGAATAGGTCAGCACCACCGCCATCTGGAGCAGCACGCGGAACGTGTCGCGGATGTTGTTGGGGTGAAACTCCGCGAAACTCTCGGCGCAGTCGCCGCCCTGCAACAGGAACGCCTTGCCCGCCGCCACCTTGGCCAGATCGGCGGTCAGGTCGCGCGCTTCGCCGGCGAACACCAGCGGCGGATAGCTCGACAGCTCCTTTTCGGCGCGGGCGAGGGCGCCTGCATCGGGATAGGTCGGAAGCTGCCGGGCCTCATGCTCGCGCCAGCTGTCGGGGGTCCACCGGGTAACCATTACACACGCGTCCTTGGGAAGTCAGGGCGCGCGCATTAGGCCATATCTCGCCAGAATGAAATGGGAGCGGCGTTTAGGCGCCCAAGGCTGACCTATCAGGCCACCGCGTCGAATTGCAGGCGGGCGAGGCGGGCATAGAGGCCGCCGGCCGCCACCAGCGCGTCGTGGCGGCCCTGTTCGACGATGCGGCCATCATCCATCACCACGATAAGGTCGGCCGAGCGCACCGTGGCGAGGCGGTGGGCGATGACGACGGTGGTGCGGTCCTTCATCAGCCGCTCCAGCGCGCCTTGCACCAGCCGCTCCGATTCGGCGTCGAGCGCGGAGGTCGCCTCGTCGAGCAGCAGCAGCGGCGCATCGCGCAACAGCGCACGGGCGATGGCGAGGCGCTGGCGCTGGCCGCCTGACAGGCGCGCGCCGCCCTCGCCGAGATAGGTATCGAGCCCTTGCGGGAGCGCGCGGAGGAAGGTGGCGGCGTTCGCCTGCTCGGCGGCGGCCCAGATCGCCTCGTCGCTGGCCTCCCAGCTGCCGTAACGCAGATTGTCGCGCGCGGAGGCGGCGAAGATCACCGTATCCTGCGGCACCATCGCGATGCGCGCGCGGACCTCGGCGGGGTCGGCGGCGGTGAGCGCGACGCCGTCGAGCCGCACTTCGCCCGCGTACGGGTCGTAGAAGCGCTCGGCCAACGCGAAGAGGGTCGACTTGCCCGCGCCCGAGGGGCCGACCACCGCCACCGTCTGGCCGGGCGAGACGGTCAGCGAGAAATCGCTGAGCGCGCTCGTGTCGGGTCGGGTCGGGTAGCGGAAGCTGACCGCATCGAACACCAGTTCGCCTCGCGCCGGGGTGGGCAGGGGCACCGGTTCGGCGGGGGCGCGAATCTCGGGGATTTCGCGCAGCAGTTCGGCGAGGCGGCCGGCGGCGCCGGCGCCGCGCAGCAGATCGCCATAGGTCTCGGTCAGCGCCCCGAAGGCACCCGCGACCAGCGCGCCGGTCAGCATGAAGGCCGCGAGCGTGCCGCCCGACAGATGCCCGCTGGCGACGTCCGACGCGCCCTGCCACATCACCATCACGATCGATCCGAACACCAGCAGGATCACGATCGAGGTCATCACCGCGCGCAGGCCGATGCGGCTGCGGGCGACGGCGAAGGTGGTCTCCACGGTATTGGCGAAGCGCTCGCCCTCGCGGCCCTCCTGCCCGAAGGCCTGGACGATCTTCATCGCGCCCAGCGTCTCGTTGGTGACGGTGCCGACGGCGGCGATCTGGTCCTGCGTGGCGCGCGACGCCTTGCGGACGCGGCGGCCCAGCACGACGATCGGCACGATCACCAGCGGGATGCCGAGCAGCAGCAGCCCGGTGAGCTTGGGCGCCAGGGTGAAGAGGTAGATGACCCCGCCGATCGCCATCACCAGATTGCGCGACGCGACCGATACGGTCACGCCGACGATCTGTTCGATCAGGGTGGTATCCGCCGTCAGGCGCGAGGCGATCTCCGACGGGCGGTTTTCCTCGAAGAAGCGCGGGGCGAGGGTGAGGAGATTCTTCTGCACCCGGATGCGGATGTCGGCGACGACCCGCTCGCCCAGCCACGACACGAAATAGAAGCGCATCGCCGTCGCCAGCGCCAGCACCGCCACGATCATCAGCAGATAGTGGAAATAGGTGCCGACATTCGCATTCTCGTTCGCGAAGCCGCGATCGATGATGCGCTGGAGCCGCTGGGGTATGGCGAGCGTGGCCGCCGCCGCCATCAGCATCGCCAGCGCCGCCATCGCGATCTGAAACGGATAGCGCGCCGCCTGACGCCAGACGAGCAGCAGGTTTCCGAGATCGCGGGAGGTGGCGCCCGGCGAGTCGGGAAGGGTCCGGGGTGATCTGGCCATGATCGCGCCGCGCCTAGCAGGGTGCGCCGAATGGCTCAATCCGGCCGATGGTTTGGGCCTTAACATCTTTGAGATGCGTTGGTGGGAGACTATATCCCTTGTCCCGGGTGGGAGATTGGTTTTGCTGTACGACGCTTATGAGTTCAACCGCACGATGCTCGCGGGGGCGAGCGCGATGGCGGGGATCGGTTCGGGCTGGGCGCAGAGCCCGGCGAACCCGTGGGCCTATACCGGCTTCGGATCGCTCATGTCGGCGGGTCTCGACGTCTTCTCCCACGCGTCGGCGACCTATGGGAAGCCGGAGTTCGGCTTCATCGAGACCAAGGTGGACGGCAAGAGCGTCGAGGTGTTCGAGGAGATCGAATGCCGCCTGCCGTTCGGCCAGCTCAAGCATTTCATCAAGCCCGGCGTCACCGGCCAGCCCAAGCTGCTGATCGTGGCGCCGATGTCGGGCCATTACGCCACGCTGCTGCGGGGCACGGTCGAGCGGATGCTGCCCGGCCATGACGTGTGGATCACCGACTGGCGCGACGCGAGCAAGGCCCCTCTGTCGCTCGGCCGCTTCGATCTCGACGATTATGTCGATTATGTCGTGAAGTTCCTCGAACATGTCGGCGATCGGCCGCATGTGCTGGCGGTGTGCCAGCCTTCGGTGCCGGTCTATGCCGCCACCGCGCTGATGGCGGCGGACGGCAATCCGTCGCGCCCGGCCTCGCTCACCATGATGGGCGGGCCGATCGACACGCGCGAGACGCCGACCACGGTCAATACCGTCGCCACCCAGCGGCCGCTGGCGTGGTTCAAGTCGAACGTGATCCAGACGGTGCCCTTCTACCATCCGGGCGGCGGGCGCCAGGTCTATCCGGGTTTCCTCCAGCTCACCGGCTTCATGGCGATGAATCTCGGCAACCACCTCGTCAGCCATTGGGGGATGTTCAAGCATCTCGTCGACGGCGACGAGGAGGGCGCGGGCGCGACCAAGGCCTTCTATGACGAATATCGCTCGGTCTGCGACATGACGGCCGAATTCTACCTCCAGACGATCGACGTGGTGTTTCAGCGCCATCTGCTGCCCAAGGGCGAGATGATGCACCGCGACCGCAAGGTCGATCCGGCCGCCATCACCGATGTCGCGATCCTCGCGATCGAGGGCGAGAAGGACGATATCTCCGGCCTCGGCCAGACCAAGGCGGCGCTGACCCTGGCGGTGAACACGCCCGACGATCTCAAGAAATATTATATGGCCAAGGGCGTCGGCCATTACGGCATCTTCAACGGCCGCCGCTGGCGCGAGATGATCGCGCCGGTGCTGGAGAGCTGGATCGTCGAGCATGACGTGGCCAAGCAGGGCCGGGCCGAGGCGTTCGTCACCGCGTGATCCGCGCGACGCTGACGGCCGAGGTGGAGCGCTGGCCGGTGGCCGGCGCCTTCACCATTTCGCGCGGCGCCAAGACGCATGTCGATGTGGTGCTGGTTACCGCATCGGCGGAGGGCGCTACAGGGCGGGGCGAGGCCACGCCGATCTATTATCATGGCGAGACGGCCGAGGGTGTCGCGGCGGCGGTGACGGCGCTGGGTGCGGTCGATCTGGATCGGCGCGCGCTGATGGGGGCGCTGCCGCGCGGCGCGGCGCGCAACGCGGTGGATGCGGCGCTGTGGGATCTGGCGGCCAAGCTGGACGGCACGCCCGCCTGGGCCACCGCCGGGCTCGCCGAGCCCAAGCACGCGCTCACCGCCTTCACCATCTCGCTCGGCGAGCCGGAGCGGATGGAGGCGGACGCGCGCAAGGCCGAGGCGGACGCGCATCCGCTGCTCAAGCTGAAGCTGGCGGGGGAGGGCGATCTGGCCCGTGTCGCGGCGGTACGGCGCGGGGCACCGTCCGCGCGGCTGATCGTCGATGCCAACGAAGCGTGGACCGGGCGCGATGTGGCGGCCGAGGCGGCGGCGCTGCTGCCTTATGGGGTCGAACTGATCGAGCAGCCGGTCAAGGCCGGCGAGGATCATCTGCTCGATGGCGTCGTCTCGCCGATTCCCTTGTGCGCCGACGAAAGCTGCCAGGATGCGGCCGATCTGGCGCGCTGCATCGGCCGCTATCAGGCGATCAACATCAAGCTGGACAAGGCCGGCGGGCTGACCGCCGCGCTCGACCTCGCCGCCCAGGCGCGGGCGGCCGGGCTGGACCTGATGGTCGGCTGCATGCTCTCCACCTCGCTCGGCGTGGCGCCGGCCTTCCTGTTGGCGGGGCAGACGCGCTGGGTCGATCTCGATGGGCCGCTGCTGCTGGCGCGCGACAGGCCGGGCGGGCTGCGCTTCGCCGGCGGTTATATGGGTTCGGCCGCGCCGGGTTTCTGGGGCACGGTGTCTTAGGTACATCCCACGGTTCATCGCGGATGCGGTTGATCTTTCGGCGCGCTCGCGACACAGACTAACCTGCGTTGTGACGGAACAGGGCCGTTACGATCGCGTGTGGGGAGTAGCTGCGTGGCGGATCGGGGCGCGGATCGGGCGATCGATCTGGCGAGGCGCATCCAGGGCTTGCCGCGACGGCGTTCGCGGGTGTTCGGCGTGGGCGCGCTGAACGATGTCCAGTGGGACATGCTGGTCCATCTGTTCGTGGCCGAGAATGACGGCGAACATACCCCGCTCGCCAGCCTGTCGATCGGATCGGGCGCGGCGGTCGAGGATGCGCGGCGCTGGGTGAACGATCTCGTCGAACGACGGATGATCGTGGTGCTGAGCGAGGACGGTTACGACATGGAACTGGCAGGCCTGACCGCGCTGGCCCGCTCGCGGGTGATCCGATCGCTGGTGGGCGAACCCTCGCAGGACGATCCCGCCTGAAAACCTTTTCTTCGGCGCGATGCAGTCCCGGCGCCCGCGACATCGGTTGAGCCCTGCGCCGTTCCCCCCTACATTCTCCATCGTGACGCAGCCCATCACCGAGCTTTCCACCCGCGCGCGCGACATCTTCCGTCTCGTGGTGGAGACCTACATCGATTCGGGCCAGCCGGTCGGCTCGCGCACCGTGTCGCGCTTCTCGGGCCTCAACCTCTCGCCGGCCTCGATCCGCAACGTGATGCAGGATCTGGAGGAAGCCGGGCTGCTCGCCGCGCCGCACACCTCCGCCGGCCGCGTGCCGACCGAAACGGGCCTGCGCCTCTTCGTCGACGGCATGATGCAGACGGGCGAGCTTTCCGACGACGAGCGCCGCCAGATCGAGGCGCAGGCCGGGCGCGGCGGCCCGGTCGAGGATGCGCTGGCTGCCACCTCGGCGGCGCTCTCCGGCCTCTCCGCCTGCGCCGGCATCGTGCTGGTGCCGCGCCACGAGACGATCCTGAAGCAGCTCACCTTTCTGCCGCTCAACGAGGGCCGCGCCGTCGCGGTGCTGGTCGGCGGCGACGGATCGGTCGAAAATCGCGTCGTCGATCTGCCCCCCGGCGTCACCGGATCGGCGCTGGTCGAGGCGGGCAATTATGTCACCGCGCGGCTCGGCGGCCTTACGTTGGCCGAAGCCCAGACCCGGCTGCGCGACGAGATCGGCCGGGGCCGCGCCGCGCTCGACACCGCCGCGCAGGCGCTGGTTGAGCGCGGCCTCGCCATGTGGTCCGAGGATGGCGCGCAACGCCCCGTGCTGATCGTGCGCGGTGCCGCCAACCTGATCGACGAGGGCACCGCCGGCAATCTCGATCGGGTCCGCCAGTTGCTCGACGAGATCGAGGGCAAGGAGGAACTGGTCCGCCTGCTCGACAGCGCGCGCGGCGCGCGGGCGATGAAGGTGTTCATCGGATCGGAGAACAAGCTCTTCTCGCTCTCCGGTTCGTCGGTTATCGCCGCCCCCTACCATGGCAGCGACGGCCGCGTGGTCGGCGTGGTCGGCGTGATCGGCCCGACGCGGTTGAACTACGCGCGGGTCGTCCCCATGGTGGATTTCACCGCACAGACATTATCCAGGTTGATGGCATGAACGAAGAGACGACCACCCCCGAGGACATCCGCGAAGAGACGGCCGCCGCCGCACCCGAAGTGGCCGAGCATGACCGCGCCGCCGAACTGGAGGCCCAGCTTGGCGAGGCGAAGAGCGCCGTCCTCTACGCGCAGGCCGAGACGCAGAACGTCCGCCGCCGCATGGAAAAGGACATCGCCGACGCGCGCGCCTATGCCGCGACCAAGTTCGCGCGCGACGTGCTGTCCGTCGCCGACAATCTCGCCCGTGCGCTGGCGGCCATCCCCGAGGATCTGCGCGGCGACGAGAAATTGAAGGGCCTGGTCACCGGGCTGGAGGCCACCGGCCGCGAGCTGGAGGCGGTGTTCACCCGCAACGACATCACCCGCATCGAATCGGTCGGCCAGATGCTCGATCCGAACAAGCATCAGGCGATGATCGAGCTGCCGTCCGATCAGCCGGCGGGCACCGTCGTGCAGGAGATGCAGGGCGGCTATATGATCAAGGACCGCCTGCTGCGCCCGGCGATGGTGGCGGTGGCGAAGGCCGCCGACTGACCGGGGCCGGCGCTGCCCGCGGGTGCGGTAGCGCCGGTCAGCCGCCGGGATGATGTGACGCCGGCGGCCATTCGGCGTCGCCGCTGATCATCAGCGAGGCTTGGCAATCCCCCGCCCGATGCGCCATGGCGGGGGCGTGAAAAAATCGCTGCTCGGCAATTTCGGCGTCAATGTCGCCAGCGCGATGCTGCCGATCGCGATTCAGCTCGTGACGGTGCCGCTCTACCTCCATCTGATCGGGCAGGCGCGCTACGGCCTGCTCTCGATCGTGTGGCTGCTGCTGGGTTATTTCGGCTTCCTCGATCTCGGCCTGTCGCGCGCCGCCGCCAACGCGCTGGCCCGCCTGCCGATCCACGCCACCACCGAGCGCGCGCGGGTGCTGGCGACGACCTGCCTGCTCAACCTCGGGCTCGGCTGCGTTGGCGGGGTGATCCTCTATTTCGGCGGCACGCTCATCCTGACCCGCCTGCTCAAGCTGCCGGTCGAACTGGTGCCCGAGGTGGATGCGCTGTCGGGCTGGATCGCCGGGCTGCTGCCGCTGGCCTTCCTCTCGGGCGTGGGCGTGGGCGCGCTGGAGGCGCGCGAGCGGTTCGTCGTCGCCAATATCGTTCAGGTCGGCGGGCAGGCGCTGGGGCAATTGCTGCCGCTGGCGGCGGTCTATGCCTTGGGCCCGTCGCTGGCGGTGGTGGTGCCGATCGCGGCGCTGGTGCGCGGGGCGACGGCGCTCGTAACGCTCCTGCTGGCGGCACGGCAGGAGCATGTCTTCACCCATCTGGCCTTCGATCGGGCCAAGGCGCGCGCTTTGCTGGGTTATGGCGGCTGGGTCAGCCTGTCGGGGCTTCTCTCTCCGCTGATCTGGAGCGTGGATCAGGTGATGATCGGCGCGATCCAGGGCGTCGCGCGGGTCGCGGCCTTCGCGGTGCCGATGAACCTCGTCCAGCGCACGCAGGTGATCGGCGCGGCGCTGGCCCGCACGCTCTTCCCGCGCCTGTCGAGCGCGAGCGAGGCCGAGGCGGAGGCCGCGCAGCGCAGCGCCATCCTCGCGCTCGGCCATTGTTTCGGCATGGTCTGCTTCGGCGGCATCCTGCTGCTGCGGCCGTTCCTGGAGCTTTGGGTGGGGCGCGGCATGGCCGATCAGGCGGCGCCGATCGGCGAGATCCTGTTCTTCGGCATCTGGATCAACAGCGTCGCCTCGGTCTCGCTCACCTATCTGCTTGCACGCGGGATGCCGCGCCTGCTGGTGAAGCTGCAACTGATCGAGCTGTTGCCGTGCGTCGCGATGTTCTGGGCGATGACGCATTTCTTCGGCGTGGTCGGCGCGGCGGTGGCCTTCTCGATCCGCTGCCTGCTCGATGCCGCCCTCATCATGGCCGCCGCGCGCATCCGCCTGCGTGACGCGTGGCAGCTCGCCGGGCCGGCGCTGGTGCTGCTGGCGGGCGCGATGGTGTCGCTGGGTGTGATGCCCGGCCTGATCGCCCGCATCGCGATCGGCGCGGCGATCGGTGCGGTCTGGCTGTGGCTCTGCTGGTGGAAACTGCCCGAATTGCGCGAGCCCGTCATGCAACGCCTCCGCCGCCCGCCGCACCATGTCGATGGGGTGATGTAGATACGGCCTGCGCCGGGGTGAGGATTTTTGGCGGATTCCCGTTGCATTCCGCCACGATCCGCGCCTAGCCTGCACCATGCGCTACGGGGCTCTCGGCTGGACGGTCGCCCGGATCCTGTTCGGGCTGTTCTTCATCTATGCGCCGATCCTGATCCTGATCGAGTTCGGCGGCCAGCACCCGCCCGAAACCGTCCCCGCCGCCGCCCGTTTCACCATCGCGCTAAACGATACCGGCTTCATGAACCCCTCGCTGATCGCGGTACTGCTGATCGGCGGCGTGGCGATGCTGTTCGATCGATCGGCGCCGATCGGCTTGATCTTGCTAGGCCCGCCGATCTTCGTGATCGCGCTGTTCCACTGGTTCCTGACGCATCAATATGTGTGGGGCAGCATCTGGCCGCTGTGGGCGGCGGCGCTGGCCTGGCATTATCGCCCGGTGTTCGCGCGGCTGTGGGAGAGGCGGCCGGCGGCCGAGTGAGGGGGCGCCCGAGATAAGGGCGTCACCCCGGCGCAGGCCGGGGTCTCGGGAGGCTCTGGGCGACGTAGTGGCCATCTCCAGCGGGCCCGGCATCCGCCGGGGCAACGAATGTGGTTTGCCGGCCGCCTGTTCGGGCCGCTCGGCAACCACCAAGCGCACTGCCGTCAGATCACACCCGCAGCCGCTCGATCGCCTGCGCCAGCGCGACATACAGCTTGCCCATGTCGGACGAGAGCATCGTCACGCCCAGCGGGCCGCCATCGCGGCTGGAGAGGACGCGGCGGAGCATCGCCTCGAAATCGTGGATGTAGCGGTTCACCTGTTCGCGGAATTCCGGCTCGGCGGTGTAGACGCGCAGGATCTCGCGGGTCTCGCCCGAATCCAGCAGGCGCACCGCGCGGCGAGTGAAGACACCCCGGTCGCCGCGCAGATAGGCCGCCCAGGCCGTGTCGGTGATGTCGTTCGACAGGATCTTGGCGACGTCGATCGCGGCCGAATTGAGCGACTCCACCAGCAGCGCGACCTGCCGCGAGAAAGCCTGATCGTCCTGCTTGTCGGCGCTTTCGCGCGCGTCGCTGACCCGCGCCTCCATCGCCTCGGCCGCCTGGGTGACGGCGGCGATGCGGCTGGTGAGCTGTTCCGCGGTGGCCTCGCTCGCTTCGGTCAGGCGGGTCTCCATCGACTCGCTGGCTTCCGACAGGCGGCGCTCCATCGCCTCGGTTGCCTGCGCGATCGCGGCGACGCGGGCGGCGAGTTGCTCCGCCGAGCTTTGCCCCGCGTTCGACAGCCGATCCTCCATCGCCCCGCCGGCGCGCTCGATCGCGTCGATCTGGGTGCGGAGTTGCTGGCCGGCGCGGTCCGCCGCCGCGATCGCCGCGTCGGCGGCGTAGGCGACACCCTCGATATGCGCGCGGGTCTTTTCCGCCAGCACGCGATCGACGGTCGATTCCACCGCGCTGCCGAACTGGTCGGCCACGTCGGGCACGATGTTGGTGAGCGCCACGCGTGCCTGTTCGGCGGCATGGCTGGCCGTCTCGCGGACGCGGATCATCGCGTCCATCAGCCGGCTGGTGGTGCCGGCGGCGAGCGATTCGGCGCTCTGGCTGGTCTCCGCGATCAGGCGGTTGAGCGCATGCGCCTGCTCGCGCACCGCGCCCAGCCGCTCATCGACACCCGAACCCAGCGCGTCGATCGCGCGGCCCTGCGCCTCGACCGAGGAGGCGACTTCGGCGAGGCGGCCGGCGGTCGTTTCGGCGAGACTGGCGAGCGTCTCGGCCTGCGGTGCCGCCGCGCTGACCGAAGCGAGGCTGCGCTCGGCATGGAGGCGCAGGCGCGAGAGTGACGCCGGGATCGTATCCTCCAGATCGCGCGCGTTGCTGTCGAGCACGCGCCGCACGGTCGAGACGCGATCGAGCAAAGTGCCCGCCGCTACCGTCCCGCCGCCGAGCGCGCGGGCGACATGGTCGGAATGGGCGGCCAGCGCCACCAAAGATTCCGCCAGATCGGCGGTCTGTTCGGCGCCCGACGTGCCGAGCGTCGAGAAGCGCTCCTCGATCCGGTCGATCGCGGCTTCCAGATTGCTGACCAGGCTGAGCGAGGCCGCGTCCTGCCCCGCGAGGCGATGGACGAAGGCATCGAGCCGGCCGGTGATCTCGTCGAGCCGGCGGCTGAGCGCGGCGGTCTGGTCGGTGCCGGCACGCTCCAGCGCGGCGCGCGCCTGTTCGGCCAGAGCGGTGAGCGCGGCGGCCTGTTCGGCGATGCCGTGGCGGGTCACGTCGATCGCGCTGCCGGCGGTTTCCAGCGAATGGGCGATGGTGCGATCCAGCCCAAGCGCCACCTCCTCGATCCGGCGCACCGTCTGCGTGCCGTTGCTGGCGAGATGGCCGAGTTGCGCGGTCAGCCTGTCGGCGGATGAATTGACCTGCATGTCGGCCATGTGCGCTGCTTCGGCGATGGCCGAGAGCTGCTTCTCCAGCGCCTCGACCTGATCTTGCGCGGTGATGCCGGCGGTGCGCAGCGTCTGGGCGATGCGGCGGGCATGGTCGTCGGCGGCGGGCAGGTCGCTCATCAGCGCCTTGATGTCGTCGCGCGCGCCCGCGCCGGTGCCCTCCAGCATGGTAACGAGACGCTGGAACTCGCTCGAATCGCGACGCATCGTCTCGCTGGCGGCGGCGAAGCGGCCGGCCGCGCCCGCGCCCAGCTGTTCGAGCTGCGCGGATTGCGCGGCGATCAGCGCGCGGCTTTCCTCCAGCCGGCGAGTGACGATGCCCAGCACGCCGACCAGATTTTCCGAATCGACCCGCATCGCGCGCGACACCCGGCCATAGCGCCGCGATTCGCCGCGCCCGCCGGTGGCGATCACCAGCCACAGGATGCCGAGCAATGCGAGCGGCGCCGCGCCGACGCCGATCCAGGTGGTGATTCGCAGCAGGCCGATCGGCCCGGTCTCACCCGACAGCGCGACCGCGACGGCCGCGACCCAGGCGATGCCGAGCGCGCCCAGCACGATCGTCGGCACGGTCTCGCGCCACACCGAGCGGCTGGTCGCCTCGGGGGCGGTGAAGGCGGCTTCCTCGGGCGCGGCAAGGGGCTCGATCGGCTCGTAGGCGGCGGCATCCGCGATATCGCGATGCGCGTTGCGATCGTCGCCCGCGATCTGCGCAGCCTCGATCGCCGGCGACAGGACGCTATCGTCCCCCTGGCCGTCCGCCTCGGGCTCGATCGCCCGCTCGGGCCTGATCCGCGACCCCATGTTCCGTGCCCCCATGCTCATGCGCCGAACCTTATCAGCTTTCAGGCCGGGCGAAAGCGGTAAGGAATCGTTGCCGACCCTCGCGAAAGAGCGAGGGGCTGGTGCCGCCCCGCGCGCCGACAGGCGCGCCACAAAAGCGCCCTTTGCATCGCCCCGCTGCCATGCCTATCCTCGCCCGATGCCCCAGCCTGCCGGTTCGCGAGTGGTCTCCCTCGCCGCGCTCATCGCCGTTTTCGAGACCGCGCCGGGAGGGGAGGGGGTGCTGGCGGCCTCGCGCGCCTTCGCCGGCGCCAGCGTGCTCGAGCATCAGGCCCGCCGCGCCCGTCGTGCCGGGGCCGAGCGGCTGATCCTGCTCGCCGATACCGCCCATCCCGATCTGCTCGCCATCGCCCAGCGGCTGCGGCGCGACGGCCTGCCGACAGACATCGCCACCAGCATCACCGATGCCGCCGACCGGCTCCACCCCGACGAACCCGTGCTGGTCATCGCCGACGGCTGCCTCGCCGCGCAGGCCGCGCTGGCCGCCATCGTCGCCGCGCCGCCGCCGGCGCTGCTCACCGTGGCCGACATCCCCGGTCGCGACCTGTTCGAGCGGATCGACGCCTCCGTGCGCTGGGCGGGCGTCGCGCTGCTCGATGGCGCGCTGCTGCGCGAGACGGCCGAGATGGTCGGCGAATGGGATCCGCTGTCGGTGCTGCTGCGCCGCGCCGTCCAGCGCGATGCCACCCGTATTCCGATCGCGGAGGATGGCGAGGATGGCCTGCCGGTGTTCGCGCAGGCGCCGCACGGGCTGGCGGGCATCGAGCGCCGCCTCGTTTCCGGCACGCGCGGGCTGGGGCAGGACTGGCCGGCGCTGAAAGTCTATCCGCTGATCGAGGAAGCGCTGCTGCCGCCGCTCTTCCGCCGCCAGATCGATCCGTGGTGGCTGGCCGCCGGTTCGGCGCTGCTGGCCGGCATCGGCGCGGTCGCGACCCACGCGCTGCCGCTCGCCGGGCTGGTGGCGCTCCTCCTGTCCGGTCCGACCGCCTCGCTCGCCGACCGCCTCGCCCTGATCCGCGCGGGCGAAATTCGCGGCCGCCGCTGGTTCGAGGTGGCGCGCGGGCTGTTCGCGGTATTGGCGCTGGTCGCGCTGACAATCGGCCTCGCGCGCGGCGGTCAATGGGGCTGGTGGCTGCTCGGCCTGCTCGTGCCGGCCGGCATGGGCGCGCTCGCCAGCGCCCGCGCGATCCTCGCCCGGCTCGGGGAACGGGCCTCGCCGCCGTGGTGCGCGTCGCTCGATGGTTTGCTGTGGGTGGCGCTGCCGTTCGGAATCGTCGGGCTGTGGGGCGGCGGGCTGGGCGCGATGGCAGCCTATGCGCTGGGTTCGTTCGGCTGGGCGCAGCGGCGGATCATTGCGCTGGCGGGGCGGTAGGGCTCAGGTAGAAAGCTGAACGGCCGGGATTGGTGGTTAGCGGATATCAATAACCCATGCTCCCGTGTTCCCTTACTTGCTGGGGCCTTGATGAATCGCCAGATCATCGGCCAGCGCGAGTCGCAGGAAGTCTCGGAAGCTATCGGCGATAAAAGCATCTGGAAGACCGCCGATCAAGGCGACCTTTCCCCGATTTGGCCCATTAGAACAGCAAATCGCCCAAGCGTAGCACCAGATCAGATAGTCAGAGAATATAAGGTAAGCGTCTATCTCCTGTTCGATCTCGGGATTGATTCGACCCGGCGGCCCGTTGGGGCATTCGTCTGATATGGACTTGATTTCACTCAGTGCCCACCACTGCGTGCCAATGTCATCCATGAATGTGACGCTCGGCGCGGCACAGACCAGATAGGCTCGGAAATCGTCCGGCAGTTGGAGCGAATACCGCTCCTCCAATGCTTCTATCTCCACGCCCGCATTATGACGCGTATAGGTGTCTGGGTTAGACGAAGCCCAGTAAATGCTGAGAGCCTCGTATAGGATCGTGCCTTCCTGCTCAAACAGCGCCGGGTCGATCGGCGGCTTTTGCGCGCGGCGCGAAAGTGAGTGTCGCCTCGTTCTTTTCAGCCAGCCGAACATGCAGCCCTCCCGGTTTTGGCCGAATGATAGCCGCGATTGGAATGGCCGCTAGTGGGGCGAACCCGTCATGCCGTCATGCCGGGCTTGTTCCGGCATCAGCCCTCGGCGCATCCATCGGCCCAAGGGGCGGGGCGGTGGACCCAAGAGCATATCCGCACTGACGATGTGAATGTTGCGGTGTCGGCGCGCTCCCGCTCTCAAAACGAAAACGCCGCCCCGGTGCGAACCGGGACGGCGCTTCGTCAAACCTGTCGCTAACCCCGCCTCAGCGGCTGGCGACCGGCACGTAATCGCGCTGGGTGGCGCCGGTGTAGAGCTGGCGCGGGCGGCCGATCTTCTGCTCGGGGTCCGAGATCATCTCGTTCCACTGGGCGACCCAGCCGACGGTGCGGGCCAGCGCGAACAGCACGGTGAACATCTCGGTCGGGAAGCCGATCGCCGACAGGATCACGCCCGAATAGAAGTCCACGTTGGGGTAGAGCTTCTTGTCGATGAAATATTGATCCTTCAGCGCGATCTGCTCCAGTTCGCGCGCGGTATCCAGCACCGGATCGCTGATGCCGAGCTTGTCGAGCACGTCGGCCGCCGCCTTCGACAGCACCTTCGCGCGCGGATCGAAGTTCTTGTAGACGCGGTGGCCGAAGCCCATCAGGCGGAACGGATCGTCCTTGTTCTTGGCGCGGGCGATATATTCCGGGATGCGATCGGGCGTGCCGATCTCGCGCAGCATGTTGAGCGCCGCCTCGTTGGCGCCGCCATGCGCCGGGCCCCACAGACAGGCGATGCCGGCCGCGATGCAGGCGAACGGGTTCGCGCCCGACGAACCGGCGAGGCGCACGGTCGAGGTGGACGCATTCTGCTCGTGATCGGCGTGGAGGATGAAGATCTTGTCCATCGCGTCGACCACGACGGGATCGGGCTCATATTCCTCGGCGGGCACCGAGAAGGTCATCTTCAGGAAGTTGGCGGTGTAGCTCAGCTTGTTGTCCGGATAGACGAACGGCTGGCCGACCGAATATTTATAGGCCATCGCCGCGATCGTCGGGATCTTGGCGATCAGGCGGTGGCTGGCGATCAGCCGCTGCTTGGGATCGGTGATGTCGGTCGAATCATGATAGAAGGCCGAGAGCGCGCCGACCACGCCGCACAGGATCGCCATCGGGTGGGCGTCCCGGCGGAAACCGCGGAAGAAGGCGGCCAGCTGCTCATGCACCATCGTGTGGCGGCTGATCGTGGTGCTGAACGTATTCAGCTCGTCCTGGCCCGGCAGCTCGCCGTTGAGGAGGAGGTAGGCGACCTCCATGAAGCTCGACTGTTCGGCCAGCTGGTCGATCGGATAGCCGCGATGCAGCAGCACGCCGGCGTCGCCGTCGATATAGGTGATCTTGGACCAGCAGCTCGCCGTGGAGGTGAAGCCGGGATCATAGGTGAAGGCGCCGGTCTGGCCATACAGCTTGCGGATGTCGATCACGTCCGGGCCGGTCGACCCGGACAGCACCGGATAGGTCAGGGTCTTGTCCTCGAACCCCAGCGTCGCGCTCTTGTCACTCACCGGCAGAACTCCTTGTGTCTTGATTATCCTTCAGGCGCGCCCGGTCCAGTCACCCAGCCGGGCCAGGCTCTCCTCGCGACCGAGCAGCGCCAGCACGTCGAAAATTCCCGGAGACGTCGTCCGGCCGGTGAGCGCCGCGCGGAGCGGCTGCGCCACCTTGCCGAGACCGATCCCCGCCGCCTCCGCCACCGGCCGGATCGCCGTCTCGAGCGCGGGCGCGCTCCAGTCTTCGACCGCCGAGAGCGCGCTTTCCGCATTCGCGAGAAGCGCGATCGCGGATGCGTCTAGCAGGGCGGATGCCTTCTCGTCCATGGGCAGGGGGCGGGTGCGGAACAGGAAGGCGGCGCCGTCCGCCAACTCCTTCAAATCCTTGGCCCTTACCTTCAGGTGCGGGATGCTGCGGCGCAGAAGATCATGATCGGACTCGGCAAGCACGCGGCCCGCGTCGGTGGCCACGCGCGACCCGATCAGCTCGGCCAGTCGGGCATCGTCCGCCTCCCGGATGTAGTGGCCGTTCATATTCTCCAGCTTCTTGATGTCGAAGCGGGATGGGGAGCGGCCGACGCCGGCCAGATCGAACCAGCGGATCGCATCCTCGGTGGAGATGAACTCGTCGTCGCCATGGCCCCAGCCGAGCCGCAGGAGATAGTTGGAGACCGCCTCGGGCAGCATCCCCATCTCGTCGCGATAGGCGTCCACCCCCAGCGCCCCGTGGCGCTTGGAGAGCTTGGCGCCATCGGCCCCGTGGATCAGCGGGATATGCGCATAGACCGGCTCGGGCCAGTTCATCGCGCGGATGATGCCGAGCTGGCGGAAGGCGTTGTTAAGATGGTCGTCGCCCCGGATCACATGGGTCACGCCCATATCGTGATCGTCCACCACCACCGCCAGCATATAGGTGGGTGTGCCATCGGAGCGGAGCAGGACCATGTCGTCCAGCTCGGCATTCTGCACCGTCACCGAACCCTGCACCTGATCCTCGATCGTGGTGGCGCCGGTCTGGTCGGCGCGCAGGCGCACGACGAAGGGCTTGCCCTCCTGCTCGGGCCCGGCCACGCGATCGCGCCAGCGGCCGTCGTAGCGCAGCGGCTGCTTGGCGGCCTTCTGCTGCTCGCGCATCTCGGTCAGCTCCTCGGCCGTCGCATAGCAGCGATAGGCGTGGCCGCTGGCCAGCATCTGCGCGGCGACCTCGGCATGGCGCGCGGCGCGGGCGAACTGGAACACGGGTTCCTCGTCCCCACCGAGGCCCAGCCAGCCGAGCCCGTCGAAGATGGCGTCGATCGCGGCGTCGGTCGATCGCGCGCGATCGGTATCCTCGATCCGCAGCAGGAAATTGCCGCCGTGGTGGCGAGCGAACAGCCAGTTGAACAGCGCGGTGCGCGCGCCGCCGATATGGAGATAACCGGTCGGCGACGGCGCGAAACGGGTGACGACGGCGCCCGTGGAGGCGGTGCCCCCCGGAGCATCGATACTTGCGCCCACTGGCGGCTTCTCCCAAGGATAGGGGCGACATGGCCCGGCAGGATGGCAGCGCCCCTAGCATAGCGATCCCGGCCCTTCAAACCGGCGCGATACGGCTTTGGCGCCGCTTGGGCGATATTCCCTCCGCGATGTCCGCGATGGAAGCGTGGCTGGATGCCGAGCGCGATCAACTCGCGCTGTGGCTGCCGGTCGGCCTCGGGCTCGGCATCGCGCTGTGGTTCCTGCTGCCCACGCGCGACGGGTGGACGATCGCCATGCTCGCGGCGGCGGGCGTGGGCGGGTTGGCCTTCGCGCTGGGGCGGGGCGGGCGGCTGGGGCCGGCGATCGGCCTGTTCGCGGTGGCGACGGCTCTCGGCTGCGGCATCGTCTGGTGGCGCGCCGAGCGGGTCGCCGCGCCGATCCTGCCGCGCGTGACGGTCGCGACCTTCGAGGGCCAGGTCGAGGCGGTCGAGCCGCGCCCGGCCGATGGCATAACCCGGCTGACCCTGGCGCCGACGGGCGATCTGCCGCCGCGCATCCGGGTGAATGTGGCCGATCGCGATCTGCCCGCCGGGATCGTCGCCGGCACCCGCGTGTCGCTGCGCGCCCGGCTGCTCCCGCCGCCCACCGCCTCTCTGCCCGGCGCCTATGATTTCGCGCGGGTGGCGTGGTTCAAGGGCCTCGGCGCCACCGGCCGCGCGCTGGGGCGTGTCACGATCACCGCCCCCTCGCCGGAACGCTGGCGCGACCGGCTGGCCGCGTGGCGCCAGCGGCTGACGGCGCATATCGTCGCCCGCGTCGGCGGCGCGGCGGGCGGGATCGCCGCCGCCTTCGTCACCGGCGACGTCGGCGCCATCCGGCAACAGGATGGCGAGGCGATGCGCCGCTCGGGCCTCGCCCACCTCCTGTCGATCAGCGGCCTGCACGTCACGGCGGCGGTCGGCGCGGCGATGCTGCTGGCGCTACGGCTGCTGGCGCTGTCGCCCACCCTCGCGCTGCGATGGCCTTTGCCGGTGATCGCGGCGGGGGCGGGGGCGCTCGTCGGCATCGGCTACACCCTCCTGTCGGGCGCCGAGGTGCCGACGATCCGCTCCTGCGTGGCGGCCTTGCTGGTGCTGGGCGGCATCGTCATGGGGCGCGAGGCGATCACGCTTCGGCTGGTCGCGACGGGCGCGCTGATCGTCCTGCTGCTCTGGCCCGAGGCGCTGGCCGGCCCCAGCTTCCAGCTGAGCTTCGCCGCCGTCACCGCGATCGTTGCCCTCCACGAACATCCCCGCATCCGCGCCCTGTTCCTCAAGCGCGACGAGGGGCTGGCCCCGCGCCTCACGCGCGAACTCGGCTCGCTGCTGCTGACCGGCATCGTCGTCGAGGGCGCGCTGATGCCGATCGGTCTCTACCATTTTCACCGCGCCGGCCTCTACGGCGCGATGGCCAATATCCTCGCCATCCCCTTGAGCACCTTCGTCATCATGCCGCTGGAGGCGCTGGCGTTGCTGTTCGACGTGGCCGGGCTGGGCGCCTCCTTGTGGTGGCTGGCGGGCCATGCTGTGCGGCTGTTGCTGGCCATCGCCCATGTCACCGCGTCGCTGCCCGGATCGAGCGCCGCGCTCCCCTCGATGCCGGCCGGCGCCTTCGCGCTGATGATCGCGGGCGGGCTGTGGATCGCCTTGTGGCGCACCCGCCTGCGCCGGCTGGGCCTTGTTCCGCTCGTCGCCGGCGCGCTCTGGACGATCGCCACCCCCGCGCCCGACATTCTCATTACCGGCGATGGCCGCCATGTCGCGGTGCGGACCAGCGACGGCCGGCTGGTCCTGCTGCGCGACCGGGCGGGCGATTATGTCCGCGACATGATGGGCACCGCCGCCGGCGTCGAGGGCGAGGCCGATCCCCTCGACGGCGCGCCCGAAGCGCGCTGCAACGCCGATCTCTGCCGCATCAATCTGGCGGCGGGCGGCCGCACATGGCGCCTCCTCGCCACCCGCAGCGTCTATTTCGTCGACCGCGCCGCCTTCGCCGGGGCCTGCGCCACCGCCGACATCGTCGTCAGCGACCGCCGCCTCCCGCGCACCTGCACGCCCCGTTGGATCCGGGCGGATCGCGATCTACTGCGGGCCACAGGAGGACTGGCGATCACCCTCGCCACCGGCCGCGTCGATAGCGTCGTCATGCCCGGCGACGAACATCCGTGGCGATAGAAGCCTGTTCGCTCCCATCGGCCATGGCATTGATGGAAGTTGGCGTATCTGCTCACGGGGCAGTCCCGTGAGGTACGGGCTTTACGGCTTCTTGCGGACGATGATCCCGAACGAGGTCGTCACATACCGCTTCAGCGCCACCTTCAGGTGCACGTCCGAGCAATAAGGCGGGACATCGACGAACTGGTCGTCGGGCTGCTCGCCCTGGTCGAAGCTGAGCGGCATCACCTCATGCCCGCGTGCGTTCAGCACCAGCGCCAGCCGCTCGAAATCGCGCTTGCGGAACAGCACCGTGTCGCCGCGCGACATCGTGCGGAAGCCCGAGGTGAGGTTCAGTTCGGTCGTGTGGACCGCGATCCCGCCCGGCTTCAGCGTGTCGAGCGAATTGACCACGAAATCGAGGCCCGCCTGGATGGAGCCGAGATGCTCGAACGCGCAGGACGACCAGCAGAAGTCGAAATCGCGGAAGTGCGCGGGAATGCGCGTCATGTCCGCCGATTCGAAGCGCACCTTCTCGTCGAAAATCTCGTTCGGCACGATCGAGGGATCGCGCAAATCGGCGAGCGCCGTGCCGTGCTGGTGCGTCAGGCTCCAGATCGCCGAGCGATCGTCATTGGGATCGAGGTCGGTCGCGACCACGTCGCAGCCCGCCTTGGCGAACACCGCCGGCAGCGGCTCGATGCCGACGCCGAAGCCCAGTCCGCGCTTGCCGGGCTGGAGCGCGCCATAATATTCGAGCGCGCGGCCGACGTAGACGAACTCCCACTGCTTGCGGTGGCGATGCGGCGCGCGATTCATTCGGCCGACCCAGTCGAGATAGGTCGGCTCGTCCATCTGCGCGGCGGTACACATCTGCGACACGGGGTGGAGCAGGGTGGCGGGCTCGGCGGTGACGAGGCCCTTGAGCTTGCCCGTGGGCGAGCCGCCGAACAGCGCGCGCTTGGCCTCGGCCAGCTTTACCGAAAACACGGATTCGTCCGTGCGCCGGTCGCAATCGATGCGGATCGCGGTGGCGCGCGCATCGGTCTCGCCGTGGATCTGCGCGTGGATGGCGTAGCCGACATCCTCTTCCGCGATGGTGGTCAGCCGATAGGCGCCGCCGCCCTCCGCGAGCGTCGCCAGATCGACGTTGGCTCGCTTGATCTCCTTGGCATCCTCATCCTCGCGAAACTCGTTGATGAAGATGACGAAAGCGCCGCTGGTCGCCTCCAGACCCTCGATCTGGATGTGGAAGGCGATCGGGCCGGGCAGGAAATGGTGATAGGCCGTGTGGAAGGCCATCGTCGGGTCGATCGTCGGCTCGTCGCCGCCGACGCCCTCGATCCGGCTCAGCATGTTGGGGTTGAGACCGAACGGGTCGATGGTGAGTCGATCGGAGCTGTCCGTCGCGTCGACGGGGGAAACGGCAGTCATCGTGAAGCCCTTAGACCTCGCCCACGGGGGCGTCATCCCCCATTTGATCGGGAACGGATGGCCGCAGGCTTAACCGCACCCGCGCGCCATGCTTGGGGCGCAAGGTCAGCCGGCTGATCGGATCGGGCTTGTCGCCGGGGATGGCGGCGATGTCGAAGCGGCGCACCGCGCTCGCCAGCAACAGCACCGCCTCCTGCTGGGCGAAGCCCGCGCCGATGCACACGCGCGGGCCGCGCCCGAAGGGCAGGTAGGCGCGCTTGCAGGCGTCGGCCTGATCGGGCCGCTCGAAACGGTCGGGATCGAAGGCGTGGGGGCATTGCCACCAGTCCGGGCTGCGCTGGAGCAGCCACGGCGACACCGCCACCATCGCCTTGGGCTTGAGCAATTTGTCGCGGAAGCGGATCGGCGCGGTCACCTCGCGCAGCAGGAAGGACACCGGCGGATAGAGGCGCAGCGTCTCCTTGAAGACGTTGCGAGTCATCGTCAGCGATTTCAGCGTCTCGAAGCGGATCGGCCCGCCGCCCGTCGCCGCCTCCAGTTCCGCCCGCATCGCCGTCGCGACGTGCGGACATTCGGACAATATGTAGAGCGCCCAGGTCATCGCGCTGGCCGAGGTTTCGTGCCCCGCCAGGAAGATCACCGAAATCTGGTCGATCAGCTCGGCGAAGGTGAAGGGCGCGCCGCTCGTCGGGTTGCGCGCCTCCAGCAGCGACTGGAGGATATCCTCCGGCCCCGCATCGCCCGTCGCATGATAATTGTCGTACCGCTCGCGCACGATCTCGGCGAAGACGGTGTGGATTTTCGCCGCCGCCTTCACCGCGCGCTTGCGATAGCCGAATTTGGGCAGGCCGAAGATGTGGAGCGTGATGCTCGGCTGCATCTGCGACTGGAAGCGGTGGAAGGCGTGGAAGATGCGCGCCGCCCCCTCGGCATCCAGCGGCACGGAGAACATCGTGCGGAAGATGATGTCCGCCGCCAGATGCGTCATGAACGGATCGACATGGACCGGGCGGGAGAGATCCTCGGCCGCCATCCGCCCGATCACCTCGTCCACCGCCGCCTGCATCATCGCGAAGGTCAGCTTCAGATGGGTGTGCTGGAAGGCGGGGTTCATCATCCGCCTCTGCTCCTCCCAATCCTTGCCGTTGGCCACGAAGATGCCGTTGCCGACCAGCGGCTCCAGCAGTTCGTCGAGTAGCCAATGTTTGGGGAAGGTGCGCGGATTGCCGTCGTCGGCGTCGCGGCAATCGTCCAGCACGCGGTGCACCACGTCCTGATCGTTCGCCATGTAGATGGCCACGTTGGGCAGATGCGTCTCGCCCAGCTTCATCGTGTAGCTCTTCTCGAAGAGCGTATGGATCCACGAATTCCACCCCAGCCGGAACCGCTTGATCGGGTTGGGCTTGGTCTTGGGCGGAACGGGGTAGGGGGGCGTGAACAATTTGCTCATGGGATCGCCCGGAACGCCGCGACGCTCTCCGCGATCGGCCGCGGCCCGGCGGTCAGCGAGAGCAGGCTGGCCGGCGAGATGCGATCCTGACAGCGCAGATAATCGAAATGCAGCTCATATTTCTGCTTGCGCAGCGCCTGATACACGTCCGCTTCGTAGAAGGCGAAGAAGCGCGGGCTGAGCAGATGCATCGTCGCGTTCACCACCTTGGGCTCGCCCAGCGCGAAGGGGTCGACCATCGCATAGCAGGCGCCGTCCGCCGGGAAGCTGAAATCGTACCAGTGGAAATCGGTCGCGGCGATCGCGCGGATTTTCTCGCGATAGCCACCCGCGTCGCGGCGCAGCGCCACCAGCGGGATGCACTGGCCGAAGGTGACCAGCGCGAATTTGGCCGGCAGCGTGCCGCCCATCCGCGCGATCAGCCGGTCCATCAGCGGCACGGCGATGATCGATCCGTTGCTGTGGGTGATGACCAGCACCTCGTCGGCATCGCTCGCCAGAGCCTCGGCGATAGCCTCGACGAAGCCGTCGAGCCGCTCGTCCATCCCCCGGAAATCGCGCCCCCGCGCCAGCGCGTCGTTGAACACATAGAGCCGCACCAGCCACAGCGCGCGCATACGGATGAGCAGCGGAATCGCCCCGGCCACGCCCGCCAGAATCGCGATCGGCAGCGCCCATTTCAGCGGCAGCGCGATCGCCAGCAGGCCGGTCGCCAGCAGGATCAGGAGGAGCGGGATCAGCAGCATCGCCGCCAGCGGATAGTAAAGCGTGGTCAGCGGGTGGCGGGGCAGCGCCAGAACCCGGGGCCAGTCGCTCTGCGTCAGGTAGCGCCAATAGGTCGCCAGCCCCTTCACCACGAGCCGGATCGGCTCGCGGATCCAGGCGGTGCGCACCAGATCGTCCCAGCGCAGATTATAATAGTCCGTCTCGACCCCTGCGGTCTCGTTGACGACCTGCCAGCCCGCGATCGATTCGTTGATCGTCCTGCGGCGGGAGACGGTGATGGTCTCGCCCGCCAGCCGGCCATGTTTCTCCACCTGTTCGGCATACATGCGGTGATAGTGGGGGGCCCCGCGCGGGTCGAACCCGCTGAGGTAGAAACATTTGCGCTTGAAGCTGGCCATCAGCGGTGCATAGCCGGGCCATGGCCGATACGGAACGGGACTATTGTCACCTCATCGATCCGAAGAAATATAACCGCAATCGCGGCTGCCGGCTGCACGACAATGCCTATGGCATCAACGGCGGCGGCGGCGAGCGGGATCGGTGGCGATCGGATGTGGCGCTCTACCGCCACATGAAGGGGGAGGGCGATCCCATGGCCCTGCCGGGGCTGATGGCGACGCTCGCGTTCGGCTGGTTCTTCTTCAACTATCATCCGGGGCGCTGGCTGTGGCGGGGGCAACTCGTCCGCCGCTTCGCCAAGGCGCCCGACTGAGCGACCAAAAGGGGATATCGATATGGTGAAGCACGGTCTGCTGGCGGGCGTGGCGGCGATGCTGCTGGTGGGCGCGGCGCCGCCGCCGGCCGAGCCGGTATTTCCCGCCAAGGGCGACATCCCCGAAAAGTTCGTCCGCCCCGAGGAGAGCGCGGATTATATCAAGCGCGTCGTCGAGATCCCGATGCGCGACGGGGTGAAGCTCCACACCGTGATCGTCATCCCCAAGGGCGCCACCCGCGCCCCGATCATGCTGACCCGCACCCCCTATAACGCCGACATGCGCGCCGCCCGCACCGACGGCCCCTCGATGCTCGCCACTTTGCCGCAGGGCGACGAGGTTTTCGTGAAGGACGGCTACATCCGCGTCTTTCAGGACGTGCGCGGCAAATATGGATCGGAGGGCGTCTATGTGATGACCCGGCCCGTACGTGGCCCGCTCAACCCCACCACCACCGATCACGTCACCGATGCCTATGACACGATCGACTGGCTGGTGAAGAACACGCCCGAAAGCAACGGCAAGGTCGGCATGATCGGCTCCTCCTACGAGGGGTTCACCGTCGCGATGGCGCTGCTCGATCCGCATCCGGCGCTGAAGGTCGCGGCACCCGAAAGCCCGATGGTCGATGGCTGGATGGGCGACGACTGGTTCATGTACGGCGCGTTCCGCAACCCCAACCTCAGCTACTTCACCGGCCAGACGACCAAGCGCGGCAAGGGCGTCTCGTCGTGGAGCGCGCCCGACGGCGCCGACGATTATGACGTGATGTTGAAGGGCGGCTCGACCGGCGATGTCGCCAAGTCGCTCGGCCTCGACCAGCTTCCCCTGTGGCGTCGCACGTCGCAGCACCCGGCCTATGACGACTATTGGCAGGGCCAGGCGCTCGACAAACTGCTCGCCAAGAATCCCTCCAACGTGCCGACCATCTGGCTCCAGGGCATCTGGGATCAGGAGGATATGTGGGGCGCGATCCATAGCTGGTCCGAACTGAAAGCGGCCGGCAAGCTCGCCAACAACCATCTCGTCATGGGGCCGTGGCGGCATAGCGGCGTGAATTACGACGGCACCACGCTCGGCCCGCTGAAGTTCGAGGGCGACACCGCGCTCCAGTTCCGCCGCGACGTGCTCAAGCCCTTCTTCGACCAATATCTGAAGGATGCCGCCCCCGCCGCCGAGACGCCGCAGGTGTTCATCTACAACACCGGCGAGAATCACTGGGATCGCTTCAAGGATTGGCCGCTCGCCTGCGACAGCGGCTGCGCGAGCCCGATGACGCCCATGTATCTGGCGCCGGGTGCCGGCCTGTCCTTCTCGAAGCCCGCCGCCGGCACGGACAAATATGTTTCCGATCCCGCCAAGCCGGTGCCCTATCTGCCGCGCCCGGTGCGTTTCTCGGAAGGCGAGCGGTGGCGGACGTGGCTGCTGACCGACCAGCGTTTCGCCGATGGCCGGCCGGACGTGCTGACCTACGTCACCGAGCCGCTCAAGGAACCGCTGCGCATCTCCGGCGCGCCCGTCGCCGAGCTGCACGCCGCCACCACCGGCACCGATGCCGATTGGGTGGTCAAGGTGATCGACGTCTATCCGCAGATGCCGTCGAACCCCTCGATGGACGGCTACGAATTCCCCGTCAGCCTCGCCATCTTCCGTGGCCGCTATCGCGACAGTTTCTCGAAGCCGACCGCGATCCCGGCCGGCAAACCCCAGACCTACAAATTCGCGCTGCCCACCGCCAACCACGTATTCCAGCCCGGCCACCGCGTGATGATCCAGATCCAGTCCACGCTGTTCCCGCTCTACGACCGCAACCCGCAGACCTTCGTGCCGAACATCTTCTTCGCCAAGCCGGGGGATTACAAAGCGCAGACCCACAGCGTGCTGCGCGGTGGCAGCGAGGCCAGCGCGGTTTGGTTGCCGGTGGTGAAGTAAGGGAAGCGGATCAGGCGGCCATGGCCAGCGCCGCCGCCCGCGCGAACAGCGTCGGCAGGCCGGCGTCGGCTATCCGATCGATCGGCCACCATTCGCCGTCCACCGCACTCGATCCGCTGGCCACCACCACCTCAAGCTCCAGCGCGAAATGGGTGAAGACGTGGGTCAGTCGTCCCGCCGGGCGCCAGTCGGCTTCGGCGGGCGCGTCGGCCAGCGCGGGTGGCGTGTCCGCCCAGGGGCCGGTTGGCAGCGCTCGCATGCCGCCCAGCATCCCCTTGGGCTGTCGCCGCACCAGCAGCACCGCGCCGTTGTGTTCCAGCCAGAAAGCGGTGCCGTGGCGGACGGGCTTGGGCTTCTTCGCGGCCTTCACCGGGAAGCGGGCGGGATCAGCGGTCGCGGCGGCGGCGCAGTTGGGGCGGAGCGGGCAGATCGCGCAGGCGGGGTTGCGCGTGGTGCAGATGCCGCTGCCCAGATCCATCATCGCCTGCGCGAAATCCCCGGCCCGCGCCTCGGGCGTGATCCTGTCGGCGGCGGCGCGAATCGCGGGGCGGGCGGCGGGGAGCGGTTCGGCTATGGCGAACAGCCGGGCGACGACCCGCTCGACATTGGCGTCCACCACCACCGCCCGCCGCCCGAAGGCGATCGCGGCGACGGCGGCGGCGGTGTAGGCGCCCAGCCCCGGCAGGGCGCGCAGCCCCGCTTCCGTATCGGGGAAGCGCCCGCCATGATCCCTGGCCACCGCCCGCGCGCAGGCGAGCAGGTTGCGGGCGCGGGCATAATAGCCGAGGCCCGCCCATGCGGCCATCAGATCGGCATCCTCGGCCGCCGCCAGCGCCTCTACTGTGGGCCAGCGATCGAGGAAGGCGCGGAAATAGGGTTTCACCGCCGCCACCGTGGTCTGCTGGAGCATCACCTCCGACAGCCAGACGCGATAGGGGTCGGGCGGCGGGGTGCCCGGCGGCGCGCGCCACGGCAGGGCGCGGGCGTGGACATCGTACCAGGCGAGCAGATCGGCGGCGATCGACGCGGCGATCGGGGCTTCGCCGGGCCTTCCCCCAAGTCGGCTGTCGACGGACATGGCGCGGCTATGGCATGGGAGCGGCGATGATGAAATCGGGTGATGACAAGACCGCCGCGCCGCCGAAGAAGCGCGCGCCCGCGAAGCGCGCCGCCGCCGAGGCGCCGCGCGCCAACGGCCCGCGCTCGGTGGCGGAGATGCTGCCGGCGGTGGGCGGGGCGGCCTTCCGCCGCTTCGGCTTCGTCCAGTCGTCGGTCGTCAGCCGCTGGCGCGAGATCGTCGGGCCGCGCTATGCCGACGTCTCCAGCCCGGAATCGATCCGCTTCCCGCAGGGCAGCCGCAAGGATGGCACGCTGACCCTCTCGGTCGATGGCGCCCACGCACCGATGATGCAGCATGTCGCACCCGCCATCGTCGAGCGGGTCAACCGCTTCTTCGGTTACGAGGCGGTCGGCCGGCTGGTGATCCGCCAGGGCGCGGCGCGGCCGCTGCCCGCCGAACCGCGCCGCGCGCCGCCGTCGCTGCGCCCGGTGCCGGTGGAGCTGGGCGACAGCCTTCGCGCCGTCGCCGATCCCGAATTGCGCGATTGCCTGTCGGCGCTCGCCGGTGCTCTGGCGGCCAGCAAGGGGCTGCCCAGTTTCGAAGACAAGGCCCGTTTCGAGGACGAGAAGTGATGAAGTCGTTTGCGTTGATCGCCGCGCTGTTGTTCGCCGCCGCCCCCGCGACCCTGCCCGCCGCGCCGGCCAAGAAGCCCGCCGCCGTGCCCGCGCGCGATTGGCTCAAGGTCATCAACCGCACGCCGGCCGGCGCGTTCGTGATCGGCAATCCCGCCGCGAAGGTGAAGCTGGTCGAATATCTCTCGCTCACCTGCTCGCATTGCGCGCATTTCGCGGCCGAAGGCTATCCGGCGCTGGAGGCGAACTACATCCGCCCCGGCCTCGTCAGCCTGGAGGTGCGTCACGCCGTGCGCGACGGTTTCGACATGGCAGCCTCGATCCTGGCGCGCTGCGGCGCGCCGGGGGCCTATCTGGGCGCCGTCAGCACCGCCTTCGCCAAGCAGGACAAGTGGCTCGGGCGGGCGCAGGCTTTCTCCGCGGCCAATCAGGACAAGCTGGAGAAGATGAACGAGAATGAGGTGTTTCCGGCGATCGCCGCCGGCGTCGGCCTCGACAAGCTCTTCGCCGCGCGCGGGCTGACCCCGGCGCGGCAGAAGGTGTGCCTCACCAGCGTTGCCGAGGTGAAGACGCTTACCGCCAGCGCCGACGAGGCGTGGCAGAAGCGCCAGATCCCCGGCACGCCCGCTTTCTACATCAACGGCACCCACGTCGCCGGATCGCCCGAATGGGCGGTGCTGGAGCCGGCGCTGAAGGCCGCGCTGCGCTGATCGCGCTCATCCCCCGCTTACCCGCCAGAGGCTAGCTTCCCTGTCAGAGGACCGTCATGACCCGTAGCCGTATCGTCGCCCCCCTGTTCCTCGCGTTCCTGGCGCTCGCCGCTTGCGGCAAGAAGGCGGAGGAGGGCGGCGTGGTCGCCCCCACGCAGCCCGTCGCCGCCGTGCCGCCGCCCGCCGGCAGCGACTGGACCGAGACGGTCGCCAAGACGCCCGAGGGCGGTTTCCGCCTGGGCAACCCCAATGCGCCCGTGAAGCTGGTCGAATATGGCGCCTTCAGCTGCCCGCACTGCCGCGACTTCACCGCCGAGGCGGCCGAACCGCTGCGCGCCGACTTCATCAAGAGCGGCAAGGTGAGCTACGAATTCCGCCCCTTCTTCCTCGGCCCGCTCGATGTGCCCGCCTCGCTGCTGACCCAGTGCCAGGGGCCGGCGCCCTACTTCAAGATGGCCGAGCAGCTGTTCGCCGCGCAGGAGGAATGGGTCGGCAAGGTGGTGGCGCTCAGCCGCGAGGAGCAGGCGAAGATCCAGGCGCTGCCGATGGCGGCGCAGCCGGCGGCGTTCAGCAAGGCGATGGATCTGGATGGCTTCTTCCGCCAGCGCGGTCTGCCGCAAGCCAAGATCGACGCCTGCCTGGCGGACAAGACCGCGCTGGCCGACCTCACCGCGCTCCAGACCCGCGCGACCGAGCAGGACAAGGTGACCGGCACGCCCAGCTTCTTCATCAACGGCGCCTTCGTGAGCGGCGTGACGTGGCCCGAACTCGCAGCCAAGCTGCGCACCGCCACCGGCGGCTGATCCGGCCGGCGGGGGCTCGACGGCTATGCGCTTCCGCAAGCTCCGCCTGTCGGGGTTCAAGAGCTTCGTCGAGCCCGCCGAACTGCTGATCGAGCCGGGGCTGACCGGCGTGGTCGGCCCCAACGGCTGCGGCAAATCCAACCTGCTGGAGGCCATCCGCTGGGTGATGGGCGAGGGCAGCCCCAAGTCGTTGCGCGGCGGCGGCATGGAGGATGTGATCTTCGCGGGCACCGCCACCCGCGCCTCGCGCAGTTTCGCCGAAGTCTCGCTGCTGGTCGATGACGGCGCGGGCGGTGCCGAGACCGAGGTGGTCCGCCGGATCGAGCGCGGCGCGGGCTCCGCCTACCGCCTCAACGGGCGCGACGTGCGCCAGCGCGACGTGGCCTTGCTGTTCGCCGATGCCGCGACCGGCGCCCACTCGCCCGCGCTCGTCAGCCAGGGGCGGATCGCGGCGGTGATCGCCGCCAAGCCGGTCGAGCGGCGGCAGATGCTGGAGGAGGCCGCCGGGATCGCGGGGTTGCATGTGCGGCGGCGCGAGGCCGAGCAGCGGCTGCGCGGCGCCGAGGCCAACCTCACCCGGCTGGACGAATTGCTGTCCGACATGGAGACGCGCACCGCCTCGCTGCGGCGGCAGGCGCGCGCAGCGGAACGCTATCGCACGCTTTCGGCGGAGATCCGGCTGGCCGAGGCGCGGGCGCTCTACGCGCGCTGGCGCGAGGCGGCGGGCGAGGCCGAGCGCGCGGTGAAGGAGGCGCGGCTGGCCGAGGCGCAGGTCGTAGCCGCCAGCGAGGCGCAGCGCGGCGCGGCGGCGGCGGCAGAGACGGCGGCGGTGGCGCTGGCCGCCGCGCGGGCCGAGGCCGAGCGTGCGCGGGACGCGGCGCAGGCGGCGGTGCAGGCGCTGACCGCCGCCACCGCCGAGCGCGAGCAATTGCTCCGCCACATCGCCGATCTCGATCGCCGCCGCGAGACGCTGTCGCGCGACCGGGCGGGCGAGGACCGGCTGGCGATCGACGCGGCGGCGGCGCTCGCGCGGCTGGCGGAGGAGGAGAAGACCGCATCGGCGGCGCTGGCCGAGGTGGAGGCGCAGCGCCCCGCGACCGATGCGGCGGTCGCGTCGGCGGAGCAGGCGGCGCGCGATGGCGAGGTGACGCTCGCGCAGGCGCTGGCCACCCAGGCCGCCGAGCAGGCCGACGCGCGGGTTGCGCAGGCGGCGGTGGCGGCCGCGCAGCAGCGGTTGGATCGGGCGCGGGCCGAGGTGGCGCGCATCGAGCGCGAGCGCGCGGCGCTGGGCGGGGTGGACGAGATCGAAGCCCGCCGCGTCACCGCCGCCAGCCGGCGCGCGGAGGCCGAAACGAAGGGCAACGAGGCGGCGCAGGCGATGGCGGCGGCCGAGGTGGAGCGCGAGGCCGTCTCGGTCCGGCGCGATGCGGCGGAGGCGGACATGGCCGCCGCCCGCGCCGCGCTGGCGGCAATCGAGGCGGAGGCGCGCGCGCTGACCAAGGCGACGCAGGCCGCTCCCACGCGCGGCGTCGAAGCGCGGGCCACGCCCGGTTACGAACGGGCGCTGGCGGCGGTGCTGGATGGCGATCTCGACGCGCCCGTGGCCAACAGTGGCGCGCGGCGCTGGGCGGGGGCGGTGGCCCAGCCCGGCGATCCCGCCTTGCCCGAGGGGACGGCATGCCTCGCCGATCATGTCACCGTGCCCGCCGCGCTGGCCCGGCGGATGGCGCAGATCGCGGTGGTCGAGGCCGATGGCGGTCAGGCGCTCGCCGTGGGGCAGCGGCTCGTCACCCTCGGCGGGCGGGTGCGGCGCTGGGATGGGCTCGTGTCCGAAGGCGCGGGCGCGGCGGCGGCCGAGCGGCTGCTGCGCGCCAATCGTCTGGCCGAGATCGAGGGACAGCTCCCGCCCGCCCGCGCGGCGGCGGAGGCGGCACAGGCGGCGCTCTCGGTCCACACCGGCCGCCTCGCCGAATTGCGCGGCACGATCGAGACGGCGCGCAAGGCCCGTGCCGAGGCCGAGACCGCCGCCCGCACCGCCCAGCGCGAGGAGGATGCCGCGCAGGCCGCGATCGAGCGGCTCACCCTCCAGCGCAGCGCGCTCGACGAGCGGCTGGCGCGTGCCGGTGACGAACGCGCCGAGGCCGACACGCAGGCCACGACCGCCGCGACCGCGCTGGCGGCGCTCCCCGACGGCGCCGCCACCCGCGCCCGCACCGAAGGCGTGCGCCGCGCCACCGAGGAAGCGCGCGCCACCCTCGTCACCGCCCGCGCTCGCGCCGATGGCCTCGCCCGCGCGATCGAGGCCGAGCAGCGCCGGCTCCAGACGGCCCGCGCCGACGCGCGCGGTTGGAAGGCCCGCGCCGGCGACGCCGCCCGCCGCATCGCCGAAATGGATCAGCGCATCGCCGCCGCCGAAACCGAGGCCGCCGCGCTCGCCGGCAAGCCCGACACGCTCGCCGCCGCCATCGCCGAGCGCCGCAACGGAGCGGAGGCCGCCACCGCCGCCGCCAATAGCGCCCGCGAGGGCGAACGTAGCGCCGAGGAGGCGCTCCGCACCGCCCAGCGCACCCAGGCCGACGCGACCGAGGCATTGGCCGTCGTCCGCGAGGCGCGCGCCGGTTCGGTCGCGCGGGCGGAGCACGCCGATCGCCACCGCACCGAACTCTCGGCGCGATCGGGCGAGCGCTTCCAATGCCCGGCGGCGGTGTTGCCCGAGCGGATCGGCTTCGACGGCGCGGCGGTCGCCGCCGCGCAGGACGAGGGCCAGCGCCACGAACGCCTCACCGCCGATCGCGATCGACTCGGCCCCGTCAACCTCGTCGCCGAAACCGAACTCGCCGAGTTGGAGGGCGATCGAGACAAGAGCGCCGCCGAGCGCGAGGAATTGGGGCAGGCGATCAACCGCCTGCGCGGCTCGATCGGCAGCCTCAACCGCGAGGGGCGGCAGCGGCTGCTCGCGGCGTTCGAGGCGGTCGACGGCCATTTTCGCCGGCTCTTCTCCACCCTTTTTGCGGGCGGCGAGGCGCATCTGGCGCTGATCGATGCCGACGATCCGCTGGAGGCCGGCCTCGAGATCATGGCCCAGCCGCCCGGCAAGAAACTCTCGGCGCTCACCCTGCTGTCGGGCGGCGAACAGGCGCTGACGGCGGTGGCCCTGATCTTCGCCCTCTTCCTCACCAACCCCGCGCCGATCTGCGTGCTGGACGAGGTGGACGCCCCGCTCGACGACGCCAACATCGATCGCTTCTGCGACCTGCTGGTGGCCATGACCAAGGAAACCGACACCCGCTACCTGATCGTCACCCACAATGCCGTGACGATGAGCCGGATGCACCGCCTGTTCGGCGTGACAATGGTGGAGCGCGGGATCAGCCGGCTGGTGTCGGTCGATCTGGGGGCTGCGGAGCGGCTGCTGGCGGCGGAGTAGCCCACCGCGCCACCGTCGCCGTCACCGCCAGGTTGGCGCTGGCGCTCGGCACGGTGCGCGTCATGTCGAGCAGGCGATCGAAGGGCAGCACGAAGCCGACGATCAGCGCGGTCTGCTCCGCGCCGACACCGATCGCCGCCAGCACGGCGGCGAGCATGAACAGCGAGGCGGACGGCATCGGCGCCGTCCCGAAGGCGGCGAGCGCGCCGGTCAGGAAAACCGTCACCAACACCCCCGGTCCGGTCGCGACGCCCAGCGCCTGGAGCGAGAACAGGCTGAGCAGGCCGACATACATCGCCGTCCCGTCCTTGCCGATGCTGGCGCCCAGCGGCAGCACGGTAGAGGCGACGGGCTTGGGCAGGCCCAGATTCTCCTCCGCCACGCGCATCGCCACTGGCAGCGTGGCCGAACTGGAGGCGGTGGAGAAAGCGATCGCCAGCGCATCGACGATGCCGCGATAGAAACGCCGCACCGGCATCCGCGCGAGCAGCTTCACGATCAGGCTGTGGACGATCAACGCCTGCACCGCCGATCCGATCAGCACGCACAGGGCCAGCCAGCCGACATGGACGAACACGCCCGTCCCGCTGATCGCCACCGCATTGGCGATCAGCGCCAGCACGCCGAAGGGCGTCACCTCCATCACCAGCGCCACGATCCGCAGCAGTACGGCCGAGGCGGATTGCAGCAGCCCCGCCAGTGGCTTGCCGGCCTCGCCGGCCAGCATCGTGCCGATGCCGATCAGGATCGCGGTGAAGATCAGCGCCAGCATGTCGCCATCGGCCAGTGCCTCGAAGATGTTGGCGGGCACGATGCCGACGAGCTGTTCGGTGACGGTCCTGGGCACGCCCAGCGGCTTCGGCACCGCCCCGCCGAGCCCCGCGCCCAGGCCCGGCTGGACGATCAGCGCAACGGCCATGCCGACGGCGACGGCGATCGCGGTGGTCGCCGCGAACATCAGCACCGCCTTGCCGCCGATCGACCCCAGCCGCCGCACGTCCCCCAAAGCGGTGATGCCGGCCGCGATCGTGACGAGCACGATCGGCGCCACCAGCATGCGGATCAACCGCACGAAAATGTCGCCGACGGGCGCGATCCAGGGCGCTGCGGCGGGGGCCAACAGGCCGATCGCCAGCCCGACCAGAAGGCCGCCGACGACGCGCCGCCACAGCGGAATGGCGAACCAGCGCGCCATCATTCCCGCATCACCCGTGCCGGAAGTTCATAGGGTCTAGGGTGGCTACGAAAAGGTCCTCCGATCGATCGGGCGGCAATGGCGACAGACAGGGTGCGAACGATCGACATCCCTGCCAGACAAGCAGATCAGGGGGGCTGTAGGACAGCGATTTTTTTGGGGGTGGTGCCCGGAAACAAAAAAAGGCAGCGCCGTAGCGCTGCCCTTATCTGGTGCAGACTAGCTGCTTGTTAGCCGCCAGACCACGATCTCTGAGTGGCCAGATTAGCAATCGGCCGATGCGGGTCAAGCGTGAAAATCTGGCGGGAATCGTCGGGTTCGCGGGGCGGCTACAGATTTATCGAGGATCCATCGGAAATGGACCAATATGATCTTGCTCCGGTCCGGCCGGATCGGGTCGATTGGCGTGGGGCACGTTCGGGGGAATGAATGGCTTGGAGGTTGGGCGCCGATCTGGGCGCGAACTCGCTGGGGTGGGCGGCCATTGGCCTGGATGAGACTGGCAAGGCCGCGTCGATTCTCGCCGCCGGATCGCGCATCTTCAGCGACGGGCGCGATCCGAAATCCGGGGCGTCGCTCGCGGTCGATCGGCGCGATGCGCGGGCGATGCGGCGGCGGCGGGACCGGTTCAAGCAGCGGCAGGCGGCGCTGCTGAAGCATCTGGCGGCGGACGGTCTCTTTCCCACCGACGAGGGCGAGCGCAAGGCGCTGGCGGTTCTCGATCCCTTCGCCTTGCGGGCCGCAGCGCTGGATGCGCCGCTGCAACTGCATCATCTCGGTCGGGCCTTCTTCCACCTCAACCAGCGACGCGGGTTCAAATCCAATCGCAAGACGGACCGGGCGGCCGATGACGAAGCCGGCAAGATCGCGATCGGGGTCGATCGGCTCTGGGGACGGATGGAGGAGGTGGGTGCGCGCACCTTCGGTGAGTTTCTTCACCTGCGCCGCGCGAGCGCGCCCAACGCCAATGAAATCCCCAGCGTCCGCACCCGGCTGCGGCCGGAAAGCGGCGAGGGCGCCAAGGGCGACGGCTATGATTTCTACCCCGGCCGCGCCTTGCTCGAGGCGGAGTTCGAGGCGATCTGGAACGTACAGGCGCCGCATCATCCCGATGTGCTGACGCCGGACGTGTTCAAGCGGCTGTTCGAGATCGTCTTTCACCAGCGGCCGCTGCGCGCGCCGAAGATCGGCAAATGCACCCTGATCTCGACCGACGAGCGGATCGCCAAGGCGCATCCGTTGTTTCAGAAGCGCCGGCTGCTGGAAGAGCTGAACGCGCTCATGATCGTGCGGCCGGGCGAGAAGGCGGAGCGGCTGACACCCGAGGACCGCGACACTTTGTTCCTGAAGCTGAAGGACAAGGGCAAGGTCAGTTTCGAGAGCCTGCGCAAAACGCTCAAGCTCGATCCCGACGCGCGCTTCAACAAGGAGAGCGAGAACCGCACCGACCTGAAGGGTGACGAGGTGGCCGCATTGTTCGGCGCCAAGACGCGCTTCGGCAATCGCTGGGTTCATCTGTCTTGGGAGGAGCAGTGGGAGGTCATCCATAAGCTCGACGAACTGGAAAGCGACGCGGAGGTGGAGGCGTTTCGCGGCTGGCTGGAGAGCCGCTACGATCTGACGCCCGCGCAGGCGAAGGCGGTGTCGGCGACGCATCCGCCCCAGGGTTACGGTCGCTTCGGCCTGACCGCGACGCTGCGGCTGATCGATGCGCTGCGCGACGACACGATCGACGGGCGGGTGATCGTCTATAGCGAAGCGGTCCAGCGCGCGGGCTTCGCGCATCACAGCGACATGCGGACCGGCGAGGTGTTCGACGAGCTGCCTTATTATGGCGTGGCGCTCGAACGGCACATCATGCCGGGCACCGGCGAGCCGGGCGACCCGGAGGAGATGCGGATCGGGCGGCTGACCAACCCGACCGTGCATATCGGGCTCAACCAGCTGCGCCGCGTCGTCAACCGCCTGATCCGCGCCTACGGCCCGCCGGCCGAGATCGCGATCGAACTGGCGCGCGAACTGAAGCTCACCGACGACGAGAAGAAGAAGCGCAATCGCGAGAACAACGACAACCGGCTGGCGGCGGAGAAGCGATCCGAGAAACTCACCGCGATCGGCCTTCAGGACAGCGGCGGCAACCGCGCGATCCTCAAGCTGTGGGAGGAGCTTAATCCCGGCAACGTGCTCGATCGGCGCTGCGTCTACAGCGGTGAACAGATATCGATCGAGATGCTGTTTTCCGGCGCGGTGGACGTGGATCACATTCTGCCGTTCGGGGCCACGCTCGACGACAGCAATGCCAACAAGATCGTCTGCGTCACCCGCGCCAATCGCTTCAAGGGCAAGCGTTCGCCCTATGAAGCCTGGGGCCAGAGCAACGAATGGGAAGCGATCGCCGCCCGCGCCGCGCAGCTTCCGCGCAACAAGCGTTGGCGGTTCGAGCCAGACGCGATGGAGCGGTTCAGCTCGGAGGAGGGGTTCCTCGCCCGCCATCTCGTCGATACCCAATATCTCTCACGGCTGGCGCGCGAATATCTGGCGGCGCTCTATCCGGACAAAGGCGAGGGCACCGGCAAGGTATGGGTCTCGCCCGGCCGGCTGACCGAGATGGTACGGCGCAAGCTGGGGCTCAACGATCTGCTGCCCGATCATAATTTCGGCGGCGGGGCGGATCAGCCCAAGAACCGGCTCGACCATCGCCATCACGCCATCGACGCGGCGGTGGTCGCGATCGTCGATCGATCGATGCTGAACGCCATCGCCCGCGCCTCCGGCCAGGAAGGCGCCGAGGGCCGCGAACGGATCATCATCCCCGCGCCGTGGGACGGCTTTCGCGACGATCTGCGCACGGCGGTGAACGCCATTACCGTCAGTCACCGCGCCGATCATGGCACCGCCTCGAAAGCGGCTCTGCCCAAGGGCAAGGATGCCACCGCCGGCCGGCTGCACAATGATACCGCTTATGGCTTCACCGGCGAGACGGATGCCAAGGGCAACAGCATCGTCGTGCGGCGCAAGTCGTTTGGCGCTCTCAAGCCGGCGGATATTCCGGCCATCCGCGATGCCGATCTGCGAACAGCCCTGCATCGGCATATCGAGGATTGCGGTGGCAATTTCGATCGGGCGATCAAGAGCTTCCCCCAGATCATGCCGCAATATGCGCGCATCCGTCGCGTCCGCGTGACCGAGCCGCTCACCGTGATCCCCATTCGGGACCGCGAAGGCCGCGCCTACAAGGGCTACAAGGGCGATTCCAACTATCGCTACGACGTGTGGGAGATGCCCGACGGGAAGTGGATCACGAGGTGGCGGGATCGTGAAGGGCAGGAACGATCCGGCGTCGTATCGATGTTCGATGCGCACCAATCGATCGAGCCGCCCCGCCCGCACCCAGCCGCGAAAAAGGTGCTCAGCCTCCATCAGAACGATCTGTTGGCGATCGAGCGAGACGGCGAGGAGCGGCGCTTCGTGCGCGTCGTGAAGTTCGGCCAGAACGGACAGGTGACTCTGGCGGAACCGCAGCAATCTGGCGATCTCAAGAGGCGGGACGCGGCGCCGATCGACGAAGATCCGTTCAAATATTTTGCGCCCACATGTGGTGGTTTGAAAAAGGTGAAAGCGCGGAAAGTAAGGATCGACGAACTGGGCCGGGTACTCGATCCGGGCTTCCCGCCACGCAAGGTCGTCCGCCCGACCCGACCACGTCCGTCGGCCGCCGAGGCGGCGGAATAAGGCGCGGGGGCGGGGGCCGGCCGTGGATCGCATCGTCGATATCGCCACCGACGGCCGGCATCTCTCCGCCTATCGCGGCTTCCTGATCGTCTCGGAGGATCGCGACGAGGTGGGGCGCATCCCGCTCGACGATGTGGCGGCGGTGATCGTTCATGCGCACGGCGTCACCTGGTCGACCAACCTCATCGTCGCACTGGCCGAGCGCGGCGCGATCCTGCTGCTGTGCGGGCCGAACCATGCGCCGGTCGCCGTATGCCTGCCGCTCGACGGCCACCATGCGCAGAATGGGCGGATGCGCGCGCAGTGGGAGGCGGGGCGACCGCTCGCCAAGCAACTCTGGCGCCGCATCGTCGTCGCCAAGATCCGCTGGCAGGCGGCGGTGCTGGAGGCCAACGGCCGCCCGGCCTCGGCCTTCGATCTGCTTGCGAAGCGGGTGGGATCGGGCGACCCCGAGAATGTCGAGGCGCAGGCGGCGCGGCGCTACTGGCCGCTGCTGATGGGCGAGGCCTTCCGCCGCGATCGCGATGCCGATGGCGCCAATGCCCTGCTCAACTATGGCTATGCCATCCTTCGATCGATGTGCGCGCGGGCGGTGGTGGCATCGGGCCTGCATCCTTCGATCGGCGTGCACCACGCCAATCGCGGCAACGCCTTCGCGCTGGCCGATGATCTGATCGAACCCTTCCGCCCGTTGGCCGACGCGCTGACGGTGCGGCTGATGGCGCGCGGCGTGGCGGGCGTCACGCCCGAGGTCAAGCACGCCTTCGCCGGCCTCATCGCGATCGACCTGCCGGGCGAGGGTGGGGTGACGACGGTGGCCGGCGCCGCCATCCGCGCCGCGCAGACACTCGCCACCAGCTTCCAGACCGGCCGCGCCGCCGATCTCGTCCTGCCCCAGCCGCCTTCGGCGCTGGAACTGGCCGGGCTCGATTCGCTGCTGGCGTGACGGCGACGCAGCTCAGTGGCTATCGGCTGATGTGGATCTTCGTGATGTTCGACCTGCCGGTGACCACCAAGGAGCAGTCCCGCGCCGCCACCAAATTCCGCGAGTTCCTGCTGGACGAAGGCTTCGAGAAGAGCCAGTTTTCGGTCTACGCCCGTTTCTGCAACGGCAAGGAACAGTTCGAAGCCTATATGCGGCGAATCGAGGCCCAACTGCCCGACCGCGGCGACATCCACATCCTCAGCTTCACGGATCGCCAGTATGAAAACATCGTTCGATTTTCGGGGCAGCGGCGCAGAAGGGCGCGAAAAAATCCGGGGCAACTGGCGCTATTCTAGCGATTCGGATCGATTTTTGATGGTGGGATATCCGGTTATCTCGTTTGCGATCAACGAGATAACCGGATATCCAGAATAGCCGCTCAGAGATCGCGGTCTAGAGGCAACCGACCTATGGTCCGAGTGCTTCTCTCTCGCAGAATAGCCGCTCAGAGATCGCGGTCTAGAGGCAACTCCGGGCGCGACAGTGGCTATCCCGTCTGGAGAATAGCCGCTCAGAGATCGCGGTCTAGAGGCAACGGAGGCCGAGCGACGCCGCATCCTCGACAAAGAATAGCCGCTCAGAGATCGCGGTCTAGAGGCAACGCGCGTCCTGCGCGTTCGATCCGAACGACAAGAATAGCCGCTCAGAGATCGCGGTCTAGAGGCAACTCCGGCACCAGCGTCATCGCCGCGTCGAGGAGAATAGCCGCTCAGAGATCGCGGTCTAGAGGCAACAGAAGGCCTATCTGGCCGCCAAGCTGCCCGAGAATAGCCGCTCAGAGATCGCGGTCTAGAGGCAACCCCATTGGATCACGATCGGGATCGCGCGCGAGAATAGCCGCTCAGAGATCGCGGTCTAGAGGCAACCGCCCGCCTCGACGCCGCCGCCGATCGCCGAGAATAGCCGCTCAGAGATCGCGGTCTAGAGGCAACGAAAACGCACCGCGCCCGCGCTGCTAGGGGAGAATAGCCGCTCAGAGATCGCGGTCTAGAGGCAACTGGTCCAGAAACGTCTCGATGCCGACCGTAAGAATAGCCGCTCAGAGATCGCGGTCTAGAGGCAACAGGTCGCTGGGCTTTTGCAGGTGACCTGCTCCCCGGAAATCATGCCATTGGTAGGTTAGCTCGTCAGATGGAGACGAGCGATGCGTCGAGGCCGTTTTACCGAGGACCAGATTATTGGCGTGCTGCGTGAGCACGAGGCGGGCGTGAAGACCGCCGAGCTATGCCGGAAGCATGGCATCAGCGATGCGACGTTCTACAACTGGAAGGCGAAGTACGGCGGCATGACCGTGTCGGAGGCGGCGCGGTTGCGCACGCTCGAGGATGAGAACCGTCGGCTGAAGAAGCTGCTGGCGGAGTCGATGCTGGACGTGTCGGCGCTGAAGGATCTGCTGGGAAAAAACTGACCCGGTCTGTGGATCGCTACGCTGCGGTGGAGAAGCTGATGGCCGACCACGGCTTCTCCGAGCGTCGCGCTTGCAGACTGATCGGGGTCAACCGGTCGGCATGGCAATATGAGCCGCTTCGCGGGAAGGACGACGCTGTGCGCGAACGGATGCGCGAGATCGCCAACGAGCGTCGTCGGTTCGGTTATCGCCGGCTGGCGGTCCTGCTCCGGCGTGAAGGCAAGGGCATGAACCTGAAGAAGATGTACCGGCTGTATCGCGAGGAGCGGCTGACGGTGCGAAAGCGCGGCGGCCGAAAACGAGCGTTGGGCACGCGGGCGCCGATGGCGATTCCGCAGGAACCCAACCAGCGCTGGTCGCTCGACTTCGTGTCGGATGCATTGGCCTGCGGCCGGCGGTTCCGCCTGCTCAATGTCATCGACGACTACAGCCGGGAGTGCCTGGCCTGCATCGTCGATACCTCGCTGTCAGGGCGGCGTGTCGTGCGGGAGCTGACGGCCATCGCCGAGCGTCGTGGGCTGCCATGCATGGTGGTCAGCGACAACGGGACCGAACTGACCAGTCACGCCGTCCTCGCCTGGTGCCAGGACACGGGCGTGGAGTGGCATTACATCGCGCCGGGCAAGCCGCAGCAGAACGGCTTTGTCGAGAGCTTCAATGGTCGCTTGCGCGACGAGTGCCTGAACGAGCACCTGTTCTCCTCGCTGGCTGCGGCGAGACGGATCATCGAGGCATGGCGGACAGACTATAACACCGTGCGTCCGCACAGCAGCCTCGGCGGCATGGCGCCCGCCGAGTTTACCAACCGCCCCCGCCAGGGGCATGAGGACACCGAAGCTAACTTATCAGCGGCATGAAAACGGGGAGCAGGTCACAGGAACACCGCCAGAATAGCCGCTCAGAGATCGCGGTCTAGAGGCAACCATCCGCGTCGACGCTCGTCAGACGGCCGGAGAATAGCCGCTCAGAGATCGCGGTCTAGAGGCAACAGTGGTGAGCCGATCTCGCGCGACACCCTCAGAATAGCCGCTCAGAGATCGCGGTCTAGAGGCAACGGCGTCGGCGGCGCCGTCCCGATCCGTCCCAGAATAGCCGCTCAGAGATCGCGGTCTAGAGGCAACTGCACCACGATCTCGGTCGAGTAGCGATCGAGAATAGCCGCTCAGAGATCGCGGTCTAGAGGCAACCAAAAGAATATCAGCCCCCAGCTTGGCGACAGAATAGCCGCTCAGAGATCGCGGTCTAGAGGCAACGTGATCAACGGCAGCGCGGCGATGGGTCAGAGAATAGCCGCTCAGAGATCGCGGTCTAGAGGCAACAAGAGCCGTACATTCATCCCAAGCCGGGTGAGAATAGCCGCTCAGAGATCGCGGTCTAGAGGCAACTCGGAGCCGGTTAGAGACGAATAAACCACCAGAATAGCCGCTCAGAGATCGCGGTCTAGAGGCAACATCACCCCCTTTCTGGTTCGCGAAAAACGAAGAATAGCCGCTCAGAGATCGCGGTCTAGAGGCAACACCGACAATCTGTCCAGCGTGGACACTGCTAGAATAGCCGCTCAGAGATCGCGGTCTAGAGGCAACGAGGGGAGGACTTGTAAAATGGAAAAGGGCAGAATAGCCGCTCAGAGATCGCGGTCTAGAGGCAACGGCCGCGCGCGCCACCCGGAGGTTCGTGTCAGAATAGCCGCTCAGAGATCGCGGTCTAGAGGCAACGAACTCCGCCTCCTTGTGCGGGTGCAGCGTAGAATAGCCGCTCAGAGATCGCGGTCTAGAGGCAACTTGCCGTTCGCGCCCTCGCCATAGAACAGCAGAATAGCCGCTCAGAGATCGCGGTCTAGAGGCAACAAGAGAAAGCGGCGATGGAACAAGCGGCGCAGAATAGCCGCTCAGAGATCGCGGTCTAGAGGCAACACCCGATTGCACGTCGCGAACGAGCAGCGTAGAATAGCCGCTCAGAGATCGCGGTCTAGAGGCAACCCCGCGCGTCCAGCATCCGCGCCAGCTCGCAGAATAGCCGCTCAGAGATCGCGGTCTAGAGGCAACACCTCGTCGCGGCGTTCAACGCGATCGACGAGAATAGCCGCTCAGAGATCGCGGTCTAGAGGCAACACCATGGTCGATTTCGACATGCGCGGCGGAAGAATAGCCGCTCAGAGATCGCGGTCTAGAGGCAACCTCCCTCGCCCCGGTGCCGATCTACGAGGAAGAATAGCCGCTCAGAGATCGCGGTCTAGAGGCAACGCAGCGGTGGCGCGCTGCTGGCCCTTTCGCAGAATAGCCGCTCAGAGATCGCGGTCTAGAGGCAACGTGGAGGGCCTTCCGCACCTTGTCCACAATAGAATAGCCGCTCAGAGATCGCGGTCTAGAGGCAACGCTGAACATGGGCTGCTCGCCTTCGGAGAGAGAATAGCCGCTCAGAGATCGCGGTCTAGAGGCAACCGATCGACAGCGAGGCGGAGAATGAGCCCGAGAATAGCCGCTCAGAGATCGCGGTCTAGAGGCAACATGACCAATGAAGAGCGCGCCGCGCTGGTGAGAATAGCCGCTCAGAGATCGCGGTCTAGAGGCAACGACGCGACCGTGCAGGCGGTTTCGGGCTATAGAATAGCCGCTCAGAGATCGCGGTCTAGAGGCAACGGCCAAGGCGGACGCTCTCGATGAGTAGGGAGAATAGCCGCTCAGAGATCGCGGTCTAGAGGCAACCTATCGCTCAGATTGAGCGCCTGAATAGCTAGAATAGCCGCTCAGAGATCGCGGTCTAGAGGCAACATCTCGCCACTATGGGCGATACTGCCCGTGAGAATAGCCGCTCAGAGATCGCGGTCTAGAGGCAACTGCCACCGGCGACAGGACGTAGAACACCTCAGAATAGCCGCTCAGAGATCGCGGTCTAGAGGCAACAGCGCGTGGCCGCTATATGCCCGCGTATGGAGAATAGCCGCTCAGAGATCGCGGTCTAGAGGCAACTTACCAAGATGACCATCAAACTGCCGCGCCAGAATAGCCGCTCAGAGATCGCGGTCTAGAGGCAACGCGACATCACGCCAGCCGTCATCAGTCGACAGAATAGCCGCTCAGAGATCGCGGTCTAGAGGCAACACGCGCTCCCATGTTGGCGTTATTTTCGTAAGAATAGCCGCTCAGAGATCGCGGTCTAGAGGCAACTCCGGCGGCGATTACAGCGGCACCGAGTTGAGAATAGCCGCTCAGAGATCGCGGTCTAGAGGCAACTGGCCACCCGGTGGGGCGTCTCGGCCAGGCAGAATAGCCGCTCAGAGATCGCGGTCTAGAGGCAACCCCGCGACCAGCGCGAACATGTTGGCGCCGAGAATAGCCGCTCAGAGATCGCGGTCTAGAGGCAACTTAACCATAACTTGCGCGAGGTTATGATTGAGAATAGCCGCTCAGAGATCGCGGTCTAGAGGCAACAGTGTCCAATTCGGCCAGCTGCCAACGATGAGAATAGCCGCTCAGAGATCGCGGTCTAGAGGCAACGCGTTCGTTGTGGTCGCGACCGTCCCAAACAGAATAGCCGCTCAGAGATCGCGGTCTAGAGGCAACAGGCAGCGGCAAGCGTTTTGGCCTAGGCGAAGAATAGCCGCTCAGAGATCGCGGTCTAGAGGCAACGTCTCCTGCACATACTCGATCGAGCTGGAGAGAATAGCCGCTCAGAGATCGCGGTCTAGAGGCAACAGCGCCAGCGTGTCGAAGCTGAGCGGATCGAGAATAGCCGCTCAGAGATCGCGGTCTAGAGGCAACAGCACCATCCGCCGGCCGCCCAAGGTCATCAGAATAGCCGCTCAGAGATCGCGGTCTAGAGGCAACGCCTGCGTGGCGGCATAGCGATAGGTTTGCAGAATAGCCGCTCAGAGATCGCGGTCTAGAGGCAACGCAGCGAGCACCTGCTCCCGCAACTCCTCCAGAATAGCCGCTCAGAGATCGCGGTGTAGAGGCAACTGTCGAGGCGGCCGACCACCTGCACCACGCAGAATAGCCGCTCAGAGATCGCGGTCTAGAGGCAACGCTCTATGTGCATCGCCGCTTGCTCAACGCAGAATAGCCGCTCAGAGATCGCGGTCTAGAGGCAACGCGCCTGCTTGGGCACGAAGCCAGCCGGGGAGAATAGCCGCTCAGAGATCGCGGTCTAGAGGCAACCCGCCGGCATGGTGATGAACGGCGTCTACAAGAATAGCCGCTCAGAGATCGCGGTCTAGAGGCAACGCGCTGGCTTCATGGATCGCGAAGACGATGAGAATAGCCGCTCAGAGATCGCGGTCTAGAGGCAACCGTAGGTGTGGGGCTTCATCTTCGCCAAGAAGAATAGCCGCTCAGAGATCGCGGTCTAGAGGCAACGCCTGCCGAGCGGGACGGCGAGCAAGCTCAAGAATAGCCGCTCAGAGATCGCGGTCTAGAGGCAACTACATCGGCTTCTACACGACAAAGCGCGTCAGAATAGCCGCTCAGAGATCGCGGTCTAGAGGCAACTTGCCCGCCCGGCCATACATCTACGTGCTGAGAATAGCCGCTCAGAGATCGCGGTCTAGAGGCAACTTCTTGTCGGCTGGGTCGCCGAGGCGCTGGAGAATAGCCGCTCAGAGATCGCGGTCTAGAGGCAACGACGTGACACCGCGCGAGGTGCCGGGCTGGAGAATAGCCGCTCAGAGATCGCGGTCTAGAGGCAACTTCACCAAAAATGACCCCAAGGCACTTGAAAGAATAGCCGCTCAGAGATCGCGGTCTAATGGCAACCTTTCGCCTTCGCTGGCAGAAGCACGCCTTAGAATAGCCGCTCAGAGATCGCGGTCTAGAGGCAACTCGCCGCCCGCGCCGGTGACGAAATGTGACCAGAATAGCCGCTCAGAGATCGCGGTCTAGAGGCAACGCGAATGGTCGCCTGTGAGTTCCTCATATGAGAATAGCCGCTCAGAGATCGCGGTCTAGAGGCAACTGAGCACTGCAACCGCATATCCAGCCGACAAGAATAGCCGCTCAGAGATCGCGGTCTAGAGGCAACCAGATTAGGGATCAGGTGCTGGCTGCCCTCAGAATAGCCGCTCAGAGATCGCGGTCTAGAGGCAAATTTGGGCCGGTGGTGGTGAAGATCGGCCGCAGAATAACCGCTCAGAAATAGCATTCTAGAGGTAACCCCGATGGCGATTGACTGGTATCGGCGCGAAGAATAACCGCTCAATATTGCCAAAAGCTAAGCTAAAATCAGAAGGCCGGCAACACTGCTCCCCCATATTTCCGCATCATGAAATCCTTCACCGCCGGGCTGCGCAGCGCCGCGATCAGCTTCACCACCCTCGGGTCTTTCCCAGCCGGCGCGAGGCCGACGACGAAATTGACGTAGGGGCTGTCCTTGCCCTCGGCGAACAAGGCGTCGCGCACCGGGTTGAGGCCGGCGTCCAGCGCGTAATTGGTGTTGATCAGGGCAAGGTCCACCTGATCCAGCACGCGGGGCAGGGTGGGGGCCTCCAGTTCCTTGAAGACGAAGCCGTGCGGGTTTGCGGCGATGTCCTTCGGCGTGGCGGTGGCGCCCGCGCCGGGGCGGAGCTTCAGCAGGCCGAACTTCTCCATCAGGATCAGCGCACGGCCGCTGTTGCTGCCCTCGCTCGGGATGGCGACGGTGGCGCCATTGGGCACCGCCGCGGTCGTCTTCCATTTCTTGGAATAGCCGCCCAGCGGCTCGACATGCACGCCCGCCAAGGTCACCAGCTTGGTGCCGTGCGCCGCGTTGAAATCGGCGAGATAGGGCGCGGTCTCGAAATAGCTGACCGGGATGCGGCCCTCGGCGACCTGCACGTTGGGCTGCACATAATCGTTGAACACCTTCACCTCGATCGTCAGCCCCTGTTTGGCCAGCGTGGGCTTGATGAAATCGAGGATCTCGGCGTGTGGCACCGCCGTCGAGGCGACGGTCAGGGTGTTGGCGTCGTCGGCGGCGGGCTTGCCGCAACCGGCCAGCGCGAGCGTCGCGAGGGCGGCGAGGAGGAAGCGTCGGTTCATGGTGAGCCTTCTAGCGCCGGCTGACGCGGAGGACGAGCCTGTCGCCGGCATATTGGATCAGCTGGACGAGCAGCAGCAGCAACACCACCGTCACCACCATCACGTCGGTCTGGAAGCGTTGGTAGCCGAAGCGGATCGCCAGATCGCCCAGACCGCCCGCGCCGACCACGCCGGCCATGGCGGTGAAGGACACCAAAGCCACCGCCGTCACCGTCGCGCCCGCGACGATGCCGGGCATCGCTTCGGGCAGCAAGGCGCGGAAGATCAGGTCGCGGGTGGTGGCGCCCATCGCCTGCACCGCCTCGATCGTGTTGCGGTCCACCTCGCGCAGCGCCGTCTCGACCAGCCGGGCGAAGAAGGGCGCGGCGCCCACCACCAGCGGCGGGATCGCGCCGACGACGCCCAGCGACGTGCCGACCAGCAGCACCGTCAGTGGGATCATCACGATCAGCAGGATGATGAAGGGCACCGATCGCAGCAGGTTGACCAGCAGCGCCACCACGCCGTTGCCCAGCTTCGTCGCCCAGATCTGGCCCGGCCCGGTCAGGAACAGCAACACGCCGAGCGGCAGGCCCAGCAGGATCGTCAGCACGAGCGATCCGCCCAGCATCGCCAGCGTATCGAGGCAGGCCTGGCCGATCTCGGACCAGACGATGTTGGCGAAAACCCCGCTCATCGCGAGACGCTGCCATGGGCTTCGAGTGCCGACAGCGCGGCGGCGATGTCGCCTCCCGTCAGGCCCAGCGTGAGCTGGCCGAAGCTCTTGTCCTTCATCTGGCCGATGCGTCCGCCGAGGATCGCGAAATCGACGCCGGTGTCGCGCGCGATGTGGGTCAGCACCGGCTGCCACACCGCGTCGCCGATCAGGGTGAAGCGCACCACCGCGCCCTTGTAGCCCGCCAGATCGACCGCGCCGTCGCCGGCTTCTGCCAGCAGCCCGCGCGTCTCGGCGGCCCGCGGGTTGAGGAAGATGTCGCCGACCGAGCCGCTTTCCACCACGCGGCCAGCGTGCAGCACCGCCACCCGGTCGCACACCTGCCGTACGACATCCATTTCGTGGGTGATGAGGATGATGGTGAGGCCGAGATCGCGGTTGAGTTCGGCGATCAGGGCGAGGACGCTGCGGGTCGTCTCCGGGTCGAGCGCGCTGGTCGCCTCGTCGCAGAGCAATATGTCCGGCCCCGTCGCGAGCGCGCGGGCGATGCCGACCCGCTGCTTCTGCCCGCCCGACAGCTGCGCCGGATAGCGGCCGGCATGGTCGCCGAGACCGACCCGGTCGAGCAGCATCGGCACCCGCCGCGCGATCTCGCCGCGATCGACCCCGGCGATGCGGAGCGGCAGCGCGACATTGTCGGCCACGGTGCGCGACGCGAGCAGCCCGAAATTCTGGAAGATCATCCCCACGCGGCGGCGGAGGCTGCGCAGCGGCTCGCCGGCGAGCGAGGCGACATCGATGCCATCGATCGTGACGCGCCCCTCGCTCGGCCGCTCCAGCCCGTTGAGCAGCCGCACCAGCGTGGACTTGCCCGCGCCCGACCGCCCGATGATCCCGAACACCTCGCCCTTCGGGATCGACAGATCGACGCCGTCGAGCGCTGCGGCCCCGGTGGCGAAGCGTTTGTGAACACCGTGAAGTTCGATCATGCCGGCCAGGCTCGCATCGTCATGGCCGCGCTTTAGGTGGCCCGGTGCGAAAAGGGAATGATAGTGACTAGCGAGGGATGGTGACCGCGCGATAGCCCGCGATCAGCTCGTCGCAGATCGCGCGCGCCGGGCGCACCGCCTGCGTGGCGCCCACGCCGTGGCCGGCCGACCAGATCGTCTTCCAGGCGCGGGCTTCCTCGTCGAGCGAGAGGCCGCCGTGGGCATCGGGCAGGGTGGCCGAGGCGAGGCTGGCTTTCAGGAAGTTGGCGCCGACGCCGGTGACCTTGTCGGTGTGGACGATATCCGCCGCGCGGGCGTCGATCATCATCGCTTTCTGCGCGTCGCCCGCCAGACTTTCCCGCGCGGCGATGAAGTGGCTGCCGATATAGGCGAAATCGGCGCCCATCATCTCGGCGGCGGCGATCTGGCGGCCTTGCGTGATCGCGCCCGACAGCGCCAGCGCGCCATCGAAGAAGGACCGGATTTCGGCGACCAAAGCGAAGGGGCTGATCGTGCCGGCATGGCCCCCGGCCCCGGCCGCGACCGCGATCAGGCCGTCCACGCCCGCCGCGACGGCCTTCTCCGCATGGCGGATACCGATCACGTCATGGAACACCATTCCGCCATAGCCGTGCACCGCCGCCACCACATCCGGCACCGCACCGAGCGAGGTGATGACCAGCGGCACGCGGTGGGCGATGATCTGTTTCAGATCGGCCTCCAGCCGCGCGTTGCTGCGGTGGACGATCAGGTTGACGCCGAACGGGGCGGCATCGGGCGTCTCCGCCAGCGCCGCCCCGATCGTGTCGAGCCATTCGACGAAGCCGTCGGTGGTGCGCTGGTTGAGCGCCGGGAAGGTGCCGACGAGGCCCGCGCGGCAACATTCCAGCACCAGCGCCGGCCCCGACACCAGAAACATCGGCGCCACGATCGCGGGGATCGAGAGGCGCCCGGCCCAGGCTGGCAGCCGGCTCAAAAGGCCGCTTCCTCCAGCGCCATCATCGATTTCTTGCCCGACTTGATCGCCAGGAAGCAGACGGTGGCCTGCGGCAGGATGCGATCGAAGAAAAACGCCGCCGTCGCGATCTTCGCCTTGTAGAAATCCGCGTCGGCATCGCCGGCCGCGAGCTTCTCGCCGGCGATCCTGACCGATTTGGCGAAGCAATAGGCCATGCCGACCAGCCCCATCAGGCGCAGATAATCGGTCGCGGCGGCGCCGGCCTCCTCGGGATCCTTCATCCCCTTCTGCGCGATCGTGCCGGTCGAAAGCTGGAGCGCGCCGAACGCCTGTTGCAGCCCCTGCACCATCGGCTGGAGCGGGCCTTCGGCCGCGCCATTCGCCTCGATGAAGTTGGAGATCGGGTGGAAGAAGGGGCGCAGGTAGCGGCCCATGTGCGCGCCCAGCTTGCGGCCGACGAGGTCGAGCGCCTGGATGCCGTTGGTGCCTTCGTAGATCATAGCGATCCGGGCATCGCGGACGTACTGTTCGACACCGCTTTCCCGAATAAAACCATGGCCGCCATAGACCTGCACCGCATGGTTGGCGGAATCATAGCCCAGATCGGTGAAGAGCGCCTTCACCACCGGCGTGAGCAGGGCCACCAGATCGCCGGCGCGCTGGCGCACTTCGGGGTCCGGCGAATGCTTCTGCGCGTCGAGCGCGCGGCTGACCCAGCCGCCGAGCGCGCGGCACCCTTCGTTGTACACCCGCGCCGTCAGCAGCATGCGCCGCACGTCGGGATGGACGATGATCGGATCGGCGGCGAGATCGGGCCGCTTCACGCCCGAGAGCGAGCGGCCCTGGATGCGATCCTTGGCGTACCAGACCGCCGCCTGATAGGCCGCCTCGCCGAGCCCAAGGCCCTGCACGCCCACCGAGACGCGCTCGGTGTTCATCATCGTGAACATGGCCTCCATGCCCTTGTGGGCGGTGCCGACGAGCCAGCCGATCGAATCGTCGAAGTTGAGCTGGCAGGTGGCCGAGGCCTTGAGCCCCATCTTATGCTCGATCGCGGCGACCGAGACGCCGTTGGCGGGGCCGACCGCGCCATCGGCCTTGGGCAGATATTTCGGCACGAGGAACAGGCTGATCCCCTTCACGCCCTTCGGCGCGTCCGGCATGCGGGCGAGGACGAGGTGGATGATATTCTCGGTCAGGTCATGCTCGCCGGCCGAGATGAAGATCTTGGAGCCGGTGATCTTGTAGCTGCCGTCCTCCTGCGGCACCGCGCGGGTACGCAGCAGGCCGAGATCTGTGCCGCAATGTGCCTCCGTCAGACACATCGTGCCCGACCAGCTGCCCTCGACCATCTTGGGCAGATAGGCCCGCTTCAGTTCGTCGCTGGCATAGCCCTCGATCGCGGTGGTCGCGCCATGGGTGAGGCCGGGGTAGAGGCTGAACGACACATTGGCCGCGCAGATCATCTCCTCGACCAGCTTGTTGACGCTTTCGGGCAGCCCCTGACCGCCCCATTCGGGATCGGACGCGAGCGCGCACCAGCCGCCCTGGCGGAACTGTTCATAGGCGGCCTTGAAGCCCTCCGGCGTGCGGACGACGCCGTTTTCGAGCGTGCAGCCCTCCTCGTCGCCGGAGCGGTTGATCGGCAGCAGGATATCCTGCGCGACCTTGGCGGCCTCCTCCAGCACGGCATCGAGCAGATCGGGGGTGAATTCCTCGAAGGCGGGCAGATCGCCATGGCCGTCGTCGGCATGGAGTTCGTGGAGGACGAAGCGCATGTCGCGCAGGGGGGCTTGATAGACTTGCATCGCGGGCTTCCTCTCGGGCCTCAAATTTCTTCCGATCCACCCCAAGCCGTTCGCCCTGAGTAGAGGCTGAGCCTGTCGAAGCCCCGTATCGAAGGGTTTCGCCGGATGCTTCGATACGCCGCTTCGACTTCGCTCAGCGGCTACTCAGCACGAACGGGTTGGAGTGGGCCATTTCCGTCAATTCCGCAGCGGTTTCCCCGTTTCGAGCATCTGCTCGATCCGGGCGATCGTGCGGGGATCGCGGACGCGCTTCATGAATTCGGTGCGCTCCAGCTTAAGCAGCTGGTCCTCGCTGACCGTATCGACCCAATCGGCCTCGCCGCCGGTCAGCACTTCGGCCAGCGAGGCGGAGACGACCTCGTCATAGGGCGTGGCGAGGCCGCGCTTGCGGAAGCCCTCGACCGCCATGGTGAGCGCGGCGCGGCCGCCGTCGCCGGGCAGGCGGAACTCGGGCTTGGCGGGGGGCTGATAGCCCTCGACCAGCGCCAGTGCCTTCGCCTTGGCGTCGGCGAGCAGCCGGTCGCGGTTCATGGTGATGCCGTCGCTCGGGCGGAGGAAGCCCAGTTCCTTGGCCTCGGCGGCGGACTTGGAATAGCTCGCGGTCGAAACGGTCTCGAACACCTTGGCGACGGCGGGCATCGGGCCTTGCGGCATGCCCTTGGCCTTGCGCCAGCGATCGAGCATCTCGCCGCAGCCGCCCCACGCCGGCACCAGCCCGACGCCGCATTCGACCAGACCGATATAGCTTTCGGCATGGGCCTGCACGGCATCGCAATGGAGCAGGATTTCGCACCCGCCGCCCAGCGCCATGCCGGCCGGTGCGCCGACCACCGGGAAGGGGGCGTATTTCAGCGCCTTATAGGCCTGCTGCCCCCCGGCGACGAGCTTCTCCACTTCGCCCCACGCCGCGATGTTGAGCGCGAACAGGGCGAGGCCAAGGTTGGCGCCGGCCGTGAAATTGCCGCCCTCGTTATAGACCACCAGCGCCTTATATTGCTTGGCGACGAGCGGGATGGCCTTGCCGATGGCGGTCATCACGTCGCCGTCGAGCGCGTTCATCTTGCCGGTGAATTCGAGGATGGCGACGCCGTCGCCGCCGTCCCACAGCGAGGCCGAGGCGGTCTTCACCAGCGGCTGGCTGACCCGCTTGATATCCTCGAGCAGCAGCACGCCTTCGGGGCGCACCACGTCGTGATAGGCACCGTCGAGGCCGAGATATTGGCGGCGGCCCTCCTCGAAGCGATAGAAGCTGCGGTCGCCCGCGAGCGTCAGGATCGGGGGCACGGGCTTGCCCTCCGCCGCCAGCCGCTCGGCGAGCTCGGCCGCGCCAATCTTGTCGATCAGCTCGAACGGGCCGAACGTCCAGTTATAGCCCAGCCGCATCGCGTCATCGATCGCGACGATATCGTCGGCCGCTTCCGGCACGAGGCCGGCGGCGTAGGAGAGCGTGGCGCCCAGCACGGCCCAGGCGAATTCGCCGACCTTGCCCTTGATGGCGAGCAGCGCGGCGAGGTCACCCTTGGCGGCGGCGCCGGTCGGCACCGTCGCCTTGGCCTGTGGGCGATAGTCGCCTGTGGCCAGATCGATCGCTTCCTTGCGCTTGCCGGCTTCGCGGTTGAGGCGGTAGAAACCGCCCTTGCCCTTGCGGCCGGTATAGCCGTCGGCGATCATCTTTTCGATCAGCTGCTGGGTGCGGGCGATCGCCTGATAGGGATCGTCCTTGGCCAAGGTGCCGGTCAGGCTCTTCTGGAGGTGCGGCATCAGATCGATGCCGATCAGATCGACCAGGCCGAAGATACCGGTCTTGGGCACGCCCATCGGCTTGCCGCCGATCGCGTCGGCCTCTTCTATGGTCACGCCCAGATCGAAGGCGGCGTTGATCGCGGCCTGAATCCAGAACACGCCCAGCCGGTTGGCGATGAAGCCCGGCGTATCCTTGGTCCGCACGACCGACTTGCCGAGCGACCGGTCCGCGAAGCCGGCGACCTTGTCGACCAGCGCGGCATCGCTCTCCGGCCCGGCGACGATCTCGAGCAGGCGCATGTAGCGCGGCGGGTTGAAGAAATGGGTGATGAGGAAATCGCGCTTGAACCCCTCGGAGCGCCCCTCGGTCAGCTGCGCGAGCGGGATGGTCGAGGTGTTGGACGAGACGGCGGTGCCGTCGCGACGATGCTGCTCGATCTTCGCATAGAGCGACTGCTTCAGGTCGAGCCGCTCGACGATCGCCTCGATGATCCAGTCGCATTCGGCGACCTTGCCCAGATGATCGTCGATATTGCCGGTTTCGACCAGCTTCGCCGCCGCCTTCGACATGAAGGGCGCGGGGTCGGTCTTGAGCAGGCGCTTGACCGCATCCTCGGCGACGGCGTTGCGGTTGGCCTCGTCGCGGACGATGTCGAGCAGCAGCACGGGCACGCCGGCGTTGGCGACCTGCGCGGCGATGCCGGCGCCCATCGTGCCGGCGCCGATCACGCAGACTTTCTTGATCGCGGCGTCGCTCATTCCGCCGCCTCCAGCACCGTCGCGATGCCCTGGCCGCCGCCGATGCACTGGGTGGCGAGCGCATATTTGCCGCCATCGCGCTTCAACAGCGCCGCCGCCTTGCCGACGATGCGCGCGCCGGTGGCGCCCAGCGGATGGCCGATGGCGATGGCGCCGCCGTCCACGTTCACCTTGGCTGGATCGAGGCCGAGATCGTTCATGCAGGCCAGCGCCTGGCTCGCGAAGGCTTCGTTCAGTTCGACCACGTCGATCTGGCCCACGTCGATCCCGGCACGTTCCAGCGCCTTCTTCGTGGCGCCGATCGGGCCGAGACCCATCACCTCGGGCGCGCAGCCGGAGATGCCGACCGAGCGGATGCGGGCGAGAATGGGGAGGTTGTGGGCGCGGGCATAATCCTCGCTGGTGACCAGCACCGCGCTGGCGCCATCGGTCAGCGGCGAGGAGGTGCCGGCGGTGACCGATCCGTCCTTGTCGAAGGCGGGCTTGAGGCCGGCGAGGCCCTCGGCGGTGGTTTCGCCGCGGATCGTGCCGTCCTGATCGACCGTGCCCGCCTTGGTCTCGATCGGCACGATCTCGTCGGCGAGCTTGCCGGCGGCCTGCGCGGCGGCGGCCTTGCGCTGGCTGCCGATCGCGAACGCCTCCTGCGTCTCGCGGGTCAGCTGGTACTTGGTCGCCACATTCTCGGCGGTGTCGCCCATGCCGATATAGGCCTGGCTGCGGGCGGCGAGGGAGGGATTGGGGAGAGGATTGAAACCCGACATCGGCACCCGGCTCATCGATTCGACCCCGGCGCACACGAACACCTCGCCCGCGCCGATCTGGATCTGTCCCATAGCGATATGGATCGCGCTCATCGACGAGCCACAGAAGCGATTGATGGTCATCCCACCTACCGAGATGGGAAGATCCGCGAGCAACCCGATCAGCCGTGCGACGTTGAGGCCCTGCTCACCCTCCGGGAAGGCGCAGCCGAGGATGATGTCCTCGATATCGGCCGGCTCGACGCCCGTGCGGGCGATCAGGCCGCGAATGACCTGCGCGGCCAGATCGTCGGGGCGAACACGGGCGAGGGCGCCCCTGTTCGCCGGATGAAAGGGGGAACGGGCATAGCCCGCGATGACCACATCGCGCATCGAATCAGCCTCTCCACAGCTGGAGGAACACTCCTCCATGTCTCTCCCTTAAAGGTGAGCAGATTTCCCTATACGTCAACCGATTTTTGATGCAGACAGTGATTCAACGCCACCCCGGCAAGGAGGTGGCGAGGACATGGCGACCCCGGAGACTCGGGGCGCGGAGAGAGGAGAGAGACATATGAGCCTATTGGCTCTGGCCCTGGCCGGCGCAGCCGGCGTCGCCGCCCCCGAAAATGTCGTGCTTGGCCGCTGGCAGACCGAATCGCGTCATGGCGTGGTCGAGATCGAACGCTGCGGCCCCTCGATCTGCGGCAAGCTGACCGGATCGGACGGCCTGACCGCCAACCCCAATCTGACCGACCAGAAGAACAAGGACGAGAAGCTGCGCGGCCGCAAGCTGATGGGCGTCACGCTCCTCCAGGGCTTCAAATGGGACGACGGCGCCTGGGGTGGCGGCACCATCTACAACGCCGAGGATGGCGGCACCTACAAGGCGACGGTGACGCCGGTGGACGCCAACCACCTGAAACTGAAGGGCTGCATCGTCTGGCCGCTGTGCAAGACGCAGACTTGGACGCGGCTGCGCTGAGCGAGCCCTCCCCCAAAAAAATCGCACAACACGCATAAAGATCGATGGAGAGTTTGATGTCGAAAGTGACGCTTCGGGCCTGTCTGGTAGCCGGTGTTTCGGTGATCGCGGGGTCGATCGGCTCGGCCGCCCATGCCGGCGCCTTCTATCTTCAGGAACAGTCCACCAAGGGCGCGGGCCGCGCCTTTTCAGGCGAAGTGGCCGACAAGGGCCCGGAATCGCTGTGGTGGAACCCGGCCGCGATCGGCGGGATGACCGGGGGCGCCGCGTATGTCGGCGCGAGCGCGATCCTGCCCAAGGGTGACGTGGACAATATCAACACCCGCATCATCCGCCCCGGCCAGGCGCCGGCGGCCGTCGGCGGCCAGCAAAGCTCGGCCGATCCGATCAACAAGGGCGTCGTCCCCTCGGGCGCGATCGCTTATGGCCTGACGCCGCAGATCGCGGTCGGCCTGGCCGTCACCGCGCCCTACAATTTCACCACCAATTACGATTCGGACAGCTGGGCGCGCTACACCGCCGACAAGAGCCACCTGCGCACGATCGACATCCAGCCCTCGGTCGCCTTCACGCCGACGCCGGGCGTCAGCATCGGCGCCGCGCTCAATATAGAGCAGACCAAGGCGAGCCTCTCCAACTTCCTGCCGAACCTCTCGCCGCTGCTGGCCGATGGCCACCAGACGCTGAAGGGCGACGGCTGGGATCTCGGCTGGTCGGCCGGCGCGCAATTCTCCAACGGGCCGTTCACGCTCGGCGCCAGCTACAAGTCCAGCATCAAGCACAAGCTGGGCGGCACGGTGACGACCGCCGGCCTGCTCGGCCCGCTCGCCGCCCAGAACCGGGTGATCGACACCGACGCCACTTTCCGCACGCCGTGGCAGGCGACGGTCGGCGCGCGGGTCGCCGTCACTCCGGCGGTGACGCTGAACGCGCAGGTCGTGCGTGTCGGCTGGGGCAAGTTCGATGCGATCCGCCTCGGCGCGCCGCTCAACACCGCCATTCCCGAGAATTACCGCAACACCTGGAGCTTCGCCGGCGGCGTCGATTACATGGTCTCGCCGCAATGGACCCTGCGCGCTGGCGTCCAGCACGACCAGACCCCGACCCGCGACGGCGAGCGCGACGCCCGCGTGCCGGATGCCGATCGCTGGAACTTCGCCGGCGGCGCCAGCTATCAGATGAGCAAGGCGATCGCGATCGACGCGGCGGTCAATTACATCCACTTCAAGGATGCTACGATCGACCGCACGACGGCGGCCTATGCCGGCACCGCCGTGCAGACGCCGATCCTGGTGAGCGGCCAGCTGCGCAGCGCCAGCGCCGTGGTGCTCTCGCTCGGCGCCCGCGCGAGCTTCTGATGGGTGCGGGGCTCCACGCCGCGATGGCGATGTCGCCGGCCGGGGTGATGGAGGGGGGCGCGGTTCCGGCCCGCCCCCGCCTGCTCACCGAACTGCTCGACCGCGCGGTCGAGCGGCACGGCGACTGGACGGCGATCGATTTCCTCGGCCGCACCTGGACCTATGCCGAGATCGGCGAGGCGGTGCGCCGGGCGGCGCGGGGCCTACAGGATCTGGGGCTGAAGCCGGGCGACCGCTTCGGCCTCTGCCTGCCCAACACGCCCTATTTCGTGATCCTCTATTTCGCGGTGCTGCGGGTCGGCGGCGTCGTCGTCAATTTCAACCCGCTCTATACCGAGCATGAGATCGACCATCAGATCCGCGATTCCGGCACGCGGATGATCGCCGTGCCCGATCTGAAGATGATCCATTCCAAGGTGGCCGCCGTCGCCGAAGGGAGCGGGCTGGAGACGATCATCGTCTGCCCGATGGCCGATATCCTGCCGCCGCTGCAATCGATCGGCTTCCGCCTGTTCAAGCGCGCCGACCATGCCGACGTGCCGCGCGACGACCGCCACGTCGCCTACACCTCGCTGATCGCCCGTGTCGCCGATCCGACGCCGGTGGCGCGCTTCCCCGACGATCTCGCCGTGCTGCAATATACCGGCGGCACCACCGGCATCCCCAAGGGCGCGATGCTGAGCCACGCCAATCTGGCGGCCAACAGCGCGCAGATGCTGGTGCATGTCGGCGGCGAGCGGCCGTTTCAGGAACGCACGATCGGCGTGCTGCCGATGTTCCACGTCTTCGCGCTGACGACGGTGCTGAACTTCTCGGTCGAGATCGCGGCCGAGATGATCCTGCTGCCGCGCTTCGATTGCCCGCAATTCCTGAATACGATGCGGCGGACGAAGCCGACGCAGTTCTTCGGCGTGCCGACGCTGTACGTGGCGCTCAACAAGGTGCCACCGGCCGACCTGCCCGACATGTCCACGCTGCGCGCCTGCGTTTCGGGCGGCGCCCCGCTGCCGCTGGAGGTGCGCGAAACGTTCGAGGCACGCACCGGCGTCCGCGTGGTCGAGGGCTATGGCCTCTCCGAAGCCTCGCCCATCATCGCCTGCAATTCGATCGAGGGCGTGGTGAAGGAGAATAGCTGCGGGCCGCAATTCCCCGGCACGCGGCTGGAGATTCGCGGGCTCGACGATCCCCACCAGATCATGCCCACCGGCGAGCGCGGCGAGGTGTGCGTGCGCGGCCCGCAGGTGATGCAGGGCTATTGGCGCAATCCGCAAGCCACCGCCGACTGTTTCGTCGATGGCGCGCTGCGCACCGGCGATGTGGGCTATCTCGACGACGACGGCTATCTGTTCCTCGTCGATCGCATCAAGGATCTCATCCTGTGCGGCGGCTACAACGTCTATCCGCGCACGATCGAGGAGGCGGCCTATCACCATCCGGCGGTGAAGGAGGCGATCGCCATCGCCGTGCCGGACGAATATCGCGGGCAGGCGCCCAAGCTGTTCGTGGCGCTGCACGAGGGGCAGAGCCTCACCCCGGCCGAACTCCACGATTTCCTCGCCGAGCGGATCAGCAAGATCGAGATTCCCAAATCGATCGAAATCCGCGATGCCTTGCCCAAGACCCTGATCGGCAAACTCTCCCGCAAGGAACTGGTCGCCGAAGAAGCGGCGCTGCGCGCCTGACGATCGGGGTTCAGGGGGACATGATCGTGGCCGACGGGGCGTTGCATGGGATTCAGGAGGTGGCGACGACGCTGGGGCTGACCCATCGGACGTTGCGCTTCTACGAGGATCGCGGCCTGGTCGCGCCGCAGCGGGTCGGCAGCACGCGGGTCTATACCAAGCGCGACGTCGCCCGGCTCCAGCTGATCCAGCGCGGCAAAAGGCTCGGGTTCTCGATCCGCGAGATCAAGGATTTCCTCGATCTCTACGATGCCGATCCCGAGCATATCGAACAGGCCCGCCTGCTGCTGGCCGGCGTGGAGAAGCGCGCCGCCGATCTCCACAAGCAGCGCGACGCGCTCGACGAGACGATCACCGAACTGGAACAGCTCCAGCGCGAGGTGCGTGCCTGGATCGAGGGGCATTAGACGGATCCGGCGGCGCCTGTGTCAATGATTGACACAGGCGCCGGAAAGCCCCACCGCGCCGGGATGAGCACCCGCCAGACCCGCAACGTCTCCCTCACCCCCGAACTCGATCAATATATCGACGATCAGCTCGCCGCCGGCGAATATGGCAATGCCAGCGAGGTCGTCCGCACCGCCATCAAGGCGCTGCGCGACCAGCAGGCGCGCGCATTGCCGCAGGGCGACGGCACCGCGTGGCTGATGGGCGACAGCGAATGTGCCCGGCTGACCCGCGCGTTCGACTGGTCGAAGACGCAGCTCGGGCCGATGAGCGGCTGGTCGCCGCAATTGAAGGCCACCGTCAGCAACGTCGTCAATTCGCCGATCCCCAAGGTGCTGATGTGGGGGCCGGAGCATGTGATGCTCTACAACGACGGCTACCGGTTGATCGCGGGCGGCTATCACCCGACGGCGCTGGGCGGCACCGTGCCCGGCATCTGGCCGGAAATCTGGGATTTCAACCGCGCGATCCTGCAGGCCGGCTTCCGGGGCGAGGTCCAGTCGATGCTGGACCAGACGCTCGTCCTCAACCGCTACGGCCAGCCCGAGGACGTGGTGTTCGATCTCTTCTACACGCCGGTCTATGAGGATCATGGTGTCGGCGGGGTGCTGTGCACCGTGATCGAGACGACCGAGCGGGTCGAGATGCAGCGCGCCGTCGCCCATAGCGAGGCCGAATTCCGCACCATCACCAACGCGCTGCCGATCCTGATCTCCTATATCGATCGCGATCACATCTATCGCTTCGCCAATGATTATTACGAGGATTGGGTCGGCATCCCCGTCGACAGGATCGTCGGCGCGCACGTCCGTGATGTCGTCGGCGAGGCGGTGTTCGCAGCGCGCGAACCGCTGATGGCGCAGGCGCTGGCCGGGCGGAAGGTGGTTGCCGACGCCACCATGCCGCACCGGGACGGCCGCGAGCGGACCTGCGAGATCCATTACCTGCCCCGCACCGAAAGCGGCGAGACGGTCGGTTTCCATGTGCTGGTGTTCGACGTGCAGGACCGCGTCGATCGCGAGGCCGCGCTCCAGCGACAGATCGGCCATCGCACCCGGGCGGAGGAGCAGCTGCGCCAGCTCAACGACACGCTCGAAGCGCGCGTGCTGCAGGAAATCGGCGAGCGCCGCCGCGCCGAGGCGGTGCTGCTCCAGACGCAGAAGATGGAGACCGTCGGCAAGCTCACCGGCGGCGTCGCGCATGATTTCAACAATCTGCTTCAGGTGATTTCGGGCAACCTCCAGCTCCTCCAGCGCGACGTGACGGGCAACGACAAGGCCGAGCGGCGGGTCGCCAATGCGATGGCGGGCGTGGCGCGCGGATCGAAGCTGGCGGCGCAACTGCTCGCCTTCGGCCGGCGGCAGGCGCTGGAGCCCAAGGTCGTCAACCCGACCCGCATGGTGCGCGACATGGACGACATGCTGCGCCGCGCGATCGGCGAGGGGATCGAGATCGAGACGGTCGTGGCCGGCGGCCTGTGGAATAGCTTCATCGATCCGGCGCAGCTGGAAAATGCGCTGCTCAACCTCGCGATCAACGCGCGCGACGCGATGGACGGCACCGGCAAGCTCACGATCGAACTCGGCAACGCCAGCCTCGACGACGATTACGCCCGCAGCCATGGCGAGGTGACGCCCGGCCAATATGTCATGCTCGCCGTCAGCGACACCGGCTGCGGCATGGCGCCGGACCTGATCGACAAGGTGTTCGAGCCTTTCTTCTCCACCAAGGGGGAGGGCAAGGGATCGGGTCTCGGGCTGTCGATGGTCTATGGCTTCGTGAAGCAGTCCGGCGGCCATGTGAAAATCTATTCGGAGGTCGACGAGGGCACCACGATCAAGCTCTATCTGCCGCGTTCTCTGGCGGCGGAGGATGTCGAGGTTGCGGTCGATACCGGGCCGATCAGCGGCGGCAGCGAGACGATCCTCGTCGTCGAGGATGACGATGCGGTGCGCGCCACCGTGGTCGAGATGTTGAGCGATCTGGGCTATCGCGTGCTGAAGGCGGTCGATGCCGGCAATGCGCTCAGCGTGGTCGAAAGCGGCATTCCGATCGACATCCTCTTCACCGATGTCGTGATGCCGGGCCGCCTCAAGAGCCCCGAACTGGCGCGGATGGCGCGCGAGCGGCTGCCCAATATCGCGGTGCTGTTCACCTCGGGCTATACCGAAAATTCGATCGTCCACGGCGGCAAGCTGGATGCGGGCATCGAACTCCTCTCCAAGCCCTATTCGCGCGAGGCGCTGGCACGGCGGCTGCGCCATGTGCTGGCCAACCAGCGCCAGCGCGAGGTGGCCGCCGCGCCTGCCGCGCCGCGTGTCGAAAGTCTCGTGCCGCCCGCGAAGTCCGGCCCGGTGGTCGTGCTGCTCGTCGAGGATGACGAACTGATCCGCGCCAGCACGTCGGACATGCTCCAGCAGCAGGGCTATCTGGTGATCGACGCCCCCACCGCCGAGGATGCGCTGGTCGCGCTCCATACGAGCGGCGTAGACGTGCTGGTGACAGATGTGAACTTGCCGACGATGAGCGGGCCCGAACTGGCGGCGCAGGCCGCCGAGATCCGCCCGCGGATCGGGGTGGTATATGCCACGGGCGACGCGCAGGTGCCGGCGGCGGAGGGCGATCCGCACGCGACGATCCTCACCAAGCCCTATTCGGCGGCATCGCTGGCCGAGGCGGTGGCGCGCGTCGGCCAGGCGGCGGTGGCCCAGCCCGCCGACACGCGCCGACCGGAACTGGCGGACGATTGACGCAGGTTAGCTTTTCCGCCCGCAAATACCTGTACCGGCTCGGCTTTCACGGGGACCGTTACGGCTCTATGATGGACTTGGACGAAGATGCGGGGCTTGACGGCGGGCGTGGGTGATTCGGTGGCCTTGCGGGAGAGACCGTGGACGGAAGCCGATCGGCTCGCCGCGCTGGCCAGCTATGCCATGCTCGACACGCCGACCGAGCCCGCGTTCGACGAAGTGGCGCAGCTCGCCTCGCGCATCTGCGGGACGCCGATCGCCGTCGTCAATCTGATCGGCGACGGGCGGCAATTCTTCAAGGCCGAGGTCGGCCTCGGCGTGCGCGAGACGCCGCTTGAAACCTCCTTCTGCGCCAAGGCGATCCTCGAGGAGGATTTCCTGCTCGTGCCCGACGCCACGCAGGATGCGCGTTTCGATTGCAACCCGCTCGTCACCGGCGACGCGGGCCTGCGCTTCTACGCCGGCGCGCTGCTCAAGACCGAGACGGGCCTGCCGATCGGCACCCTGTGCGTGCTCGACACCCGGCCGCGCCAGCTGACCGCCTTGCAGCAGGATACGCTGCGCGTGCTGGCACGGCAGGTGATGGCGCAGCTCGATCTGCGCCGCGCCGTCGCCGAACAGCAGCGGACCAGCCAGCGCGACCATTTCATCCTGGAAAGCGCAACCGATTACGCCATCATCTCGATGGACCGCGAGGGGCGGGTGACCAGCTGGAACGCTGGCGCCGCCGCGATCCTCGGCTGGGACGAAAGCGAGATGCTGGGCCAACCCTGCGACCGCTTCTTCACGCCCGAGGATGTCGCGGCGGGCGTGCCGGCGCGCGAGATGGCGGCGGCGTTGACGACCGGCCATGGCCGCGACGAGCGCTGGCATCTGCGGCAGGGCGGCGACCGCTTCTGGGCCAATGGCGAGATGATGCCGCTCACCGACGATGTCGGCCGCTCGATCGGCTTCATCAAGATCCTGCGCGACCGCACCGAGCAGCATCTGGAGGCCAAGCGCTTGGAGGCGATCGAGGAGCGCTTCCAACTCGCGCTGGAGGCATCGGGCTTCGTCGGGGCGTGGGATTGGGACGTCGCCTCGGACCGGGTCTATGCGGATGCCAGCTTCAGCCGCGCCTATGGCGTCACGGTCGAGGAAGGCGAAACCGGCCTGCCGATCGCCCGCTTCATCGACGGTATTCACCCCGACGACCGCGAATTCGTGCTGGCGCGCATCGCCGAGACGCTGGAGCGCGGCGGGGCTTTCGCGGAGGAATATCGCCTCGTCCATGCGGCGGCCGGCGAATGCTGGGTGCTGGCGCGCGGCCTGTGCGCGCGCGACGAGGCGGGTAACCCGACGCACTTCAACGGCGTCGCGATCGACATCACCGAACGGCGCAAGGCCGAGATCGGCCGCGCCGAGAGCGAGACCCGCACCGAACTGGCGCTGGCGGCGGTGGAGATGGGGACGTGGGAAACCACGCCCGAACTGGAGACGCAGGTATGGGATGCCCGTACCCGCGAACTGCTCGGCCACACGCCCGACGAGCCGATCGATTTCGAGACCTCCTTCATGGCGCGCGTCCACAGCGCCGATCGCGATCGGGTGCGCGAGACGATCGCGGCGGCGCTGGCGCCCAGCGGCGGCCTGCTCGATATCGAATATCGCACGGTGGATCGCGACGGGCGGCAACGCTGGGTACATGTGCGCGGCGCGCTGATCGCGGGCGCGGCGCGGCGCTTCGTCGGCACCGTGCGCGACATCAGCCAGTATAAGGCCACCGAGGAGCATCGCGCGCTCCTGATCGCCGAGCTTCAGCACCGCATCAAGAATACGATGGCGGTGGTGCAGGCGATCGTCAGCCAGTCGCTGCGCACCGCGATCACCCCGGCGGCGGCCAGCGAGGCGATCGGCAACCGCATCGCCGTACTCGCGCAGGCACATGACCTGCTGACCCACACCAGCTGGACCGCCGCGCCGATCACCGCGATCGTCGATGGCGCGATCCGCCTGCAAGGCGGCCGATCGGCCCGCATCCGCGTCGAGGGGCCGGAAATCTATCTGTCCGCCCGCGCCGCGCTGGCCTTGTCGATGGCACTCCACGAACTCGCGACCAACGCGACCAAATATGGCGCCCTCTCGCGCGACATCGGCCATGTCGCGATCCACTGGGCGATCGAGGGCGGGGGCGACGATCGCATCCTGCGGATGGAATGGCGCGAGACGGGCGGCCCGGCGGTGACGGCGCCCGACCGCCCCGGCTTCGGCACCCGCCTGATGAAGAGCCTCGCCCGCGATCTGGGCGGCACGGCGGATCTGGATTATGCGGCCGATGGCGTCGTCTGGCGCCTCACCTCGCAGTTGCGCAACATCCTGGAAACGCCGGTCGGCTGAGGCCGCGCGGCGCCGGTGATGTAAGACTCTTTCCTCGGCCGTTCGTGTCGAGCCCTTCGACTGCCTGCCAGGCGCTCAGGATAAACTTCATGCCTTCGGCATGAAGTCGAGACAGCTGCGCGTGGGGCACGTCCCTCGACTTCGCTCGGGACGAACGGAGCTGGTGGACAGGCGCCCCTCCCCAAAAAAATGCCCCGGCGCCGTGGGGCGCCGGGGCAGACGGGTACGTTCCCTGGATAAGGAGTGGTCAGAGGGCGTACCGTACTCCGAAGAAGAATTGGCGGCCGCTGTGCGTCAGCACGCTCAGGCGGTTGGTCTCGTCCACGAACTGGTCATTCTCCTCGTCGGTGAGGTTCACCGCCTCGAGGCTCAGCTTGATCCGGTCGTTGATATTGTAGGTCATCTGGGCGTCGACGTTGATCGTCTTGTTCGTGCCGTTGTAGGCATTGCCCTCGGTGCCCGGCACCGCCGTCAGATATTTCGAGCGATAGGCGACCGAGCCACGGATCGAGAATTTCTCGGTCTCGAAATAGAGCGTGCCGTTGGCGGCATATTTCGACAGGCCGACCAGCGGCTCCGTCACGGTCGCGGTCGATGCCGTGCCGATCAGGTAGCGGATGTTCGACTTCACGTAGGTGAGGTTGCCCAGCACGCCGAAGTTGGAGAGGATGCCCGGCAGGAAGTTGAACGGCTGCTGCACGTTCACCTCGAAGCCGGTCAGCTTGCCGCCCTGCGAATTGACCGGCTGGCTGACGATGAACACGTCGGTCGGCAGCGCGCCGGTGCCGGTGAGCAGGGATTCAGGCAGGCCCAGCTGGGTGAAGGGCACGCCGGTGCTGAGCGTCTGCACGAAGGTGCCGATATCCTTGCGGAACACCGACACGGCATAGATCGAGCCCTTGGCCGGATACCATTCGATCGCGGCGTCGAGATTCTTCGACGAGGTCGGCTTCAGATCGGGATTGCCCCGGCTGAAGCTGCGGTTGCCGCCCGAGATGCTGATGTTGCCGCCCGGCGTGATCGCCGAGATACCGGCGCGCGACAGCGTCTTGGCGGCGGCGAGGCGGACGAGCAGGTTGCTCGACACGTCGATCACCAAATTCGCCGAGGGCAGCCAGCGCTTGTAGGTGCGATCGGCCGAGACGAGGTTGATCGCGGTGCCCTGGCTGGCATAGCCGGTCGAAAGCTGATCGGTCTTCACATAGCGCAGGCCGATGTCGCCGCGCACCGGCACGCCGAACTCCTTCATGTCGAATTCGGCCATGCCCCAGCCGCCGAGATCCTTTTCCTCGACCGTGATGTAGGAGCCGCGCGCGGTGGCATTCTCGATGCCGCCGGTCGCATAGGTCGGGCTGCTGTAGATGCCGTAATTGTTGATGAAATAATCGAGGTTCGGCACGATCCAGGCGTTTGGCGTGCCGGTCGGCAGGCTGAGGCCGCGACCGAAGCCGTCGAACAGGGTGGTGCCGGCGGCGAGCTGCGCGGCGGTCAGCGGCGTCACCACCGTCTCACCCGCCAGACGGCGCATTTCGGTGGAATCGTAGCGGAAGCGGCGCCAGTCGACGCCCGCCTTCAGCTTGACGAAATCGGTCGCCTCCCACTCGGCCGAACCCTTGGCGGTGGTGAAGTCGTTGCTCACCGTCTGCGGGCGGATGCGGACTTCGGACGTGCCGTTGACGAACGACCATGTCGCCGGGTTGGCGACGTCCACGCCCGGCCGGATCGTGGGGAAGCGGCCGTTGCCGAAATCGTAGAAGAAGCCGCCGGTGTTGGCCGCGTCGATCGTGACCGTCGTCTGGATCGGGTTGCGGAATTCACTGCTGGCATAGCCGGCGATGGCGTTCAGCTTCAGGCGGGTGCCGATCTTCTGGCTGACGTTGGCGGTGACCTGATAGAAATCGGTCGTCAGCTTGTCGAAGCGCGACTGCGAGCGCAGATCGACATTGTCGAACGTACCGCTGATGAGGTTGTTGTCGCTATCGACCGTGCCGTTGCGGATGATCGTCTGCGGCTTGCCCGTGCCCGATCGGCTGAAGCTGATCGCCTGCAACTGCGCCTCGGCGCGTGTGCCGTCGAGCCGGGAATAGAGGCCGTCGAGCGAGATCAGCGTGGCGGGCGTCGGGCGGAACTGTACCGAGGTGGCGGCGCCAAGGCGCTTCTGCTTGATGTCGTAGCTGACGAGGCCGGGGATGCGCGGATGGAAGATCGCGGTATCCGGGTTGGCGTTGTTGATCTGCGCCAGCGTGTAGCCCGCCAGGGTGGAGGCCGCGTTGAAGCCGCCGTTGAAGCCGCCATAGGTCCAGCGCGTGATGTTCGCGCCCTCTTCCTTCAGGTGGCGCTCCTCGTAGGAGACCGACATCAGCACGCCGAAGCGGCCGTCCGACGTGGTGGTCGAGGCCAGCGCCGACAGGCGCGGCGTCGCCTTGCGGGCGAGATCGTTGTAGCTGGCCTGCGCCGAGAAGACGGCGGTGGGCTTCTTATAGTCGAACGGCTTGGCGGTATCGAGATCGACGGTGCCGCCGAGCGAGCCTTCCTCGATATCGGCGGTCGCCGTCTTGCGGACGGCCAGGCTGTTGAACAGATCCGACGAGAAGATGTTGAAATCGAAGCCGCGGCCCCGGTTCACGCCGCCCGAATTGTCGGTGCCGCCGGTGGTGCCGATGGCTTCCATGCCGTTGATGCGGACGCGGGTATATTCCGGCCCGAGGCCGCGCACCGAGATGTTGCGGCCTTCGCCGTTGACCCGGTTGATCGTGACGCCGGGAATGCGCTGGAGCGATTCCGCGAGGTTCAGGTCGGGGAATTCGGCGATATCCTCGGCCTTGATCGCGTCGATCGACGAGGTTTCGTTGCGCTTCATGCCCAGCGCGGTGTTGAGGCTGGCGCGGAAGCCGGTGACTACGATCTCCTCGGGCGCGGGCTCGGCCTGCGTGGCGGGGGCGGGGGCGGCGGGCGCGGTCTGCGCGCGGGCCTGGCCACCGGCGAGCGCCGCAAAGGCGGTGCCGAGGATGAGGGCGGTCTTGAATTTCTGATGGCCGGACATGCAGTCTCTCTCCCTGTTCCTGCGACGGGCCGAGTTACGGCCTCGAAATCGCGTTCGCCGATCTTCTTGTGGACCGGTAACCGGTGTCAGTTAGCGCCGGTGCAGGATCGATGCTAACCTGAATGTGACATGGATCGTTGCGATATGCGCACCGATCTGCGGTTTCATCGATGCAGGCCGTGGCTCGATCAAACCGGCTTTTGATTTGGACCGGCGGGCGGGGCGCGCCTAGCGTCCTCATCCTTACCCCGGCCGAAGCCCGCGCAGACGGGCGGCCGCCAGCGAGAGGACGATTTTCTTGGCGACGATCAGCGAGCAACCGGCGACGGCCCGGCCCACCAAGGTGCGCTACGGGATCATTGCGCTGATCTTCATCATCACCACGATCAACTATGCCGATCGTGCAACCTTCTCGATCGCGGGCAGTCAGGCCTCGACCGAACTGGGGCTGAATGCGGTGCAGACCGGCTACATCCTGTCGGCCTTCGCCTGGGCCTATGTGATCGCGCAGATTCCCGGTGGCGCGCTGCTGGATCGGTTCGGCACGCGGCGGGTCTACGCCACCGCGATCGCCATCTGGTCGATCCTCACCGCGCTTCAGGGGCTGACCGGTCTCATCATGGGCCTGTCGGCGGTGGTGATGCTGTTCGGCCTGCGCTTCCTCGTCGGGCTGGCGGAGGCGCCGTCCTTCCCCGGCAACGCGCGCCTCGTCGCGGCCTGGTTCCCCGCCAGCGAGCGCGGCACCGCGTCCGCCATCTTCAACGCCGCGCAATATTTCGCCCTGGTCAGCTTCTCGCCGCTGATGGGCTGGCTGGTCCACGATTTCGGCTGGCGCACGGTCTATTGGGTGATGGGCGGTCTCGGCCTCCTCGCCACCGCGATCTTCCTCAAGATGATCCGCAGCCCTGCCAGCCACCCGAGCATCAACGCCGCCGAACTCGCGCACATCGAGCAGGGTGGGGGCCTGATCCACATGGAGGACAGCAAGGTCCGCGCCGCGTTCGACTGGTCGGCCGTGCCCAAGCTCCTCAAGAACCGCATGATGCTGGGCATCTACATCGGCCAGTACGGCATCAACGTGCTGACCTATTTCTTCGTGACGTGGTTCCCGATCTATCTGGTGAAGGAGCGGGGCCTCAACATCATGCAGGCGGGCGCCGCCGCCGTGCTGCCGGCGCTGTGCGGCTTCCTCGGCGGTATCATCGGTGGCTATGTCTCGGATCTGCTGCTCAAGCGCACCGGATCGGTCGATATCGCCCGCAAGACGCCGCTCACCATCGGCATGCTGCTCGCCACCGCGATCATCGCCTGCGTGTTCGTCGATGCCGAGTGGCTGGTCATCCTGCTGATGTCGATCGCCTTCTTCGGCAAGGGCATCGCCTCGCTCGGCTGGGCGATCATGGCGGACGTCGCGCCAAAGGAAGCGGCGGGCGTCGCCAGCGGTGTCTTCAACATGCTCGGCAACGTCGGCGGCATCGTCACGCCGATCGCCATCGGCTACATCGTCGCGGCGACGGGGTCGTTCGATTGGGCGCTGATCTTCGTGGGCGCGCATTGCGTGCTGACGATCCTCGCCTTCGTCTTCATCGCCGGCCCCTTCTATCGCCTGAGCTTCGCCAAATGATCGTCGATCGCCGTTCGGTCCTGATGGGTGGCGTGGCCCTCGCCGCGACCTTGCCCGCGCAAGCCCGCGCCGCCGCCGCGCCGATGCGCGTCGGGGAGCGCCAGCCGGCACCCGCCTGGGCCACGCTCCAGCGCCGCCTGCTCGATGCCAATGCCGCCGCCTGCGAGGCGTTCTACGCCAAATATGTCGGCAAGGGCGACCGGCTCGAGGTGTTCGAGCGGTGGGGCGCCAACGACGGCCCCGACGACGCCGCCGAGGCGACCAACGACTGGGTGCTGCTGCACGCCATGGGCGGATCGGATCGGCTGCTCGATCTGTCGCGCCGCTTCTTCGAGGGGCATCTCCACCAATATACGGCGGCCAGGACGATCGACGTGCCGATCGCCCGCAAGGGCATGTATTATCGCGAATTTCCGGTGCAGATGGATTGGCAGCACAATTCGGAGGGGCTGACCAGCTTCAACCTCTTCGGCCTGTCGATCCCGCGCGACGCCAAGTTGAAGGAGCGCACCGGCCGCTACGCCGATTTCTACACCGGCCGCGATCCCACGACGCGCAATTACGATCCGAAGCTGCGGATGATGCGTTCGATGCTCAACGGCAGTCGCGGGCCGATGCTGCGCGAGGCGACCCCGCTCGACTGGGCGGGTGATCCCTTCGCGGCGGGCGAGCGCTTCCACATGGAGCATGGCGAGACGACCTATGCCCAGACGCTGCATCATTATGACGAATATGGCGACGTCGTCGGCGACAATCCGCTCAACCTCCAGGCGACCACGCTCGGCCTGAACGCTTATGCGCTGGGGCTGGGGGATCGCTTCCGCGGCTGGGCGCTCGACTATCTCGACGCCTGGGTCGATCGCGCACGCGCCAATGGCGATATCCTGCCGAGCCACGTCAATCCGGACGGCCGCGTCGGCAAGGATTGGTGGAAGGGCGTCTACGGCTGGGGCTTCTCGCCACTGGTGCCGCAGACCGGCCAGCGCGAGGATCGCAACCGGGTCACCCGATCGATCACCGCCTTCATGAACGGTACGCTCCTGACTGGCGATCAGGTCTATATGGATCTGTGGCGCAGGCAGCGAGAGGCGTTGCTCGACAAGGCCGTCCAGCGCGACGGCAAGCTGATGGTGCCGACGATGCACGGCGCCGACGGCTGGTATAGCTACAAGCCCGCGCCCTACCGCACCAACGGCTTCGAGCTGTGGTATTTCTCGCAGCGGGCCGACGATCGCGCGGCGGCGGGCGACCATCCGTGGCTCGCCTTCCTCGAAGGCCGCAACCCGAACTATCCGATCGAGACGCTCCAGCAGGACATGGCGCGCATCGCCGAGCGGATCGAGGCGCGCGAGAAGGACCCCACAACCCGCGACACGCGGCTGGCCGACTGGCCGATCGACATCAACCCCGCCAGCGCCCGCGCGCTGGTGCAACTGACGACGGGCGGCCTCCACATCGCCCGCCCGCCCTGGTCGCCGACCACCGCGCCGCAGGGCGGCGTCACGCTACACTGCCGCCTGCGCTATTTCGATCCCACCCGCCGCCGCGCGGGCCTGCCCGATCAGGTCGCCGCGCTGGTGACGGGCATGGGCGATGGCCATGTCGACGTGACGCTGGTGAACCTCGGCGGCAAGCCGGCCGACATCGTCGTGCAGGGCGGCGCCTATGGCGAACATCGCATCGATCGGGTGCAGGCCGGCGCGACGGCGCAGGACGTGGCGGCGCGCCATGTGACGCTGCAACTGGCGGCGGGGAGCCAGGTGGCGCTGCGCATCGCGATGACGCGCTACGCCAACCGGCCGACGCTGGCGATGCCCTGGGGCTGATCGCGCCGATACCGCCCCGGGCTGGCCGGGGCGGTGCGGAACCTTACTTCTTCGGCTTCTCGAACGCGTAGATGAACTGGTCCGTATTGCCGCGCAGCGCCGGATCGAACACCTTCAGCGTATGATCGTCGGCGGCATGCGCCAGCAGCTTGCTTTCGCCCGCGAATTTGAAGCCCGCCGCGACGATCGCATCCTTCACCACCTTCGGCTCGATGCGATGGAGCGTGTCGGTCTCGGTCATGCCGCTGCCGGGCTTGCCGGTATGATCGATCACGATGAAGCGGCCGCCGGGCTTGAGCGAGGCCAGAACATTCTTCGAGAAAGCGGTGATATCCAGTCCGCCGAACGACTTGTTCGGCAGATCGTGGATGTTCTGCGAGGTGAACACCACGTCCGCCGGCGGGGTCGCATAGGCCGCCAGATCGACCGGCAGCGCCTCGACATTCTCGAAGCCCGGCTGGCCGATCAGCGCCTTCATGCGGGGTTCGCCCCGTGCGCCGGGCGCGACCATGGCGGCCGGCCATACGTCGATCACCTTGCCCTTCGGCCCGACCACGCCCGAGAACAGCCGCGTCCAATATCCGCCGCCCGGCAGCAGATCGACGACGGTCTGGCCGGGCTTCACGCCGGCGAAGGCGGTGATTTCGCCGCCCTTGCGCCGCTCGTCATCCTTCTTGTCCGCCTCGCGGGCGGGGGCGGCCAGCGCCTTGGTGACGGGGGCCGGGACCGAGGCGGCGATCGCTATGGCGGGAAGGGCGGCGGCAAGCAGCAAGGCGGCGATGGGAGTGCGCATGTCTCTCTCCTGGAAACGGTATGGCGCGCACCATCACCGGATCGGGGCGGAAGGCAAGGGGCTGGCTTGTACCATCCGGTACAAAAACAGTTGCACCGCAAAACTTTTCGCGTCGATGGCTGGACGCGATCCCCGCTTGCCCCTACATTCGTTTCGCACCTGCACACAGCCGGTGTAGCCACGACGCCTGGGCATAAGGCGCACATGCGGGTCCACGATCCCGCCAAGACCGGAGAACCGGACCATGGCCGACAAGGTCAACAATCTTCAGGATATTTTCCTCAACACGCTGCGCAAGGGCAAGATCCCCGTCACGATGTTCCTCGTGAAGGGCGTGAAGTTGCAGGGCATCATCACCTGGTTCGACAATTTCTCGGTGCTGCTGCGCCGCGACGGGCAGAGCCAGCTGATCTACAAGCATGCCATCTCCACCGTGATGCCGGCGCATCCGCTCGATCTCGCGCCGATCGAAAAGGCGTTCGAGGATCGCAAGTCGACCCTGCTCCAGGAAGTGTTCCTCGCCGCAGTGCGCAAGACCCGCGAGCCGGTGACGATGTTCCTGGTCAACGGCGTGATGCTCCAGGGGGAGATCGCCGCCTATGATCTGTTCTGCATGCTGCTGCGGCGTGACGGGATGAGCCAGCTCGTCTACAAGCACGCCATATCGACGGTGCAGCCGGCCAACCCGCTGAACCTGCAAGGCGCGGAGGAAGACGAGGATTGAGCGTATTCAACAAGGCTGACGACGATTTCGCGCGGGGTGCGCGGGCCGTCGTCGCCTTGCCCGATCGGGCGCAGGGCAATGCGCGCGGCGTCGAGGCGCGGCTGGACGAAGCCGCCGGCCTCGCCGCCGCGATCGGCATCGACGTGGTCGAGCGCCTGTCCTTCCGCCTGCGCGAGCCCAAGCCCGCCACGCTCTTCGGCTCCGGCCAGGTCGAGCAGATCGCCGATGCGGTGCGCATGGACGAGGCCGAACTGGTCGTCGTCGATGCCGCGCTCACACCCGTTCAGCAGAAGAATCTCGAGACGGCCTGCAAGGCCAAGGTGATCGACCGCACCGGCCTCATTCTCGAAATCTTCGGCGAGCGGGCAGCCACCGCCGAGGGGCGGTTGCAGGTCGAACTCGCCCATCTCGACTATCAGGCCGGGCGGCTGGTTCGCAGCTGGACCCACCTCGAGCGCCAGCGCGGCGGCTTCGGCTTCCTCGGCGGCCCCGGCGAAACCCAGATCGAGGCCGATCGCCGCCTCATCCGCGATCGCATGGCGAAACTGCGCCGCGAACTGGAACAGGTCCGCAAGACGCGTGGCCTCCACCGCGCCCGCCGCCAGCGTGCGCCGTGGCCTGTCGTGGCGCTGGTTGGCTACACCAATGCCGGCAAGTCGACCTTGTTCAACCGCATGACCGGCGCCGCCGTCATGGCCGAGAACCTCCTCTTCGCCACGCTCGACCCCACGATGCGGCAGATCAGCCTGCCGGGTATCGACAAGGCGATCCTGTCCGACACGGTCGGCTTCGTCTCGGACCTGCCGACGCAGCTGGTGGCCGCCTTCCGCGCAACTTTGGAGGAGGTCACCGCCGCCGACCTCATCATCCACGTCCGCGACGTCTCCCATCCCGACAGCGAGGCGCAGCGCGCCGACGTGATGGCTGTGCTGGCCGAAATCGGCATCGGCCCCGCCGCCGACGGCCCCGACGCCAACCCCACCGCGCTCATCTTCGAGGCGTGGAACAAGCTCGACGCGCTGCCCCCGCAAGAGGCCGAGCGCCTCCTCCACGAAGCCGCCCGCCGCGACGATGTGGTGGCCCTGTCGGCGCTCACCGGCGAGGGCGTCGAAACCCTCCGCCGCACCGTCGGCGACCGCCTCGCCGCCGGCCACCGCCGCTACACGCTCGACATCCCCCTCACCGACGGCGCGACCCTCGCCTGGCTCCACCAGCATGGCGAAGTGCTGCACGAGGAGACCGAGGGCGAGACGCAGGTCGTCGAGGTGCGCCTTTCGGAAGAGGATTGGGCGCGGTTTCAGGCGCGCTAGGGGGCGGGGCGGGGAATCCGCCGCCCCACGATGCTCGTCACCCCGGCCTCGTGCCGGGGTCCAGCCCGAAGCACGCGTCAATGCCGTCCTTCAACCGGATCGATCGGGAGCCGGTGGACCCCGGAACACGTCCGGGGTGACGATCGTCGCGATCGGTTCGCTGCCACCTGCTCTTGCAGATCATCACCACAGCGATAGGGATAGATCATGCGAAAGGTCATCGCCCTGCTAGTTGCGGCTGTTGCCGTGGCTTATGTGTAGTTGGACCTTCTTCCTGATTTGGTTCACGTTTGCCTTCTTCGACGTCACCAAGGAACAAATAAGCCCCTTGGACGCCAGAGCGTTCGTCGTCCTGGTTCTAACCGTCGCGCCGGTAACCCTGCTATGCCCATCGAAGGCGCGCAGTCTGTGGCGAAGTGACAGCCGCAGAATCTAACCACAATCTAAAACTTGACAAACCAGAACAAATAGCGTACAAGCCGCGCCGCTTCCGTCACTGGTGATCGCGGTGGAGGGGGCAGGCTCCTGGTGGCGCAGGCCGCCGGGGCGACCGGCGCGGAGTCATCCGGCATCAGCCGAAGCTTCGCGTGATCGTCAAAGGCCCGGTGCGGTGTTCGATCCTGCTGCCACCTCAGCATGGGATCCGCCCCGCCCCCGGCCGCCCGCGCCTCCCCGGAGGTGCGATAGCCCTCTCAAGGGCACATCCTGCCGGATGCAAGTGGCAGGACCGCGCCGGTCGCAGTCGCCATCTTCAGGCCAAGGGGAGGATGCGCGGGGAAATCCTATTTTCGGTTTCGGTTACCGACGCTGGGCGAGCCCGCGATGGAATCAGGCACACCAGCACAGCGCCAGGCCGATCAGCCCGTCACTGATAGGCAATCATCATCCAATGGCGAGAGGGAGGCCGAGTTCGGGCGCGAGCCATCCGCCCGCCGAACATGGCGCGCATCGCCAGTTCGGCGTCCGGCGGCGTCGCGGCTTCCAGGATCGGCCGCAACGCCTTCGGGTCATGCGCCATATCGGGCGCGATCAGTAGCGGCGGAGCAGGCCGGCGAGGCGGCCCTGCACGCGGACCTGCGCCGGGCTGTAGCGTTGCGGATCATAGGCGCGATTGGCCGGATCGAGCCGGATCATCGTGCCTTCGCGGCGGAAATATTTGAGCGTCGCTTCCATCTCGTCGATCAGGGCGACGACGATCTGGCCTTCGCGGGCGCTCTCGGTGCGCTGGATGAGCGCATAGTCGCCATCGAGGATCCCGGCCTCGACCATCGAATCGCCCGAGACCTCGAGCGCATAATGTTCGCCCGGGCCCAGCAGCGCGGCGGGGACGGACAGGCTGGTCTGCCCCTCCATCGCCTCGATCGGCACGCCGGCGGCGATGCGGCCGTGGAGCGGGATTTCCAGCACGTCGTTGGCGGCCTGCGGGATCGGCTTCTTCGGCACGGCGACCAAGGCGGGCGGGGCCTTGCGCATCAGTTCGGGCATCCGCAGCACCTCTAGCGCGCGGGCGCGGTTGGGCAGGCGGCGAATGAACTGGCGCTCCTCCAGCGCATTGATGAGCCGGTGAACCCCCGACTTGGACTTGAGGTCGAGCGCCTCCTTCATCTCCTCGAACGAGGGAGACACGCCGGTCTCGCCCAGTCGATGGTTGATGAAGGTGAGCAGCTCATTCTGCTTGGACGTCAGCATCGCATGATACCCCATCGGGAACGAACGCGGAACGTCTAGGCAACATGGAACAGACTGTCAAGCGAGCGTAACGATCTCGACCTGTTCCCCCGCCGCGATGGGCGGCGCGCCGGCGGGGCGGACGATCAGGCAATCGGCCGCGGCGAGCGAGGACAGGCCGGCGCTGTCCTGCCGATTCATCGCACGAATGCCATCCATCTGATTGATCCCACGCAGGAAATCGGTTCGGCCACCCACGGCGGGGAGGGGATGGAGCAGGGTGGCGAAGGCCATCGGGGGGGCGGGATCGACCGCGCCGGAGAGACGCGCGAGCAGCGGTTTCAGGAACAGGGTGGCGCCGACGAAGGCGGAGACGGGGTTGCCGGGCAGGCCGAGCACGACCGCGTCGCCGATCCGCCCCGCCATCAGCGGCTTGCCCGGCCGCATCGCGACCCGCCAGAAATCGAGCGCCGCGCCCGCCGCTGCCAGCGCGGGGCGGACGAGATCATGGTCGCCGACCGAGGCCCCGCCGATCGTGACGACCACGTCGGCGATGCGCGCGGCTTCGGCGAAGGCGGCGGTGAGGGCGGCCAGATCGTCGGGCACGATGCCGAGATCGACGATCTCCGCCAGCGGGCCGCCGCACAGGGCCGCCAGCATCGGCGCGTTGCTGGATGGCAGGCGGTCGTCGGGCGTGGGCGCGCCGGGGGGCACCAGTTCGTCGCCGGTCGAGATCAGGGCGACGCGAGCGCGGCGGCGGACGGGCAGGGCGCCGTGACCGGCGGCGGCGGCGAGGCCGATGCGGGCGGGTGTGAGGCGATCGCCGGACGCGATGAGGGGGGCGCCGTCCGCGAAATCGGCGCCGCGCCGGCGGACATGCTCGCCCTGGGCCGGCGGGCCTTTGCCGGTCATGCGGACGAGGCCGTCGGCGGCGGTGGCTTCCTCCTGGATGAGGATCGTGTCGGCACCGGGGGGCAGAGCGGCGCCGGTGAAGATGCGCGCGGCCTCGCCGGGGGCCAGCGGGATCGCGAAGGGGCGCCCGGCCGCGCTCTCGCCGACGATGCGCCACGGGCCGGGGCGCTCGGCGAAGCGGATGGCGTAGCCGTCCATCGCGGAGAGATCGGCGGCGGGCTGGGTGCGGCGGGCGAGGACGGGTTCGGCGGCATGGCGCCCGGCCGCGTCGATCAGCGGCACGGTCTCGATCGGCAGCGGCGCGGCCAGCGCGAGCAGGCGGGCGCGGGCGTCGGCGACCGGGAGCAGGCTCACGGCCGGCGCCAGTCGCCCGACTTGCCGCCGGTCTTGGACAGGAGACGAATATCCCCGATCGTCATGGCCTTATCGACCGCCTTGGCCATGTCGTAGACGGTGAGCAGGGCGACCGAAACGGCGCTCATCGCCTCCATCTCGACCCCGGTGCGGCCGTTGGTGGTGACGGTGGCGGTGGCGATCACCGCGTCGTCCTCCACGATCAGGTCGATCGTGCAGGCGGCGATCGGCAGGGGGTGGCACAGCGGGATCAGATCGGCGGTGCGCTTGGCGGCCATGATCCCGGCGACCCGCGCGACCGCCAGCACGTCGCCCTTGCCGACCGATCCCTCGCAGATCGCGGCGGCGGCGGCGGGGGACATGGCGATGCGCCCCTCGGCGATGGCGGTGCGGCTCGTCTCGGCCTTGGCGGAGACGTCGACCATGCGGGCGGCGCCGGCGGCGTCGATATGGGTAAGGCCGGTCATGCCGGGGTGAGCAGGCTACGTGTCGCCGCCTCGACATCGGCCTGCCGCATAAGCGATTCCCCGATCAGGAAGCAGCGGACGCCGTGGCTGGCCATCGCATCGAGATCGCCGCGATGGCCGAGGCCGCTTTCGGCGACGAAGGTGCAGCCGGCCGGGGCATGGCCGACGAGTTCGTAGGTCCGCTCGAAATCGACCGAGAAGTCCCTGAGATCGCGATTGTTCACGCCGATCAGCCGCGATTGCAGGATCAGCGCGCGATCGAGTTCGGCGCGGTCATGAACCTCGACCAGCACGTCCATGTCGCGCTCGATCGCGGCCGCCTCGATCTCGATCATGGCGCCGTTGTCCAGCGCGGCGACGATGATGAGGATGGCGTCGGCACCCAGCGCGCGCGCCTCGGCGACCTGCCACGGATCGATCATGAAATCCTTGCGGAGACAAGGCAGATCGACCGCCGCGCTCGCCGCCTGGAGGTAAGCGTCGGCGCCCTGGAAATAGGGCTCGTCGGTCAGGACGGAAAGGCAGGTGGCGCCGCCGGCCTGATAGGCGCGGGCGTGGGCGGGGGGATCGAAATCGGCGCGGATCAGGCCCTTTGAGGGCGAGGCTTTCTTGATCTCGGCGATGAGGCCATAGCCGCCCGCCGCCACGGTGCGATCGAGCGCGGCGCGAAAACCGCGCGGGGGCGTCTGTCCGGCCGCCAGCGCGTCGAGATCGGCGATCGAGCGGCGCGCCTTGCCGGCGGCGACATGCTCGCGCTTGGTATCGAGGATCGCGGTCAAACGGTTCATCAGAAAGCGATCCAGCAGTTGAGCAGGGCGTTGGCGAGGCCTTTGTCGATGACTTCGGCGGCTTCCTCGACGGCATCCCGCCAGTCGTCGGCGCGGTCGGCGACGATCAGCGCGGCGGCGGCGTTGAGGAGGACGGCGTCGCGATAGGGGCCGGGTTCGCCCATCAGCAGCGCGCGCAGGGCGGCGGCGTTGAAAGCGGCGTCGCCCCCCCGGATCGCGTCGAGCGAATGGCGGGGCAAACCGGCATCCTCGGGGGTGATCGTCAACTCGCCGGCGCGGGGGCCGATGCGGACGATGCGGCTGGGGCCGGCGATCGAAAGTTCGTCGAGGCTTTCCTCGCCCGCGACCACCATCGCCGCCTCGGCACCGAGATAGTCGAGCGCGGTGGCGACAGTGGGAAGGAAATCGACCCGCGCCACGCCCAGCAACTGGCGGGTCACCCGCGCCGGATTGGCGAGCGGGCCGATCAGGTTGAACACCGTGCGCCGGCCGATCGCGCGGCGGATCGGGGCCATGCGCGCCAGCACCGGATGATGCTTCTGCGCGAAAAGGAAGGCGATGCCGAGGTCGGCGAGGCTTTCCTCGGCGCGGGCGGATGCGCGATCGAGATCGAGGCCGAGCGCCTCCAGCGTGTCGGCCGCGCCCGCTTTCGACGAGGCGGCACGGTTGCCGTGCTTGGCGACGGGCACGCCGGCGGCGGCCACCACGATCGCGACGGCGGTGGAGATGTTGAGGCTGTGCTGGCCGTCCCCGCCGGTGCCGCACACGTCGATCGCGCCGACGGGGGCCTTCACCGCGATCATCCGCTCGCGCAGCACGCGGGCGGCGGCGGCGATCTCGATGGCGGTCTCGTCGCGCTCGGCCAGATCGATCAGGAAGCGGGCGACGGCCTCGTCGGGCACCTTGCCGTCGAGGATGTCGGCGAAGGCCGCATGCGCCGTCGCCTCGTCGAGCGGTGTCGAAGGGTCAGGCAGCAACGCCAGGGTCGTCATGCCGGCTCCGCGACCTTGATCCCCGCCATCCGCAGGAAGTTGGCGAGCAAGGCGTGGCCATGCTCGGTGGCGATGCTCTCGGGGTGGAATTGCACGCCGTGGATCGGCAGCGTCGCGTGGCGCACGCCCATCACCACGTCGCCCGTCCAGCCGTTGACGATCAGATCGTCTGGCACGTCCTCCACCACGAGCGAATGATAGCGGGTGGCGGTGAAGGGCGAGGGGAGGCCGGTGAACAGCCCGGTGCCGTCATGTTCGACCGGCGAGGTCTTGCCGTGCATCAGGCTGGGCGCGCGGACGACCCGCCCGCCGAAATGCTGGCCGATTGCCTGATGGCCGAGGCAGACGCCCAGCAGCGGCTTGCCGGCATCGGCGCAGGCGGCGACCAGATCGAGACTGATCCCGGCCTCGTTGGGGGTGCAGGGGCCGGGCGAGATCAGGAAGGCTTCCGCACCCGTCGAGATGGCCTGCCCCGCGCCGATCGCGTCGTTGCGCACGACCTCCACGGTGGAACCGAGTTCCTGGAGGTAGTGCACCAGGTTCCAGGTGAAGCTGTCGTAATTGTCGATGACCAAGATCATAATGGTCCCGCGCTTAGCGGAGGGCCGCGCGGCGGGGAAGGGGATGCGCCACGATCGCGTCGAGGATGCGGTGCGCGGCCTGCCCGTCGCCATAGGGGAAGGCCGGGCGCGACATGGCGGCGTGGGCGCGCGCGTCATCGAGCAGGCGGCGCGCGGCGGCGACGATGCGGCGCGGCACGGTGCCGACCATCGCGAGATTGCCCGTCGCCAGCGCCTCGGGCCGCTCGGTCACGTCGCGCAGCACCAGCGTCGGCAGGCCGATCGCCGGGGCCTCCTCCTGCAACCCGCCCGAATCGGTGAGGAGGAGGTGGGCCTGCGCCATCAGCGCGACCATCGCCGGATAGGTGAGGGCGGGGGTCAGCTCGATATCGGGGACGCCGGCCAGTTCGCGCTCGACCACGGCGGCGACGGCGGGATTGGGGTGGACCGGCAGCAGGATCGAGACGTCGCCCCGCGCGGCGATGGTGCGCAGCGCGCGGCAGATAGCGGGGAGATGGGCGACATTCTCGCGGCGGTGCGCCGTCACGAGGATGAGGCGGCGATCGGAATGGCGGTGGAGCGCGACGTTGCGGCGCATCCACAGCAAGGCGTCGATCCCGGTGTTGCCGGTCACGAAGACGCGGCCGGGCACGCCCTCATGGCGGAGATGGCGGGCGGCCTCGACGGTGGGGGCGAACAGCATCGTGGAAAGCGCGTCGATCTGGACCCGATTGCGTTCCTCCGGCCAAGGCATATTGAGGTCGCCCGATCGCAGGCCCGCCTCGACATGGCCGACCGCGGAGCCCGCCTGATGCGCCACCCGCGCCGCAGCCCAGGCCGAAGTCGTGTCGCCCTGCACCAGCACGATATCGGGCGCGATCTCGGCGAGCAGCGCGGGGAGGGCGCGGGCGATGCGATCGGCAAGGTTCTCGATCGTGTCGCCGGGCCGGGCGGGGGGCAGGGTGCGATCCGCCTTCAGGCCGAAGGCGTGAAGCGCATCGGCGAACATCTCGGGATGCTGGCCGGTGGCGATCAGGCGGAGGCGGAGATCGGGGCGCCCCTCGGCGGCAAGGAGCAGGGGCGCGAGCTTGATCGCTTCCGGCCGCGTCCCCCCGATCAGAAGGATGCGGCGGGGCTCACTCGCCAAGCTGCGGGCGCCACTCCCAGCGGAGCGGATCGCCGTCCATGATCTCGATCCCGGCGGCATCGAGCCGGTCGCGCAGCGCATCGGACGCGGCGAAATCCCTAGCCGCGCGCACCGCCTGCCGCTCGGCGATCAGCGCCTCGACCGCATCGTCGTCCAGCGTTGCCCCCTCGGGGCGGACGCTGAGCGCGCGGCGGTCGCCGGCGATCAGATCGAGGCCGAGGACGAGATCCATGCTGCCGACGAGGCGGAGGCGTTCGTCGGCCGGGATCTTCTTGTCGGCGATGGCGGCCTCCAGCAGCGGAAGGGCGGCCGGGGTGCCGAGGTCGTTGGCCATCGCGGCATCGAACTCCGTCAGGACCGCCAGCGCTTTGGCCGACAGCCCGTCCTCGATGATGCCGCGCTGGTAGGCGAGGCTCGCGCCCCGGCTGTCACCGGCCTCGGCCAGTACGCGGCGCCACGCGGCGGGCTCGGTCTGCCCTTTCAGCCGCTCGACCGCGATGGCGATACGCTTCAGGCGGGTGAGGGCGGCGGCGATCGCCTCGGGCGAGAATTCCAGCTCGCCGCGATAATGGGCGGTGAGGCACAGCATGCGATAGGCGAGCGCCGGCACGCCGCGCGTGACGAGCGAGGCGAGGGTGGTGAAGCCACCGCGCGATTTCGACATCTTTCCCGATCGATCGACCAGGAAGTTGTTGTGCATCCAGAAGTTGGCGCCGCTGTGGCCACTGCCGGTGAAGGCCTGATTCTGCGCGATCTCGTTGCAATGGTGGATCTCGCGATGGTCGATCCCGCCGGTGTGGATGTCGAACTGCTCGCCGAGATATTTCATGCTCATCACCGAGCATTCGAGATGCCAGCCGGGCGCGCCCGGCCCCCAGGGCGAAAGCCATTCCATCTGGCGTTGCTCGTCGGCCGGGGAGCGGCGCCACACCGCGAAGTCGGCCGGATTGCGCTTGCCCTCCACCTCGGCGATGCGGCCGACGGTGTCGTCGGGCCGGGCGCCGGCGAGGCGGCCATAGTCGGGCACGGTGGACGTGTCGAAATAGAGGCCGCTGTCGAGTTCGTAGGTGGCGCCACGCGCCTCGATCGCGCGGGCGAAGGCGATCATGTCCTGCACATGCTGGGTGGCGACGCTCCACACGGTCGGCTCGCGGATGCCGAGGGCGGAGAGATCGCTTTTGAAGGCGGTGGTGTAGAAAGCGGCGATGTCCCAGATGGAGCGCCCGGTGCTGGCGGCGGCCGCCTCCATCTTGTCGGCGCCGGCATCCGCATCCGACGTCAGATGGCCGACATCGGTGATGTTGATGACGTGATTGACCGCATAACCCTTCCAGTTGAGGGTGCGGCGCAGCGTATCGGTGAAGACATAGGCGCGCAGATTGCCGAGGTGCGCGAAATTGTAGACCGTCGGGCCGCAGCTGTAGAGCCGCACCATCGCCGGATCGATCGGCGCGAAATCGCGCAAGCCGCGCGTGAGGCTGTCGAACAGGCGCAGCGGGGCGCCGATCAATGTATCGGGAAGGCTCATATCGGCCGCTGACTAGCGCGGGCGGCGGGCGCGACCAACGGCTAAATGCAGGCGGCGCGGCAGACCGGCCCCAAACGAAAACAGGCGCCCACCGCTGAGGTGGACGCCCGTTCCGAAATCCTGTTTCCTCTCCGTGAGGAGAGGAGACCGATTAGCCAGCGACGTTGTCGGCGGCGTCGTGCAGGTTCTCCGCGTCGTTCGACAGCGCCTCGGCGGCCATGTCGTTCGAGGTGTTCTCGGACATGTCCTCGAGGTTCTCGGCGGCGTTATCCAGCGCGGCGGCGGCGTTGTCGGCGGCGTTCTCGGCCGGGGTCGGCTTGCTGCAGGCGGCCAGGGACATCAGGCCGGCAGCGGCGAGAACAAAGCTAAGCTTCTTCATTCGAGCAGCTCCATTTAGTCTTCTATTTCGGGCCCGGCCCGAACGCCGTCCCTGCGCCCAAATAGCCTAACACTCTCAACCGTCAACGTAGAAATGATCGGATACCCCAAACGGTTCGTCGATTCCTTTTGCGCCGCAGCGCGATCGATGCAACCTTTCGCCCCGATGAACATTCATCCCTGGGCAAGGTGAAAACCGTGCCAATCCCAAAACTTAGCCCCATGGGCGGGCTGCTGCGCGACGGAGATGTGATGAGCGAAGGCCAGGGGATCAAGTCGGTGCGGCGCATCGCGATGATCGGCAACAGCTTGCCGCGGCTGTGCGGCATCGCCACCTATACCACCCATGTTCGCGACGCGATGATCGCCCACAAGCCCGAACTGGCCGCCGATCTCTACGCGATGACCGATCCCGGCAGCACCTATGCCTATGGCCCTGAAGTCGTTTGCGAAATCGCGCAGGAAGAGGTGAGCGACTATCATCTCGCCGCCCAGCGCATCAACGACAGCGAGGCGGATGTCGTCCTCGTCCAGCATGAATATGGCATTTTCGGCGATCATGCCGGCGCGCATCTGCTGAAGGTGCTCAACCGGGTCGAGGCGCCGGTCGTCGTGGTTCTGCATACGGTGCTGGAAGAGCCGAACGCGGATCAGCGCGCCGTGATCGAGGCGCTGGCGCGCCGGGCATCGACGCTGATCGTGATGGCGGAGAAGGGCAAGGACATCCTGCGCCGCGTTCACGGCATCGCGGCATCGCTGATCGCCGTGGTGCCGCATGGCGTGCCCGATAGGCCGATGACCGACCCCGCCATGTTCAAGCCGCGCTTCGGTTTCGCTGGGCATCGCGTGCTGCTGACCTTCGGCCTCCTGTCGCCCAACAAGGGCATCGAGACGATGATCCGCGCGCTGCCGGCGCTGACGGCGACGCGGCCGGACCTGCTATATGTCGTGCTCGGCGCGACCCATCCGCACCTCGTCGCCCGCGAAGGCGAGGTCTACCGCGACAGCCTGAAGGCGCTGGCCGGCGAATTGGGCGTGTCGGACAATATCCGCTTCATCGATGGCTTTCTCGAACAGGAGGATCTGCTCGATTACCTGTCGGCGGCCGACATCTACGTCACGCCCTACCTCAATGCCGCCCAGATCACGTCGGGCACGCTCTCCTATGCGGTGGCGCTGGGCCGGGCGGTGGTGTCGACGCCTTACTGGCATGCCGAGGAATTGCTGGCCGACGGCGTGGGCGCGCTGATCGATTTCGGGAGCAGCGACGGGTTCGCGCGCGCGATCGGCGGTTTGCTCGACGATCCGCAGCGTCTGCTGGCGATGCGCGAGCGGGCCTATGATGTCGGGCGCGGCATGACGTGGGACATGCTGGCCGACGCCTATCTGCGCATCTGCACCCGCGCGCTCGATCGCAAGCCGGTGCGGCTCAAGCGCAAGCGCCCCGGCCGGCTCGACCCGGTGACGCCGCGCCTCGACGCGGTGGAGCGATTGTCCGACGGAACGGGCATCATCCAGCATTCGATCTTCAGCGTCCCCGATCGTGACCATGGCTATTGCGTCGACGACAATTGCCGCGCGCTGATGCTGATGCACCGCATGCCGGCGGCCGACGCCGAGCGCGCCGACGCGCTGGCGACGGTCTATGCCTCCTTCGTCCAGCATGCCTGGAACGGCGATCAGGGGCGGTTCCGCAACTTCATGGGCTTCGATCGCAGCTGGCTCGAGGCGGTCGGCTCGGAGGACAGTTTCGGCCGTTCGCTCTGGTCGATCGGCGATACCGTGCAGCGCGGGCGTATCCCCGAACTGAAGCGCTGGGCGCTGCATCTGTTCGATCAGGTGGCGCCGTCGGCGCTGGCGCTGGGATCGCAGCGGGCCTGGGCCTTCTGCCTGTTCGGCGCCGAATCCGTGCTGCGATCGCACCCAAGCCATGAACTGGCCCGCACGCTCGTCCGCACCTTCGCGGATCGGCTGATGACGCAGCTGGCCGTGGCGCGGCGCGACGACTGGGCCTGGTTCGAAGCGACGCTCGCCTATGACAACGCCCGTCTGCCCGAAGCGCTGCTGCGCGCCGGCGACGTGCTGGGCGATCAGGCGCTGATCGATGCCGGGTTGGAAACGCTCGCCTGGATCGATGCGGTGCAGACCAACCCCGCCGGCCAGTTCCGCGCGGTCGGCACCGACAGCTTCGGCCGCGAATATCGCCCGCCGCTGCCCTATGACCAGCAACCGCTGGAGGCCTGGGCCTCGCTCGACGCGACGGCGCTGGCCTATTCGATCACCGGCGACGCGCGCTGGGCCGCGGCGGCGGAGCGGGCCTACCGCTGGTATCTGGGCGACAATGATGTCGGCCTGCCGCTGGCGTCCGACGACGGCGGCTGCTTCGACGGGCTGATGAGCGACCGGATCAACATGAACCAAGGTGCCGAGTCCGTGCTGGCCTTCCAGTTCGCCTGCTGCACGATCGCCGAAATGCACGCCGCCGGGCGGGGCGAGGAAACGCCCGCGACACCGGTGAAAACGCTGAAAGCCGGCTGAACTTGCCCGATCGTGGGCCGCGACGCTTGCGGCCCCGGCCTCTCGCGCTAAGACAGGCGCTCTGAGGCCGCATCTGTCGCGGTCGCGGCCGGGGAGACGACAGGTTGCTCGACGTCATAGCGTGTCCGCTGCGTTTGCAGGCTGATCCGGCACGGGTCGTGGTGCGGCCCTTCCATATCGCGATCGACGCCAACGTCATGCCGGGCAAGCCGGGCCGCGTGCGGCGGATCGTCAACGCCGTGCTGGCGCTGAGCGAGGCCGAGGCCGACGCAGAGCTGGAACTGGTGCTGCGCGACTTCGAGGCGCGCCACTGGCAGACGCGCAACGTCTTCCGCACGCGTTACGCGGCGATCGCCAATGCGCTGAAGCTGGACGGCGATTCGCTGTCGGAGGCGCATCGCCAGCTGATCGGCGCCTATTTCTGCCACGAATATAGCTATGCGGCGGCGGCGCTGATGAACCCGTCGATCGTGCCGCATCCCGACCAGTCGGGCCTGTCGGACGGCGCGGTGCGCATCGCCATGTCGCTGCGCGCGGTCGGCGAGGGGCATATCTCCTCGGTTGCCTTCCGCGAGGGCATCGTCGGGCCGGGGTCGGTGTTCGAGCTGATGTCCGAGCCGCCCTTCGCCACCGCCGCCGACAGCGCGGCCGAGCTGGAGAATGGCGCGATCGAGGTGCATCGCAACCCGGACAGCTCGCTGTCGGGCACGGTGCTGTTCCCGATGACGGCGGCGCAGAGCAATGGCCTGGAGGATCTCCGCCTCGTGCAGTTCACGCACGACGACGGCAGCATGGAATATCTAGGCACCTACACCGCCTATAACGGCTCGGGCATCCGATCCGAAATGCTGCGCACCAAGGATTTCCGCAGTTTCCAGCTGGCGCCGATGAGCGGGCCGGCGGCGCGCAACAAGGGCATGGCGCTGTTCCCGCGCAAGGTGGGCGGCGATTATCTGATGATCGGCCGGCAGGATGGCGAGAATGTCTTCCTGATCCGTTCGGATCGGCTCGATTATTGGGGCGAGGGCCAGCTGCTGCTGGAGCCGCGCTATCCGTGGGAGCAGGTGCAGCTCGGCAATTGCGGCTCGCCGATCGAGCTGGACGAGGGCTGGCTGCTGCTGACCCACGGTGTCGGCGCGATGCGCAAATATTCGATCGGCGCGGTGCTGCTCGACAAGGACGATCCCTCCAAGGTGATCGGCCGGATGACCCAGCCGCTCTTCTCGGCGGCGGATCAGGATCGCGAGGGTTATGTGCCCAACGTGGTCTATACGTGCGGCGCGCTGAAGCAGGATGGAATGCTGTTCGTGCCCTACGGCGTGGCGGACAGTTCGGTGGCCTTCGCCTTCGTGCCGATCAAGGATCTCGTCGCCGCGATGGTGTGAGCGGCGCCGGCGGGAGCCGGAGGCGCCGCCCGCACGTTGATCCCGCGCGTGGCACCGGCCATGGCGCGGAACGGGTGACGATCGATGCGGGATCTGGTGGCCGGCCTCTGCTTCATCGCGGCGGTGCTGATGATCGTCGTCGGGCTGATCGGGATGATCCGGCCCGGCCTCGTGCGGATGGAGGCGCGATCGACCGGCTTCATCCTGTTACCGTCGTCGCTGTCGGCGATGGTGCTGGGCGTGGTCGCGCTGACGGGCGATCTGGCGATGATCGCGACGGCGATCATCCTGCCATGGGCGGCGATCTTCACGCGGACGGCATGGCGCAAGGCGCGGGCGCAGCGGCAGGCCAGAGCGGCGGCGCGGGCAGGACAGGGGTAAGGGGACGGCGAAGGGTCTTGCGTGCCGGCCGCTGGCATCGCCATACGGCCGGTCGCTCGACGAGGCGCTTCTCTCGATATCTCGATCCTGTGCGGCGAGGGGGCTTCAACCTCGCCGGATCAAGGAGTTACGCGGCGAGGACGATGCCTACCGCGAGCGCCTGAGCCACAACCACCAGCGTGAGGCTGAGGGTGTTCTCAAACAGCTTCATGTCTTTCCCTTTCACGAGCGGCAATGTCCCGCTCGTGAGTAGACATAATAATATTGCGCACTGACGCAATGTTGTTTGTTGCATCGCAACGTGCGTTCAGTGCAACTCTTCCTGCTCGAATGGGTGACCGAGATCGGCGAACGCCTGGCCCAGCGCCTGCGCGCTGCCGAGCGCGCCGAGGCAATGCTTCACGCCGAGCAATTCGCTGAGCATGTCGTGCGCGCCCTGCGGATCGCGCACCGCGCCGTCGACGGCGGAGAGGATGCCCGCCTCGGTCGCGGTCATGCGGTTGCAGCAGCAGGGCGCGACCACGATCTTGCGCGCCGACACCCGCGACATTTCCGCCATGAGCGCGCGCAGCAGGATGAGCGGGCGGCGGAAGCCGAGCCCGAACCAGCCGATCATCGCATGGGCGGCATGGGCATCGTCCAGCCCATGCGCCGCGATCCGCCGGATCGCGAAGAGGAGGATGCGCCGGTTGTGACAGGTGGGCGCCGCGATCGGCAGCAGGCGGGTGAGTTCGGGCGTGTCCGACATGGATTGTCTCCTCTCGATGACGAGAGAAAAGCATGGCACGCTATTGCAAGTCAATCGCAATAATTGCAGACGGCGAGGGGATGGGCGATCATGGGCCACGGTTGGCCGCCCCAACCGCGCCGGTGCTCCTGCGTAGGCAGGAGCCCAGAGTTAGGCACCGGATCGAATGTGGTTGTGTCGAGGGCGCGTGACGAGGTGCTGCTCTGACAGTGCCGACGGTCGAAGCTCGTTCCCTACCGTTCCGTAACCCTAGGCTCCTGCCTGCGCAGGAGCACGGCATGGGGGGTTACTCCGGTAGCGTCCCGTTGGCTTCCAGTACGCGGCCCGCGAGGTAGAGCGAGCCCATCACCAGCACCATCGGCGGCACCTCTCCGGCGAGGATGCGGTCGAGCGCCCCGGGTACGTCCGCCGCCGCCTCGCCCGCAAAGCCATGCGCGCGGGCCAGCGCGATCAGCGCGTCGGGATCGTGATGGGCGTGGCCGGGGATCGGGACGGCGTGGATGCTGGTGGCGTAAGGCGCGATCGGCGCGAGGATGCCGGCGGGATCCTTGTTGGCGAGGATGCCGACGATCAGCGCCGCCTTTTGCCCGCGACTTTTCAGGAAATCGGCGATGGCGAGGGCGGCGGCGGGGTTGTGGCCGCCATCGAGCCAGAGTTCCGAGCCCGCCGGCATCCGATCGGCCAGCGCGCCGGTGGTGAGGCGCTGGAGGCGGGCGGGCCATTCGGCCCAGCCCATCGCGGCGCGATAGGCGGTCGGCGCGATCGGCAGCGCCTGCTGGTGGCGCAGCATCGCCACCGCCAGCGCGGCGTTGCCGGCCTGATGGCGGCCGGGCAGGCGCGGCAGCGGTAGCTCAAGCTCGCCGGCCGCGTCATGATAGTGGAGGCGGCCCTTCAGGACCGTCGCATCCCATGCGCCGCCCTTGGCCATCCAGGGGGCGCCCGTATCCTGCACGACACGGCCGATCTGCTCGGCTTGGCCGCGCGGATAATGCTGGGTGAGGAGGGGCACGCCGCGCTTGGCGATGCCGGCCTTCTCGGCGGCGATCTGCTCGATCGTGTCACCCAGGAAAGCCTGATGATCGATGCCGAGCTGGGCGATGCCGCAGGCGACGGGGGCGGGGATCACGTTGGTCGCGTCGAGCCGGCCACCGAGCCCCACCTCGATCACGCAGGCGTCGGCGGGGATGCGGGCGAAGGCGAGGAAGGCCGCGGCGGTCGTGACCTCGAAGAAACTGGCGCCGACGTCAGCGCCGGCATCCAGCACCTCCCGCAGTAGATCGGCGAGCAGCGCATCCTCGATCAGCCGCCCGGCGACACGGATCCGCTCGTTGAAGCGCACCAGATGCGGGCTGGTGAAGACATGGACGGTGTGGCCGGAGGCCTCCAGCGCGGCGCGCAGGAAGGCGCAGGTCGATCCCTTGCCGTTGGTGCCGGCGACGTGGAACACGGGCGGCAGGCGGAAGTGCGGATCGCCGACCCGCGCCAGCAGCGCCGTGATCCGCTCCAGTCCGAGGATGTCGGCACCCGGTGAGAGCGTCGCCAGCCGGTCGAGCTGGGCCTGCACCGCCGGATCGGACGAGACCGCATGGTCCGCCATCTCAGGCCGCTCCGGCGCCCGTCAGGCGGATTGGGGGCACAGATAGCCGATCAGCCGCGCCAGTTCGGCGCGCAGCTCGGCGCGGTGGACGACCATGTCGAGCATGCCGTGATCGAGCAGATATTCGGCCCGCTGAAAGCCCTCGGGCAGCTTCTCGCGAATGGTGGATTCGATCACCCGCTGGCCGGCGAAGCCGATCAGCGCGCCCGGTTCGGCGATCTGTACGTCGCCGAGCATCGCATAGCTGGCGGTGACGCCGCCGGTCGTGGGGTCGGTCATCACGACGATATAGGGCAGGCCGGCCTCGCGCAGGCGGGCGATGGCGACGGTGGTCTTGGGCATCTGCATGAGGGAGAGGATACCCTCCTGCATGCGCGCGCCGCCGGCGGCGGTGAAGATGATGTAGGGGCACCGATCGGCGATCGCCGCCTCGGCGCCCGCGACGAAGGCGGCACCCACGGCGAGGCCCATCGATCCGCCCATGAAGGCGAAATTCTGGACGCCGACGACGGCCTTCAGCCCCTCGATCTCGCCGCGCGCGTTGATGAGCGCGTCCTGATCGCCGGTGGTGGCCCGCGCCTTCCTGATGCGATCGACGTACTTCGCCGAATCGCGGAATTTGAGCGGATCCTCGCGCACCTCGGGCGGGGCCAGCGGCGTGTAGATGCCGCCGTCGAAGAGCTGGTCGAAGCGCTCGTCGGGGCCGATGCGGCCGTGGAAGCCGCATTTCGGGCAGACCGAGAGATTCTCCTCCCACTCCTTGGCGAACACCATCTGGCCGCAGCTCGGGCACTTCTGCCAGAGATTGTCGGGCACGTCGCGCCGGGGCGCGAAGGGAAGCGCGTTGCGGACGCGATCGAGCCAGCTCATGCCGCCATCTCCTGCCGCGCGCCGCGAACGGCGGCGCTCAAGTCACTGACGAAGCTCTGCACCGCCGGCGCGGGGTCACGGCCCTCGGCGGCGGCGGTGGCGACGATCTCGACGATGGCCGATCCGACCACCACGCCGTTCGCCACGCGGGCGATGGCCGAGGCCTGGGCCGGCGTGCGGACGCCGAAGCCCACCGCGATGGGCAGATCGGTCGCGTCGCGCAGGCGGGTGACCGCCTCCTCGATCGCGGCCTGCTGTGCCTGCTGCTTGCCGGTGATGCCGGCGACCGAGACATAATAGAGGAAGCCCGACGCGCCGTTCACGATCGTCTTGAGCCGCTCGGCATCGCTGGTCGGGGTGGCGAGGCGGACCATGTCGACCCCCGCGCCCCGCAGGGCGGCGCCGAGCGCGTCATCCTCCTCGGGCGGGATATCGACGCAGATCACGCCGTCCACGCCAGCCTCGGCGGCGGCATGGGCGAACCAGCCCGGCCCGCGCCGCACCATCGGATTGGCATAGCCCATCAGCACCAGCGGCACCTGCGGATGGCGCGCGCGGAAGGCGGTGGCGATGGCGAGCAGATCGGCGGTGCGGGTGCCGGCGGCGAGCGAGCGGAGGTTGGCCAATTCGATCGCCGGGCCGTCGGCCATCGGATCGGTGAAGGGCATCCCCAGCTCGATCACGTCGGCGCCGCCCGCGACCAGCGCGTCGAGGATCGCCGGGGTAGCGGCGGGGGTGGGGTCACCGCCGGTTACGAAGGTGACGAGCGCGCCGCGCCCCTCGGCCGCGCAGCGCGCGAACGTATCGGTCAGGCGGGTCATATCGACACCCCCAGAGCGGCGGCGACGGTGAAGATATCCTTGTCACCACGCCCGCACAGATTGGCGACGATGATCTGGTCGCTCCGCATTTCCATGGCCTTGCGGGCAACGGCGGCGATGGCGTGCGAAGGTTCGAGCGCGGGAATGATGCCCTCGGTGCGGCAGAGCAACTGGAAAGCGTCGAGCGCCTCCCGGTCGGTCGCGCTCTCGTAGTCGACCCGGCCGCTCTCGTGCAGCCAGCTATGTTCGGGGCCGATGCCGGGATAGTCGAGCCCGGCCGAGATCGAATGGGCCTCGGTGATCTGGCCGTCCTCGTCCTGCAACAGATAGGTGCGGTTGCCGTGGAGGACGCCGGGCTCACCGCCGGCGATGCTGGCGGCGTGCTGGTCGGTGTCCAGCCCGTGGCCGGCCGCCTCGACGCCCAGCATCGCGACTTCGCTGTCGTCGAGGAAGGGGTGGAACAGGCCGATCGCGTTCGATCCGCCGCCGATCGCGGCCACCAGCAGATCGGGCAGGCGCCCTTCGGCGGCCATGATCTGCTTGCGCGCTTCCTTGCCGATCACCGACTGGAAATCGCGGACCAGTTCGGGATAGGGGTGCGGGCCGGCAGCGGTGCCGATGATGTAGAACGTGTCGTGGACGTTGGCGACCCAGTCGCGCAGCGCCTCGTTCATGGCGTCCTTCAGGGTGCGCGAGCCGCTCTCGACCGCGCGGACCTCGGCGCCCAATAGCTTCATGCGGAACACGTTCGGCTGCTGCCGCTCGACGTCCTTGGCGCCCATGAATATCACGCACGGCAGGCCGAAGCGCGCCGCGACGGTGGCGGTGGCGACGCCATGCTGGCCGGCGCCCGTCTCGGCGATGATCCGCGTCTTGCCCATGCGGCGGGCCAGCAGGATCTGGCCGATGCAATTGTTGATCTTGTGCGCGCCGGTGTGGTTCAGCTCGTCGCGCTTGAGGTAGATCTTCGGGCCTTTGCCCTCCAGCCCCTTGGCGCGCGCGGCGTCACGCAGCGCCTCGGTCAGTCGCTCGGCGAAATAGAGCGGACTGGGGCGGCCGACATAATGGTTGAGCAGCCAATCCAGCTCGTCCTGGAAATCGGCATCCGACTGGGCGGCGCGATATTCGCGCTCCAGATCGAGGATGAGCGGCATCAGCGTCTCGGCGACGTAGCGGCCGCCGAACTGCCCGAAATGCCCGGTATCGTCGGGCTGGGCGCGGAAGGAGTTGGGAGCGTTCATAGACGCGCGACCGATTGAAGGAAGCGGGCGATCTTGTCCACATCCTTGACGCCCGGCGCGCTCTCCACCCCTGAGGATACATCGACGAGCCGTGCCTGGGTGACGCCGATCGCCTCGGCGACATTGTCCGCATCGAGCCCGCCGGACAGCGCCCAGGGCAAAGGATGGGCGAAACCGTCCAGCAGGGTCCAGTCGAAGCGGAGGCCGAGCCCGCCGGGGATGGCGGCGCCCTCGGGCACCTTGGCGTCGTAGAGGATGCGGGTCGCGGCACCGCGATAGCTCTTCGCCATGTTGAGATCGGCGCGGGTGCGGACGGGGACGGCTTTCCAGATTTCCAGCCCGGTGCGGGCGGCAAGGGCGGCGGTGCGCTCTGGGCTTTCCTTGCCGTGCAACTGGAGCGCGCCGATGCCAGCGGCGACGACCCGGTCGATCAGTTCGTCATCGGGATCGACGAACACGCCGACGGTGGCGACGCCGCGCGGCGTGCGCTGGATCAGCGCGGCGGCGGCTTCGGGGGGCATGTCGCGCGGGCTCTTCGGGAAGAACACGAAGCCGACATGGCTCGCGCCGCCGGCGATGGCGGCGTCGAGCGTGACGGCGGTGGAGAGGCCGCAAATCTTGGCGGTGGGGCGAGTCATGGCGCGGGCTATAGCGGCTCGGCAGCGGGTCGGCGATCGATTGCGGACCCGGAACCTTCGCGCCCGCCCATCACTTGATCCCGTACCGAACGATCAAGGAGAGGATCATGCGGAACGGGATGAAGCTGGCGGCGGGCCTGTTAGGCTGCGCGGCTCTGGCGGCACCGGCGCTCGCCGAACGGATCATGGCGCCGCCGACGCCCAATTTCGTGGTCGGCTACAATGCCAGCAACGCGCAGATGCAGATGGTTGAGCTGGTCCCCAAGGGACAGACCGTGCAAGCGTGGACGACGATGATCACCACCCAGCGCATGATCGGCATGAAGGTGCCGGCCGCGACCTTCCTGACCGAACTCTCGAAGAAACTGTCGGCGGCCTGCCCCAAGGGATCGGCGACGGCGGTGCCGATGGGCGGCTCGGCCGGCCTGCGCTACGACTGCCGGATGAACACGGCGACCGGCAAGATGGAGACGACCTTCGCCCGCGCCATCAACGGGCCGAACGATCTGTATGTGGTGCAGGTCGCCTATCGGTCGCTGGCGATGCCCAAGGAAGCGGGCTGGGCGCGCGAGTATCTGGGTAACGTACGCCTGATGCCGTAAGGGTTGATCCGCCTCACGGCGGATGGGCGGCACCAGCCCGCTCCCCCACCCGGCCACCCATAAGATACTGCCGTTGGGTGGCCGGGTGGGGGAGCGGGCTGGTGCCGCCCCTGGTTCAGCGCAGCTGGACCACTAAATCGCCGGCTGCGCCCGCAGATCGGGCAGGCGCAGCCGCAGGGCCAGGAGGACGCGGCGCAGTTGTGCGAAGAGGATCAGCGCTACGATCGAAGCGCCGCTCAACAGCAGATAGGCGGTGTGGCTGGGGTCATATTCGAGCCACAGATAGCCCGCCGCATAGCTGATCGCGACGCTCGCCACGAAGCAGGGGAGCGAGGCCGAGCCGATCGCCGAGATCAGCCGCCCCGGCACCATGGTCTGAACGCGCGGCCAGGCCCAGAAGGCGCTCAGCCCCACGGCGCAGACGACCAGCGCATGGAACACCCGCAGTGCGCCGAGCCGCTCCTTGTTCTGGCCATAGAAATGGATGCGGAACCAGTCTTCGGACAGGAACATCAAGGTCAGCACGGCCAGTACCGCCAGCGCGCCCCAGAAATACCAGTGATTGGCCTGCACCCGCGCGCGCACTGTATCGAGCAGGCGCCAGCGCCCCGCCGCCATCGCGCAGAAGAACAGCAATTGCCAGGATCCGGGGCTGAAATTCCACAGCCAGTCGCCCGCCGGCGTGCCGCCCGGCAGCCGCAGCCACGAATAATGGTAGGAGACGGCCCACACCACGATCGACACGAGCAGCGACGTCTTGGGCCAGCGCACCAGCCCCCAGGCGAACAGCGGCGCCAGCAGCATCAGCGCCATATAGGCGGCGAGGATTTCGAGGCAGAAGGGCTGGACGTAGACGATCAGGAACTGGCCGAAACTGCCCATCCCGCCATTCAGGAAATAGCGGTAGAAGGTGATCCAGGCGAGTTTCCGCGACACCCACACCAGCGGCAGCACCAGCAGGAACAGCGCCAGATTATAGGCGTAGAGCTTGCCCGCCCGCGCCAGCATCGCCTTGCCGAACCGGCCGAGATCGGTCGGCCGATCGTGCCGCAGATAGACCAGCCCGACGAGGTAGCCCGAGAGCAGAAAGAAAATCTCCGCCGCGCTGGAAAAGCCATAATGGGAGAGGGTGGGGAAGGGCATCCCCTTCATGCCGCCGCGCACCACGATTCCGGTCAGATGGTTGACCGTGATGGTGATGAGCGCGAGCCCGCGCAGCAGGTCGATCGCGTGATCACGCGAGGCGCGCGGGCCGGCCGAAACGGCCGCCGGGGGAGAGGTTACGGTCTCGGAAACCACGATTTTCCCAAAGCATGTTGCCATGCGAAACGCAATCGCGGCGGCGCATTGATCCACTCGGCAACCACGCCCATATAGGTTGCAAAGCCCCGGATGGAAGCTGGGGTTCCAGGAGTCTTCATGTCCCAGACGCTGCCTATTCTTCCCCTGCGTGATATCGTCGTTTTCCCGCATATGATCGTGCCGCTGTTCGTCGGCCGCGCCAAATCGGTCGCCGCGCTCGAGAGCGCCATGGCCGCCGACAAGTCGATCTTCCTCGTCTCGCAGCTCGATCCGCGCGAGGACGATCCCGATATTGACGCGGTCTATGATCTCGGCGTGATCGCCACCGTGCTCCAGCTGCTCAAGCTGCCCGACGGCACGGTGCGCGTGCTGGTCGAGGGGCGCCAGCGCGCCTCGCTCAAGACGATGGAGGAAGGCGAGGGCTTCCTGACCGGCGAGATCGAGCTGATCGAGGAGCAGGCAAGCGACGAGGCCGCCAATTCGGAGCGGACCGCGCTGATGCGCTCGGTCGTCGAGCAGTTCGAGAATTACGCCAAGCTCAACAAGAAGGCCTCCGGTGACGCCGCCAAGCAGCTGGGCGACATCGAGGATCCCTCGCGCCTGGCCGATCAGGTCGCGGCCAACATCGCCATCAAGGTCGCCGACAAGCAGGCTCTGCTGGTCGAGCTCGATCCGGCCAAGCGGCTGGAGATGGTGTTCGCCTTCATGGAGGGCGAGCTGGGCGTGTTGCAGGTCGAGAAGAAGATCCGCAGCCGCGTGAAGCGGCAGATGGAGAAGACCCAGCGCGAATATTATCTCAACGAGCAGCTGAAGGCGATCCAGCGCGAGCTGGGCAGGGCCGAGGGCGAGGAGGGCAGCGACGAGATCGCCGAGCTGACCCAGAAGATCGCCACGACCAAGCTGTCGAAGGAAGCGCGTTCCAAGGCCACCGCCGAGCTGAAGAAGCTCAGGGGCATGGCGCCGATGTCCGCCGAGGCGACGGTGGTGCGCAACTATCTCGACGTGCTGCTCGGCCTGCCGTGGGGCAAGAAATCCAAGGTCAAGAAGGACATCGCCGCCGCGCAGGCGGTGCTGGACGCCGACCACCATGGGCTGGAAAAGGTCAAGGACCGCATCGTCGAATATCTCGCGGTGCAGGCGCGGACCAACAAGCTGAAGGGGCCGATCCTGTGCCTCGTCGGCCCGCCGGGTGTCGGCAAGACCTCGCTCGGCCGCAGCATCGCGAAAGCGACGGGGCGTGAGTTCGTGCGCCAGTCGCTGGGCGGCGTGCGCGACGAAGCGGAAATTCGCGGCCACCGCCGCACCTATATCGGCTCGCTGCCGGGCAAGATCGTGACCAATCTCAAGAAGGCGGGCACGTCCAACCCCCTGTTCCTGCTCGACGAGATCGACAAGCTGGGCCAGGATTTCCGCGGCGATCCGGCCTCGGCGCTGCTGGAGGTGCTGGACCCGGAGCAGAACGGCAAGTTCCAGGATCATTATCTGGAGATCGACGTCGATCTTTCGGATGTGATGTTCGTGACGACCGCCAACTCGTTGAATCTGCCGCAGCCCCTGCTCGACCGGATGGAGATCATCCGGCTGGAGGGTTATACCGAGGACGAGAAGGTCGAGATCGCGACGACGCATCTGCTGCCCAAGCAGATCGAGGCGCATGGGCTGAAGGCTGGCGAATTCTCGCTCGCCGAGGACGCGCTGCGCGACCTGATCCGCTATTACACGCGGGAGGCCGGCGTCCGCACGCTGGAGCGGGAACTGGCCAAGGTGGCGCGCAAGTCGCTGCGCCGCATCCTGGAGGGCAAGGCCGAGAGCGTGGAGGTTACCGCCGAGACGCTGGCCGAATTCTCCGGCGTGCGGAAATATCGCTTCGGCATCGGCGAGGAGGAGGACCAGATCGGCGCGGTCACCGGCCTCGCCTGGACCGAGGTGGGCGGCGAACTGCTGACGATCGAGGCGGTCACCGTGCCCGGCAAGGGGCTGGTCAAGACGACGGGCAAGCTGGGCGAGGTGATGCAGGAATCGGTGCAGGCCGCCTTCTCCTTCGTCCGCGCCCGCGCGCCGGGCTATGGCATCAAGCCCAGCCTGTTCGCCCGCAAGGACGTGCACATCCATTTGCCCGAAGGGGCGGTGCCCAAGGACGGGCCGTCGGCCGGCATCGGCATGGTCACCACGATCGTCTCGACCCTCACCGGCATCCCGGTGCGGCGCGATGTCGCCATGACCGGGGAGGTGACTCTCCGTGGGCGGGTGCTGCCGATCGGCGGCCTCAAGGAAAAACTGCTCGCGGCGCTGCGCGGAGGGATCACCACCGTGCTGATCCCGGCGGAGAATGAGAAGGATCTGGCCGAAATCCCCGCCAATGTGCGCGAGGGGCTGAAGATCATTCCCGTCGCCCATGTCGATCAGGTGCTGGAACTGGCGCTCGCCGGCCCCATCGCCCCGATCGACTGGACCGAGGCCGACGAGTTGGCCGCCGCGCCGGTCGCGCTGGGCAGCGGCGCGGAGGCGACGCTGCGCCACTAGAGTGCTCCTCCCCTGCGAGGGGAGGTGGCAACCCGCAGGGTTGACGGAGGGGTGTCACGCCATCGAGGGCGGGTCACCCCTTCACCATCGGCTGCGCCGATGGTCCCCCTCCCCTTGCAGGGGAGGATTTCCGCAAAACCAGGCGCTGGAAGACATCGCTTTTCCGCCGCTTTTTCCTTTTGACTCGGGCCGTTCTCGCGGCTTTACATGGCCCCCTCCGGCAAGGGGGAGAGGATAAAAAAATGAACAAGCAGGAATTGATCGGCGCTGTCGCCGAAAACACCGGCCTTGGCCGCAACGACGTGTCCAAGGCCGTCGAGGCCGTTCTCGAAACCATCGGGTCCGCGCTGAAGGGCGGCGACGAAGTCCGCCTCGTGGGCTTCGGCACCTTCTCCGTCAGCAAGCGCAAGGCCTCCACGGGCCGCAACCCGCGCACCGGCGAGCCGATGAAGATCGCCTCGTCCTCCCAGCCCAAGTTCCGTCCGGGCAAGGGCCTCAAGGATCTGGTCAACTAAACCGCATCGGGGCGCTGGACAGCGGCGATTCCAGCGGTTAAGCGCCCCTTCCGGTTCGATGTCCGCCACGATATCGGGCCTGCCGAAGCCCTCCCCGGAGGGTGGACGCGACCGACAGTGGGCGCGTAGCTCAGTGGTAGAGCACTGTGTTCACACCGCAGGTGTCGCTGGTTCAATCCCAGCCGCGCCCACCATGATGAGCCCAGCCAGATCCCCGATCGGCTGGGCTTTTCTGTAACCGGGGTTATGCCAGTCCGATGAGTTCCCCGATCGACGGCTATGAGCGCGACCTCGATCCCTTCGCTTACTTTCCGAAGGCGAGGAGCCGGATCGCGGGCCTCGGCGGCGAGGCGCCGCTGCCGTCGGCGAAATATGGGCTGCACACGCATTATGTGCACGCCCGACCCGGCCCGATCCGTTTCCGGCTGCGGCTCGACGACCTCACGGCGACGCGCGGGCGGCTGAAGCTCCGGGTCAGCGCGCTGCCCAGCGATCTCAATCCCCAGCCGCGTCAGGTCGCGACGCTCATCCGCCCGCTGGCCGATCTGGCGCGCGACGGCGGCGAGATCGTGATCGACGGGACGGCGCGGCCCGACGAAACCTATGCGCTGGCGGTCATCATTCTGGACGAAACCGATGCGTCCGCCTCGGCGGCGACGGTGACCCTGATGGGCGCGGAGGATGGCGGCCGCTTCGCGCGGGCGGTGGGTGCGGGACGCACGGAGATATTCGGCGAGCAGCGGCCATCCTTCCTGCAAAGCCTGTTCGGCACCGACACGTCGGCCGTGCCACGTGTGACCGGGCCGGCCCTGCTGACCGAACCGGTGTCGCAGATGTGCACCGCCGCGCAGTTCGACGAGCCGGTCTATGACGAGTGGGTGGCGCGGCTGCACCATCCGCGCCACCGCCACCGCAAGCAGTGGGAATTCATCTACATCCTCCAGGCGCTGGAGCGGGCCGGGGCGCTGCGGCCGGGCCGGCGCGGGCTGGGCTTCGGGGTCGGCGGCGAGCGTCTGCCGGCGCTGATGGCGGCGATGGGCGTCGATGTCGTCGCGACCGATCTGCCGCAGGACGACGCCCGCGCGCTGGAATGGCGGGCGACCAACCAGCACAGCTCCGAACTGGACGGGCTGGTCTATCCCGACATCTGCGACGAGGCGACGCTGCGCCGGCATGTCGCCTTCCGCGCGGTGGACATGAACCATATCCCCGCCGACCTGACCGGCTTCGACTTCTGCTGGTCGGCCTGCGCCTACGAACATCTCGGCTCGATCGCCAAGGGGCTGCGCTTCGTCGAAGCCTCGATCGCGACGCTGAGGCCGGGCGGGGTGGCGGTCCACACCTCCGAACTCAACCTCACGTCGAACCGCAAGACGGTCGACAATCAGGGCACGGTGCTGTTCCGCCGCCGCGACATGGAGAAGCTCGCCGCGCGCCTGATCGCGGCCGGGCACGCGGTGGCGCCGTTCAACTTCGATCAGGGCGAGCAGCCCGACGACCAGCATATCGACATGCCGCCCTACGGACCGGAGCATCTGAAGGTGGTGCTGGGGCCGTATGTGACGACGAGTTTCGGGATCATCGTGCGGAAGAAGGGCAACTGACGCGGTCCTCCCCGATGCGGGGAGGCGGCAGCCTGTAAGACTGACGGAGGGGCTCATCCACGAAGCGCGGCGTATGGGGTGAGCCCCCTCCACCATACTGCGGATGGTCCCCCTCCCCGTGCCGGGGAGGAACGATGGTTACAGAGCCCGCGCCATGAAGATCACGTCCAGGTCGCGGCCGAACTTGCATCCGGCCTGTTCCAGCAGGCCGGCGTCGTGGAAGCCGAAACGGCGATGGAGCGCGATCGAGCCGCTGTTGGCGCTGTCGCCGATCACCGCGAACATGCGGCGGAAGCCGGCCCTGGCCGAAGCCGCCACCAGCGCCTCCAGCAGCGCGCCGCCGATGCCTTTCCCCCGCAGCCCCTCGCGCACATAGACCGAATTCTCGCACGAGAAGCGATAGGCGGCGCGGTCGCGGAACTGGGTGGCGTAGGCATAGCCCGCGATCGTGCCGTCCTCGCCCTCCGCGACCAGCCAGGGCCAGTCCTTGGCCAGCACCTTCACCATCCGCGCCGCCATCTCCTCGGGCTGGGGCGGCACCTCCTCGAACGTGCCGGTGCCGTGGAGGACGTGATGGGCGTAGATGTCGGCGACGGCGGCCGCGTCGTCGAGGGAGGCGGTGCGGATCAGCATCGGGGCAGGGTGGCGCAGCGCCGCCGCGCCCGCAAGCGCGCTTTCGCCTGCCGCCCCGCGCTGCTATCGCGCCGCCGACATGACGAACCTCCCCGAACGCCGCACCTTCGCGATCATCTCCCACCCCGACGCGGGCAAGACCACGCTCACCGAAAAGCTGCTGCTCGTCGGCGGCGCGATCCATCTCGCCGGCGAGGTGAAGGCGCGCGGCGCCAATCGCCGGGCGCGATCCGACTGGATGAAGATCGAGCAGCAGCGCGGCATCTCGGTCACGTCGTCGGTGATGACCTTCGAGCGGACCGAGGCGGACGGCACGATCATCACCTTCAACCTGCTCGACACGCCGGGCCACGAGGATTTCAGCGAGGATACCTATCGCACGCTGACGGCGGTCGATTCGGCGGTGATGGTGATCGATGCGGCGCGCGGCATCGAGGCGCAGACGCGCAAGCTGTTCGAGGTGTGCCGCCTGCGCAACGTGCCGATCATCACCTTCGTCAACAAGGTCGATCGCGAGGGGCGGGCGCCGTTCGAGCTGCTCGACGAGGTGGCCGACGCGCTGGCGCTGGACGTGTGCCCGATGAGCTGGCCGGTCGGCATGGGCGGCACGTTCGAGGGCATCTACGATCTGGCCTACAACCGCCTCTACCAGCCCGCCGACGACGCCACCGGCGCCTTCGAGGGCAAGGTCGTGCCGGTCGCGGGCCTCGACGATCCCGCGCTCGAAGGCGTGCTGTCGCCCGAGGGCGCGGCGCTGCTGCGTGAGGAGGCCGAGCTGGCGCAGGCGGGCTATGCGGCGTTCGACATGGCAGCCTATCGCGCGGGCGACCTGACGCCGGTCTATTTCGGGTCGGCGCTCAAGGATTTCGGCGTGGCCGAGCTGATCGACGCGCTGTCGGGCTTCGCCCCCGGCCCGCGCGCCCAGCCCGCCGAGCCGCGCGACGTCTCGCCCGAGGAGAGCCAAGTGGCGGGCTTCATCTTCAAGGTGCAGGCCAACATGAACCCGCAGCACCGCGACCGGGTGGCGTTCATGCGGCTGTGCGCGGGGCGCTTCAAACGCGGCATGAAGCTGGCGCAGATCGGCACCGGCAAGACGATCGCGGTGCATTCGCCCCTGCTGTTCCTCGCCCGCGATCGCGAGCTGGCGGACGAGGCGTGGCCGGGCGACATCATCGGCATCCCCAACCACGGCACCCTGCGCGTGGGCGATACGCTGACCGAGGGCGAGGTGCTGCGCTTCACCGGGCTGCCCAATTTCGCGCCCGAGATCCTGCGCCGCATCCGCCTCGCCGACCCGACCAAGACCAAGCAGCTGCGTAACGCGCTCAACGACATGGCGGAAGAGGGGATCATGCAGGTGTTCCACCCCTCGATCGGCTCGCAATGGATCGTCGGCGTGGTCGGCCAGCTCCAGCTCGACGTGCTGATCTCGCGATTGCAGGCCGAATATAAGGTGGATGCGGGTTTCGAGGCGTCGCCCTGGGATACGGCGCGCTGGGTGACGGCGGACGACCCCAAGGCGCTCGACGAATTCGTCGGCCAGCATCGCGCGGCGATGGCGGAGGATCGCGACGGCGCGCCGGTGTTCATGGCCAAGGACGCGTGGGAACTGAACTATATCACCGGTCGCTTCCCCGCGCTGCGCTTCGCGGCGACGAAGGACCGTCGCTAGGGCCCTCAGGTCGGATAGCTGAGCCGGAGGGGGGAATGACGTTGCGGTGGGATATTCCGCATGGCATCAACCCGCCGGGCGGCTTCGACCAGCTTCCAGTTCGACGAACAGATGACGCGGAGAAATCCTTTCATGTTGACGGTTTCGGGGCTCGATAATGCGCTACAAGTCTTTCGGGATCCGTCGCGTCATCATGAGCTTGGTGCGGCCTACCTCGCCTTGCCCGAATGGTTCGATTTGTCGATCGGTCCGGATACGGAGGCCTATCTTCAGCAGCAGCTGAGATTTTGGCAGGAGGTGACAGGGAAGGACGCATACGAGCCTCTCATCAATGAAGACACGCCCGAAGTCGCGGACATGGACGCGATCTACCGCCCGGCTTTCTATCTGACGGGCGATTCAAAGGAAGCCGGCCTGCATTTGATGGCGATGGGCCACATCATGTTGCGCAGCGATGTCCGTGCGGGATCGCGGGTCCTGGAATGTGGCGCGGGCTTCGCCCAGAACGCTCTCGCTTTCGCCCGCCTTGGCGCGAAGGTCGACACCGTCGATATCAGCCCCGGCTTCTGCAAGGCCGTTCAGTCGATGTCGGACCATTTTCGGGTCGACCTTACCGCGCATCATCAACCCTTTGGTTACAATCCCGCCGGGCATCCGGGCGCCTACGACCTGATCTTGTTCTACGAATGCTTCCATCACTGCCTGAACTTCGAGGAGGTCATTCCCCAGCTCCGGGATATGCTCCAGCCTGGCGGTCGGCTGCTGTTGGCCGGTGAACCGATCTATCGGGGGTTGCAGCCCACCATGCCCTATGAATGGGGCCTCCGACTGGATTGGGGCACCGCCGCCGTGATGCGATGGCGCGGGTGGATGGAGCTTGGTTTTCAGGAAGACTATCTGATCGGCAAGTTCAGGCGGGCGGGTCTTTCGTGGTTCTATTATGACGATGCGAACGCCAAGACCGCGCAGATCTACGAATTTCGCAAGTGGCTGGACCCGCTACCCTTGTCGGCGTGCGCGATGACCGTCGCGGAAGGCGCGTCCTGGCATTCGACGGAGATGGATGGCCGGTTCACGACGGCGGAATCCTTCATCGAACTGCCATCCCGAGATGGCCAAATCTCGCTCGTGCTTGAGAACCGGCGCCCCGTCGAGCGGATTGGGCAGGTGACATTCGGTGGGGTGTCTCAGCACTTCTCGCTCCTGCCTGGCCAGACCGTGCAATTGCGCTTCCCGCAGCGGCAGGGTGATAATCAACGCATCACTCTCACGTCGAACGCACCCACGGATGGCGGCAGCGATGCGCGCGCGGTCGGCGTCTTCGTGCGCTCGATCGTTCCAGAGTGAGTCCGCGATCGGAGAAGGAGCGCGCCGATGCCATCGCCGATCCGCGTGCGGCACTGATCGCCGATCAGGCGTTGTAGCCCCGCCACGGCAGGGAGCCCGGTCTTGAACGAGCCTATCGTCGAATGGATCGGGCAGGCGGGCTACGGCACCATTTACCTGCTGATGCTAATCGAGACGGTGTTTCCGCCGATCCCGTCCGAACTCATCATGTCGCTGGCGGGCGTGCGCGCGGCGAGCGGGAGCCTGTCGCTGCCGCTGGTGATCGTGGCGGGTACGGCGGGCGCGATGACGGGCAATCTCTTCTGGTACGGCCTCGCCCGCTGGCTGGGGCTGGAGCGGTTCCAGACTTTCGTGCGCCGTTTCGGCCGGGTGCTGACGCTCGACTGGCAGTCGGTCGAGCGGGCGGACGATTTCTTCGATCGCTATGCGGCGTGGTTCGTGTGCCTCGGGCGGATGGTGCCGACGATCCGGTCGCTGGTGTCGATCCCGGCGGGGCTGTTCGGGATGCGGCTGCTGCCCTTCCTGATCTGGTCCACGCTCGGCTCGCTCGGCTGGACGAGCGCGCTGGCGATCGCCGGCTATCAGCTCGGCAAGCGCGCGCCCGATGTCGATCGCTATCTGGCGCCAGTGTCGCTGGGCGTGGTCGCGCTGCTGGCCGGATGGTATGTCGTGCGGCTGGTGACCTGGAAGCCGCGCTGAGCGCCGCTCAGCCGGCCGGCCGGGTCCGCCACAGGGTGATCGCCTCGTAGCGCATCACCGGCTCGTCATCCTGGTTGAGAACCGTCGTGCGCAGCTTCACCGTGCCCCGGCCGGGGGTCGATCTGGAGGGGTTGGCCTCCAATATCTCGCTCGTCGCGTGCAGCACGTCGCCCGGATAGACCGGCTTCAGCCAGCGCAGATTGTCGACGCCCAGCGCGCCGAGCGACCCGCCGCCGCCCGCCAGATTGCCGGCATCGACGATCATCGCCATCGACATGGCCGCCGTATGCCAGCCGCTCGCCGCCAGCCGCCCGAAATGGGTCTTGGCCGCCGCCGCGTCGTCGAGGTGGAAGGGCTGGGCGTCGTAGCGGCGCGCGAAATCCAGCACCTCGCCGCGCTCGACCTCGAACCGGCCGTAGCGGTGGATGTCGCCGACCACGAAATCCTCGAAATAGCGATCCTCGCTCACGGCACCCTCGCTCATACGTTGAACCGGAACAGCATCACGTCGCCATCGTGGACGACATAGTCCTTGCCTTCGGAGCGCAGCTTGCCGCTCTCGCGCGCGCCGGCCTCACCCTTGCAGGCGACATAATCGGTGTAGGCGATCGTCTCGGCGCGGATGAAGCCGCGCTCGAAATCCGAGTGGATCGCGCCCGCCGCCTGCGGCGCCTTGGAGCCCGCCTCGATCGTCCAGGCGCGCGCTTCCTTGGGGCCGGCGGTGAAGAAGGTGAGGAGGTGGAGCAGATCGTAACCGGCGCGGATCACGCGGGCGAGGCCGGTCTCCGTCAAGCCGAGGTCGCTCAGGAAGTCGCCGCGATCCTCGGGCGCCATGGTGGCGATATCCGCCTCGATCGCGGCGGAGACGACGACGGCCTTGGCGCCCTCGCTCGCCGCCTTGGCGAACACCTTGGCCGAAAGATCATTGCCCTCGGCCGCGGCGCCCTCGTCGACGTTGCAGACGTAGAGCACCGGCTTGGCGGTGATGAGCTGCGCCTGCGCGAAGATGCGCTCCTCATCCTCATCCTTGGGCTTGGTGAGGCGGGCGGGCTGGCCTTCGCGGAGGAAATCGAGCGCCTGGCCCAGCACCGACGCGGCGGCCTTGGCCTCCTTGTCGCCCTGCGCGGCCTTCTTCTGGAAGGCGGGGACGCGCTTTTCGAGGCTCTCCAGATCGGAGAGCATCAGTTCGGTCTCGACCGTCTCGGCATCGGCGATCGGATCGACCTTGCCCTCGACATGGGTGACATCGCCATCCTCGAAGCAGCGCAGCACGTGGACGATGGCGTCGACCTCGCGGATGTTGGCGAGGAACTGGTTGCCGAGGCCCTCGCCCTTGCTCGCGCCGCGCACGAGGCCGGCGATGTCGACGAAGGCCAGCTGCGTCTCGACGATCTTGGCGGAGCCCGCGATGGCGGCGATCGCATCGAGCCGGGGATCGGGCACTGCGACTTGGCCGACATTGGGCTCGATCGTGCAGAAGGGGTAATTGGCCGCCTGCGCCGCCGCCGTCTCGGTCAGCGCGTTGAAGAGGGTCGACTTGCCGACGTTCGGCAGGCCGACGATGCCGCAGCGGAAACCCATGCTTTGCCTCGTGATCCGGTGACGCGCGGGCGGGAGCGCCGCGCCGATATGTGGCGGCTCGATAGAAGGGTTCGGCGGCAAATGCCAGCGGCGGTGACGGGAGCATATAAGGTTAACCGGCACCGAAACGACCTCGGCCGATCGACAAAAAACACCGCCTTATCGCTGGGTGTGTCATTTTTTGATGTGCATGTCGGCGCCCCGCAGCGTCACGCAAGTGGATCGGGTGACGGGGGAATTCACCCGATCCAACCTTCTACCAGAGGACGTTTAGCCATGCGGATGGGGCTTGCTGCATTGTGCGTGATGTCGGCCGGGTGTGCGCAGGGGGCGCAGGCCCGGCCCGTGATGGACATGACCGGGATCACCACCGCTTCCGCGGCGATCATCGGCGGCCTGTCGCTCAATCGCAAGGACACGCTGCGGCTGCGCACCGAGGTCGCGCCCGGCCTGTCCGGCGACCGCGCCTTCGTGCGGCGCAAGGCGAGTTCGATGGTGGATTATATGCCGCTGGGTGAGGGGTTCCGAGTCTCGGCGGGGTTGCGCTTCGATCCGAAGCAGCCGCGCGGCAGCATGGGGCGGCTGGCGAACGGGGCTGGCGCGGGGCTGATCGTCGATCCGCTCAACGCCCGCCGCCGCTTCAGCGAGCCGCGCGGCATCAATCCGGCGATGACGATGGGCTATACGATGAGCCCGGCGCGCAACATGACGCTCGGTATCGAGGCGGGCGCGGTGGTCGATCACGATCGCCGCCCGCTGGCGACGGGATCGATGGAGCGGATGGCCTCCGCCCAGATGCTGCGCCAGCAGGTCAGCGGGCGCGGCGAGCGCGATATCGGCGAGGTCGTCCGGCTGTCGTTCGCGCGGAAGTTCTGACGGTCTTCGTCGTCCTCGGGCGCTAAGCCAGCCGCAGCGCCACATCATTCATGAAACGCACGTCCTCGCCGGCCGCCAGACGCGGCGCCTCGGCGGCGACGGCGCCCAGCATGTCGGCCAGCGGGTCCATCTCGGCCTTGGCGTAATTGCCCAGCACATGGCCGGTCACGCGGTCCTTATGGCCGGGATGGCCGATGCCGAGGCGGACGCGGCGATAGTCCTGCCCCAGATGCGCGTCGATCGAGCGCAGGCCGTTGTGGCCGGCGGCACCCCCGCCGGTCTTCACCTTCACCTTGAAGGGCGCCAGATCGAGTTCGTCATGGAAGGCGGTGAGCGCGGCCAGATCGAGCTTGTAGAAGCCCATCGCCTCGCGCACCGAGACGCCGCTGTCGTTCATGAAGGTCGCGGGCTTGAGCAGCAGGATGCGCGCGGTGCCGATGCGGCCTTGCGCGGTCCACCCGCGAAACTGCTTCTTCCACGGATCGAAGCCGTGAACCTCGGCGATGGTATCGACGGCCATGAAGCCGACATTGTGGCGATGAAGCGCATATTGCGCGCCCGGATTGCCGAGCCCCACCCAGAGTTGCACGCGCCGGCCTCCGATCCTGCTGGAACCTGACCGTTCGCCCCGAGCGAAGTCGAGGGGCGTGCCCCGGACGGCACCGCCTGCCTCACGTCCCTCGACTTCGCTCGGCACGAACGGAGATTGTGTCCCCGAACGAAAAAGGGCCGGGGATGGCGCAGATGCTGCCCATCCCCGGCCCTGATCCCGGCCGCGCCGAAGCGCGACCAGCTGTGGCTTAAGCCTCGGGCTCGGCCTCGGCTTCCGCCTCGCCTTCGCTCGACTTGAGCGCCGACGGGGCGACGATCGTGGCGATGGTGACATCGTCATGATCGTAGGGCTTGGCGCCCTTGGGCAGCGTGATGTTGCTCAGGTGGATGCTGTCGCCCACTTCGAGGCCCTTCAGCGAGACGCTGATCTCGCTCGGGATCTCGGCGGCGTCGACCACCAGGCCCAGATCATGGACGACGACGTTGAGAACGCCGCCGCGCTTGATGCCGGGCGAAAGCTCCTCGTCGGTGAACACGACCGGCACGTCGACATGGACGGTGGTGTGCTCGCCGATGCGCAGGAAATCGACGTGCAGCGGGCGATCGCTGACGGGATGGAACTGGACGTCCTTCGGCAGCGTGCGGATCGCCTGGCCGACGCCGTCGATCATCACGACGGTGTTCATGAAGTGGCCCGTGCTGAGCGCCTTCACGAGGGCCTTTTCCTCGAGGTGGATCGAGAGGGGTTCCTGCTTGTTGCCGTACACAACGGCGGGGACGCGGCCTTCGCGACGCATGGCGCGGGAGGCTCCCTTGCCTGCCCGCTCGCGCGCCTCGGCCGACAGGGTGAGCGTATCGCTCATATCATGTCTCCAGTTCGCTTGATTGATAGAACCGCCGGCCTCCAGGGATGACCCGACGGGAGGCGCGCGCATAGCGGAAGTGGGGGGCGGGAGCAAGGGTGGGCGCGTCTGCGCAAACCCTGAGGAGGCTACGCCTTATTCATGCAAGCTGCCGTGTTCCTGCGAAGGCAGGAACCCAGGGTGTCGTGCGGTGCGCTTGGTAACCCTGGGCTCCTGCCTTCGCAGGAGCACGACATGGGCCGGATCTATCCCACCCGGTTCGCCACCAGATCCTCCACCACCGCCGGTTCCGCCAGGGTCGAGGTATCCCCCAGCGCCGCCGCGCTCGTGTCGCCCTCGGCGATCTTGCGAAGGATGCGGCGCATGATCTTGCCGGAACGCGTTTTCGGGAGGCCGGGGGCGAACTGGATCGCGTCGGGCGTGGCGATCGGGCCGATCTCCTGCCGTACCCATTGCACGAGCGTCTTGCGGAGCGCGTCGCTCGGTTCGACCCCGGCGTTGAGGGTGACGTAGGCGTATATGCCCTGGCCCTTCACGTCGTGCGGCATGCCGACAACGGCGGCCTCGGCGACATCCTCGTGCAGCACCAGCGCGCTTTCGACCTCGGCGGTGCCCATGCGGTGACCCGATACGTTGATGACGTCATCGACCCGGCCGGTGATCCACCAATATCCGTCCTCGTCGCGGCGGGCGCCATCGCCGGTGGTGTAATAGCCCGGATAGGTCGTGAAATAGGTCTGGAAGAAGCGATCGTGATCGCCCCACACCGTCCGCATCTGGCCCGGCCACGATCGGGCGATGACGAGATTGCCCTCGGCCTTGCCCTCCAGCCTTTTGCCCTCGGGATCGAGCAGATAGGGTTCCACGCCGAAGAAGGGGGCGGTGGCGGAGCCGGGCTTGAGCGCATGGGCGCCGGGCAGGGGGGTGATCATGTGGCCGCCGGTCTCGGTCTGCCACCACGTATCGACGATCGGGCAGCGCCCTTCGCCGACCACGTCGTGATACCAGCGCCACGCTTCGGGGTTGATCGGCTCGCCGACCGTGCCCAGCAGTTTCAGGGACTTGCGGCTCGTCGCGGTGACGAGATGGTCGCCTTCCTTCATCAGCGAGCGGAGCGCCGTCGGGGCGAGATAGACGATCTCGACCTGATGGCGATCGACCACCTGCCACACGCGCGAGGCATCCGGCCAGTTGGGCACGCCCTCGTACATCAGGCTCGTCCCGCCGTTCGCCAGCGGCCCGTAGACGATATAGCTGTGGCCGGTGACCCAGCCGATATCGGCGGCGCACCAATAGACCTGGCCCTGGTGATAATCGAACACCGTCTCGAACGTCATCGCCGCCCACAGCAGATAGCCGCCGGAGGTGTGCAGCACGCCCTTGGGCTTGCCGGTCGATCCCGAAGTATAGAGCAAGAACAACGGGTCTTCGGCCGACATGGGTGTCGGGTCGCAGGTCGCGGGCACGGACGCGGCGGCCTCGTGATACCAGATGTCGCGGCCCTCGCTCATCGTCACCGCGCCGCCGGTCGCCTTTACCACGATCACCGATTTGAGGCAGGGCGTGTGCGCCGCCGCCTTGTCGACATTGGCCTTGAGCGGAACGGTCTTGCCGCCACGCCGGCCCTCGTCGGCGGTGATGACGATGCGACTGTCGCAATCGGTGATGCGGCCCGCCAGCGCCTCGGGCGAGAAGCCGCCGAACACCACCGAGTGGACCGCGCCGATGCGGGCGCAGGCGAGCAACGCCACCGCCGCCTCGGGGATCATCGGCAGATAGACGGTGACGCGGTCGCCCTTCTTCACGCCCTGCGCCGTCAGCACATTGGCGAAGCGGCAGACCTCGGCATGAAGCTCGGCATAGGTGATGCGGCGGGGCTCGGCGGCGGGATCGTCCGGTTCCCAGATGATCGCCACCTGATCGGCGCGGGTGGCGAGATGGCGGTCGAGGCAGTTCGCCGAGACGTTCAGCTCGCCGTCGGCGAACCAGCGGATGGCGAAATCCTCCTCGGCAAAGCTGCTTTCATTGGCTTTGGTCGGCGGCGTGATCCAGTCGAGCCGCCTGGCCTGATCGAGCCAGAAGGCGTCCGCATCCTCCAGCGAGGCGCGGACCATCGCGTCATAGGCGGCCTTGTCGACGCGGGCCTTCTCGGCCCATTCGATCGGCACGGGATAGACGTCCTGGCTCATGCACGCACTCCTAGGTCTGTGCAGTCTCCTGGCCCCAGCGGCGGGCGAGCCACGCGCAGGCCATGAGCTGCATCTGGTGGAAAATCATCACGGGCAGCAGGATCAGCCCCATATCCGGCCCGGCGAAGAGAACGCGCGCCATGGGGATGCCGCTGACGATCGACTTCTTGGTGCCGCAGAAGATGGCGGTGATGCGATCCTCGCGATTGAAGCCGAGCAGCTTTGTCACGATCTGGGTGAGGCCGAGCATGACGGCCAGCAGCACCGCGCAGACGAGGAAAAGGATGCCCAGTTCCTTCAGCGGCAGCCGGCTCCACACGCCCTCGATCACCGCCGCCGAGAAAGCGGAATAGACCGACAGCAGGATCGCCGAGCGATCGGAATAGCCGATATATTTCTTGTTGCGATCGACGAAGGCGCCGATCCACGGCCGCAACAGATGCCCTGCGACGAACGGCGCCAGCAGTTGCAGCAGGATGCCGCCGACCGAGCCCAGCTCGACCCCGCCGCCGTGCGCGCTGGCCAGCACACCGATGATCGGCGGCGTCAGGAAGATGCCGAGGATCTGCGAGGCCGAGGCCGAGGCGATCGCGCCGGGCACGTTGCCTTTGGCGAGCGAGGTGAGCGCGATCGACGATTGCACCGTGGAAGGGAGCGCGGCGAGGAAGAGGATGCCGGTCCACAACACCGGGTCCATCAGCCCGGCGAACAGCTTCGAGGCGCCGAAGCCGACCAGCGGGAAGATCAGGAAGGTGAAGCTCAGGATGGTGAGGTGCAGCCGCCAGTGGCGCAGCCCCGCGATCACCGCCTCGCGCGGCAGCTTGGCGCCGTGGAGGAAGAACAGCAGCACCACCGCCGCCGTCGCCAGCCAGCCGACGATCTGCGCGCCCACGCCGCTCGCCGGCAAGATACTCGCCAGCGCGACGGTGGAGACGAGCAGGAGGATGAAGGGATCGGGCAGGAGACGGCGCAGCATGGCAGCGGACCTAGCGAAGCGGCCGGGGAGGGGCCACCCCCCGGATGGTACAAATGTTGGCTGTCGCGGCTATTCGCCCCGCGGCGTCACGTCGCGCAGGCGGCGGCCGCGCAGCGGGGGTTCGCGCGTCACCTTGGCCATGTCCATGATCTTGGCCCGCAGTTGCGCGCGCTTCTCGTGGATCGAGGCGATCACCGGCCCCATCGCCAGGCCGAGATCGACCAGCACCGCCTCCGACAGCTGGAGCGAGCTTTCGAGCGTTTCGGGCACCGCATCGGTGGCGCCGGCGCGATAGAGTTCGGCGGCGTGATTGGGGTCCCGCGCGCGGGCGACGATGGTGAGATCGGGGAAGGCGCCGCGCACCCGGCGGGTCACGCGCACCGACTGGACCGGATCGTCCATCGTGAGGATGACGGCGTTGGCGCGGCCGAGATCGAGCTTCTCGATCATTCCCGGCCGGCCGATATCGCCGAAGGTGGCGGCATAGCCGCGCTTCTTGGCGGCCGAGATCGTGTCCACGTTCGCGTCCACCGCCAGATAGGGCAGAGCATGCTCCTGAAGCATCTGCGCGACGAGCCGGCCGACCCGGCCGAAGCCGACGATCACGGTGCGCGCCTCGGCCGTGGTCAGATCCTCCTCGGCGGCGGCCTCGCCGCGCGTCCGCCGGTCGACGCGCGCCGCCGCCTGCTTGCCGAGGCCGGCGAGAAGCGGCGTGATGGTGAGGCCGATGGCGGTGACGATCTGCCAGAAAGCGGCGGTGTTGGCCGCGATCAGCCCCGCCTGCACGCCCGTCGCCAGCACGATCAGGGTGGTTTCGGACGGGGAGGACATCAGCACGCCGACTTCGGTGGCGATGCCCGGCCGCGCGCCACTCATGCGCAGCAGCACGCCGGTGATGACCGCCTTCACCACGACCACGCCCACCACCGCGCCGAGCAGCGCCAGCCAGTTGGCGAAGATCACCGCCAGATCGACGCTCATCCCCACCGTGATGAGGAACACGCCGAGCGCGAGGCCCTTGAACGGCTCGGTGATGAGTTCGACCTCGCTGTGATAATCGGTCTCGGCGATCAGGATGCCGGCCAGCAGCGCGCCGACGATCGGCGACAGCCCCGCCGTGGTCGTCGCGATCGAGGCGAGGATCACGACCAGCAGACTGGCGGCGAGGAACAGCTCGGGGCTCTTGGTGCGCGCGGCCTGCGCGAACAGCCTGGGCAGCAGCAGCCGGCCCAGCACCAGCAGGGCCACGATCGCGAAGGTGCCGACGAGGATGGTGTTGATGAGCCCGTCCCACCCCGCGTCCTGCGCGTTCGGGGCCAGCGCGCCCAAGGTGAAGATGATCGGCACCAGCGCCACATCCTCGAACAGCAGCATCGCGAAGGCACGGCGGCCGACCTGGCTCTGCGTGCCGACCATCGGCAGCACCAGCGCGGTGGAGGAGAGGGCGAGCGCGAAGCCCAGCCCCAGCGCGCCCGCCGGCTTCTGCCCGAACAGCCAGAAGCCCACCGCCAGCGCGAGGCCCGACAGGATCAGCTCCCCCGCGCCCAGCCCGAACACCATCCGCCGCATCTGCCACAGGCGGGCGAACGACAGCTCCAGCCCGATCGAGAACAGCAACAAGATGATACCGAATTGCGCGAACGGGGCGATAGAATGGGGATCGGATATGGTGAGATGGTAGATCCACGGGGTGTTCGGCACGAGCCGGCCGAGACCCGCCGGGCCGACCAGCACGCCGACGAGGATGAAGCCGATCACCGGGTTGATGCGAAACCGCGCGAACGCCGGGATGACCAGACCGGCCGCGCCGAGGATGACGAGGGAATCGCTGAACGCGACGGAATGGATCGGAAGCGCCATGCGACCATTGTTGCGGTGAACGGAATCGAAACGCCACAGTTATGAGCCGCATCGGACCAGAAAGTCGCACCGCGCGCGAACCCGATGAGACGAAGCGAGGCGCGCACCGGGAGGGATAAAGATTTGCACCATACGCCGCTGATCGCGACGATCGTCGCCGGGATCGTCCTGGCCTTCGTCATGGGGTCGGTCGCGCAGCGCCTGCGCCTGCCGCCGCTGGTCGGCTATCTGTTCGCCGGCATCCTCATCGGCCCTTTCACGCCGGGCTATGTCGCGGATCAGGAACTCGCCAACGAACTGGCCGAGATCGGCGTGATCCTGCTGATGTTCGGCGTGGGCCTGCATTTCTCCCTGAAGGATCTGCTGGCGGTGAAGACCATCGCCATTCCCGGCGCCATCGTCCAGATCGCGGTGGCGACGGCGCTGGGCGCGGGGCTCGGCTGGTGGCTGGGCTGGGATATCGGCGGCGGCCTGATCTTCGGCCTAGCGCTGTCGGTGGCGAGTACCGTCGTGCTGCTGCGCGCGATGCAGGAACGGCGGCTGCTGGAGACGGAGCGCGGGCGCATCGCGGTCGGGTGGCTGATCGTCGAGGATCTTGTGATGGTCCTCGCGCTGGTGCTGATCCCGGCGCTAGCCAATGGCGGCGGGGAGGGCGGGCAGGGGCTCGGCCTCACCATCGCCATCACGCTCGGCAAGGTCGCCGCCTTCGTCGCGATCATGCTCATCGCCGGCCGGCGCTTCATTCCGTGGCTGCTGCATCTGGTGGCGCATTCGGGATCGCGCGAGCTGTTTCGCCTGTCGGTGCTGGCGGTGGCGCTGGGGGTGGCGTTCGGCGCGGCGATGCTGTTCGGCGTGTCCTTCGCGCTGGGCGCCTTCTTCGCCGGCATGATCCTCGCCGAATCGCCGCTGAGCGCGCGGGCGGCGCAGGAGACGCTGCCCCTGCGCGATGCCTTCGCGGTGCTGTTCTTCGTGTCGGTGGGGATGCTGTTCAATCCGTCGGTGCTGCTCGATGCGCCGCTGGCGCTGCTGGCGACGGTGGCGATCATCCTGATCGGCAAGTCGATCGCGGCCTTCGTCATCGTGCTGGTCTTCGGGCGCGGCCGGCGGACGGCGCTGACGATCTCGGCCAGCCTGGCGCAGATCGGCGAATTCTCCTTCATCCTCGCCACCTTGGGAACGCAGCTGGAATTGCTGCCGCCGGTCGGGCGCAATCTCATCCTGGCGGGCGCGATCCTCTCGATCCTGCTCAATCCCCTGCTGTTCGTGCTGGCGGATCGGTTCGTCGGCAAGGCGGTGGGCGTGGAGGACGAGCATCCGATGGGGCAGGCGCCGCCCGCGCCGGCCAAAGGCCCGGTGGTGCTGGTCGGCTTCGGCCGGGTCGGCCGCTACGTCGCCAAGGCGCTGATCGAGGCGGACGAGCCGATGGTGCTGATCGAGACGCAGGAGGATCTGGCCGGTCTGCCGAAGCCGAACGACAATGTCCGGCTGGTGTTCGGCAACGCCGCCTCGGGCGACGTGCTGTCGCGCGCCCGGATCGAGAAGGCGCGGATGCTCTTCGTCGCCATCCCCGATCCGTTCGAGGCGGGGCAGGTGGCCGAACAGGCGCGCAAGATGAACCCCACGCTCCGCATCGTCGCCCGCGCCCATACGCACGATCATATGGCGCATGTAACGGAGAAGGGCGCGGATGTCGCGATCATGGGCGAGGAGGAGATCGCCCGGCGGATGGTGGAGGATGCGCTGACGGGGCATTGAGAAATTTGCGCATCCGCCCCGGCGATATCGCCGGCTATGCTGCCGAGGTCTATCCGAACATTCTGGGTTTCCGCCGCGCGGCAGGCGATGGACGGTCATGACGATCGACCAGTTCCTCGCCCGCGAGGCGATCCGCGACACAATGGCGCGCTACAACCATGCCGGCGACCGGCTGAAGGTGGACGATTATGTCGCCTGCTTCGCGCCGGACGGCATCATGGAGACGCGCCACGACGACCCGGCTTTCGCTTTTCGCTACGAGGGCCGCGAGGCGATCCGCGACTGGATGAGCCGCTGGCTGGAGCGGACGCGGACGAGCGGCGTGCATGGGGCGAGCTTCGTGCGCCATCATCTGACGACCTGCCAGATCGACCTGACCGGCGCCGATACCGCCCGGGCGCGAACCTATTGGATCGCCTGGACCGACATCGGCGCCGACCATGCCGGCCTGTATATAGACAGTTTCCGCAAGGTCGGCGCGGCGTGGCTGATCGCCCATCGCCTGGTCCGGGAGGACTGGCGTTCGCCTGACAGCCTGTTCGGCGCGGCGGTCCGCAACTCGCGCTGAGGCGGCGGCGGCGTCAGGCCGGAGACCCGAGTTCCTCGGCCAGCGCGACGAGATCGGGCTCGCGCTGGATCCGCATCGCGTTGAACGCCATGGCGAGGCCCGTATAGGCGCCGATCGTGAAGATCAGGTCCATGATCTGCTGGTCGGCCAGGCCGGCGGTGAGCGACGCCCACAGATCGTCGTCCACATCCGATCCGGCGATGAGTTGATCGGCGGCGCGAACGACGACGCGCTCGAAATCCGCCCAGTGCGGGGAGGCCTCGCCGATCTTGGCCGCCTCGATATCGGCGACGGTGAGGCCCAGCCCGAGCGACATGCGCATATGGCTCGCCCACATATATTTCGCGCGCCGCACCCACGCGACGCGAAGGATGGCGATCTGGCGGAGGCGGACGGGCAGGGTGGAGGTGGACAGGAGGTGGCGGTTGAAGACGAGGAACGGCTGGGTCAGCGCGGGGTGACGCGCGAACGTCTTCAACACGAAATGATTGTCGACATTGGCCGATCCGCCGACGCCCGCGATCGCCGCGAACATCGCGCGAACCGCGTCGGTGCGATCGGCATCGGTGATGGGGGCGATGCGCTGGGTGGGGTCGGCCATGATCTGTTACCTCATGATGACGAGACGGGGCGCGGCGGCGCGCGACCGTGCCGGTGTCGGGCGCGCCGGGTGGCCGATCAAGCGGGGGTGGCCATCGATCGCCCGGCGGATGTTTGCGGGCGGCGCGCAGGGTGTTCGCGCCGCTGTCCGCCGGCCGGCGCGATCAGCCGGGTTTCTTCGGCAGGCGGATTTCGGCGGTGCCGGTCGCCATCGTCGTGCCCTTCTGATTCCGCATCAGATGCTTGACGTGGATCAGGTGGCGACCCTCGGTATCCACCGTCTTGTCGACCACCTCGGCCGTCTGGATCGTGATGTCGCCGGTGAGCGCGGGGCCGCGATAATTGGCGATCGAGTGGACGACCATGCCGTGCTCGCCCGCCCAGCCGGACAGGAAATCGGTCACCCATGACCCCATCGCGCCGCCGTAGCCATAGCCGCGCGGCATGCCGATGGTGCGGGCGAATTCGGGGAAGAGGTGACCACGCGACGGGCCGATATAGGCGCCGTCGGTCAGCTCGGGATTTTCGATCAGCATGTCCGGATCATTCTCGCAGCCGGCCATGTCCGGCGAGAAGCCGAAGGATTCCATATCGAACTTGCGCACCTGCACCGCGCCCCAGGTGTTGATGATCCACGAGCGCCATTCGGTGGTGAAGCTGGCGATCGAATGCGGGCCGAAGACGCGCTCGGGCAGCGTATCGCTGATGGCCACGTCGTCCCACCACCGCTCCCGATGGCCAAGCTGGCGCAGCATCCTGATCCAGCCGGCCTTGCGGATCTCGAGCGCGGCGAGGTCGTCGCGGGTCCAGATCGGATCGTCGAATTCGGACGTATCGACGTTGGCGGCGCCGGCGGCGGCATTGTAGCGGATCGCCGTCGAGCGCTGCTTGGCGATCAGCTGGCCATGCTGGTTACGATAGAAATTGTCGCCGCGCTGGAAACAGGTGGGGCCGGCCAGCTTGGTCTCCTTGACGACATAGTCGAAGGGGATGCGCTCGTTATGGATCCAGTCGCCGCCGAACACGGGCTGATCCTCGAACCACCATTCGTCGCCGCCGAACAGCAGATGGGAATCGGCGATGAAGCCGACGCAGGCGGGTGAGGTGCCCATGCCGTCGTCGATCGCGACCGGGAAGCTCTGCTGCGCGACGATCCGGCCGTGGCGGCTCTTCTGCGCGAAGGTGGGGTCGTAATGGAGGAGGTTGGGGTAATGCATCCCCTGCGCCCAGCGGCGGATATCGTTGTTCGAGATCGGCTCGCGGATGCGCGAAGAGCTGATCGGCTTGCCGAGATATTGATCGATATCGGAACAGTCGAGCACGGTGACGGCCATGGATATATCCCTCCCACTCTTATGGGCCGGGATTTAGGCGGGGTCGCGGGGCGTGGCTTGACCGATTCTGACAGGCGCGGCGCGGGCCTCAGGGCAGCAGCAGCGATCCGTCGCCGTAGGAATAGAAGCGGTAGCCTTCGGCGATGGCGTGGGCATAGGCCGCCTGCATCCGATCGGTGCCCATCAGCGCCGATACCAGCATGAACAGCGTCGATTTGGGCAAATGGAAGTTGGTCATCAGGCCGTCGCTGCCGCGGAAGCGGTAGCCGGGGGTGATGAAGATGGCGGTGTCGCCCTCGAAGGGGTGGACCTGGCCGTCCTCGGCGGCGGCGCTTTCGATCAGGCGCAGGCTGGTGGTGCCGACGGCGATGACCCGGTTGCCGGCGGCGCGGGTGGCGTTGATGCGGGCGGCGGTGGCGGCGTCGATGCGGCCCCATTCGGCGTGCATCCGGTGATCGTCGGTATCGTCGGCCTTGACAGGCAGGAAGGTGCCGGCGCCGACGTGGAGGGTGAGGGTGGTGTGCTCGATACCGCGCGCCGCCAGACCCGCCATCAGCCGATCGGTGAAGTGGAGCGCGGCCGTCGGCGCGGCGACCGCGCCCTCGCGGGTGGCGAACATCGTCTGGTAATCGGCGCGGTCCTGCGCGTCGGCGGGGCGGCGCTGGGCGATATAGGGCGGCAGCGGCATGCGGCCGGCGCGTTCGAGAAGGATCTCGACCGGTTCGTCGCCGAGAAAGTCGAGCGTCACCGCGCCGGTGTCGAGCTTGTCGGCGACTTCGGCCTCGACGCCTTCGCCGAAGAGGATGCGGTCGCCGGCCTTCAGCCGCTTGGCGTTGCGGACGAACGCCTGCCAGCGGCGCGGCCCCTCACGCTTGTGGAGGGTCGCGCCGATGCGGGCCTCGCCGCGCGTGCCCTCCAGCTGGGCCGGGATGACACGGGTGTCGTTGAAGACGAGCAGGTCGCCCGCGCGCAGTTCGTTCGGCAGATCGGAGACGGCGCGATCCGCCAGCACGTCGCCGCGCACGACCAGCATCCGCGCCGCATCGCGCGGGGTGGCGGGGCGGAGGGCGATGCGGTCGGCGGGAAGATCGAAATCGAAGAGATCGACGCGCATCAGCGCTTCTTCACGGCCTTCGGCGCGGGCTTGGGCGCAGCGGGTTTGGCGGCGGCCGGGGGCGGCGCTGGCTGGGGCGCCGGGGTGGGGGCCGGCATCACATAGGGCAGGGCGTCGCCGATGCTGGCCTTCACGATCTTCGACGGATTGGCCGGCGGCTCACCCTTTTCGAGCAGGTCGACGAAGCCCATGCCGGAGACGACGCGGCCGATGATGGTGTATTTCTTGTCGAGCGTGAAGCTGGGCGAGAGGATGATGTAGAATTGGCTGTTGGCGCTGTCGGGCGATTGCGAGCGCGCCATCGCCATCGTGCCGCGTACGTGGGGCAGATCGTTGAACTCGGCCTTCAGGTCGGGCAGGTCGGAGCCGCCGGTGCCGTCGCCCTTGGGATCGCCGCCCTGCGCCATGAAGCCTTCGATGACGCGGTGGAAGACGAGGCCATCGTAGAAGCCACGCCGCGTCAGCACCTTGATCCGCTCGACCGAATTGGGTGCCTTGTCGGGCCGCAGCTCGATCACGACCCGGCCGCCGGTCGATAGATCGAGGTTGAGCATATTGTCCGGGCTGGCGGCCGGCGGCGCGGAGGGGGCGGGCGCGGTCGCCGGGGTCTGGGCGACGGCGAGGCCGCCAGCGAACAGGATGCCCGTCAGGCCGATCAGGAAATTCGTCTTCATGGCGCCCTCTTATCCCCGTGGTGCCCTCCGGCGCCAGACCCTTTGGATGGGGGCGGGATGGTGACTGGGGGGTGAATTGGGAGGTGCTGGTGGCGACGATCCTCCCCTGCAAGGGGAGGTGGCAGCCCGCAGGGCTGACGGAGGGGTATCGCGCTATCGAGAGCGGGTCATCCCTCCACCATCCTTCGGATGGTCCCCCTCCCCTTGCAGGGGAGGATTTGTGATCGTCATGCTGAACGCGTTCAGGGTGACGGTGGGTTGTAGGATTCGTTGACGCTATTCGGACGGAAATCGGGAAGAAGCGTTTCGACCGGCGCGTCCTGCCACGGGCATCCGGGCGGACTTGGTACAGCACATTTGCGGGCCGCCGCAGGCCCGCGCTGGGATTGGCCCGGTGGACGGTGGCCCCTTGGGTTTTCGCCCCTTGGCAGGGCTACTGGCCGGTTTGGCTGGGCCGCCTGCGTATAATCCCCCGAGCCGGTCGCGATGCATCGTCGGTGTGAACCGGATGGCTTCGCGCCGGTCGTTCCGGGACGGTTGCCCGCCCCGGATGCTTGCCCTCTTCCCATGGCCTGTGGGAAGCGAGCGATGGCGTATGTTTACTTAATGTTCCTATTTGTCAAGTGAATTCGTCATGCTGAACTTGTTTCAGCATCCATCTCTCGGCTGGAGATGGCGGCACGTGGGGAGGGATGGACCCTGAAACGAGTTCAGGGTGACGGTGGGTATTGCGCGACGGTGGCGTGCGGCCGAGGGGCTGGATTGCTTCGCTGTGCTCGCAATGACGGCGGCGTGGGGCGGATACCCCTCCACCACCGCCTTTGGCGGCGGTCCCCCTCCCCATGCTCCGCATGGGGAGGAACGGTCAGCGGCCGAGCTTGGCGAGGACGGCGCGTTCTACCGTGGCGGTGACCAGGGGGGCGATGTCGCCGCCCATGCGGCCGATTTCGCGGACGAAGGAGGAGGAGACGGGCTGGAGGGCGGCGGCGGCCATCAGGAAGACGGATTCCACCGTGCCGGCCATGCCGCGATTGAGCTGGGCCATCTGGTTTTCGTAATCGAAATCGGTGCCGCTGCGCAGGCCGCGCACGATCGCGACGGCGCCTTCGGCCTCGGCGAATTTGGTCACCAGCCCCTCGAAAGGCTTGACCACGATCGCGCCCGCGAAGGCGGCGCATTCGGCCTCCATCAGGGCGATGCGCTCGTCCAGCGAGAAGAGGGGCGTCTTGCCGGGGTTGGTGGAGACGCCGATCACGAGCCGGTCGAACAGACGGGCGGCGCGGGCGATGATGTCGAGGTGGCCGAGCGTCACCGGATCGAAGGTGCCGGGATAGACGGCCGTGCGCATCAGCGATCGCGTTCGATGATGTAGCGGGCGATCTGGCGGAGGAGATCGGCCTCGGCGCCGAAGCTGGCGAGGTGGCCGATCGCCTGCTCGACCAGCATCGCCGCCTGGGTGCGCGCGCGCTCGACGCCGAGCAGCGACACGAAGGTCGCCTTGCCGGCGGCGGCATCCTTGCCGACGGCCTTGCCGGCCGCCTCGGCATCGCCCTCCACGTCGAGCAGATCGTCGGCGATCTGGAAGGCGAGGCCGATGTCGCGGGCATAGCCGCGTAAAGGGCGGCGGCCTTCGGGCGGGACGTGGCCGAGGATGGCGGCGCTTTCCAGGCAGGCGCCGATCAGCGCGCCGGTCTTGAGCTGCTGGAGCCGGGTGACGCCGGTGAGGTCGAACGAGGCGTCCTCGGCGGCGAGGTCCATCATCTGGCCGCCGGCCATGCCCGCCGGGCCGGAGGCGCGGGCGATTTCCGCCACCAGATCGGCGCGGACGAAGGGATCGGCGTGGGTGGCGGGATCGACCAGCCATTCGAAGGCGAGGGCGTGGAGGCTGTCGCCGGCCAGCACCGCCGTCGCCTCGTCGTAGAGGCGGTGGACGGTGGGCTTGCCGCGCCGCATGTCGTCGTCGTCCATGCAGGGCATGTCGTCGTGGATCAGGCTGTAGACGTGGATCGCCTCGATCGCGAGGCCGACGCGGATCGCGCTGCCGCGATCGACGCGGAACAGGTTGCAGCCGGCCGCCACGAGCAGCGGGCGCAGCCGCTTGCCGCCGCCGATCGCGGCATGGCGCATCGCTTCATAGAGGCGGGCGCGGCCGTCGTCGGGCACGGCGAGGAGGCGATCGAAGCCCTCGTCGATCTCGCCGGCGATGCGCTCCATCGCGGCCTTCAGGTTCATGTCGACGATCGACGCCACGGCCGAACTCATGCCTCGTCGAACGGGCGGACGCCGCCCGCGCGGCCGTCGCCGCCCGCCACGATCTTCTCGATGCGCGCCTCGGCCGATTTCAGCCGCGCCTCGCATTGCGCGCGCAGCCGATCGCCCTCGCCATAGAGGGTGATCGCCTCGTCGAGCGAGGCCTCGCCGCTTTCCAGCCGGTGGACGATCGTCTCCAGCCGCTTGAGCGCCTCCTCGAAGGAGAGCGTGCCTATGCCCGTGTCGTCAGCCGCATCCGTCATGGCCCGGCTTGTGACGGGCGGGGGGTGACGGGTCAAGGTGGGTACGGCTTTGGGTTGTGATCGGAGGTTCCCGTACGCCGTTCGTCCCGAGCGAAGTCGAGGGATGTGCCCCGCGCGCCACGTGTCTCGACTTCGCTCGACACGAACGGTTGGAGAATTGGCCTCGAAAGATAGATATTTGGATTAGGTCGCGGTTCCGTGCACGACCGGCATCGGCATAACGCCTAATGGTCGGGTTTGTTGGACGGCAGTCATTGGCCTGCTATGATGCTAATCTACCGAGCCTTATACGCTGCCTTTGTCGCCCTTTTGGCTGGAAGCCCCTTCCTCAGCCTTGCTCTCGCGGATGCACTTGACGGAAGCCTCAGCTACTGGAGGTTCATCTGGGTAGGCCCGGCGATCAGCCTACCGCTCTCCCTCTTAATGGCCAAAGCTCTTGGGCAAGATAGATACGTAGGATACTGGACGTATCTCCAATCTTTTCCCAATAATTCCAAAACAGCTATCATCGCAAGTTGGCTTATAGTTTCAGGACTGACGCTTCTCGTTAGTTTGGTCATGGCCTACACGGATCAAGGTTGATCATTGAATACCCTAAAAAGGGGGGGGCTGCGGGCGGACCGCTTTAAGGGGCTACGGTCTAAGACGGACGCCTTCACGGCCCCTCCGTATAAGTCGGCGGCAGGCGGCGGTGGGTGCGTTTTTCGTAGGCGTAGCCTAGGGCGAGGAGGCGCGCCTCGGACCAGGCGGGGCCGATGAAGGAGAGGCCGACGGGGAGGCCCTTTACCTGCCCCATCGGCACGGTGAGGTGCGGATAGCCCGCGACCGCCGCGAGCGATCCGCCGCCGCCGCCGTTGAAATGATCGCCGCCGACGAGATCCATCGTCCAGCTGGGGCCAAGGGTGGGGAAGATCAAAGCGTCGAGCGTGTCGGTGGCGAGCATCCGGTCGATGCCCTCGGTGCGGGATTTGCGGGCGGCGGTGTCTTTCGCGGCGCGATATTCGGGGGATCGGGTGCCCTTGGTGGCGGCGGCTTTCTCGAACGTCTCCTGCCCAAACCAGGGCATCTCGCGATCGGCGTGGGCGGTGTTGAAGGCGATGAGCTGGTCGAGCGTGCGGGCGGTGACGGCCGGGGGCGTGGTGGCGAGATAGGCGTTGAGGGCCTCGACGAATTCGGTGCGGAGGATCGTGGTTTCCGCCGCGCCCATGCCGGTGCGGTCGAGCGCGGGGATTTCGACGAGGGTGGCGCCGGCGGCCTTCAGATCGGCGAGCGCGGTGGCGAACAGCGCGTCCACGGCGGGATCGAAGCCGGCGGCGAAGCGCATCACGCCGATGCGCTTGCCGGTGAGCGCGGCGGGGTCGAGCGCGGCGAGGTAATCGGCCTTGCGGGTGTCGGCCTCCGCCGTGGCGGGGTCGGCCGGGTCGGTGCCGGCCATCGCGGTGAGGAGAATGGCGGCGTCGCGGACGTCGCGGGTCATCGGGCCGGCGGTGTCCTGGCTGGGGGAGATGGGGATGATGCGGCTGCGCGAGACGAGGCCGACGGTGGGCTTCAGCCCGACGAGGCCGTTGATCGCGGCGGGGCAGGTGACCGAGCCGTCGGTCTCGGTGCCGATCGCCGCCGCCGCAAGGCTGGCCGCCGCCGCCGCGCCGCTGCCCGAGGAGGAGCCGCAGGCGCTGCGGCGGGTGGCATAGGGGTTGCGGGTGAGGCCGCCCGCGCCGCTCCACCCGCTGGTCGAGCGGTTCGAGCGGAAATTGGCCCATTCGCTGAGGTTGGTCTTGCCCAGGATGATCGCGCCGGCCGCGCGGAGGCGGGCGACCACGGGCGCGTCGCGGTGGGTGACGTTGGCAGCGAGCGCGAGCGATCCGGCGGTGGTGGGGATGGGCTCGAGGCTCTCGATATTGTCTTTTATCAGGATCGGCACGCCGAAGAGGGGGCCTTGCGGCCGGCCGGCCTTGCGCGCGGCGTCGCGGGCAGCGGCGTCCTTCAGCGCATCGGGGTTGAGCGCGATCACGCTGTTGAGGTGCGGGCCGGCGCGGTCGAGCTTCGCGATGCGATCGAAATAGGCCTTCACCAGCTTCACCGATGTCGTGCGGCCGGTGGTGAGATCGTCCTGCAACTGGGTGATCGATCGTTCCTCCACCGCCGTTTTCGCGGCCAGCGGCGCGGCGATCAGGGTGCAGGCGAGCAGGATGCGCTTCATCGGGCCGGTCTCCGGGGGCGGGTGTTCCTGCATTCTATCCCCAGCAACGATCGATCCGTCGATGGAAATAAACTGGCGACCCTGCGCGATCCGGGGCTAGAGGATTAACCCATGTGGCAACTCTTCCAGTTCCCGCTCTGCCCCTTCTCGCGCAAGGTCCGCCTGGCGCTCGGCGAGAAGGGGGTGGGCTATGGCCTGATCCGCGAATCGCCGTGGGAGCAGCGGGACGAATTCATCGACATGAACCCCGCCGCGCAGACGCCGGTGATGCGCGATCCCGATACGGGGATGACGCTGATCGACAGCTCGGCGATCTGCGAATATTTCGAGGAGACGATCGACAAGGCGCCGCTGATCCCCGGCCAGGCGCCCGATCGCGCCGAGGTGCGGCGGCTGGTGGCGTGGTTCGACCAGATCTTCTATCGCGAGGTGGTGGCGCCTTTGCTGTACGAGCGGATGGAAAAGCGCCTCGTCCACCGCAAGTCGCCCGACGCGGCGCAGCTGCGCGAGGCGATGAAGCGGGCGAACACGCATCTGGATTATGTCGATTATCTGATCGATCACCGCCGCTGGCTGGGCGGGCCGCTGTTCAGCCTCGCCGATCTGGCGGGGGCGGCGCATATTTCGGTCGCGGATTATCTGGGCGGGATCGACTGGCGCGGGCATCGCTCGACGCGGGAATGGTATGCCGGGCTGAAGAGCCGGCCGAGCTTCCGCCCCCTGCTGGGCGAGCGGATGGAGGTGATCGCGCCGCCGGACCATTACGACAAGGTGGACTTCTGACCATTTAGGGCGCGGCTCCGCGACCTATACGGCCATCCCGGCGCAGGCCGGGATCTCGGGAGGCCTGGGGCTACGGTTAGGTTAGGGCAGGGCTTACAGGCAGCCCCCGCCACGATCAGTGGTTCATGGCCTTCACGATTTCCTCGACCATCTTCTTGGCGTCGGCCAGCAGCATCATCGTGTTGTCGCGGTAGAAGACTTCGTTGTCGACGCCGGCATAGCCCACGCCGCCCATCGACCGCTTGATGAAGAGGACGGTCTTGGCCTTTTCCACGTCGAGGATCGGCATGCCGTAGATCGGCGAGGTCTTGTCGGTCTTGGCGGCCGGGTTGGTGACGTCGTTGGCGCCGATCACGAACGCGACGTCGCTCTGCGCGAATTCGCTGTTGATGTCCTCCAGCTCGAACACCTCGTCATAGGGGACGTTGGCTTCGGCGAGCAGCACGTTCATGTGGCCGGGCATGCGGCCGGCGACGGGGTGGATGGCGTATTTCACCTTCACGCCCTGCGCCTTCAGCGTGTCGCCCATTTCGCGCAGCGCGTGCTGCGCCTGGGCGACGGCCATGCCGTAGCCGGGGACGATGATGACCTGTTCGGCCTGGCTCATCAGGAAGGCGGCATCCTCGGCGGAGCCGCGCTTCCACGGGCGGTCGGTCGCGGCGGCGGCGGGGCCTGAGCCGCTGTCGCCGCCGAAGCCGCCCGCGATCACGCTGATGAAGCTGCGGTTCATCGCCTTGCACATGATGTAGCTGAGGATCGCGCCCGAGGAACCCACCAGCGCGCCGGTGATGATCATCGCCGAATTGTGGAGCGTGAAGCCCATCGCGGCGGCGGCCCAGCCCGAATAGCTGTTCAGCATCGAGACGACGACGGGCATGTCCGCGCCGCCGATCGGGATGATGAGCAGGAAGCCGATCACGAAGCTCAAGGCGGTGATGGTGAAGAACACCCACGGCGCGTCGTCGGTGATGAAATAGACGGTGAGCGCGAGGATCGCGGCGAGCGTGCCGAGGTTGATGACGTGGCGGCCGGGCAGCATGATCGGCTTGCCCGACATCTTGCCCGCCAGTTTCAGGAAGGCGATGACCGAGCCGGAGAAGGTGATCGCGCCGATCGCGACGCCGAGGCCCATCTCGACGCGGCTGACCGGGTTGATGTGGCCGGTCGCGGCATCGAGGATGCCGAAGGCGTCGGGGTTGAGGAAGGCGGCGGCGGCCACCAGCACGGCGGCGAGGCCGACCAGCGAGTGGAAGGCGGCGACGAGCTGCGGCATGTCCGTCATGGCGATCTTGCGCGCGGTGACGAAGCCGATCGCGCCGCCGATGGCGATGGCGATCAGGATTTCGGGCAGCGAGGCGATGTCGTGGGTGAACAAGGTCGTCCCCACCGCCAGCGCCATGCCGAAGATGCCGAGGCGGTTGCCGCGCCGGCTGGTCGACGGGCTCGACAGGCCGCGCAGCGCCAGGACGAAGCACACGCCCGCCACCAGATAGGCCAGCGCCACCCAAGGGTTCACCGCTTCATGCATCCCCGTTACCCCCTAAAAAACCTTCGTCACCCCAGCGAAAGCTGGGGTCTTGTGAGGCCGGACCCGCGCCCGACTTCGGGAGATCCCGGCTTTCGCCGGGATGACGTGATTGGTGTGGAAAGGCTCTCAGCCCTTCCGCTCCTTCTTCTTGTACATGGCGAGCATCCGCTCGGTGACGGCGAAGCCGCCGAAGATGTTGACCGAGGCCAGCACCACCGCGAGCAGCCCAAGATATTTCGCCGTCGCCGACCCCGCCGCCGCGCTGGCGATCAGCGCGCCGACGATGATGACCGACGAAATCGCGTTGGTGACCGCCATCAGCGGCGTGTGCAGCGCCGGGGTGACCGACCAGACGACATAATAGCCCACGAAACAGGCCATGACGAAGATCGACAGGATCGAGATGAAGTCCATCAGACGGCTCCGTGAAGTTCCTCCCCATGCGGAGCATGGGGAGGGGGACCGCCCGTAGGGCGGTGGAGGGGCAATGCGGTGCGGATGATGATGCCGGCGATCGCATCAGGATCGGCCAGCACCTCATCCGCGCGGATGTGAAGGAGATCTAGCCCCCGGGCGCGGATGTAATCATCTCGAACCGCATCGCGTTGTGGACGTGTGCCACGATTGTGGGCTTCGCCATCGACTTCGATCGCCAGCTTTGCGGCCGCGCAATAGAAGTCGATGATGTAAGGCCCCAGTGGGTGTTGGCGCCGGAATTTCGCGCTGCCGGCGCGGCGGCGCAGGCGCTGCCACAGCAGGCCTTCGGGCAGGCTGAGGTCCCGACGCAGACGGCGCGCGCGCGTCACGGTGGAAGCCCCTCCACCAGCCTGCGGCTGGTCCCCCTCCCCATGCGGGGCATGGGGAGGAACTTCCGTCCCCGTCATCCCAGCAGCCTCTCGTTCACGACCTTGCCGTCCTTCGTCAGGCGGATGGCGTTGCCGATCTCGTCGTCGAGGATCGGCTTGCCGGTTTCCTTGTCCCAAAAGGCGGAGAGGAAGTTGTAGAGGTTGCGGGCGAACAGCGCCGATGTGTCGGCGGCGAGGCGGCTCGGCACGTTGCGGTGGCCGACGATCTTCACGCCGTGGCGCTCGACCACCTCGCCCGCGACCGCACCCTCGACGTTGCCGCCTTGCTCCACCGCCAGATCGACGATCACCGAGCCCGGCTTCATCGTCGCGATCTGCGCGTCGGTGATGAGGCGCGGGGCGGGGCGGCCGGGGATCAGGGCCGTGGTGATGACGATATCCTGCTTGGCGATATGGCCCGACACCAGCGCGGCCTGCGCGGCCTTGTATTCGTCGGACATTTCGGTGGCGTAGCCGCCGGTGCCTTCGCCCTCGATGCCCTTGACCTGCTCGACGAAGATCGCCTTGGCGCCGAGGCTCTCGATCTGCTCTTTCGTAGCGGCGCGCACGTCGGTCGCGGAGACCTGCGCGCCCAGCCGGCGGGCGGTGGCGATGGCCTGGAGGCCGGCGACGCCGACGCCCATCACGAAAGCCTTGGCCGCCGAGATCGTGCCCGCCGCCGTCATCATCATCGGGAAGGCGCGGCCATATTCGGCGGCCGCATCCAGCACCGCCTTGTAGCCCGACAGGTTGGACTGCGACGACAGGATGTCCATCGATTGCGCGCGGGTGATGCGCGGCATGAACTCCATCGCCAGCGCCTCCAGCCCGGCGGCGGCATAGGCATCGACGCGGGCGCGCTCGCCGAACGGGTTGAGCCCCGCGACCAGCCAGGCGCCGGCCTTGGCACCGGCGATGCTCGCGGGTTCCGGCCCCTGTACGCCCAGGATGATGTCGGCATCGGCCAGCACGGCGGCGCGATCGCCGATCGTGGCACCGGCGGCGGCATAAGCGTCATCGGCGATCGTGGCGGTGGCACCCGCCCCGCTTTCCACGGCAAGGCTCGCGCCGAGCGCCGTCAATTTCTTGACGGTCTCGGGCGTCGCCGAAACCCGGCGCTCGCCAGCCGCGCCCTCCTTGAGGACGGCGATTTTCATGGGATTAGGCCCGGATCAGCGGGAGATCAGGAAAACGACCAGCGCCGCGATCAGCGCGCAGGCCACCGTGCCATATTTGAACAGGCCGATGAAACTGGCGTAGGTGCCCTCATGAGCCTTCATCTGACCCTTGGCGCTCGTGTCGGCCATCGCTCTTCCCCTGTTGCGATCGTTGCTCTGCGGGCGATGTAGCGGGATGGAAACAATCGCTCAACCCGTCCTTTGGGGAATGATGTGACCGTGCGTAACGAATTGGACCCGCCGTTCGCCGGCAAGGCGGCGCTGGTGCCCGGGGCGGCACGGTTGATCCTGTGCGATGTGGATCGCGATGTGCTGTCGGCGGCGATGGCGGGCGGGGGGGCCGCCCGGCCGCTACGCCAAACCCGGGGAAGTCGCCGCGCAGATCGGCTTCCTGCTGTCCGATGCCTGCGCGACGGTGACCGGCGCGACCTTTTCGATCGATGGCGGCTATAGTTTGTGATGGTGAGTCCCGGGGGCCACACCACCACCCGTTGAGTCCGCGCGAATCGCCGGACTCAACATGATGTGTCGGGGTGATTCCCGGACTTATCCACAGGGCTGTCCCAAGGTCCGCGCGCCCGAAAAGCGCGCTTGACCGCCGAGTCGTGGGGATTCACACCGCGCGTCAGGCAGTCAGCGGAGGGGATCGACATGGGCGTATTGGAGAGGGTCGGCACCGCGCGCGCCAAGCCCGCGAAGCCGGCGAAACTGGCGACCCTGCCGCTCGACACGATCATCCAGGAGGATTGCGTCGCGGCGATGGCGCGCCTGCCCGACAAGTCGATCGACATGATCTTCGCCGATCCGCCCTATAATCTCCAACTCGGCGGCGACCTGTTTCGGCCCGAGGGCGGGCGCGTCGATGCGGTGACCGATGCGTGGGACCGGTTCGACACGTTCGAGATCTACGATCGCTTCACCCGCGCCTGGCTGAAGGAAGCGCGCCGCATCCTGAAGGACGACGGCACGATCTGGGTGATCGGCAGCTATCACAACATCTTCCGCGTCGGCACGCAGATCCAGGACGCCGGCTTCTGGATCCTCAACGACATCATCTGGCGCAAGGCCAATCCGATGCCCAATTTCAAGGGCACCCGCTTCACCAACGCCCATGAGACGCTGATCTGGGCGTCGAAGGCGGAGAAGGCGCGCTACACCTTCAACTATCGCGCGATGAAGGGGCTGAACGACGATGTGCAGATGCGCTCCGACTGGAGCCTGCCGATCTGTTCAGGCGGCGAGCGGCTGAAGGACGAGGAGGGGCACAAGACCCACCCGACGCAGAAGCCCGAATCCCTGCTCTATCGCGTGCTGCTGGCGGCGACGAAGCCGGGCGACGTGGTGCTCGATCCCTTCTTCGGCACGGGCACGACGGGTGCTGTGGCGCGCCGGCTGGGCCGCCGCTGGATCGGCATCGAGCGCGAGGACGCCTATGTGAAGGCGGCACGCGCGCGGATCGCCGCGACCCTGCCGCTCGACGAAAGTGCGATGGCGGTGATGCCCGAGAAGCGCAGCGAGCCGCGCGTGGCCTTCGGCCTGCTGGTGGAAAGCGGCATGGTGCCGCCGGGCACGATCCTGACGGATGCCAAGCGGCGCTGGCGGGTGCGGGTGCAGGTGGATGGCTCGCTTTCGGGCGAGGGATCGCAGGGCTCGATCCACAAACTGGGCGCGATCCTGCAAGGCGCGCCCTCGTGCAACGGCTGGACCTTCTGGCACGCCGAGGAAATGGGCGCGCTGGTGCCGATCGACGCGATGCGGCAGCGGCATCTGGCGGGGATGGCGTAGGGCTTCTCCGATCGCATCCCGCCCATCCCGTTCCTCCTTCGACGATGCCGGGAGGCCGAGCGCGAGGGGGTGGGCCTAACCGATACCCAGATCGCCCGGCCCGAAGGCGTAGGGGAGGAGGGCGGATAGCATGTGATGCTCGACCACCTCGCCGTCGGCCGAGCCGCAATGGACGGGCAGGTCACGGCCGGCGAGGCTGGCGGCTTCGTTGAGGATCTGGCGGCAGCGGCCGCAGGGGCGGATCGGGTCGTGGCCGGTGATGCCGCCGCGCCCGTCCATCACGCCGCCGATGATGCCGATCGCCACCACCTCGCGCAGCTTGCCCTGCACATTGGCCGAGGCCAGCGCGACCGTTTCGGCGCACAGGCTGAGCCCGTAGCTGGCATTCTCGAAATTGGTGCCGGTCACGATCGATCCGTCGGCCATCAGCAGCGCGGCGCCGACCGCGAATTTTGAGTAAGGCGCATGGGCGTTGGCCGCCGCCTCGCGGGCATGGTCGATCAGGACGCGCCCGGCCATGTGGTTCAGATCGACTTCGACCATCTCTATCCCCGCCCTATCCCCGAATGTGCAGCACGCAGATCAGCGTGAAGAGGCGGCGCGCGGTGGCGAAATCGACGTCGATCTTGCCCTCCAGCCGTTCCTTGAGCAGCTCCGCCGCCTCGTTGTGGATGCCCCGCCGGGCCATGTCGATCGTCTCGATCTGTTGCGCCGTCGCCTGACGTATCGCCTGGAAGTAGCTGTCGCAGATCGCGAAATAATCCTTGATCGGCCGCCGGAAGCGGGCGAGGCCGAGGACCAGGGTCTCCAGCCGCTCGCCGCTCTCGGCCGAGATGTCGATCGCCAGCCGCCCTTCCTCGACGCGGAGCGACAGGCGGTAGGGGCCGGCATAGCCCTGCGGATAGGCGCGCTGCGGGGCGAAGTGATTGCCCTCCAGCAGATCGAAGATGGCGATGCGCCGTTCCTGTTCGACATCCGCGTTGCGCCACAGGATCGTGCCCTCGTCGAGATCGACGGAGATGATGCGGGGATCGGCCATGACGGCAACGGGTTAGCGCAAGCCGGGCCGTGGGGCTAGGCGGGCGTGCACCGGTCTATACCCGACTATCCACAGCATCATCCCCATCTGCGGCGTTCGTCTCAAATCACCCCCATCGCGCCGCCGATTGGGGTACGAGGCCCGCATGGCCGAACCGATCCGCATTCCCGTCCCCGCCGCCGCCGCAGAACCGCAGGCGCTCCCCCACAATGTCGAGGCCGAGGCGGCGCTGCTGGGCGCGCTGATGGTGGACAATCGCCTAGCCGAGGATGTGCAGGTGAAGCTGCGGCCCGATCATTTCCATGTGCCGCTGCATGGCCGCGTCTACGAAGCGGTGCTGCGGATGGTGGACAAGAATATGGTCGCCAATCCCGTGACTTTGCGCCCGTTGTTCGAAGCGGACGTGGAGATGAAGGAGCTGGGCGGCCCGGCCTATCTGGCCAAGCTGACCGGTTCCGGCGCGGCGCTGATCGGCGCGCGCGACTTTGCCCAGCAGATCTACGATCTGGCGCTGCTGCGCGAGCTGATCGGGGTCGGCCGCGGCATGGTCGAGAAGGCGATCGACACGTCGGCCGAGGTCGATCCCAAGGGCCAGATCGAGCAGGCCGAAATCGCGTTGTATCGCGTGGCCGAAGAGGGCGGCGAGCAGGGATCGGTCAAGAGCTTCGGCCAGGCGACGCGCATCGCGGTGGAGGCGGCCGAGCGCGCGCTCAATTCTGGCGGGCATGTCTCGGGCATCACCACGGGGCTCGACGCGCTCAACGCCAAGATCGGCGGCCTGCACCATTCGGACCTTCTGATCCTCGCCGGCCGCCCCGGCATGGGCAAGACGGCGCTTGCCACCAACATCGCCTTCAACGCCGCCCGCCGCCTGACCCGCGACCGCGAGGACGGGATCGACGACGCCAAGTCGGTGGGGGCGGGGGTCGCCTTCTTCAGCCTCGAAATGTCGGCCGACCAGCTGGCGACGCGTATCCTGTCCGAACAATCGAACATCAGCTCCGAAAACCTGCGCATGGGCAAGATCAGCCAGCAGGATTTCCGCAACCTCGCCCGCGCCGCCGCCGAGCTGGAATCGCTGCCGCTCTATATCGACGACACCCCCGGCCTCTCGATCGCGGCGCTGCGCACCCGCGCGCGCCGATTGAAGCGACAGCGCGGCATCGGCTTCATCGTGGTCGATTATCTCCAGCTGCTGTCGGGATCGGGCAAGGGATCGAGCGAATCCAATCGCGTGCAGGAGATTTCGGAGATCAGCCGGGGCCTGAAGCAGCTCGCCAAGGAATTGAACGTGCCGGTGATGGCGCTGTCGCAGCTGAGCCGCGCGGTGGAGCAGCGCGAGGACAAGCGCCCGCAGCTGTCCGATCTGCGCGAATCGGGATCGATCGAGCAGGACGCGGATATCGTGCTGTTCGTGTACCGCGAGGATTATTACGTCGCCTCGCGCGAGCCGAAGCGGCCGGTGGAGGGCGACGACGCCAAGACCTTCGACGCGCACGACCAATGGGCGCGCGACATGGAACGCGCCTTCGGCCTGGCCGAGGTGGTTGTCGCCAAGCAGCGCCACGGCGCCACCGGCAAGGTGAAGCTGAAGTTCGAGAACCGGATCACCAAGTTCAGCGATCTGGCGGAGGATTATCCGGGCTGATTTGCGTTCGGTGCTCCTGCGGAGGCAGGAGCGCAATTGGGGTGGTGGCGCCGCCGAGCCCCACCCACTGGACGCGCGGTGATCGTTGATCGACAAAGCCGCATGATCCATCCCTCGTCTCTCACCCGCCGCACCCTGATCGCCTCGGCCGCCGCCGCCGCCGCCGGCCTCGCGCTTCCCGCCGCCGCGCTCGCCCCCGCCACCGATCTCGCCCCGCTGCCCGGCCGCCCGCCCGCAATCACGCCCGCCGAACGCCTCGCCCGCGTCGCCAAGGCGCAAAGGTTGATGCGCGCGGCCGGCATCGGCGCGCTGCTGATCGAGCCGGGGGCGAGCATGGTCTATTTCACCGGCGTCCGCTGGGGGCTGAGCGAGCGGCTGACCGCCGTGGTGATCCCGGCCGAGGGTGATGCGGCGATCGTCACCCCCTTCTTCGAGGCGCCGTCCGTCCGCCAGACGCTCGTCATTCCCGCCGAAATCCGCACCTGGCAGGAGGATGAGGATCCGCTGAAGCTCGTCGCCGCCATCCTGCGTGACCGGGGCGTGGCGACGAAGCCGGTGGCGATGGAGGAGCGGGTGCGCTTCTTCGCCAGCGACGGCCTCGCCCGTGCGCTGCCCGATGCCCGCATCGTCCCCGGCGCGCCGGTCGTGCGCGGCTGCCGCATGGTGAAGTCGCCGGCCGAGATCGCGCTGATGCAGCACGCCACCGACATCACCATCGCCGCCTACGCCCATGTCGTCCCGCGCGTCGCGCCCGGCATGAGCCCCGCCGACGTCACGAAGATGATGGATGCCGCCAACCGCGCGCTTGGCGGTGAGACGATGTTCTCACTGGTGCTGATGGGCGCCGCCTCGGCGCTGCCCCACGGGTCGCGCGAGCCGCAGGTCGCCAAGGCCGGCGAGGTGGTGCTGATGGACTGCGGCTGTGCGGTCGAGGGCTATCAGTCGGACGTGTCGCGCACCTTCGTGCCCGGCGGCGCCACCGCCCGCCAGCGCGAGGTGTTCGCGCAGGTCGCCCATGGCCAGCACATCGCCTTCGAGGCCGCCCGCATCGGCGCCCCCGCCGGCACCGTCGACGATCAGGTGCGCCGCTATTACGAGAGCCTCGGTTACGGCCCCGGCTATGCCTGGCCCGGCCTGTCGCACCGCACCGGCCATGGCATCGGCCTCGACGGCCACGAGCCGGTCAACCTCGTCCACGGCGAGGCGACTCCGCTGGCGGCGGGCATGTGCTTCTCCAACGAGCCCGGCCTCTACATCCCCGGCAGCTTCGGCGTCCGCATCGAGGATTGCTTCCACATGACCGACGCCGGCCCGAAATGGTTCTCGACACCGCCGAAAACGATCGACGCGCCGCTGGGATGACGGATGGAGAATACGAGGAATGGTCAGCCGGGCAACATGATCCGCGCCGCCTCGGCGATCAAGGCGTTGCGCTCGGCCGTCCCCTCCGGCCCCTGATGCACATACACCGCCAGCACCAGCGGCGCGCCCTTGGGCGGCCACAGGATCGCGACGTCGCCGGTGCTGCCGACGGCACCCGTGCCGGTCTTGTCGCCCACCCGCCAGCCGGCCGGCGCCGCCGCGCGGATGCGGGCGTCGCCGGTGGTGTTGGCGATCATCCATTTGGCCAGTTGCTCGCGGCTGGCCGGCTTCAGCGCCGGGCCGGTCAGCACCGCGCGCAGGCTCCGCGCCATCGCCGCCGGCGAGGTGGTGTCGCGCGGATCGCCGGGGATCGCCGAGTTGAGCGCCGTCTCGATCCGGTCGAGCCGGGTCACCGTGTCCCCCAGGGATCGGGCGAAACGGGTGAAGCCCTCCGGCCCGCCCAGGCTCGCCAGCATCAGATTGGCGGCGCTGTTGTCGCTCAAGGTCACCGCCGCCGCGCAGATGTCGCCCATCGCCATGCCCTTGCCGGCGTTCGGCGCGGTGCCGGGCGAATAGGTCACCAGATCGGCCGGCCCGTACATCACCTGCCGGTCGAGCAGCTCCTCGCCGCGATCGACCCGCGACAGCACCACCGCCGCCAGCAGCGCCTTGAACGTGCTGCACATCGGAAAGCGCTCGTCCCGACGATAGCCGGTCATCCGTCCGCTGCCGGTATCCAGCAGCGCGACGCCGAGCCGCCCGCCCGATTTCGCCTCCAGCGCGGCCAGCGCCGGATCGGTCAGGGTGACGCTGCGGGCGAGGGCAGGGCCGGCGAGCAGCCCGCCTGCCAGAAACAATCGCCGGTCCATCATCACTTCGCTCCGCTCATCGACATCGGCCGCGCGGACGGCGCGCTGGCCCAGCTCTTGTTGGGGGTGGCCGCCATGGTGAAGCGCAGTTCGCCACCCGCCATGATCTCCTCATGCCGGATCACGCTGCGGGGCAGGGGGCGGCCGTTGAGCGTCACCGCGCCCACATAGGGCCGCGCCTCGCCCAGCCCCTCGGCCACGATCGTGAAGCGTTTGCCGTTGGGCAGGGTCAGGCTCGCCCGATCGACGAACGGTCGCCCGATCGCATATTCCAGGCTACCCGGCGTCACGGGGTAGAAACCGAGCGCGGTGAACACCAGCCACGCCGACATCTGCCCGAGATCGTCATTGCCCGACAGGCCATCGGGGGTGGGCTTATACTGGCTCTCCACGATCTGCTTCAGCCGCGCCTGCGTCCGCCATGGCGCGCCGGCGTGGTTGTAGAGATAGGCGACGTGATGGCTCGGCTCGTTGCCGTGGATATATTGGCCGATCAGCCCGGCGATATCCTCGGCATGGCTGTAGTCGATCTTGCTGTTGTCGTAATCGAACATCGCGTCGAGCTTGGCGATGGCGGCCCTGTCGCCGCCCATCGCCCGGAACAGCCCGGCCTGATCCTGCGGCACGAACCAGCTATATTGCCAGGCATTGCCCTCGGTATAATCCGATCCGTAATTGATCGCGGTCGGATCGAACGGGGTGCGGAACGCGCCGTCCGCCTTGCGCGCCCGGACGAAGCCGGTCCTGGCATCGAAGCTGTTGCGCCAATAGCCCGCGCGCTTCGTGAAATCGGCGGCCACATCGGCCTTGCCCATCGCCCCGGCCATCCGCGCGATGGTCCAGTCGTCATAGGCATATTCGACCGTCTTGGACGCCGCCTCGGGCTCGCGATCGATCGGCACGTAACCCAGCTTCATATAGTCGCCGAGCCCGCCATAGGGGGCATAGCGCGCGCTCGCGACCATCGCGTCGAGCGCCGCCGCCGCGTCGAAACCACCAATGCCTTTCAGGTAGGCGTCGGCGATCACCGGGACGGCATGATAGCCGATCATCGTCCATGTCTCGCGGCCGTGGAATTGCCAGACGGGCAGGATGCCGTCGGGGCTCGCCCTGGCGGAATCGATCAGCGAGCGGACGATCGCGCTGTTGGTCGCCTCTGGCTGGACGAGGGTGAGCAGCGGATGCTCGGCGCGGAACGTGTCCCACAGCGAGAAGGTCGAGCGGAAATCATAGCCCTCCGCCTTGTGGACGGCGTTGTCCGGCCCGCGATACCGCCCGTCCACATCGCCCGCGACCGATGGCGCGATCAGGCTGTGGTAGAGCGCGGTCGCGACCGACGCGCGCATCGCGGGCGCCGCCTCGATCTCGACCCGGCCGAGCGCTTCGGTCCACGCGGCGGTGGTGCGGGCGAGGGTGGCGGCGAAGTCGCCCGGCTCGCTGTCGAGATTGGCGATGGCGCCCGCCTCGTCCACCGACGAGATCGCGACCTTCACCTCCAGCGGCGCCGCCAGCGTCCCGAAATCGAGCCGCGCCACCAGCGCCCGCCCCTGTTTCTCGGCCAGCGCCTCGCTGCCGCGGCCCGGCCCCTGGAAGCCCTTGTACGTCACATCCTTCTCGGTGCTGACGAAGGCATGATCCTTCAGCGGCGCGGAGAAGCGCATGGCGAAGAAGAGTTGCCGATCGGGTGCCCAGCCGCGCGTCTGGCGCGATCCGGTCAGGGTGCCGTCCGGCCGCAGCCGCAGCGATGACCACAATATCTTGCCCGGATAATTGTAGAGCGACGATCGCAGGTCGAGCACCAGATGCGCCGCCTTGCCCGCCGGAAAGGCGTAGCGATGCACGCCCGTCCGCGTGCCTGCCGTCATCTCGGCGCGGATGCCGGAAGCGTCCAGCGTCACCGCATAATAGCCCGGTCGCGCCGTCTCTTCGGCGTGCCGGAAGCGCGATCGATAGCCCGATCCCGCCACCTTCGGGTCGCCCGGCTCCAGCGGCACGGCGTCGCCCGCCACCGGCATCACCAGCACGTCGCCCAGATCGCTATGCCCCGCGCCGGAGAAATGCGTGTGGCTGAAACCCTGGATGGTCGGATCGTCGTAGCGATAGCCCGCCGCATGGCCGTAACATTCGCGGATCGTGCAGCCGGTGTCGGTATCCGGGCTCAACTGCACCATCCCGAACGGCGCCACCGCGCCGGGAAAGGTGTGCCCTTCGCCCCCCGTGCCGATGAACGGATCGACCGCCGCGATCGTCGGCGGTGTGGCAGGGGAGGGGGCGGCGAGGAGGAGGGCGAGCGCGACAGCGGAGGAAAGCGGCATGGCGCGGTTAGAGCATCGCCGGGCCGGCGAAGGAAGATGTCATCGATCCGTCACACTCGGCCCCCATGCCGCCCGACATGAGCAAGCCGCCCCGCCTTACCACCGGCCAGTTCGCCGACGCGCGGATGCGGATGACCCTGGGCGGGCTCGGCTTCGACGGTCGCCCCTCGGGCGCGCCCGTCGTCGCGCCGATCGCCCCGCCGCCGCGCCCCGATCCCGCGATCGCGCTGGCCCTCAGGCGGCGCGAATGGGCGCTGGACGTCGCCGAACGCCAGCGCGCCCTCTCGCCCCGCACCGGCGGCGTGCCCGTGGTCGAAAGCCTCTCGTCGGACGATTTCCTCGACCATTTCTACGCTCCCGGCCGCCCGGTCGTGATCCGGGGCGCGATGGCGGGCTGGCCGGCGCTGGCGAAATGGACGCCCGCCTATCTCGCCGAGACGGTCGGCGCGGCGGAGATCGAATATCAGGGCGGGCGCAGCGGGGCGGCGGATTTCGAGCTGGCCAAGGATCGCCACCGCCAGCGGATGCCGTTCGATCGCTACATGGCGATGATCGCGCGCGAGCCCGGCAACGACGCCTACATCACCGCCTACAACAATGCCGGCAACAGCGCCGCGCTCGCCCCGCTGATGGCCGACTTGGGCGATCTGCCGCGCTACCTGACGCCGGCGTCCGGCATGATGTGGATCGGCCCGGCCGATACCTTCACCCCGCTCCATTTCGATCTCACCAACAATCTGCTGGCGCAGATCGTCGGCACCAAGCGCATCCTGCTCGCCCCGCCGAGCGAGACGGGCCGGCTCCACAACCGCCGCCACGTCTTCAGCGACGTCCACGATCTGGCGGACCCGGCGCGGCTGGCGAACTATCCCTCGGCCAAGGCGGTGCGGCATTTCACGGTCGATCTGGCGGCGGGCGACCTGCTCTACATCCCGATCGGCTGGTGGCATCAGGTGCGATCGCTGAGCTTCAGCGTGATGCTGACCTACACCAATTTCCTGTGGCCGAACGCGGGGCACGAGAGCTTCCCGGAGGGGTAGTCACCCCGGCCTCGTGCCGGGGTCCACCTCTCCGCGCGCACCATGCTAAGGGCTGCGGAATCGCTCGGGGCATGGTGGACCCCGGCACGAGGTCGGGGGGACGGGCATGATCGATTACAACCGCCCGATCGTCGATCTCGCCCGCGACCTCATCGGCGCGACCCTGCTGCTCGACGGCGTCGGCGGGATCATCGTCGAGACCGAGGCCTACCGCGCCGACGATCCCGCCTCGCACAGCTTCGCCGGCCCCCGCGCCCGCACCGCCGCGATGTTCGGGCCGGTCGGCCATGCCTATGTCTATCGCATCTACGGGCTGCACTGGTGCCTCAACATCGTCGGCGGCGAGGCGCCCGGCGGCGCCGTGCTGATCCGCGCGCTGGAGCCGACCCATGGCCTCGATCGCATGGCCGAACGGCGCGGCACGGGCGACCCCCGGCTGCTGTGCAGCGGCCCCGGCAAGCTGGCGCAGGCGCTGGGCATCACCGCCGCGCTCGATGGCGCGCCGCTGGAGGCGCCGCCCTTCGCGCTGATCCCCGCCGATGGGCCTGCCGATATCCTCACCGGCCCGCGCATCGGCATCAGCAAGGCGGTCGAGCAGCCGTGGCGCTTCGGGCTGGCGGGCTCGCGCTATGTGTCGCGGCCGTTCAGGCCCTGAACGCGGCCACTGTCTCGCGCAGCGCGACGGCGAAGCGATCCACCTCGGCCATGTCGTTCATCAGCGCCGGGGTGACCCGCACGCAGGCCCCTTTGGCCGGGCCGGTGCGGTGGACGGTGAAGATGCGGTGCCTGTCGAGCAGATGCTGCGCCACCGCCATATTGTCCGCAACCGATGTCCGCCCCCGGATGCGGAAGGAGGTGATCGCGCAGTGGAGCGTGGGATCGTCGGGCGTGAGGATGTCCAGCCCGTCCACGTCGCGCACCGCCGTCACCCAGCGATCGCGCAGCGCCCGCAGCCGCGCCTCGCGCGCCGCCGCGCCGATCGACGCCTGGAAATCGAGCGCGGCGGGCACCGTCAACAGTGCCGCGAAATCGACCGTGCCGGTGTGGACCCGCGATTTCGCGCCGGTGGCGTCCTCGGGCTCGGCGGGGGCGCGGTCGATCGCATCGACCCGGCCCTTGCGGATGATCATCGCCCCCACGCCCAGCGGCGCGCCGACCCATTTGTGGACGTTCACCCCGATGAAGTCCGCGCCCAGATCGGGCAGGCGGTAATCGATCTGGCCGAAGCTGTGCGCCGCGTCGACGATGCAGTCGATGCCCCTGGCCCGCGCCAGCGCCGCGATCTCGGCGACGGGCAGCACCAGCCCGGTGCGGTGGCTGACATGGGTGAGCAGCACCAGTCGCAAACGCGTGTTGGCGGCGAAGGCGGCGGCATAGGCCTCGATCAGAGCGGCCCGCGTGGCGGGTTCGGGCAGGGTGATCCGCACCACCTGCACACCGCGCCGCGCCGCCAGCGAGTCGAACCCCGCCTGCATCGAATCATAGTCGAGGTCGGCATACAGCACCGAATCGCCCGCTTTCAGCCGATTGTATCCGGTGATGAGCGCCATCAGCGCCTCGGTCGCGTTGCGCGTGAGGACCAGTTCCTCGGGCTCGACCCCCATCGCGCCCGCCAGTTTCTGGTGCATCGCACGCATGTCCGGCCCCATGCTGCGCCGCGCATAATAACTGGTGTCGCGGTTCACCCGCGCGATCATCGACTGATAGGTTTCCAATACCGGTCGCGCCATCGCGCCCCAGTTTCCATTCTCCAGCTGAATGGCATCGTCGGGCCGATCGTAATGCGCCGCCACACCTCGCCAATAGGCTTCGTCGCACGATGCGGGGGCGGCGGCGAAGGCGCGTGCCGCGCCCGCCACCAGGGGCAGCGCGGCGAGGTTCAGCAGGGTTCGGCGATCGATCGTCATGGGCCTTGCTGCACCGCGAAAGGGAGCGACGGCTATAGCAGCCATTGTGACGTTTCCGCGAAAAACCGCGCGCAACTGCGGAAAAATGGACGATAATTTTTCGCCGCGCATCGGGAACAATTGATCGAAAAACTCGCTCTACCGGCCCGTTGCGTGGCGGTTGTGACAGGCCTAGCGCAGCGGACAGGCCTCGCGGCAGGGGTTGAACGGGCGAAAAGATATATTATATCATTGCCCGGTCGCCGATGCCGAAGAAGGCGAGAGTTCGTAGGAGAATGAGATGCGTAATCTGGGTTGGGCGCTGGCGATCGCGTCCACGACCATGCTGGCCGGGGCGGCCGTCGCCGCCGGCCAGAGTAATGACCCTACCGTCGAGACGATCGACGTTTCCAAGCGGGAGACCATCACCAACTGGTCCAACCGCGTGACCGAGGATCTCGGCACCAAGCTGAAATATCCGCGCCCGTTCAAGCAGGATTATCATCAGGGCGTCGTGAAGGTGCAGTTCGTGCCGACGGCCGCCGGCACCCCGACCAACGTCGCCATCGTCGAAAGCTCGAACAAGGCCGATCTCGATCGCGCCGCGCTGAAGGCCGTGGCACAGCTGGACACGCTGTCGCCGATGCCGTCCACGCTGCGCGCCGACCGGCCGGTGCAGATGTGGATCTACTTCGCCCGCACCGCGCTGGACGAACAGGAAATGGTCCGCGCGCTCGACGCCGAGCGGCACGGCCCGCGTTCGGAACTGGCCAGCAACGAGCCGTACGTCCTCACCGCCACCGCCCAATAAGGGCGGAACCGGTCGAGACCTGTGGCGGGCGCCATCCCCCCGGCGCCCGCCATTTTTTTGTGTTCCGAGACGATCTCGATCAGAACGAGAATTTCACCGTGCCGCCCCAGGTGCGCGGATCGCCGGTCTGCGCCGCGATCAGGCCGGTGTTGCCGCCGGTGCCGGCGAGCAGCAGATCGATATAGTTGCGATCGAAGGCGTTGCGGACCCACGCGAACACATCGAACCGGCCGGTGCGGAAGCCGGTGCGGAAGTTGTGGATCAAATAGCCGTTGACGTTGGTGTAGATCGAGGGCGTTGGGTTGGACGACCAGTCCGAACGGAAGCTGGCGTCGTAGCCCAGATAGAATTGGCCGTCCTCGCCGAACAATTTGCCCGGCACATTGGCCTCGCCACCCCAGGAGAAGGCCCATTTCGACACGCCCGGCAGAACCTGGCCGGAGGCATCGACGAACGGCGGGCTGTTGCCGCCCGGCGTGCCCGGCGCGCTGACCGTGCCGCTGTAGGTGCAGGCGCCGGTGGCGGGCAGGGTATTGCCGCCCGACAATTCCGGCGGCGGCGGCGCGTCGCAGAAGCTCACATATTTGGCGTCGGTATAGGCACCGCTGACGTAGGCGTTGAAGCGTTCGGTCGGGCGGATCGAGAAATCGGTCTCGATGCCGCGCGTGCGGACCTTCTCGGCATTGGCGAGATAGCCGCGCACCGTGCCGAACTGGCCGTTGCTCACATTGGCCTGGAAATCGCGGATGTCGGTCCAGAAACCGGTCAGGTTGAAGGTCGCGCGGCGATCCCAGAATTGCGTCTTGATGCCGACCTCGAAGTGATTGACCTTTTCGGGCTTGATCGTCGCGGCGGCCTGGATCGGGGCGCCGTTATTGTCGGCCGGCACGCCATTCAGGTTGATGCCGCCCGTCTTGAAGGAGCGCGCATAGGTCGCGTAGAAATTGATGTCGCGCGTCGCCTGATAGCGCAGGTTGACGTCGTAGGAGAGGTTCCACGCGCTGAAGCTCGGCTCGAAGAATTGCGAGGCCTGAACGCCGCGCTGCGCCGCGATCCAGGCGTCGTTGTAATAAGGCGAGCCGGGGACCGGCGACACGATCTGCCGCGTCCCGTCCGACGCGGTGCCGGTGACGACCGAATCGTACAGGCCCTTCTTCTTGTCGTAATTGACGCGGATGCCGGGCGAGACGGTGAAGCGGTCGGTCAGCTCCCAATTCACCTTGGCGTAGGCGGCGAGACTGGTGTTATCGAGCCGGATGTCGTTGATCGCGACGACATTGTTCAGCACCGCCGGATTGTTCGACAAGGCGCTGGTCGGGGCGAGCAGCCACTTGCTGGCGGCGGTGCCGGTCTGCTGGATGCCGCTGGTGCGGATTTCCTGATAGAAACCGAACAGGCCGGCGACGAAATCGAAGCCGTTGCCCTCGTGGTTGAAGCGGAATTCCTGCGAGTACTGGTTCTGCTTCGTGGGGTTGTTGACCTTGGTGTAGATCGGCAGGCCGGTGTAGTCGCGGTCGTTGGCGGGGCTCCAGTCCCAGAAGCGCCATGCGCTGATCGAGGTGATCGTGTTGCTGTCGCTGACATCCCACACGGCGCGCGCCGAGAGGCCGCCGATCTCGTTGCGGGCGGCGAGCGCGGCGTCTGCGTCGGTCACCCGGTCATAGGGATTGGTGCTGGGCACCGTATAGCCGGGGAAATAGGAGACGAGCGCCGGATACTGGCGGTTGGCGGCGCGCTGGGTGGGGCCGTAGCTGCCGTAGGCGAAGGCGCAGCAATTCGGATCCTGAAGGGCCCAGTCGCCCGAAAGGGTGACGCGCAGATCCTCGCTCGGCTTCCACAACAGCGATCCGCGCACGCCCACGCTGTCCTGCGACTGGATGTAGCTGCTGGTGGTCGTGTTGTAGAGCGTGCCGCGACGGTCGGTGGTCGTCACGCTGATGCGGGCGGCGAGCGTGTCGGAGAGCGGGCCGGAGACCGACGCCTTGCCCTGCTTGAAGTTGAGGTTGCCCAGGGTCACCTCGGCCTTGCCCTCGAAATCGAAGCTCGGCGCGCGGGTGGTGATGTTGATCGCGCCGGCCGTGGTGTTCTTGCCGTACAGCGTGCCCTGCGGCCCGCGCAGCGTCTCGATCCGCTCGACATCGACGAAGTCGAGCGTCGCCGAGGCGATGCGGTTGTAATAGACATCGTCGATATAGACGCCGACGCCCTGTTCGAAGCCGTCGTTGGTGAGGCCGAACGGCGCGCCGATGCCGCGAATGTTGACGAAGGTGTTGCGCGGATTCTGCGAATAGAATTGCAGGGTCGGCGTGAGCTGCGTCAGGCGCGAGATATTGTAGGTGCCCTGCGCGTCGAGCGTCGCCGCGCTCACCACCGACACGGCGATCGGCACGTTCTGGATATTCTCCTCGCGGCGGCGCGCGGTGATGACGATGTCGTGTCCGCCCGATGGCTGGGCCTGTTCGGCTTCCGCCTCGGCGGGCGCGTCGGCGGCGTAGGCGGTAGCGGGGAGCGCGAGCAGGCTGGTGCCGGCAAGGGCCACCCACAGGGCGCGGCGAGGCGTCTGGCGACGGAATGGAGCAAACATCGGGGGGACCTCCACTGTATATCTCTATTAAAACGGCAGAGAAAAGAGGCGCGCGCCGGGAATGTGGTCCGCCGTCCGAACGGACGCGGTTTTCGATCCCCTAGTCCACGATCCTTTTTCGGCCCGTTAGAGACGAATCCAGTCGCGGCGCTTTTTCTTACTGTTCTGGTAGAGATTGCTACGGGCGTTGCCCGCCGGCGCAAACATGGAAAAACTATCGGCCGGGCGCAGTCTCGCTTGGCCGCGCAAAAGCGACGGGGATCGGCGATCCGGGGTTGTAACGATCGGTACGGAACCCAGATGGGCCGGGCAATTCCGGGTCGCCCCCGTGATCCGGCCCCAGCGGGAGCCATCGATGCGCTACAATCGCCTCGGCCGAACCGGCCTGCTCGTGTCCGAACTGTGCCTCGGCACGATGACCTTCGGTGGCGGTGACGAGGGGTTCTGGGGGCAGATCGGCCGGCTGGAGCAGGATGCCGTCGATGCGCTCGTCAGGACGGCGCTGGATGCGGGCATGAACTTCATCGACACGGCGGACGTCTATTCGGTCGGCCGATCGGAAGAGATGACCGGGCAAGCGCTCCGCAATCTCGGCGTGCGGCGCGACGAGGTGGTGGTGGCGACCAAGGTGCTCGGGCCGACCGGGCCGGGGCCGAACGCCACGGGCGCCTCGCGTTACCATATCCTCGCCGGGATCGAGGCGAGCCTCAAGCGGCTCCAGCTCGACCATGTCGATCTCTATCAGATCCACGGCTTCGATCCGGTCACGCCGATCGAGGAAACGCTGGCCGCGCTCGACATCCTCGTGCGGCAGGGGCGGGTGCGCTACATCGGCGTGTCGAACTGGGCGGCGTGGCAGATCGCCAAGGCGCTGGGCATTTCCGAGCGGCTGGGCCTTGCCCGCTTCGCCAGCCTCCAGGCCTATTACACCGTCGCCGGACGCGATCTGGAGCGGGAGATCGTGCCGATGCTGGAGAGCGAGGGGGTCGGGCTGATGGTGTGGAGCCCGCTCGCCGGCGGGCTGCTGTCGGGCAAATATGACCGGCGCGACGAGGCGGCGGGCGACGGCCGCCGCGCCACCTTCGATTTCCCGCCGGTCGATCGCGAACGGGGCTATGCCGCGATCGACGTGATGCGCCCGATCGCGCACGCCCATGGCGCATCGGTGGCGCGCATCGCGCTGGCGTGGCTGCTCCACCAGAAAGCGGTTACCAGCGTGATCGTCGGTGCGAAGAAAGTGGACCAGCTGACCGACAATATCGCGGCGACGGGGGTGACCTTGTCGGCCGCCGAACTGGCGGCGATCGATGCGGTGACGAAGCTGGCGCCGGAATATCCCGGCTGGATGCTGGCGCGGCAGGGGGAGTATCGGGCGAGCTGAGGGGCATCGCGCCCCGTAAACCCGTTCGTCCTGAGCGAAGTCGAAGGACGTGCCCCAAACGCTGCGCTTCGTTTCCCGTGCTTCGACTTCGCTCAGCACGAACGGCCCGTCAGGGGTGAGGGCTCAGCCTTCCGCCGCCTCCGCCCCGTGCCGATCATCCGCCGCCGGATCGGGCGTGCCCGCCGCGCGGAGGATCGTCGCCGAGCCATCCTCCAGCCGCACCGCCGTCAGCACGCCGGTGGCGTAGGCGCCGGTGTCGATGCCGATGCGGTGGGGGCGGATGCTGGGCTGGTCGTCGATCCAGCTGTGGCCGTGGATCACGAAATGGTCGTGGCGCATGTCCTTTTCGAGGAACTCGTCGCGAATCCAGAGGAGATCGTCCTCGGCCTGATCGGCCAGCGCCACGCCGGGGCGGATGCCGGCATGGACGAACAGATAGTCGCCGATCGTGACCGACAGTTCGAGCGCGCCTAGCAGATGGAGGTGGGAGGCCGGCATCCGATCGAGCAAGGCATCCCGCGCCTTCACCAGCTTGGCGGCCTTCGCGTCGGGGGCGGGGGGATCGATGCGGTAGGAGGCGAGGGTGCGGGTGCCGCCGTAGCGCAGCCATGGGCCGCCGTCCTCGGGCCGGTCGAGGAAGTCGAGCAGGCCCTGTTCGTGATTGCCCTTGAGCAGCCGGACGTGAAATTCCGGCCGGCGGGTGAGCCAGACGAGCGCCTCCAGCACGTCGGCGCTCTCCGGCCCGCGATCGATATAGTCGCCGCACAGGATGAGCGTCAGCCGCCGCCCGCGCGCCTGCGTGCCGTAATCCTCGACGATGAGGCCGAGCATCTGGCGCAGCAGATCGTAGCGGCCGTGGATGTCGCCGACGGCGTAGACGATCTTCCCATCGACCGTGCGATCGGTTTCGAGGGCAGGCGGCGGCGTCATTGGCGGGCGTACCAGCGCAGATCCTCGGCCAGCGCCTCATAGCCGGCGAGCAGGCGGGCGGGATCGTCGTCGGAGAGGCGGCGGAGGCGATCCCATTCGCGGCGATCCCGGCGCAACTTGTCGGCGGGCACGCCGGCGCGCTCGGCGGCGGAATAGGCGTCGCGCAGGCGGCGATCGGCGGCGAGGATCTCGGGATGCAGGCACCACGCCCGCTCGCGCCGGTCGAGCCTGGCACAGTCGGCGCTGGGGGCGGGGCGGTAGAGGGTGCGGGGCGTGTCGCGCTCTGGGGTGCTGGTCGCGATGCGGGGTTTGGACACCGGCTTGGCGGGTGCGGGTTTTTCGATCGGCTCGGCCGCGATCGCCTCGGCATCGACGACCTTCATCCGTGGCGGTTCGGCGGCGGGCGGGGGCGGGGCTGGCCGGGCGGCGACGGCTGGTTGACGGGGGGCGGGCGTCAGCCGCTCGCCGAGACGCGCGTTGGTGGCGAGCGTGGCGGCGACGGCGGCGATCGCGCCGGTGACGAGCGCCAGCGTCAGCCGGCGGCCGCGTCTTGCGGGCGGCGCGGGCAGGGGGGGCGTCGGATCGGCGGGCGCTTCGGGTTCGGGCGTGGGCAGGCCGGCGAACAGACGCTCCATCTCGCTCGCCACCGCGCGCGAGGAAGCACCGTCGCCGCGCTCGAAGCCGTCAGGGCGCGGCGGTTCGCTCTGCATGATCGTTTCGCCTCCGCATCGCGGGGTCAACGCCATGGCGGCGAATTGGCTCCCGAGAACTCGAACCGCTCGTCCTGAGCATGGTCGAAGGACATGCCCCACGCGCCACGTTCCATCGCACGCCCTTCGACTATGCTCAGGGCGAACGGAGAGTGAGAGGACGTGCCCGCTCAGGCTGGCGATGGCGGTGTCGGTTCGCCCTTCTCGCCGCGCACCACGGCGAGGCTGCCGATCAGGATCAGCAGGCCGCCGATCGCCAGCGCCGCCGTCAGACGGTCGCCGAACAGCGCCACGCCCAGGATCGCGCCCATCAGCGGCTCGATATTGATGAACACGCCCGCGCTCGCCGCATCGACCCGCGACGCGCCATAGGCCCAGGCGGCGGTGGCGAGGAAGGTGGAGAGGATGCCCTGGCCGACGATCCCGGCCCACGCCCCGGCGCTGAGCGCGAGCGGGGGCAAACCGTGCATCGCCACCGCGATCGGCAGCACCGTCAACCCGGCGACGATCACGGTGACGGCGGGAATGGTGAGGCTGGACGGCCCCTTCGGCGCGCGGCGCAGCACGATCAGCCAGGCGAGGAAGATCAGCAGCGAGGCGAGCGACAGGATCACGCCCAGCACCGATCCCGCGCCGCCCGGCTTGCCCGCGATCAGCCCGGCGCCGAGCGTCGAGGCGGCGACCCCGGCCCACGACAGGCGGGTCACCCGCTCGCCCATGATCCGCGCGCTGATGGCGATCAGCGCGGGCATCGCGCCGACCAGAAGCGCCGCCAGCGTCACCGACACCCGCGCCAGCCCCTCGAACTGGACGAGGAAGGCGATGCCGTAGAGGATGCCCGCCGCCAGCACCGGCCCGGATCGGAACATCGCGCGCATCGCCGGCGTGCGGATGGCGAAGGGCAGGGCCACCAGCGCCGCCACTGCGAAGCGCAGCAGCACCATGTGCGGCGGCGCGATCTCGCGCAGCGCCAGCTTGCCGAGCGGGAAGCCGAGACCCCAGAAAACGCCGGCGATGGTGAGGGCCAGGAAAGCGGCGCGCGGGGAGGACTTGGTCACGCCGCGCCTGTGCCGCCGGCTGCGGGTAACACGGCGGGCGTGCCGGGATCGGGCGTGTCATCGCGCCAGCGGACCGAACCGAACGGTCGATCGAGCAGCCGGCGCACGCGCCGGACATCGTCTCCGATGTGGAAGGAAATGGCGTGGTCGGTGACGGCGACGTCGGCGGCCGTCATGCGGCTGCGCTGGCGCAGATAATCATGCCATGTCGGGCAATTGTAACGCTCGATCCACAGCTGATCGTCGGCCAGATCGCGGGCGACCTGCCAATCGACCGCGCCGTTCCGCTGGCGGATGCGGCGAAGCGCCTGCATCGCATCGTAAAACGCGCGCGCCTGATCGGCCCGCACGCGATACTCCACCTCGACAAGGATCGGCCCGGAGCGGCCGGTGATGGCCAGCGCGATCTCGGGATCGTCGAGAACGACCGTTTCCTTGTCGCCATGCTGAAGGTCGGGCATCGGCAGGAGGCGGCCGACAAGGGCGGTGAGGCCCAGCGCACCCGCCGAGCAGAGCAGCGCCAGCCGCACGCCACCTTCCTCCGCGACATGGCCCCAGGCCCAGCTGCCGATGGCGATGCCGCCGCACACCGACGCCTGGAACGCCGCCAGCGTCCGCCCCGACACCCAGCGTGGCGCCGAAAGCTGCACACCGATGTTGAAGATGGTGACCGGCGCGATCCACATCGCCCCAGCCACGATCAGCGCGAGCGCGCTCACCGCCATATTCCCGCTGACCGCCACGATCGCCACGGCGATACCGAACAGGATCGTCGTCCAGCGCACCGCCGCCTCGCTGTCGAATCGGCGGGTGAGGGGGCCGACCATCAGCCCGCCCAGCACGGCGCCCACCCCGAACGCGCCGAGCAGGACGCCGTAAACCTGCGCGCCGCCGCCGATCAGATCGCGCGCGATCAGCGGCATCAGCGACGCCACAGAACCGCCCGCGAAACCGGTGAGGAAGCTGCGCGACAGCATCGTGCGGATGGCGGGCGTATGGATCGCGTAGCGCACGCCCGATCGGATCGCCCAGCCGAGCCGCTCGGGCGGCAGTCGTGATGGTTTCTGCACCCGCCGCCACAGCAGCAGCACCGCGATCAGCGGCAGATACATCAGCGCGTTGACGAAGAAAGCCGCGATGGCGCCCGCCGTGGCCACGATCACGCCGCCGATCGCCGGGCCCAGGCTGCGCGCCATGTTGAACGCGATCGAATTGAGCGCGATGCCCTGCGGCAATACGGCGGCGGGCACCTGCTCGCCCACCGCCGATTGCAGCGCGGGGCTCATCACCGCCCAACCGGTGCCGACCATGAAGCAATAGGCCAGCAGCATCCACGGCGACATCAACCCGGCGAAGCTGACGATCGAAAAGACGACCGCGCTGACGAGGGCCAGCAGCAGCGCGGCGAGGCCGACCTTGCGACGATCGTGCATGTCGGCGATCGCCCCGGCGGGCACGGCGATCAGCATGATCGGCAGCATCATCGCCGTCTGCACCAGCGCGACCATGTCGGCTGCCGGCGTCATCAGGGTCATGTCCCACGCGGCGCCCACCGTCTGGATCATCATGCCCAGATTTGAGAGCAGCGTGCCGATCCAGATGCGGCGGAACAGCGGTGTGGCCAGCGGCGTCCACATGCCGCCGCCGGCCCTTTTCGCCTTTCCCTTTGCGTCGGCCTGCGGCACATGCCTCTCCCGATCCGCCGCCCGCCGATCCGGGCTACGGCATTGCGCTTCGCCTTAGCGCCATTTAACGCACCAGCGGTAGCCGATGACGGCGCCGGTGCAAGGGCCGCGCGGCGCCGGCCCATGGCGGTGAGGAAGGCCGAGGCATTGACCCACGATCATCACGAGCCCGACGACGGCGACATCGTCGCCCCGCCGCCGAAAATCCCCGTGCCGGACGAGGTTGCCGACGCGATCCGCACGCTGATCCGCTGGACCGGCGACGACCCCACGCGCGAGGGGCTGGTCGATACGCCGCTGCGCGTGGCGCGGGCGTGGAAGGAATATTGCAGCGGCTATGGCGAGGACCCGCAGATCCACCTTGCCCGTACCTTCGAGGAGGTGGGCGGCTATGACGAGATCGTGCTGCTGAAGGGCATCCCCTTCCAGTCGCATTGCGAACATCACATGGCGCCGATCCTCGGCACCGCCTCGATCGCCTATCTGCCGAAAGACAAGGTGGTCGGCATATCGAAACTGGCGCGCGTGCTGCACGGCTATGCCCGGCGCTTGCAGGTGCAGGAGCGGCTGACGGCCGAGGTGGCCGACGCCATCTGGAACGGCCTGCATCCGCTCGGCGTGGCGGTGGTGGTCGAGGCGAGCCACGGCTGCATGACCGCGCGCGGTGTCCGCACGCCGGGCGTCGCGATGACGACGAGCCGGATGATGGGCGTGTTCCGCGACGACGAACGCTCGCGCCGAGAGGTTCTGGCGCTGATGGGCTATTGATCGCGGAACTTCGCGGCTTTTGAAGGCTTTTTCCGGGCGATAGCCAGCCCGGAGGATGCCGCCCGATGCCACTCACCGCGATGATCATGGGTGTCATGGCGGGCGCGATGCCCATCGGCGCGAGTGGCGGCGACGTTGCGAATTTCGATCTGGCCGACGTGCGGCCGAGCGAAAGGGACGTGGTGGTACGCGGCCCACGCGGCCGCTCCCGGTTCCTGCTGCCGGAGGTGGACGAGCCGTCCCGTCAGCGCGCGAAATTCCGCTGGAAGCTCAACAAGGTGAAGCTGCGCGTGCCGATCGCGTCGATCTGATCCGCCCCACAATACCTTGACCCCCCCACCGCCGCCCCGCTACCGGCGGCGGCCATGACCGCGCCCGCCGCACCGCTCAGCTTCCAGGGGCTGATCCTCACCCTCCATGCGTACTGGAGCCGGCAGGGCTGCGTGATCCTGCAACCCTATGACATGGAAATGGGCGCTGGCACCTTCCACCCCTACACCACGCTGCGCGCCCTCGGCCCGAAGCCCTGGAAGGCGGCCTATGTGCAGCCCTCGCGCCGGCCGACCGATGGGCGTTATGGCGAGAACCCCAACCGCCTCGGCCATTATTACCAATATCAGGTGATCCTGAAGCCCAGCCCGGCCGACTTGCAGGCGCTCTACCTCGGCAGCCTGGCCGAAATCGGCATCGATCCGCTGAAGCACGACATCCGCTTCGTCGAGGACGATTGGGAGAGCCCGACGCTCGGCGCGTGGGGCCTCGGCTGGGAAGTGTGGTGCGACGGCATGGAGGTGACGCAATTCACCTATTTCCAGCAGGTCGGCGGCTTCGACTGCAAGCCCGTCGCGGGCGAGATCACCTACGGGCTCGAGCGGCTGGCGATGTATATCCAGGGCGTCGACAACGTCTACGACCTCGCCTTCAACGACGAGGGCGTCAGCTACGGCGACGTGTTCCTCGAAAACGAGAAGCAATTCTCCGCCTATAATTTCGAGGCGGCGAACACCGAGGTGCTGTTCAGGCAATTCACCCAGGCGGCCGACGAATGCCGCGCGCTGCTCGATCGGGAGGCGCCGCTGCCGCTGCCGGCCTACGATCAGGCGATCAAGGCGAGCCACATCTTCAACACCCTCCAGGCGCGCGGCGTGATCTCGGTCGCGGAGCGGCAGGCCTATATCGGCCGCGTGCGCGATCTGACGAAGGGGTGTTGCGCCGCGTGGATGGCGCATAACGGGTGGGAGGGATGATGGTAAGCGCGGATATCGTCGCCCCGGCGCAGGCCGGGGCCTCCGGCGGCTGCCACACCCGTCGCCCCAAGCCTGCCGAGACCCCGGCCTGCGCCGGGGTGACGAACCTCCTTTCGATCCTCCCCTGCAAGGGGAGGTGGCGCGCGACAGCGCGACGGAGGGGTGATACCCTCTCGATGGTGGGTCACCCCTCCACCAGCCTGCGGCTGGTCCCCCTCCCCTTGCAGGGGAGGAACCCCAAGCCATGACCGACTTCCTCCTCGAACTCCTCTCCGAGGAAATTCCCGCGCGGATGCAGGAGAAGGCGTGCGCCGATCTGGCGCGGCTGTTCGCGGCCGAGATCGGCAAGGCGGGGCTGACCGCCACCGGACTCGAGACTTACGCCACCCCGCGCCGCCTCGCCCTGATCGCGCGCGGGTTGCCGCTTGCCACGCAGGCCGTCAGAGAGGAGCTGAAAGGCCCGCGCGCCGGCGCGCCGCCGCAGGCGCTGGAGGGGTTCCTGCGCAAGACCGGGCTCAGCGCCGACCAGCTCGTCGATCGCGGCGGGGTGCTGTTCGCGGTGATCGAGAAGCCGGGCCGTGCCACCGCCGAGGTGCTGGCCGAGGCCGTGCCCGCGATCGTGCGCGGCTTCCCCTGGCCGAAATCGATGCGCTGGGGGGCGGCGTCCGCCAGCACGTCGTCGCTGCGCTGGGTGCGGCCGTTGAAGGGCATCGTCGCGCTGCTGGGGCAGGATGTCGTGCCGATCGAGGTCGAGGGCGTCACCTCGGGCGCGGAGACGGTGGGGCATCGCTTCCACCACCCCGGCATCATCACCATCGGCGGCGCGGACGATTATGCCGCCAAGCTGCGCGCCTGCCACGTCATCCTCGACCCCGCCGAGCGGCAGGCGATCATCCGCGAGGGCGCCGCGAGGGCCGCCGCGGCGCGCGGGCTGACGGTCGCGCCGGACGAGGGGCTGGTGGCCGAGAATGCCGGCCTCACCGAATGGCCGGTGCCGCTGCTGGGCGATTTCGATCCGGCGTTCCTGGCGGTGCCGCGCGAGGTGATCCAGCTCACCATGCGGACCAACCAGAAATATTTCGCCTGTCTGGACGCGGCCGGCGAACTGGCGCCGACCTTCATCTGCACCGCCAATATCGAGGCGGCCGATGGCGGCGAGGCGATCGTCGCCGGCAACCGCAAGGTGCTGGCCGCGCGGCTGTCGGACGCGAAATTCTTCTGGGAGCAGGATCTGAAGGTTCCGCTCGCGGAGAGCGCGAAGAAGCTGGGGCAGATCGTGTTCCACGAGAAGCTGGGCACGGTGGCCGACAAGGTCGAGCGCGTGGCGAAGCTGGCGCGGTGGCTGGTGGAGTCCGATATCGTGAAACCCCGTGCTCCTGCGAAGGCAGGAGCCCAGGGTGGGGAAGCGCAACCTAACCCTGGGCTCCTGCCTTCGCAGGAGCACGACAAGAAACAACTCGCCGACATGGCCCAGAAGGCGGCCGAGCTATGCAAGGCCGATCTCGTCACCGGCATGGTCGGCGAATTCCCCGAGCTTCAGGGCGTGATGGGCGGCTATTATGCGCGGGCCGAGGGCCTCGCGCCGCAAGTCGCCGACGCGATCCGCGATCACTACAAGCCGGTCGGGCAGGGTGACGCGGTGCCGACCGCGCCGGTGACGGTGGCGGTGTCGCTGGCGGACAAGCTGGATGCAATCGCAGCGTTCTTCTCGATCAATGAAAAGCCAACGGGCTCTAAAGATCCGTTTGCGCTGCGGCGCGCAGCTCTCGCGATTATTAGGCTGATTGTTGAGAATCACCTGACGCTCGATCTTCGCAGATCTTTGGTAGAGGCTGCTTGGAGTCAGCCATTCGCTCGTCCAAAGGACGCTACACTCGAAGCGAACAAAATGTTTGGTGAGTTTTCCCGCTATATACGAATGGGACGCGATGTTGCGGCAGATATGTACGCTCAACTGCGTGGCCAAGCAGACGATAAAGCTATCGAACGCGCTGCGAGCAACACCAAAAAGCTATACGCGATTGCTGACGAGGCTCTCGACTTCTTCGCCGACCGCCTCAAGGTCCAGCAGAAGGAAGCCGGGGTTCGCCACGATCTGATCGACGCGGTGTTCGCGTTGGGTGGGGAGGATGATCTCGTCCGGTTGCTCGCCCGCGTGAAGGCGTTGCAGGGGTTCGTCGGCACCGAGGATGGGGCCAATCTGCTCGCGGGCTACAAGCGCGCGACGAATATCCTGAAGAAGGAAGCGCCGGAATCTCCCTCTCCCCAGCGGGGAGAGGGTCGGGGAGAGGGGGCGCGAACCGGAGGTGAGCGTCCCGCACTGGCCGATGGGGCGGACGCTCAGGGCGTGCCGCCCTTCGCGCCCCTCTCCCAACCCTCTCCCCGAGGGGGAGAGGGCTTTGGCGTGCAAAAAACGCTGTCCTACACGCCCGAAAAGGCGGAAACGGCGCTCATGTCCGCGATCGACTCAGCCGAGCCGCGCGCCGCCGCGGCGGTCGCCGCCGAGGATTTCGAGGGGGCGATGGCCGCGCTTGCCTCGCTGCGCGCGCCGATCGACGGTTTCTTCGATCAGGTGACGGTGAACGACGCCGATCCCGCCAAGCGCGCCGCGCGGCTCGCTCTGCTGGCGCGGGTGCGGGCGGCGGTGCATCAGGTGGCCGATTTCTCCCGCATAGAGGGGTAGTCGCCCGCCGAAACAAGGGCGTAGGATGCGAACTTCGTGAACTTCCGGGCCAAGGCATCGGGCGCGCGAAGCGCCGCTTTGGACCGGAAAACAGGAGCCGAACTTGAACTGGCCCCTGTTGCGGTGCACAATGATTCAACCGGTTTCAGCATAGAACGAGGTAGATGATGGCGAGCGCGACCCTGGCGGACCCCAAGGCGACCAGCACGGAGCGTTACGTCTACCGCTTCGGCGGCGGCGTCTCCGATGGCGGCAAGGGCGACAGGAATCTGCTGGGCGGCAAGGGCGCGAACCTCGCCGAAATGGCGTCGATCGGCCTGCCGGTGCCGCCGGGCTTCACCATCTCGACCGACATGTGCACCCGCTATTACGAGGAAGGCCAATCCTTCCCGGAGAGCGTGCGCGCCGAGGTCGCCGCCGGCATCACTCATATCGAGGCGATCACGGCCAAGTCTTTCGGCGACAAGGCCGATCCCTTGCTGGTGTCGGTCCGTTCGGGTGCGCGCATCTCGATGCCGGGCATGATGGATACGGTCCTCAACCTCGGCCTCAACGACGAGACGGTGCTCGGCCTCGCCGCCGCGTCCGGTGACGAGCGGTTCGCGTGGGACAGCTATCGCCGCTTCATCCAGATGTATTCGGATGTCGTGCTCGAACTGGATCATGGCGCGTTCGAGGAGGCGCTGGAGATCGCCAAGGAGGATCTGGGCGTCAATCTCGATACCGATCTGGGCGCCGCCGACTGGAAGACGCTGGTCGCCAAATACAAGGCGATCGTCGAGGAGCAGTGGGGCAAGCCCTTCCCGCAGGACGTGCACGAACAATTATGGGGCGCGGTGGGCGCGGTGTTCGGATCGTGGCAGTGCGATCGCGCCAAGGTCTATCGCCGCCTGAACGACATCCCCGCGAGCTGGGGCACCGCCGTCAACGTGCAGGCGATGGTGTTCGGCAACATGGGCGACACCTCGGCCACGGGCGTCGCCTTCACCCGCGATCCGTCCAAGGGCGACCGGGCCTATTATGGCGAATTCCTCATCAATGCCCAAGGCGAGGACGTCGTCGCCGGCATCCGCACGCCGCAATATCTGACGCTCGCGGCCCGCGAGGGCGCCGGCGCCACCGCCCCCTCGATGGAAGAGGCGATGCCCGCCGTCTATGGCGAGCTGGCGCGCGTGTTCGACCTGCTGGAAACGCATTATCGCGACATGCAGGACATCGAATTCACCGTGCAGGAGGGCAAGCTCTGGATGCTCCAGACGCGATCCGGCAAGCGCACCGCCAAGGCGGCGCTGAAGATCGCGGTGGACATGGCGAGCGAGGGCCTCATCACCGAGGAGGAGGCCGTCGCCCGCGTCGATCCGTCGGCGCTGGACCAGCTGCTCCACCCCACGCTCGATCCCAAGGCGCCGCGCGACGTGATCGCCAAGGGGCTTCCCGCCTCGCCGGGCGCCGCGTCCGGCAAGGCGGTGTTCGACGCCGACACGGCCGAGCATCATGCCGAGCTGGGCGAGGCCGTCATCCTCGTCCGCACCGAGACGTCGCCTGAGGACATTCACGGCATGCACGCCGCCAAGGGCATCCTCACGGCGCGCGGCGGCATGACCAGCCACGCCGCCGTCGTGGCGCGCGGCATGGGCCGCCCCTGCGTGTCGGGTGTCGGCACGCTCGCGATCGATGCCAAGGCGAAGGTATTCCGCGTCGGCAGCCGCGAGGTGCGCGAGGGCGACATCATCACGATCGATGGCGCCACCGGCGAAGTGATGATCGGCGAGGTCGCCACGATCGAGCCCGAGCTGGCCGGCGATTTCGGCACGCTGATGGTGTGGGCCGACAAGGTCCGCCGCCTGAAGGTGCGCGCCAACGCCGAGACGCCCAAGGATTGCCAGACCGCCCGCCAGTTCGGCGCGGAAGGCGTGGGGCTTTGCCGCACCGAGCATATGTTCTTCGATGCCGCGCGCATCACCGCCGTCCGCCAGATGATCCTGGCGGAGGACGAGAAGGGCCGTCGCGTCGCGCTCGAAAAGCTGCTGCCCGAACAGCGCGACGATTTCGCGATGATCTTCGAGATCATGGCCGGCCTGCCGGTGACGATCCGCCTGCTCGATCCGCCGCTGCATGAGTTCCTGCCGCACGCAGAGGAGGAGTTCGCCGAGGTGGCCGATGCCGCCGGTGTCGGCGTGGAGGCGCTCAAGCGCCGCGCGGCCGAACTGCACGAATTCAACCCGATGCTGGGCCATCGCGGCTGCCGCCTGGGCGTCACCTACCCCGAAATCTACGAGATGCAGGCCCGCGCCATCTTTGAGGCGGCGATCGCCGTCGAGAAGCGCACCGGCGCGGCGCCGATCCCCGAGGTAATGGTCCCGCTCGTCGCCACCCGGCGCGAGCTGGAGCTGATGAAGAAGCTGATCGACGATACCGCCAAGGCGGTGTTCGCCGAGAGCGGCATCACCATCGACTATCTCGTCGGCACCATGATCGAGCTGCCGCGCGCCGCGCTGAAGGCGGGCGAGATCGCCGAGGTGGGCGAATTCTTCTCCTTCGGCACCAACGATCTGACGCAGACCGCGCTGGGCGTTTCCCGCGACGACGCGGCGCGCTTCCTTGGCGTCTATGTCGACAAGGGCATCTACCCCAAGGATCCGTTCGTCAGCCTCGATATCGAGGGTGTCGGCGAACTGATCGAGATCGCCGCCGAACGCGGCCGCAAGACCCGCCCCGGCATCAAGCTGGGCATCTGCGGCGAACATGGCGGCGACCCCGCCTCGATCGCCTTCTGCGAAAAGACCGGGTTGGATTACGTGTCCGCCTCGCCCTACCGCGTGCCGATCGCCCGGCTGGCGGCGGCGCAGGCGGCGCTGGCCAACCGCTGATTCGTGCCATCACCCCGGCCTGGGCCGGGGTGATGCGCTATCAGGCAAATCGGCGCTTGAAGCTGCCCTAGCGTCAACCGCTAGACAGGCGTCATGCCTGATTCGCTCGACATCGCCGACGTCGCCCGCCGCACCGGCCTCACCGCCCGCGCGCTGCGCTTCTACGAGGGGCGCGGGCTCGTGCGGCCGCTGCGCTCGGCCAGCGGGCGGCGGCTCTACGCGCCCGACGATATCGAGCGGCTGGGGCGGATCGTCGCGCTCAAGGCGGCCGGCTTCAGCCTCGCCGATATCGGCCGGCTGCTGGCCCACAAGACGATCGACCTCGCCGCTCTGGTCGAGGCGCAACTCCAGGCGCTCGACGCGCGCGCCGCCGAACTGGCCTCGGCGCGGCGCCTGCTCCTGTCGGCCAAGTCCCGCATCGATCGTGGCGAGCCGCTCGATGCCGCGACCCTCTGCTCGCTGATCCGCACCGGAGATCGCATCATGGAACCCGAAAACTGGAAGACCGTCACCGACCGCTACTTCACCCCCGAACAGAAAGCCGAATGGGCCGATCGCATGGCCGCCGTGCCCGGCAATTTCGACGCGGAGGCCTATAACCGCAGCTGGGCCGATCTCGGCACCCGCATCGCGGCGCAACTCCCGCTCGATCCCGCCTCCCCACAGGCGCAAGCGCTGTACGAGGAATGGCAGGCGTTGCTCGTGCCTTTCACCCAGGTCGCCACCCCCGCGATGATGGCGGGTGCTGCCAACCTCTACGATCGGATGCCCGAGTGGCAGGGCGAGCAGAAACCGCCTTTCCCGATGGAAGTATGGGGCTTCATCAAGCAGGTCGCGGCGGCGCGGAAGTCGGCGACGTGACCAATTTGTGAGCTTATGGCTGACCCCGATTGGCAAGATGCCCGGATGGCCGGGGTTGGTGGTTAGCTGTCGTTTGGTCCACGCTTGTTTATCGTATCGAGGTGCGTCTCCAAGTGCTTATCGCGGCTCCCAAAAATGCTGCCAACAATCAGACCAACGATAGGATCGACGCAACCCCAAGCGGCCGCTGTTCCGGCTAACCCGAACAGCCACAGCCTCTCAGGCTCGAGGGCAAAACCCAGGCTTACAAGCAGGATTGCGGCTCCAAATGGAAGCCATGGTGACAGCAACGCGCGTCTTAGCATCAACAGAGTTTGCGTTGCTGCGGCTATGTCCGCAAGTGGGGCGCTTTCAGACGGACAGCCATGATGAACCGGCGGCCTGACGTCCGTTCGTCCTGAGCGAAGTCGAAGGGCGTGCCCAGTCGATCCGCTGCGGTGTCTCGACTTCGCTCGACACGAACGGTCTGACTGTCGGTTCACACCAACCGATCCACCACATGGATCGTCAGCCCCACCAGCCCGCCCACCAATGTCCCGTTGATGCGGATATATTGCAGGTCGCGGCCCACCGCATTTTCCAGCCGGCTCGTCACCGTGCCCGCGTCCCAGCCGCGGATCGTGTCCGACACCAGCTTCACGATCGAATCGCCATAGGCCGCCACCGCGCCCACCGTGGCGCGCCGCACCGTGCGGTTGACCCCGGCGGCGAGGCGGGGATCGGCCTGGAGTTTTTCGCCCAAACCGCGCAGCGTCTCGCCGAAGCGGCCGCCCAGCAACGTGTCGGGGTTGCGCGCCGCCCGCAGCAGCGCCTCGCGCGCCTGTGCCCACAGCGTGTCGAGGTAACCCGTCACGGCCGGGTTCGCGAGCAGCTCCTCCTTCCATCGCTCGACCCGCGCCTGCATCTCCGGGTCATGGCGCAGATCGTGGGCGAGCTTCCTGAGGCCCTCCTCGGCCTTGCCGCGCAAGGGGTGTTCGGGATTGTCGATCATCTCGCCCAGCAGCTTGAACAGGCCGTTGAGGATCGCCGTCGCCAGCGTCTCGTCGAGCCCCGTCCAGCGCAGGATCGATCCCGCCCGGTCGTGGATCATCTGCCGCACGATCGCCTCGTTGGCGGCGAGCGTACGGCCGGCCCACATCACGATCGCGTCGATGATCGGCTTGGTCCGCCCGTCGGCGATGGCGCGTTCCAGCAGCTGGCCGGCCAGCGGCGCGACGTGGAAGCCCTTCATCCGGGCCAGCGCCCAGGCGCGCGTCATCTGGCCGATGCGCTCGTCGTCCATCGCCTCGATCACCGATACGGCGAGCTTCGATCCGCCCTCGGCGATGCGCGTGCCTTTCGGCGGGGAGGTGAGGATGCGGCCGATCGCGCCGGCCGCGTCCAGCCGGTACATCCGGCGCGAGACGACGCGCGGGGTGAGGAAATTGCCGCGCAGGAAGCTGGCGAGGCTGTCGCCGATCCTGTCCTTGTTGCGCGGGATGATCGCGGTATGCGGGATCGGCAGGCCCAGCGGATGGCGAAACAGCGCCGTCACCGCGAACCAGTCCGCCATGCCGCCCACCATCGCCGCCTCGGCGAAGGCGCGCAGATAGCCCCAGTCGGGATGCCGCGCCTCCAGCGCGCGGGCCGTCAGGTAGATCGCCGCCATCAGGATCAGCAGCCCGGTCGCGACGACCCGCATCCCCCTGACGCCCCCCTGCGCCGGATTGAAACGATCGAGGCCGGTGCGCGCGAGCAGGCTCATGGGCATGACCGTGCGGCAAGCGGGCGGGGGGTGGCAAGGCGGGAAATCATCGGGGAGGGCAGGGCCATCCCCTCATAATGTGCGCGCGGGGGATTTGGTTCACTCGGGGTGCCCCAAGTTCCTCCCCTGCAAGGGGAGGGGGACCATCGCGCAAGCGATGGTGGAGGGGTGACCCGCTCTCGGTGGCGCGATACCCCTCCGTCAGCCCTGCGGGCCGCCACCTCCCCTTGCAGGGGAGGATTTCGCCAGTCGTCACTCCGCCGGGTGGGCATGTCCCCCGGTCTGCGCGGCCGTCCCGCCGTCGCCGGTGGTGATGAGCTTGCCCAGCTTCGGCCCGAGGCGGCGCTCGACCGAGTCCGCCAGGCTGAAGCCCGCCGGGATCAGCAGCAGGGTGAGCAGCGTCGACAGGATCAGGCCGCCGATCACGGTGACGGCCATCGGCTGGTTCCACGAACCGTCGCCGCCGATCGACAGCGCCGTCGGCATCATGCCGGCGACCATCGCCACGGTGGTCATCACGATCGGCTGGGCGCGCTTGTGCCCGGCGTCGACGATCGATTCATAGGGATCGCGCCCCAGCCGCATCTCCTCGATCGCGAAATCGATCAGCAGGATCGAATTCTTGGCGACGATGCCGAACAGCATCAGCACGCCGATCAGCACCGGCAGCGAGATCGGCATGCCCGCGACGTGCAGCGCGAGCGTGCCGCCCAGCGGCGCCAGCAGCAGCGACGACAGGTTCACGAACGGCGGCATCACACGGCGATACAGCAGCACCAGCACCGCCAGCACCAGCAGCACGCCGGCGAACAGGGCGATGAAGAAGTTCTGCATCATCTCGGCCTGCCACTTGCTCTCGCCGGCGGCCTGGTAGTGGACGCCGACCGGCAGCTCGTCCATCGCCGGCAGCTTCAGGATCTTGGCGCGCTGCTCGCCCGAGACCGCGCCGGGGGCGAGATCGGCCGAGAGGATCACGCGGCGTTCCTGATTGTAGCGCACGATCTGCGACGGGCCCGCGCCGAAGCCGACATCGGCCACCACGCGCAGCGGCACCGTGCCGCCCGACGAGGTCGGCACCGGCAGATTCTGGATCGTCCCCAGATTGCGCCGGCTGTTCTCGTCCAGCGCCACCCGGATCGGGATCTGCCGATCGGACAGCGAGAATTTGGCGACATTCTGGTCGATGTCGCCCAGCGTCGCGATGCGGATGGTCTGGCTGAGCGCCTGCGTCGTCACGCCGAGGTCGGCGGCCAGATCGAGGTGTGGCTTGATGGTGATCTCCGGGCGCGGCAGATCGCCTTCGACGCGCGGGGTGCGGATGCCGGGCAGGCCCTTCATCTGCTCGACCACCTTCAGGGCGGCCTGTTGCAGCTTGGCGGGATCGTCACCGGCCAGCATCACGGAGATGTCGCGGTTGGAGCCGCCGCCGCCGTTCTGCGAGTTGAAGGTCACGCGCGCGTCGGCGATGTCCGCCAGCTGCGGCGCCATCGCGCGCTCGAATTCGATGCTGGTGCGCGGCCGGTCTTCCTTCAGCGTCATCGAAATGGTGGCGCTGCCGACATCGATGAACTCGATCGCGGTCGCCACCTCGGGCTGCTGACGCATGATCCCGGCGACGCGATCGGCGACGGCCTTGGTCTGCGCCAGCGTCGTGCCCGGCGTCATGGTGATCGAGATCCGGCTCGTGTCCACGTTGAGCGGCGGCTGGAAGGTGAAGGGCAGGGTGGCGAACGACACGATCGTCGCGCCGAACGCCAGCACCGCCAGGAACACCGTCAGCTTGCGATTGTCGCGGGTCCACAGCCGATACCAGCGGCGCGGGCCGCTCTTCTCATGGTGCAGCGTCCAGCGCAGCACCGCCATGTACCAGTCCATCAGCCTGCCCTCGCCGTGGGTGGCCTCGCCATGGGATTTCAGGAAATAGGCGGCGATCATCGGCGTGACGATGCGGGCGACGGCCAGCGACATCAGCACCGCGACGACCACGGTGAAGCCGAAATTCTTGAAGAACTGCCCGGCGATGCCCGGCATCATGCCGACCGGCAGGAAAACCGCGACGATCGAGAAGGTCGTCGCCACCACCGCCAGGCCGATCTCGTCGGCGGCGTCGATCGAGGCCTGATAGGCGGATTTGCCCATGCGCATGTGGCGCACGATATTTTCGATCTCCACGATCGCGTCGTCGACCAGCACGCCCGCCACCATGCTCAGCGCCAGCAGCGTCATGAAGTTGAGCGTGAAGCCCATCAGGTCCATGATCCAGAAGGTCGGGATCGCCGAGAGCGGGATCGCGAGCGCCGAGATGATCGTCGCGCGCCAGTCGCGCAGGAACAGGAACACCACCAGCACCGCCAGCACGGCGCCCTCGACCATCGCGTGGATCGCCGACTTGTAATTGTCCTTGGTATATTTGACCGAGTTGAACCGCTTCACGAAGTGGATGTTCGGATTGTCCTTCTCGATCTTCTCCAGCATCTTGATCGTGTCGTCATAGACCGACACGTCGGACGCGCCGCGCGCGCGGAAGATGCCGAAGCTCACGACCGGGCGGCCGTTCATGATCGCCATCGATCGTTGCTCGCCATACAGGTCGCGCACGGTGGCGATGTCCGCCAGCTTGACCGAGCGGCCGTTGCCGAAGGTGATCTGCGTCTGGCTGAGATCATAGGCGTCGTTGGCGTTGCCCACCACGCGCACCGCCTGTTCGGCGCCGCCCACCTCGGCGCGGCCGCCGGCGGCGTTGACGTTGATCGAGCGGAGCTGCTGGTTGACCTGCACCGCCGTGACGCCAAGCGCCTGCATCCGCGCCGGATCGAGGATCACGCGGATCTCGCGGTTGACGCCGCCGTTGACGTTCACCTTCTGCATCCCGTCGATGCCGAGCAGGCGGCGCGCGACGACGTTCGACGCGAACCAGCTGAGCTGCTCCATCGTCATGTCGTTGGCTTCGATCGAGAAATTGGCGATCGCCCCGCCGTTGACCTGCGCGCGGATGACCTGCGGCTCGATGATGCCGTCGGGCAACTGGCCCCGGATCTGCGCGACGGCGTCGCGCACGTCGGTCACGGCGCGGTCGATCGGCGTCTCGATCGAGAATTGCACGAAGGTCTGCGACGAGCCTTCGTTGATGGTCGTCTGGATCTCGTCGACGCCCTCCAGATTGCGCATGGAAGATTCGACGATCTGCGACACCTGCGTCTCCAGCTCGGACGGCGCGGCGCCCGGCTGCGAGATCATCACGACGACGCCGGGGAAGGTGATCTCCGGATTCTGGTTCACGTCCATGCGGATGAAGGACACGATCCCGGCCAGTGTCAGGGCGAGGAACAGGACGATGGGCGGCACCGGGTTGCGGATCGCCCAGGCCGAGATGTTACGGAAACCCATGGAAAAATCCTTGCTGTCGCTAAGGGCGCAACGCGCGCCTCAGCGGCCCTTCGCCAGAAGTTCGGGGATGACCTTGTCACCGATGTTGAGGAAGGCGCCGGCCGAGACGACGACGCGCTCGGTGCCCGTCAGGCCATCCGTCACGGTCACGCCGCGATCGTCGACGCCGCCCACCTTCACGTCACGGCGCACGACCTTGTCGGCGCCGTCGATCAGATAGACGTAATTGCCCTTCGCGTCGCTCTGCACCGCCGATTCCGGCAGCAGCGGCGCCGTGGTCGATCCGCCGGTGATGGCGACCGCCGCGAAGCCGCCGGGGCGCAGCGCCGGATCATAGGTGAGCGCGACGCGGGCGACGCCCTGCCGGCTCGTCGGGTCGATGATCGGCGACAGCTGCCATATCTGCCCGTCGATCGTGCGGGCCTGGCCCACCGGGGTCACCTTGGCGGGCAGGCCCACCTTGAGGGTCGCCAGATCGCTTTCGGCCAGGCGGGTCAGCACCTCGAAATTGCCGTTGGCGGCGACGCGAAAGAGCGTGCCCGATCCGCCGACGATCTGGCCGGCCTCGATCGAGCGGGTCAGCACGAGGCCGTCGGTGGGGGAGACGATGTTGAGCCGGCCGATACGCGCGCGCTGCTCGGCCAGCTGCGCCTGCGCCACGCGGACGCGGGCGACGGTCTGGTCGCGGGTGGCGGTGCGCGCGTCGATGTCGGCGCGCGAGATGAAACCACGATCGACCAGCTTGATCGCGCGATCCAGATTGGCCTGCGCCAGCTTGGCGTCGGCCTGCGCGACGGCGATCTGCGCGGCGAGCGAGGATGCCTGCTCGGTCTGCACCGATCGATCGATCACGGCCAGCACCTGACCGCGCTTCACCCACGTCCCCTGCTCGACCAGCACGCGGACGACCTGCCCGCCCTCGCCGGCGATGCCGACCGGCATGTCGCGGCGCGCGGCGACGGTGCCGGTGGCGTTGATGACGCGGGCGACGGTGGTGGTGCCCGGCACGGTGACGGTGACATGTGGCAGGGTAGGGCCCTTGGGGCCGGCCGGCTTGCCGCCGCGCATCATCATCGTGGCGCCGATCACCAGCACCAGCAGCACGACCACGATTCCGGCGATCAGGATCCGCCGACGGCGGCGCGGCGCGCCCATGTCCTGATCCGCCTCGAAGCGCGAGAAAGCTTCCATGTTCATCCTGTCCGTCCCGAAGTCCCCCGGCATGGGCCTCACCCATCCGTCTGCCAGTGTGTATTAGCTCAATATATCACCTGGCTCAAGCTCCCCTTACACGATCGCATTTCACCGCGCGACGGGGGCCGTTCAGCGCAGATGCAGCGCGGGGGCCGCAATGCGTGGCCATCGGGCAACAACCCTGAAGGAATATGGAGATGACGATGCGGATGATCGGGCGCCTTGGTGGCACGGCGATTCTCTTGGGCGGGCTGATGGCGGGCGCGGCGCTGGCCGAACCGCCGCAGCCGGTGCTGGCGCCGGGCGCCACCCGCCTCGACATCACCGCCGAGGGCGAGGTGACGCGCGTGCCGGACGTGGCGCAGATCGGCGCGGGCGTGGTGACGCAATCGCGCACCGCCAGCGACGCCATGGCCAAGAATGCCGAGCGAATGGCCGCCACGGTCGCCGCGCTCAGGCAGGCCGGGATTGAGGCGCGCGACATCCAGACCGCCTCGATCGACCTCAGCCCGCAATATCGCTACGCCGACGGGCAGGCGCCGGTGCTGACCGGCTATCAGGCGAGCAACCGCGTGACGGTGCGACTGCGCTCGATCGGCAAGGCCGGCTCCACCATCGACGCGCTGATCGCGGCGGGCGCCAACCAGATCAGCGGCCCGGTGCTTTCGGTCGACAAGCCCGAAGCGGCGCTGGACGAGGCGCGCGTGAAGGCGATCACCGCCGCCCGCCAGCGCGCCGATCTTTATGCAAAAGCCTCGGGCCTGCGCGTCGGCCGCATCCTCACCATCGCCGAATCGGAACAGATCGATCGCCCCCGCCCGATGATGGCGATGGCGATGCGCGCGTCCAAGGAAGCCGCCGATACGCCGGTCGAGGCGGGCGAGCAGGCGCTGACGGTGCGGGTGTCGGTGAGTTTCGAGCTGAACCCGTGACAACTGGATCGTCGCCCCGGCGAAGGCCGGGGCCTCGGGCGGCTGTCACTGCGGTCGCCCCAAGCCTCCTGAGATCCCGGCCTTCGCCGGGATGACGGTACAGGCAAAGATGAGGGTACAGACACATAGAAAAAGGGCCGCCCGGTCTCCCGGACGGCCCTTTTTGTCTTTACCGTTTCGTCAGCGGATCAGCGCACTGCGCCGCGACGAACCAGGTTTACGATCGCGAGCAGGATGACCGCACCCAGAAGCGACACGATGAACGAGTAGAGCGTAAGGCCGGCATTGTTGATCGAGCCGCCCGAGAAGATCAGGCCGCCGACGAAAGCGCCGACGATGCCGACGACGACGTTAAGCAGGATGCCCTGCTGCGCATCGGTGCGCATGATGATGCTGGCGAGCCAGCCGATGACGCCGCCGATGATGAGCCAGAGAATAAGTCCCATGATACGTCCTCCTTAGGCCGCCGGCCGCGCGATGTGCGGCGGCGGCGTGCTGGGGATATTACGCATCGGCAATGGACTGGTTCCGGCCCCGACTTGACTTTTGCGTCGGATCGTTTCCGCGGTTCAATACTTCTGCTGGCGTTCATACAGCGATTTATAATGCTGGATGCGCGTCACGCGCAGGCCCGGCATCCCCGATTTGTCGATCGCGCGCTGCCAGCCGGCGAATTCCTCGATCGTCAGGCCGTAACGGTCGCATACCTCGTCGAAGGTGAGCAGCCCGCCGCGGACGGCGGCGACCACCTCGGCCTTGCGCCGCACGACCCAGCGGGTCGTGCCGGGGGGCGGCAGCGAGTCCAGCGAGAGGGACTCCCCCAGAGGGCCGATCACGGTAGCCGGCCGTATTTTCTGGTTCTCGATCATCATGTTACCCTTTGGCTACCCTGGCCGTCTTGCGTAGCGGCCCTGTTCCTCTTCTCTAGTGGAAGGGCGTCTAAGGAAGGTTGAAACGCCAAGGTAAAAATGCCGGTGACATGCCTTTACCGTTGGTTACGATCGCGCCGTCCGCCGCCGCGCCTGCCGCGAACGACGGGCTGAAACTGCCGTCGAACGCGGTGGCCGTGGCGGCACCCGGCCGGCCGATCCGGCCGGTGGTGCTCGCGGCCTGCCGCGCGGTCAGCACCGCCCGCAATTCCGCATAGCCCAGCGGCGCGGGCGTGGCGGTGTCGGGATCGAATGTGAACGGGTGCGCGGACATGCCCTGAAGAACGGGCGGGGGCGCTGCGGCTTTAGCTCGGTTCGCCGCTTTTGCGTGTGGGCTCGGGTCAGCGTAAGGGGCGGCGATGGATGCGGATTTCCAGCTTGATCGCCCCCTGAAGGATGCGCGAATCGTCGTCGCCATGTCGGGCGGGGTCGATAGCTCGGTCGTGGCCGCGCTCGCCGCCGCGAGCGGGGCGGAGACGATCGGCGTCACGCTCCAGCTCTACGATCATGGCGCGGCGGTCGGCCGCAAGGGCGCCTGCTGCGCCGGGCAGGACATTCGCGACGCCCGCGCCGTCGCCGATCGGCTCGGCATCGCCCATTATGTCTTCGATTACGAGACCGCCTTCCGCGCCTCGGTAATCGACCAGTTCGCCGATGAATATGCCGCCGGCCGCACGCCGATCCCGTGCGTACGCTGCAATCAGGGGGTGAAGTTCACCGATCTGTTCCGCGTGGCGCGCGATCTGGGCGCCGATTGCCTCGCGACCGGCCATTATGTCCGCCGCGTGGTGGGCGCCCACGGCCCCGAACTCCACCGCGCCGCCGATCCCGCGCGCGACCAGAGCTATTTCCTGTTCGCCACCACCGACGCGCAGCTCGATTTTCTGCGCTTCCCGCTTGGGCATATGCCCAAGCCCCGCGTGCGCGAGATCGCCACCGGGCTGAGCCTGGGCGTCGCCGCCAAGCCCGACAGCCAGGATATCTGCTTCGTGCCCGACGGCGATTACGCCGGAATCGTCCGCAAGCTCAGGCCGGAGGCGGGCGAGCCCGGCGATATCGTCGATCTGGCCGGCCGGGTGATCGGCCGCCATCGCGGGCTGATCCACTTCACCATCGGCCAGCGGCGCGGCATCGAGGTCGGCGGCAGCCCCGAGCCGCTTTACGTGATCCGCGTCGAACCCGAGACGCGCCGCCTCGTCGTCGGCCGCCGCGCGGCGCTGGCGGTGCGCGGCGCGCGCCTGTCCGAGATGAACTGGATCGGCGGCCCTTCGCACGAGCCGATCACCGCCAAGGTCCGCTCGCTCGCCAAGCCCGTTCCGGCGCGGATGGAGGGCGACCGCATCCTGTTCGACAGCCCCGAATATGGCGTCGCGCCGGGGCAGGCGGCGGTGCTGTATGCCGGCGATCGGGTGCTGGGCGGCGGCTGGATCCAGGAAACCGAGGCTGCGGAACTGGTGGCGGCCTGATCCGGGGCGTTTACTCGGGCACCGCCCAGACCCCACCCACCGGCAACACCCGGAAGTCGCGCTTGCCCGCCGGCAGGGTCGCCACAGCCCTGGCGAGATCGCGCGGCGCCTCGTCGATCTCCTCATAGGCCAGCTGGAACGTGCCCCAATGCACCGCCAGCGCGTGTCGGGCGTGGAGTCCGGCGAACACCTGTGTCGCCTGCGCCGGATCGATATGGTTGCCGCTCATCAGCGCGCGGGGGCGGTAGGCGCCGATGGGGAGGATGGCGAGGCGGTAGGGGCCGTGGCGGGCGGCCTGCGCCACCCATGCGCCGTCGCCCCAGCCGGTATCGCCCGCGAAAAGCATATTGCCGCCGGGCAAGGTGACGCTGAAGCCCGACCATAAAGCGCGGTTGCGATCTATGCCGTAACGCGAGCCCCAATGGTGGACCCGCTCGACCACCACGTCGATGCCGGGCCGCAGCGGCACCCTGCCGCCCCAGTCCCGCGTTATCGCCGGGATGCCGCGACCGCGCAGCAGGCTGTCGTTGCCGAGGCTGGTGACGATCGTCGGGCGATCACGGCGCCAGAGCTGCTCCAGCGTGGCCAGATCGAAATGGTCGTAGTGATTGTGGCTCAGCAGCACCGCGTCGATCCTGGGCAGGTCGGCGAAGGCGATGCCTGGCGCGCGCACCCGCTTCGGTCCGGCGAAGCCCACCGGCGAGGCGCGATCGGACCAGACCGGATCGGTGAGGATATTGAGGCAGCGCGTCTGGATCAGCGCGGTGGCATGACCGACCCAGGTCACGGTCAGCGCGTCGTCGTCGGCGGCGCAGCCGACCCGCGCGGCGGGTTTGGCGGGCACCACGGGCACGCTCGTCGGCCACGCGGGGCGGCCCGCGCCGGCGAGGAATCCCAGCCAGCGCGTCGGGGAGGCGGTGCGCGATCCGCCGGTGCCCTGCTCGCCTTCCGGATTGCGGAACCGCTCGCCATCGAAATGGTCGCTCACCGGCCCGCGATAATAGATACGGTCGAGGAACGGCCGCGCCACCGTGGGCGCCAGCAGTAGCGCGACCGTGAGGAACAGCAAGGCGATCCCGATGCCGCGCAGCACCGCCTTCATGTCGCGCGGCTCATGTCGTCGGGGAAGGATCGCGCCACGGGGTCACTTTCGGGTCGGGCGCGGAAGTGCGCCTGTATGGAAGCCTTATCGGGACAGGACGTTCCCGACGTTCCACCGCCGCATCGGCGCCATCGGTCGGCCCGCGATGGACGAACGCCCGTCCGCCATGGCAAGCGCCGGCGATGACCTTCATCACATCCCTCGCCCGTTTCGCCCCCTTCCTGCTCGCCGCGCCCTTGCTGGCGGCGGCCCCGCCCGCGCCCGAGGCGGCGATGCGGCGGCATATCGAGATCTTGGCAAGCGATGCCTATGAGGGCCGCCGCCCCGGCACGCCCGGCGAGACGAAGACGATCGGCTATATCGTCGATCAGATGAAGACGATCGGCCTCGTCCCCGGCGCGAAGGATGGCGGGTGGCTGCAATCGGTCGCGCTCATTGGCCGCAAGGCGGGGGCGGGCACGCTGACGGCGGGCAAGCTCATGCTGGGCGAGGGCGACGTGCTGCTCCTGCCGCGCGACCCGAGCGTGACGGTGCCGACCGCGCCGATCCTGTTCCTGGGCTATGACGACGGTGCGGGGCGTAACGTGAAAGGCGCGATCGTCATCCTGCTGGGTGGCGCGCCGCCCAAGGGGATGACGGTCGGCGGGATGGCCGAGCGACGTCGCGCGCTCACCAGGGCGGGCGCGGCGGCGGTGCTGGTTCCGATCGCCCCCAGCGCGCCCTGGCCCAATCTCGTTGCGCAATATCAACGCTGGGTCGGGCTGGAATCGCAGGTCGAGCCCCTGGTGCAGGGCGCGCTGTCCGCTTCGGCATGGCAGCGGCTGATCCGCGCGGCCGGCGCCGACCCGGAGGCGCTGGCCAAGGCGGCGCGCGATCCGGGCTTCAAGGGCGCGCCGCTCGGCACCGCCCGCCTGTCGGCCACGGGCGAGGTGCGGCGCTTCGCCAGCGCCAACGTCATCGGCAAGCTGCCCGGCACCAGCGCTGCGGGGCAGGCGGTCGCGCTGCTAGCGCATTGGGACCATCTCGGCATCTGCCGGCCGGAGGGCGCGCCCGATCGCATCTGCAACGGCGCGGTCGATAACGCCTCGGGCATCGCGCAACTGATCGAGGTGGCGCGTGCCGTCGTCGCCCGGGGGCCGGCGCCACGCAGCCTGCTGTTCGTCGCCACCACCGCCGAGGAAAGCGGGCTGCTGGGCGCGACCGCCTTCGCCGAGGCGCCTCCGCTGCCGCTCGTCGCCGGGCTCAACATGGATACGGTCGCGATAGCGCCGGCGGGGGCGAAGATCGGCGTGATCGGGCGCGGCATGACCCCGCTCGATCCGCTGATCGACTCGACCGCCGCCGCGCTTGGCCGCGCCGTCGATCCCGGCACGGAGCGCAATCTGCTCTACACCCGGCAGGATGGCTGGGCGCTGGCCCGCACCGGCGTGCCGACCGTGATGGCCGGCACCAGCTATGGCGATCTGGCGCTCATCAACACTTTCCTCGCCGGCGCCTATCACGGCCCGGCGGACGAGGCGCGCGGCCTCGAACTGGGGGGCGCGGCCGAGGATGTGCCTTTTCTGGCGGCGCTGGCGCGCAGGATCGCGGATCCCGCGGCCTTTCCGGGGGGCAAACGCTGAAATCCTGCCTTGCTCCCGTCACACGAACGGGGCAGGGGGCCTGAGGATGGAAATACAGCTCGGACTCACCTTCGACGACGTCCTCCTCCGCCCGGCGGAATCGGATGTCCTGCCCACCTCCGCCGACACGCGGACCTTCGTCACGCGCGAGATCGGGCTCAACATCCCGGTCCTGTCCTCGGCGATGGACACGGTGACCGAGGCCGACATGGCGATCGTGATGGCGCAGCTCGGCGGCTTGGGCGTCCTCCACCGCAACCTCTCCGTCGAGGAGCAGGCGGCGGCCGTGCGGCAGGTGAAGCGCTTCGAATCGGGCATGGTGGTCAATCCGATCACCGTCACGCCGACGCAGACCCTGGCCGATGCGCGCGAGCTGATGGACCGGCACCATATCTCGGGCATCCCCGTGGTGGAGCCGGGCGGGCGTCTCGTCGGCATCCTCACCAATCGCGATGTCCGCTTCGCCGACAATCCCAACCAGCCCGTCGCCGAGCTGATGACGAGCCAGAATCTCGCCACCGTCGGCATCGGCGTCAGCTCGGCCGAGGCGCGCAAGCTGCTTCACCAGCGCCGCATCGAAAAGCTGCTGGTGGTGGACGACGCCTATCGCTGCGTCGGCCTCATCACGGTGAAGGATATCGAGAAAGCTGTGAACTATCCCTCGGCCACCAAGGACGAGTCGGGGCGCCTGCGCGTCGCCGCCGCGACCACGGTGGGCGACAAGGGGTTTGAGCGGACGCAGGCGCTGGTCGACGCCGAATGCGACCTGATCGTGATCGATACCGCCCATGGCCACAACCGCGACGTGGCGCGCGCCGTCGAGCGGGTGAAGCGCCTGTCGAACCGGGTGCAGGTGATCGCCGGCAACGTCGCCACCGCCGAGGCGACCCGCGCGCTGATCGACGCGGGCGCGGACGGGATCAAGATCGGCATCGGGCCGGGATCGATCTGCACCACGCGCATCGTCGCCGGCGTCGGCGTGCCGCAGCTGACCGCGATCCTCGAATCCGCCGAGGAGGCCGCCAAGTCGGGCGTGCCGGTGATCGCCGATGGCGGTCTGCGCACCTCGGGCGATATCGCCAAGGCGCTGGCGGCGGGCGCTTCGACTGTGATGGTCGGTTCGCTGCTGGCCGGCACTGCGGAGGCGCCGGGCGAAACCTTTCTGTATCAAGGGCGTGCGTACAAGAGCTATCGCGGCATGGGATCGGTCGGCGCGATGTCGCGCGGATCGGCGGACCGCTATTTCCAGCAGGAAATCAAGGATCAGCTCAAGCTCGTGCCCGAGGGGATCGAGGGGCAGGTGGCCTACAAGGGCCCGGCCAAGGATGTGATCCACCAGCTCGTCGGCGGCATCAAGGCGGCGATGGGCTATGTCGGCGCGCCGACCATCCCCGAGCTTCAGAAGCGCGCCCGCTTCGTGCGGATCACCAACGCCGGCCTGCGCGAAAGCCATGTCCACGACGTGTCGATCACCCGCGAGGCGCCGAACTATCCGTCGCTGGGTTGATTCCTTGTCAGCTACGCTGACGCGGCACCAGCCCGCTCCCCCACCCGGCCACCCAACGGCAGTATCCTGTGGGTGGCCGGGTGGGCGAGCGGGCTGGTGCCGCCTCCGGTTCAGCACCGCTGAACCGATCCAAGGCTCATGACGCCCGGCGCGCGGGCGCAGGCGGCGATTGAGCTGCTCGATGAGATCATTGCGGCTGCCAAGGCCGGTGGGGCGGCGGCGGATACGATCATCGTCCGCTATTTCAAGACGCGGCGTTATGCCGGTTCGGGCGATCGCCGCGCGATCCGTGAACTGGTTTATGGCGCGATCCGGCGGGCGGGGGATTGCCCCGTGGATGGGCGCGCGGCGCTGGTCGGGCTGGCCCGCGAGCGGCCCGAGCTGGTGGCGGCGTTTGATGGATCGCGGCATTGCCCCGCGCCGATTGGTGAGGACGAAGTGGGAGCCGAGGCTTCCATCATCCCGCAATGGCTGGATAATCGTGTCGCCGCGACGCTGTCCGCCGATGAACTTCCGGCGTTGCTGGAGCGGGCACCGCTCGATCTGCGAGTCAACCGCCTGAAGGCGACCCCCGAAGACGTGCTGGCGTTTTTGCCCGAGGCGAGGCCCGGCGCCTTCTCGCCCGATGCCCTGCGCCTGCCCGAAGGCCATCCGATCGAAGCCTCACCGCTCTATGCCGAGGGCAAGGTGGAGGTGCAGGACGAGGGAAGCCAGTTGATCGCGCTGGCGAGCCGTGCCGCGCCGGGGATGACGGTGATCGATCTGTGCGCAGGCGCGGGCGGCAAGACGCTCGCGCTGGCGGCGATGATGGGCGGAGAGGGGCGGTTGATCGCCTGCGACGTCGATCGGCGGCTGATGCGGCTGGGTGCGCGTGCCGATCGCGCCGGGGTCGGGTCGCTCGACATGCGCCTGCTGGATGGCGCGCGCGAGGCCGAGAGGCTTGCCGATCTGGCGGGCGCGGCCGATGTCGTGCTGATCGACGCGCCCTGTTCGGGCACCGGGACATGGCGGCGTAACCCCGAGGCGCGCTGGCGGCTGACCGAGGCGCGGCTGGCCCGGCTGACCGCCTTGCAGGCGCGCGTGCTGGAACTGGGGGCGCCTTTGGTGCGCTTGGGGGGCAGGCTGGTCTATGCGACCTGCTCGGTGCTGGCCGAGGAAGGGCGCGATCGGGTCGCGGCGTTCCTGGCCTCGCATGCTGGCTGGACTGTCGAGGAATTGCCGTTCACCGCCGGCAAGGCCGATGGCGCGGGGCGGTTGCTGAACCCCGCAAGCGACGGCACCGACGGCTTTTTCGTCGCGAGCCTGATCCGCTCGTGCTAAACGGCACTCTTGGCCGATTTTCGGAGACACTGATGCGTCTTTCGCCCCTGTTCCTGTCCCTTACGCTGGCCGTTTCCGCGAGCGGCGCGATCGGCCAGAAGCCCGACGACCAGATCAATCCGAAGAGCGTCGCGCTGGTCGAGCAGGCCGCCAAGGTGAAGGCGGCGGGCAATCTGACCGACGCGAGCGGCATCCTCGAGACCGCGCTGGCGGTCGATCCGCGCAATCGCGGCGCCTATATCGCGCTCGCCGAAGTCGCCGAGCAGCAGGCGCTGCCGGGCCGCGCGATCCGCCTGTATGGCGAGGCGCTGGCGCTCGATCCAAATGATCTCAAGGCCTTGGCGGGGCAAGGTGAGGCGATGGTGCAAAAGGGCGCCGTCGAGCGCGCCCGCGCCAACCTCGTCCGCATCCAGGGCATCTGCAAGACCGGCTGCCCGCAGCAGGCGGCATTGTCCGCCGCCATCGCCAAGGGCCCGCCCGCGACCGTGCTGGCCGCGCAGGCGACCGACAAGGTGCCGCCGAAGGGCGAAGAGGGTAAGACGACGAAGCCCTGATCTGCTTTGTGCTCCTGCGCAGGCAGGAGCCCAGGGTTATGGGAGGGCAGCGTTTGGGGCTCTGGGCTCCTGCTTTCGCAGGAGCACGCTGCGGTAAGAATTTAACTCGTGCCCATAAGTCGCGCCACCGTCACGAATTCCTCCACCGACAGCGTTTCCGCCCGCCGCGCCGGATCGATCCCCGCCGCCGCCAGCGCATCGAGTGCACCGGGCAACCCTTTCAAACTCTGCCGCAGCATCTTGCGCCGCTGGCCGAAGGCGGCCGCCGTGAGATCGCCCAGCCGCTTCGGCGATACCCCCTCGGGCGTCTCGCCCGGCACGATATGCACCACCGCCGATGTCACTTTGGGCGGTGGCACGAAGGCGGCGCGGTTGACGGCGAAGGCGATCGAGGGGGTCGTGCGCCACTGCGCCAGCACGGCGAGGCGACCGTAGGCGTCGCTGCCGGGCTTCGCCACGATCCGCTCGGCAACTTCCTTCTGGAACATCAGCGTCAGCGAGCGCCACCACGGCGGCCAGGCGTCGAGCGTGAGCCAGCGGACCAGCAGCGCCGTGCCGACATTGTAGGGCAGGTTGGCGACGATATGCGCGCCCGCGCCCGCCTCGGCCTGTTCGTCCACCTCCAGCGCATCGCCCGAGATCACCCGCAGGCGCCCGTCCACCGCCTCTGAGAGCGCCGCCAACGGGGCGAGGCAGCGGGAGTCGCGCTCGACCGCCACCACCTCGGCGCCGGCGCCCAGCAGCGCGCGCGTCAGCCCACCGGGGCCGGGGCCGACTTCATAGACACGCTCGCCCGCCAGCGACCCCGGCACCCGCGCGATGCGGGCGAGCAACTGGCCGTCGAACAGGAAATTCTGGCCGAGCGCCTTGCTGGCGCTGAGGCCATGCGCGGCGATCACCTCGCGTAAGGGTGGCAGGTCTTCGAGGGCCATCGGGTCAGCGGGCGCGGTGGCGCGCGCAGTCGGCGGCGAGCGCGATGGCCGCGATCATCGCGCCCGGATCGGCGAGACCCTGCCCGGCGATATCGAAGGCGGTGCCATGATCGGGCGCGGTGCGGACGATCGGCAGGCCGAGTGTGAGATTGACACCTTCGTCGAAAAACAAGGTCTTGATCGGAATAAGTGCCTGATCGTGGTAAAGGCAGAGCGCCGCGTCATATTGCGCACGGGCGCGTGTGTGGAACATCGTGTCGGCCGGCAGTGGCCCGATCACGTCGATGCCCTCGGCCAGCAATATGTCGATCGCGGGCTGGATCAGGTCGATCTCCTCGCGCCCGAACACGCCGCCTTCGCCGGCATGGGGGTTGAAGCCGGCGATGGCGAGGCGGGGCCGCTCGATCCCGAAATTGCGGACGAGGCCGCGCTCGGTGACGCGCGCCTTGGCGACGATCAGATCGATGCTGACCAGGCCGACCACCTCGATCAGCGGCACGTGCACGGTGATCGGCACGGTCCTGAGCGATGGGCCGGCGAGCATCATCACCGCATTTTCCGGCGACACGCCGCAGCGTTCCGCCACGAACTCGGTCTGGCCGGGGTGGACGAAACCGACCGAATAGAGCTGCGCCTTGGAGACCGGCCCCGTCACCAGCGCGCCCGCCGCGCCCGATTTGGCGAGGCCGACCGCCACTTCCAGCGCGTTGAAGGCGCAGCGCGCGCCCTGCATGTCGGGCACGCCGGGCACGATCTCGCCCGTGTCGATGATCTGGATCAGCGGCAGCGCATCGGCGAACACGCCCACCGCCTCGGCCGGATCGGAGATGACCGCGATCGGCCCGGTCCACACCGCCTCGATCGAGCGGGCATCGCCAACCGCGAAGAAGGGGGCGAGATCGCGCTCCACGCGCGCGTCCCACGCCTTGGCGACGATCTCGGGGCCGATACCGGCCGGATCCCCCAGCGCGACCGCCAGCGGAGCCAGCGGCGCGGCCGAGGCCGGATCAGCGGTAATCGATCACCGCGTCGCGCCGCAGATCGCGCAGATAACGCTGCGCCCGGCGATTGACGCGCTCCTCTTCGAGCTGGCTGTAGATCTGGTCGAACGATGGGCCGCTGGCGGCCGCCGGCTCGTCACGGCCGCACAGCACGAGCGTGCGCACGCCATCCTCGACCGTGCCGAACGGCGGCGAGGATTCGCCGATGTTCAGCTTGAGCATGATGTCCTGAAGCGGCGCGGGCAGATCGCGCACGGCGACGCCGTCGCTCGACACCACTTCGGCGCCGACCTTGGCGGCCGCGTCGGCGACGCTGCCACAGCCCTTGATCTCGCGCGCCATGTTGGCGAAGCGCTCGACCTGGCCGGTGGCGGCGGTCTGGCTGGTGCCCTTGGGGAAGGTGATCGACACCTGCTTGAGGCTCAGCACGGAATCGCGCGGATCGGCGGTCAGCACCTGCCGCTTGTCGATCACGGCGAGGATCGACCAGCCGCCGGCGAGCTGGATCGGCTCGCTGATCTGGCCGGCGTTCATCTCGCGCGCGGCGGAGGCGAGTTCGTCGGGCAGCTGTTCCAGCCGCACCCAGCCGAGATCGCCGCCGACGGCCGCCGTCGAGGCTTCCGAATATTGGCGGGCGTAGGCGACGAAGGCGCCGCCCTGACGGACCTGTTCGACGATGCGATCGGCGTTGGCGCGCACCTGCGCGGCGGTGGCCGGCGTGTCGGAGAGATAGATTTCCCCGATCCGATATTCCTGCGCGCCCTTGGACGCGTTGAGGCGCGCCATGATGGCCTTCACCTCTTCCTCGCCGACGTTGACGAAGGGCTCGACCTTGCGGCCCAGCACGCGGCGCCATGCCGTTTCGCCTTCGACCTGACGCTTGAGCGACGCGGCCGACGAGCCGACCGAGGTGAGATAGGTCGCGAAATCCTTTGGCGTACGCTTGAACTGCGAGGCCAAGCGGTTGAACGTCTGGTCGATCTCGGCCGCGCTGACTTTCAGGTCCTGGGCGGCGGCCTCCTGAATCTGGAGCGTCTCGTCGATCAGGTTGCGCAGGATCTGCAAGCGCAGCCGCTCACGCTCCGCGTCGGGCACCTGGCCGCCGTTGGCGACGATCACGAGCGCGAGGCGCTGATCGACATCGGTATCGGTGATGATCGTGCCGTTGACGATCGCGGTCGCCTTGCGGATCGCGGGATCGCGCGGACCGAACACCTGAAGATCGGTCGGTAGATCGAGCGCGTCGGCGCTGTTGCCGGGCTGGCGGGGCACCGCCTGCTGCTGGGCGATCGCCATCTGCGAACCGGCGATGAGCGCGATCCCCGCCGTCAATGTACCCGCCGCGACCATCAGCCCGCGCAGTCTGAAACCTGCCGTCACCCTCGTCCCGCCCAAATCGCTGTTCCGAAAATGCCCGCTACGCGCGGGCGCCTGAATGCCGGCTTAGCGGCCGATGTTCTTGAACGCCAGCTTCAACAGGAAGGCGTTGCCGCCGCGCGCGTCGCCGGTGCGGAAATAGTCCCGCTTCCAGGTGATGCCGAGATCGAGGCAATCGTCCGAATAGAGGATGCCGAGGCGATGGCGGAACGGCTCGAACCCGTCGGTGTTGGCGACGGGATCGTCGTTGCGCCCGGTCAGGTCGACCACCGTCGACCCGAAGATCGACCAGAAGCGCGCGACCTTCACCCGCGCGCCGACGCGGATTTCCTCATGATCGCGCAGATCCTCGATCGAGGAGAGGATGTTGCGGTTGAGGCGCAGATAGCCCGCCGTGAAATAGGTGGCGCGCGAGCCGATCGTGGCGTCGATCTCGTTGCGACGCACCTTCAGGCCGTTCTTGTCGAGCCGGAACCGCTCGGTCAGCTCGAGGAAGGTGCCGTAGCGGACGGAGACGCGGCCGACATAATCCGACCAGCGATCCGACAGGCCGGTGCCCTGCGAGAGGATGTCCTGCCGCGCCTGAAGGCGATAGCTCTGGCCGATCACGCCCCGGATGGCGACGCCGGGCCGGTCGTAATTCCATTCGAAGCCGTATGTCGCGCGGCTGCTGTCCTCCCAGCGGTCATAGCCGTTGAAGCGGTTGAGCGCGAAGAGGTTCGAATCCTCCAGATCGACCGCGCGGGCGTCCTCGTTGGGGATGCGCAGATTGGGCGTGCCGGGGGTCGCGACCAGCTGGAAGCGTGGGGTGATGCGCTGCGTGCCGCCGAAGAGCGTGCCGATGAAGGGCCAGCGCACGTCGGCGGCGGCGGCGGCGATGCCGCGCGTCGTCCAGCCCTTGTCGCCGCGATAGGCGACCGTCGCGGTCGAGAGCGTGTCGCTCGTGTGATAGACGTCGCCGCGCGCATAGCCGGTGAAGCTGACCATCTGGCCCATGCCGGTCAGCATGTCGCGGGTCCACATGGCGGCGGCGAAGGCGCGCTGGGTATCCTGCCCCTCGGTGCGGATCAGGGCGAGGCTGTTGCCTTGCAGGTCGATGTGGCCGCCGAGCAAGGTCTCGTCGATGCGGCGGCGATAATCGATCGCGGGCAGGGCGAAGGGCTGCTGCCCCTGGCTGCCCACGGCGCGCAGGGTCTGCACCGCCCAGCCGGCGATCCGCAGATAGCTGTCGGCATCGACCCGCTCGACCTGCACGGTGGAGCGCAGCCGATCCTCGCCGGTGATGTCGTAGCGGCGCAGGAAGGTGCGGTCGGTCGTCACCCGGCCGACGGCGGTGACCGTCCAGTTGGGGCCGAACTGGAAGCGGCCGTTGGCGTTGAGATAGCCACGGAACGCCTTGTCCGAATCCTGCGTGGCCGGCGCGCCGATCGGCAGCTTGGAGCTTTGCGTGCCGATGCCGCTGATCTGATAGGCACCGATGCTGGTCAGCCGGCGATATTTGAACTCCAGCGCGGGCAGCACGGCGGTGTAGACGTGCGGCGTGACCGTCAGGTCGCCGTTCGGCCCGAACTTATAATAATAAGGAAGGGCGACCTCCAACCCGTTGGTACGGTTGTAGGAAAGGTTCGGCACCAGCAGGCCCGAATTGCCCTGCTGCCCGCTGCCGTCCGGGTGCGAGAAGGTCGGCAGCCACAGGATCGGCATGCCGAACAGCACGAAGCGCGCGTCCTTGTAGGACACGCGATGCTTGGTCGGATCGTGGACCACGCGCAGCGCGGTGATCTGCCACACCGGCACCTTGGGGCAGCCATCCGAATCGACCACGCGGCAGGCGGTGTAGGCGGCGTTCTGGAGCGTCGAGACGCCGTTGGCGCGCGTGCCCTTGCGCGCGGCGAGGCGGCCGCCGTCGTCCAGCACGAGCAGCAGGTTGGCGATCACGCCGTCCTTCAGCGTGTCGGTCAGCTCGATCGAATCGCCATACAGCTTGTCACCGCCGGGGTTCACCACCGCGACATTGCCGTTGGCGGTGACCTGGCCGGTCTTGCGGTTCCACACCACCTTGTCGGCGCGCAGCCGGCTGCCGGCGCGCACCATCCGCACGTCGCCGGTGGCGGTGACGATATCGTCGTCGCTGGCGTAATCGAGCGTCGCCGAGGAGAAGGTGACCTCCTCGTCGTTGGCCGGGGTGGGCGCGCCGGACGTTTCGGGCAGGGCGATGGCGGGCGTCTGAAGGTTAGGGCGAGCCTCGCCCAGCGCCGGGGCGGCGGGCGCCTGCGCGAAGGCGGGGTCGGCCATCGCCAGCACGAGGGGGAGCGCCGTCAGCAACAGGAACGGATTGGTCGGCAAACGTCACTCCCGGCGGCACGCCGGGGCCAACGCCCCGTCCCCCATGAACTTCATCGCCTATCCCAGCGCGCGCTGCGCTGCAACGGGCGGGCGGTGAACGGAGGAACGCGAAAGGGGGTCGATCCTCCCGCCCCCTCGTCCTACATTGGTCGTTCGCCTTCACCCAAAGGACCGTGAGCTTTGATCGACATCCTATTCGCCGATACCCTTCCCGCGGACGCCGTGGCGATCCGCCCGGTCCTGGCCGCCGACGCCGCCGCCCTTCCGGGCGCCGCGGCGTTCCGCTTCGCCGGCAAGCCCGGCACGATGCTGGACACGCTGGCCGGTGACGCGCGCACGCTGACGATCGGCGTGGGCGAGGGCGATCTGGCGGCGGCGGACAAATTGGGGTCGGCGCTGGTGGCCCGGCTGCTCGCCTCGGGCACGGTTGCGGCGGCTGTCGATCTGTCGGGCCTCGCGATCGAAGACAAGCCGGCCTTCGCGGCTCGGGTGGCGCTGGCGGCGCGGCTGCGCTCGTGGCGGCACGACGTCTATCGCACCAAGCTGGCCGAAGAGGCCAGGCCGACGCTCAGGACGCTGACGATCGTGGGCGCGGGCGAGGGGGCGGAGGCCGCCTGGGCCGATGGCGCGGGCGTGTCGGAGGGCGTCGCCTTCACCCGCACGCTGGTCGCCGAGCCGGCCAACATCATCTATCCCGAGAGCTTCGTCGCCCGCGCCAAAGCGGCGCTGGAGGGCACCGGCGTCGAGATCGAGGTGCTGGGCGAGGCCGAGATGCGCGAAGCCGGCATGGGCGCGCTTTTGGGCGTGTCGCAGGGATCGGACCGCGAGGCGCAGCTTCTCGTGATGAAATATGACGGCAGCGGCGGCACGAGGGAGCCGGTCGCGCTGGTCGGCAAGGGCGTCACCTTCGACACCGGCGGCATCTCGCTCAAGCCGCCCGCCGGCATGGAGGATATGAAGTGGGACATGGGCGGCGCGGGCGCCGTCGCCGGTACGATGCTGGCGCTCGCCAGGCGCAAGGCCAAGGCGCATGTCGTCGGCATCTGCGGCCTGGTCGAGAACATGCCCTCGGGCGGCGCGCAGCGGCCGGGCGACGTGGTCACCACCATGTCGGGCCAGACCGTCGAGGTCATCAACACCGATGCCGAGGGCCGGCTGGTGCTGTGCGACGCGATCACCTGGACGCAGAAGCGCTTCGCCCCCAAGACGATCGTCGATCTGGCGACCTTGACCGGGGCGATGATCATCTCGCTCGGCCATGAGTTCGGCGGCATCTTCTCCAACGACGATTCGCTGGCGGCCGAGCTGACGGCGGCCGCGACGGCGGTGGGCGAGCCCTTGTGGCGGATGCCGATGGCGGATGCGTTCGACAAGATGATCGACTCGCCGATCGCCGACATGAAGAATGTCGGCCCGCGCGAGGGCGGATCGATCACGGCGGCGCAATTCATCAAGCGCTACGTCGACGAAGGCGTGCGCTGGGCGCATCTCGACATCGCCGGCATGGTCTGGTCGTCGAAGCCGGGCACGTTCTTCGAAAAGGGCGCGACGGGCTATGGCGTGCGCCTGCTCGACCGCTTCATCGCCGACAATTTCGAGCGATAAGCGAGAGGCGGCGGGGGGGCGCCCATGCAGGTCGATCTCTACGAACTGACCCGCGACCCGGTCGAACGCATCCTGCTGCGCATCGCCGAGCGGGTGACCGGGCAGGGCGGACGGCTGCTCGTCGTCGCGGCGGACGAGACGCTGGCGCGGCGGATCGACAGTTTCCTGTGGGATCATGACCCCGCCGCCTTCGTCCCCCACGGCCGCGCCGGCGGGGCGGGGGAGACGCGCCAGCCGATCCTGATCGCGGACGATGTGGTGCCGACCAACGAGGCGAAATCGGTCGCGCTGGCCGACGGCATCTGGCGGGAAGCGGCGCTGGGCTTCGAGCGCGCTTTTCATTTCTTCGATGAAGCCACCGTAGACGCGGCGCGGGCGGCGTGGCGGACGCTGAAGGATCGCGAGGGGGTGACGCGCAATTTCTGGCGGCAGGACGGCGGTAAGTGGGTCAAAGTGGCGTGAAATCTGATGGTCGCCCCGGCGCAGGCCGGGGCCTCGGCAGGCTTGGGGCGACGGTCGTGGCGGCCACCTGAGGCCCCGGCCTGCGCCGGGGCGACGCTTCGTTTGCCCAGCGCCACCCACCACCGTGCTTGCATAATCGCCGCCCCCCGCCTAGTGGCGCGCCCATCCACACACCATAACACGGAGACCGCTCGGCCATGACGACCGAACGCACCTTTTCGATCATCAAGCCCGATGCGACCCGTCGCAACCTGACCGGCGGCGTCACCAAGATGCTGGAGGATGCCGGCCTGCGGATCGTCGCGTCCAAGCGCATCCACATGACCAAGGAACAGGCCGAGGGCTTCTACGCCGTCCACAGCGAGCGGCCGTTCTTCAACGATCTGGTCAGCTTCATGATCTCCGGCCCGGTCGTCGTGCAGGTGCTCGAGGGGGAGGACGCCGTTCTCGCCAACCGCACCGTGATGGGCGCCACCAACCCGGCCAACGCCGACGAGGGCACCATCCGCAAGACCTATGCCGAATCGATCGAGGCGAACTCGGTCCATGGTTCGGACAGCGCGGAGAATGCGGCGATCGAGATCGCCTACTTCTTCAAGCCGGAAGAGATTGTCGGCTGAACCGACAGGGTGGGGGCTGCCGAGGCATAACCCCCATCCGTCACCCCGGCCTCGTGCCGGGGTCCACCGGCCCCCAGTCGCTTGGGCCGGAATTTCACAGACGTGCCCCGCCGCCCGGTGGACCCCGGAACAAGTCTGGGGTGACGGCGGACAAAGCGCTTACTTCGTCAGCGCATCGATCCGCTTCTGCGCGTCCTTCTCGACCACGCTGCCGATCAGCGACAGACCGGTCAGCTCCACCGACGATCCGAACAGCCGCCCCTCCACCCGATAGCCGAGGTGGTAAAGCGCGCTCAACTGGCCCAACGCGCCGTCACCGTTGACGAAGCGGGTCGTGATCGCGATCGGCACCTTCAGATTGCGGTCGTGCGGGGGATCGCCCTTCTTCGCCGCGCTGGCGAACCAGCCCGCCTCGATCCGCGCGTCGCCGGTCGTCTCCACGGGCGAAACGTCCAGCTTCGTGGGGAAGAAGATCGTCTGGCTCTGGATCGTCTGGGTCATGTCGGCCGGCGCCAGGGTCAGGCTCGCCTTGTCCTTCGCCAGCTCCGCCTTCAGCACCAGCCGCATCGATTTCGCGCTGGCCTTGGCGTCGGCCGCGCTCTTCTCCGCCTCGCTGTGGGTGCGTTCGGACCAGCTGTTCCAGAGCGTCAGGCCGGAGATCGCGACCGCCAGCACCGCCAGCACCTCGCCAAGCGTGATCCAGCGGCGGCGGATCGCGGCGGCCTCGGCCTTGTCGGCGAGTTTCTCGGCGCGGGTCTCGGCCCTTTCGGCGCGCGCTTCGGCCTGCTGCACCGGGGTCGGCGGGGGCGGCTCCTTTTCCCAGGGCGCGCGGTCGGTCATCGTCCCATCTCCAGCAGGCGCTTGGGCGCCACCATGTCCCAGCTTCGGCCGATCCGGTCGGCGACATGCTCCCAGTCGGTCGATGCCCCGTCGAGCCGCATCCCGATCCAGCCCGAGGGCGCGAGATAGGCGGGGCGGTAATAGAGGTCGGGATCCTGCTCGATCAGCATCGCCTGCTCCTCCTCGCCGCCGGTCTTCACCGCGACGGCGGTGATGCCGATCCCGTGATGATCGTGCAGGAACCAGGCGAAGATCTTGCCCTTCTCGATGAAGAATACCGGCTGGCCGTGCGACACCCGCTCGGCGGCGCGGGGGAGGGCGAGCGCGATGGCGCGGATGCGGGCGAGGTCGGCTTGCGGGTCCGGGCTCATCGGCTCACGAGATCGGCGAGGCAGCGGGCATAGAGGCGATGTTCCTCCGCCAGCACGCGGGCGGCAAGCGATTCCTCGTCGTCGCCCGGCAGCACCGGCACGCGCGCCTGGCCGAGGATCGGCCCGTCGTCGAGTTCGGCGGTGACGAGGTGGACGGTGCAACCATGCTCGGCATCGCCCGCCGCCAGCACGCGATTATGGGTGTCGAGCCCCTTGTAGGCGGGCAGCAGCGAGGGGTGGATATTCACCATCCGCCCCGCCCAGCCGGCGACGAAGCCGGGGGAGAGTAGGCGCATATAGCCCGCCAGCGCGACATATTCGGCCCCGGCGGCGCGCAGTTCGGCGTCGAGCAGCGCGTCATAATCGGCGCGCTTGAGGCCCTTGTGGCTGTGCGCCCATATCGGGATGCCGCGCCGTTCGGCTTCGGCGAGGCCGGCGGCTGCGGGATCGTTGGAGAGGACGCGAACGATCTCGAACGGGCAGGCGGGGTCGCGCGCCGCTTCGGCGAGGGCGATCATGTTCGAGCCGCGCCCGGAGATGAGGATGGCGAGCTTGGCCTTGGTCATAGGTCCGAATCCGTCATTGCGAGCGCAGCGAAGCAATCCAGCCGCGCGCTCACCACAAGCGGCGGAACTGGATTGCTTCGCTGCGCTCGCAATGACGTGCTGGTCTCAGCCATGAAACGTTGCGGTCCAAGCGCCGCGCGCGCTCCACGTCTCGTCCGATCCACGCACCGTGCAGCCCTTCTCGCCCGCGCCGATCGCGCCGATCGTGAACACGGTCTCGCCCGCCGCCTCCAGCGCCTCCGCCACGCCGGCCGCCGCGTCGGGCTTCACCACCAGCGCCATGCCGATCCCGCAGTTGAAGGTGCGCGCCATCTCGCCCGGCTCGATCGCCCCTTGCGCCTGGAGGAAGGCCATCAGGCGCGGCTGCTGCCATGCGTCGGCGTCGATCGTGGCGTGCAGGCCCTGCGGCAGCACGCGGGGGATATTTTCCAGCAGGCCGCCGCCGGTGATGTGCGCCATCGCCGCGATCCGGCCTTCGCGCACCAGCGGCAACAGGCTCTTCACATAGATGCGAGTCGGCGCCAGCAGCGCGTCGATCAGCAGCACGTCCTGATCGAAGAGGGACGGGCGTTCCAGCTTCCAGCCCTTGTCGGCGGCAAGGCGGCGCACCAGCGAGAAGCCGTTGGAATGGACGCCCGACGAGGCGAGGCCGAGGATCACGTCGCCCTCGGCCACCTTGTCGCCGGTCAGCACCTGCGCGCGCTCGACTGCGCCGACCGAGAAGCCGGCGAGGTCATAGTCGCCCGGCGCGTACATGCCCGGCATCTCGGCCGTCTCGCCGCCGATCAGCGCGCAGCCGGCGATGCGGCACCCCTCGGCGATGCCCGCGATCACCGTTTCGGCGATGCCCTGGTCGAGCTTGCCGGTCGCGAAATAGTCGAGGAAGAACAGGGGCTCGGCGCCCTGCACGATCAGATCGTTGACGCACATCGCGACCAGATCGATGCCGACGCCCTCGTGCCGGCCGGCGTCGATCGCCAGCTTCAGCTTGGTGCCGACCCCGTCGTTGGCCGCGACCAGCAGCGGATCGGTAAAGCCCGCCGCCTTCAGATCGAAGAAGCCGCCGAAGCCGCCGATCTCGGCATCGGCCCCCGGCCGGCGGGTGGCGCGGACCAGTGGGGCGATGGCCTTCACCAGCGCATTGCCGGCGGCGATGGAGACGCCCGCCTGGGCGTAGGTATAGGGCTCTGACGACATGGCCCAGCCGCCTAGCCCACAAGCGACTTGGATTTCCACCGCATAGTCGCCAAAAGGCGAGCCGTGATCGCCGCTTTTCGTCCCGCCCGTCCGTTTCCCAAGGCCCTCGGGGCCGCTATCGTCGGTGGGCTGCTGCTCGCGGGCGGCGCGGTCGTCGTGGCGCAGCTCGAACGCGCCGAGCGCGGCGTGGCGCCGATCGACAGTTCGGCCAATTTCGAAGTGGGCGGTGTCGAGGTCGACGTGAGCGGCCCCAACGCCGATGCGGCGCGCAATGCCGGCTGGCGGCTGGCGCAGCGCAAGGCGTGGAAGCTCTTGTGGGCGCGCGCCAACGGCCAGCCCGCCACCGCCGCCCCCGGCCTGCCCGATTCGACCCTCGACGCCATCGTCGCCGGCATCGAGGTGGAGGACGAGCATATCACCCCCCGCCGTTACGTGGCGCGGCTGGGCGTGCTGTTCGATCGCGCGCGCGCCGGCCAGCTGCTCGGCAACAATGGCGGCGTGCGGCGATCGGCGCCGATGCTGGTGATCCCGGTGATGTGGTCGGGCGGCACCGGCCAGAGCTTCGAGACGCGCACCGAATGGCAGCGGGCGTGGGCGCGCTTCCGCTCCGGCGGCAGCCCGATCGATTATATCCGCCCGGTCGGCAACGGCGCCGATCCCTTGCTGCTCAACGCGTCGCAGGTCGGCCGACCCGGTCGCGGCCAGTGGCGGGCCTTGCTCGATCAATATGGCGCGGCGGACATGGTGATGCCGGTGGTGCGGTTGACCCGATCCTTCCCCGGCGGGCCGGTGATCGGCCAATTCTATGCGCTGCACGGGCCGGACGCCAAGCTGGTCGGCGCCTTCCGCCTGTTCGCGCCCAGCAGCGACGGTCTGGCGAAGATGCTCGACGACGGCGTGCGCCGGATCGACGCGCTCTATGGCGACGCGCTGCGCGGCGGCGGCCTCCAGCCCGATGCCTCGCTGACGATCGAGGAGGATGTCGCCGACGATCTGATGGCCGGCAGCATGGCCGAGGATGTGATGACCGACACCAGCATCGCGGCGCCGCCGTCGATCCTGTCGGTGCAGGTCGACACCCCCGATGCCACCGCCGCCGCCGCCGCCGAACAGACGATCCGCTCGATCGGCGGTGTGACTTCGGCCTCGACCTCCAGCCTGGCGCTGGGCGGTGTCTCGATGATCCGCGTCACTTATGCGGGCGACCCGACCGCCTTCCGCGCCGCGCTCCAGACGCGGCTCAACGTCCGCGCCGTCAACGTCGAGCAGGCCGGCGGCCCGCCGCGCCCGGCGCCGATCCCGCTGCCGCCACCGCCCGCCGCCGGAATCCCGCCCCGGTGAGCCAGATCGGGCTCCCCTTCGACTGGCCGGCCAGCGAGGATGAGCGCGATTTCTTCCTCACCAATGCCAATGCCCGCGTCGTCGCCCATCTCGATCACTGGTCGCACTGGCCGGTGATGACGACGGTGCTGAGCGGCCCGCGCAAATCCGGCCGCAGCCTGCTCGCCCGCATCTTCACCGCCAAGACCGGCGGCGAGATGATCGACGATGCCGAGCGGCAGGACGAGGAGATGCTGTTCCACGCCTGGAACCGCGCGCAGGAGCGGCGCCGGCCGCTGCTCGTCATCGCCGACGCGCCCCCGCCGGCGTGGGAGATCACATTGCCCGATCTGCGCTCGCGCATCGCCGCCAGCCCCAAGGTGACGATGGAGGAGCCCGACGAGGATCTGATGGCGTTGCTGATCGAGAAATTGCTGGTGGCGCGCGGCCTGCCCGTCACGCCCGATGTGCTGCGCTTCCTGCTGCCGCGCATCGAGCGGACCTACCTGTCGCTTCACCGTCTGGTGGAGGCTCTCGACGCGGCGGCACTGGCGCGGCGCGTGCGCCTATCGGTGCCGCTGGCGCGCGAGGTGCTGCGCGCGATGGGCGTCATCGACGAGTCACGCCAAGCAGGATAAGGAAGCGGGATGGAACAGCCCGTACCCGCCAACGACGCGCTCGACGATGCGCTGGTGGGCGATAGCCATCCCGAGCCGATCGCCCCCCGCCACCGTTATTTCAACCGCGAGCTTTCCTGGCTCGCCTTCAACGAGCGGGTGCTGGAAGAGGCGTGCAATCCCTCGCACCCCTTGCTGGAGCGGCTGCGCTTCCTTTCGATCTCGGGCAACAATCTCGATGAATTCTTCATGGTCCGCGTGGCGGGGCTGGCGGGCCAGCGCACCCGTGAGATCGAGGATCGCTCGCCCGACGGCCTGACCCCCAGCCAGCAGCTCGCCGCGATCGCGCGCGAGGCCGATCGGCTGATGGCCGATCAGCAGGCGGTGTGGCACGATCTGCAACGCGAGCTGGAGACCGCCGGCATCCGCATCCTCGGCCGTGACCAGATCGATGCCGATTCGGCCGCCTTCCTCGAACGCTATTTCCGCGAGCAGGTGTTTCCGGTCCTGACACCGCAGGCGCTCGATCCGGCGCATCCCTTTCCGTTCATCCCGAACAAGGGCTTCTCGATCATCTTCGAACTGCGCCGCATTTCGGACGGGACGATCATCCGCGAACTGCTGATGGTGCCCGCCACCCTCCGCCGCTTCGTGAGAGTGCCCGGCAAGGAAGCGCGCTATGTGGCGATAGAGACGCTGATCCGCCATTTCCGGGGCATCCTGTTCCCCGGCTACGATCTGGTCGGCTACGGCGGTTTCCGCGTGATCCGCGACAGCGATATCGAGATCGAGGAAGAGGCCGAGGATCTCGTCCGCTACTTCCGCTCGGCCATCAAGCGGCGCCGCAAGGGGCGGGTGATCCGCCTCGAGACGCACGAGCGCCTACCCGACCAGCTCGAGGCGATGGTCCGCGCCGAACTGGGCGGCACCGATGCCTTCGTCAACGAGACCGAGGGCTTCCTCGGCATCGTCGATCTGGCCGAACTGGTCGACGAGGATCGGCCCGACCTGAAATTTTCAGCCATGACGCCGCGTTTCCCCGAGCGAATTCGGGAACATGGCGGCGATTGCTTCGCGGCGATCAAAGCCAAGGATCTGATCGTCCACCACCCGTATGAGACGTTCGATGTGGTCCTCGCCTTCCTCAAGCAGGCGGCGCAGGACCCGGATGTCGTGGCGATCAAGCAGACGCTGTATCGCGCCGGCAAGCAATCGGCGGTGATCCGCGCGCTGATCGACGCGGCCGAGGCCGGCAAGTCGGTGACCGCCGTGGTCGAGCTGAAGGCGCGGTTCGACGAGGAGCAGAATCTCGACTGGGCGGCGATGCTGGAGCGCGCCGGCGTGCAGGTCGTCTACGGCTTCATCGACTGGAAGACCCACGCAAAGGTTTCGATGGTCGTCCGTCGCGAGGGCGACGGCTATCGCACCTACTGCCATTTCGGCACGGGCAATTACCATCCGATCACGGCGCGAATCTACACCGATCTCAGCTACTTCACGGCCGATCCTGTCGTGGGATCGGATGCCGCGCAACTGTTCAACTACATCACCGGCTATGTCGAGCCGCAGCATCTCCAGCGGCTCACCATCTCGCCGCACGGCCTGCGCGACAAGATCGGCGCGCTGATCGATGCCGAGATCGACCATGCCCGCGCCGGCCGCCCCGCCGCCATCTGGGCCAAGGTCAATTCGCTGGTCGATCCGGCGCTGATCGAGAAGCTCTATCGGGCGAGCGCGGCGGGCGTGAAGATCGATCTCGTCGTGCGCGGCATCTGTTGCCTGCGCCCCGGCGTCGATGGCCTGTCGGACAATATCCGGGTCAAGTCAATCATCGGCCGCTTTCTGGAACACAGCCGGATCATGTGCTTCGGCAACGGCCATGGCCTGCCCAGCGCCAAGGCCAAGGTCTATATTTCCTCGGCGGACTGGATGCCCCGGAACTTCGATCGCCGGGTGGAGTATCTTCTCCCGATCGACAATCCCACGGTCCATGCGCAGGTGCTCAACCAGGTGATGGTCGCCAATCTCAACGACGACGAGCAGAGCTGGTGGCTCGGCCCCGACGGCAGCTACACCCGCGTCGTGCCCGGCAAGCGGCCGTTCAACCTGCACCGCTATTTCATGACCAACCCGTCCTTCTCCGGTCGCGGCGCCGCCGCCGAGCGGGCGGGCGGGGTGCCCGTCCTCACCTTGAGGGAGGTCTGATGCCCGGCCGTATCGCCGATCTGGCCGGACGCATCCCATGTCGCTGAGCACCACGCTCCCCTTCATCCGCAAGGCCCCACCCGCGCCCGAACCGGGCCGGGTGGCGATCGTCGATATCGGCTCCAATTCGGTCCGCCTCGTCATCTATGACGGGCCGGCGCGCATCCCCTCGATCCTCTTCAACGAGAAGATCATGGCGGGGCTCGGCCGGGGCTTGGCCAAGGACGGCGCGCTCGATCGCGAGGCGATGGAGCGCACCCTGTCGGCGCTCGGCCGCTTCCGCCGGCTGGCGATGGACATGGGCGTCGCCGAACCGCGCGTCGTGGCGACGGCGGCGGTGCGCGATGCCTCCAACGGTCCCGATTTCCTCACCCGCCTGCGCGCGCTTGGCCTGTCGGTCGAGCTGTTGCCGGGCGAGGTGGAGGCGGCGCTGGCGGGCTATGGCGTGCTGGCGGGCATACCCGCGGCGGACGGCATCGTCGGCGATCTCGGCGGCGGCTCGCTCGAACTGATCCGGGTGCGGGATGGCGAGGTGCACGAGCGCGCCTCCTTCCCGCTGGGCGTGCTGCGGGTGGCGGCGATCCGCAAGAAGGGGCCGCGCGCGCTCGACCGCACCGTCGCCAAGGCGCTGAAGGGCGTGTGGGAAGGCGCGGGGCAGGGGCTGCCCTTCTACCTTGTCGGCGGATCGTGGCGCGCTCTGGCGCGGCTGCACATGACCATCTCGGATCATCCGCTGCCGATCCTCCACCAATATCGCATGGATGCGGCGCAGGCCGCGCATCTCGTCCGCGTCGTGGCGCAGCTGCCGCCCAAGAAGCTGCGCGAGTTTCCGGGCGTGGCCGCCAGCCGCGCCCCCGCTCTGTCCGACGCGGCGGCGCTGCTGGCGGTGCTGGTGCGCCACCTGAATGCGCGCGACCTGATCGTCTCGGCTTATGGTCTGCGTGAGGGGCTGCTGCACCAGAGCCTGCCGCCCGAAATCCGCAACCTCGATCCGCTGATCGAGGCGACCCGGCAGGAAGGCGTGCGGCAGGGGCGCTTCCCCGAACATGGCGACCTGCTCGATCGCTGGATCGCGCCGCTGTTTCCGCACGAGGATGGCGAGATGCACCGCGTCCGCCATGCCGCCTGCCTGCTGGCCGACGTGGGCTGGCGCGCCCACCCCGATTTCCGCGCCGAACGCGGGCTGGATACGGCGCTGCACGGCAATTGGGTCGGCATCGACGCGACCGGCCGGGCGATGCTGGGGCAAGCTCTGTGGACCAGCTTCGGCGGGCGCGGCGTGCCGCCGACGGTCGCCGCGCTCACGACCCCCGCGCAGCAGGCGACGGCGGAGAGCTGGGGCCTGGCCCTGCGCCTCGGCCAGCGCCTGTCGGGCGGGGTGGCGCAACCGCTTCACGCGAGCCGGCTGGCGCTACAGGATGGGGCGGTGGCGTTGCACCTGGGCCATGGCGACGGCCCGCTCTATGGCGAGGCGGTCGAGCGGCGCCATAAGTCGCTGGCGGCGGCGTTCGGGTTACGGGCGGTGGTGGCCTGAGGCCATAAGCGGCACCAACCAAATCCCGTTCGCCCTGAGCGTAGTCGAAGGGCGTGCGACTGGACGGCACCGTTTGGGGCACGTCCTTCGACTTCATGCCAAAGGCATGAAGTTTATCCTGAGCGCCTGCCTTGGCAGGCAGTCGAAGGGCTCAGGACGAGCGGTTTAAAGGGTCGAGGGCCTCACCCGCACCGGATCGCGCTGACGTGGCCCGATTCGTCCACGTTGACGTTCAGCCGGCCCGCGCGAAACTCCATCGTCACGATCTGGCCGGGGGTCAGGATACGGACCGTCTGCGCGCCGGCGGCCTTGCGGGCGTCCTCGGCCAGCGCCTCGCTCGCGGCATTGCCGACGAAGCCCTGCGCCTTGGCGGCGTTGCACGCGCCCGCTGGCGGCGCGGCGCGCGGGGTGACGCAGGCCGACAGGCTCAGCCCCGCCAGCACGACGCCGCCCGCCACGATCGCCCGCATCACGCCGCCTCCACCGCCGACATCACCATCTTGCCGTTGCGCACGGTGAAGGCGAGGCGCCCCTCGACCAGCGCCAGCGCGTCCTTGCCGAACAGATCGTAGCGCCAGCCTTCCAGCAGCGGCAGCTTGCGCGATCCGGCGGCCAGCGCCTCCAGATCGTCGGCCCGCGCGACGAGGCGCGGCGCGACGTCGGCCTCCTTCGACCGCACCTTGAGCAGCAGCTTGAGCAGGTCCGCCACCAGCGCGCCATCCTTGGTGAGACCGGGCTTGCGGTCCTCGCGCGCCGGCATCTCCTCGTCGGTCAAGGGCTTGGCGCCCTCGATCGCCGCCATCAGCCGGCCGCCGATGTCGTTGCCGGCCCAGCTCGCCGCCAGACCGCGCACCTTGGCGAGATCGCTCTGCTGGCGCGGCGGGTGGCTGGCGATGTCGGCCAAGGTCTCGTCCTTCACCAGCCGGCCGCGCGGCAGATTCTTCGATCGCGCCTCCTGCTCGCGCCAGGCCGCGATCGCCTTGAGGCGGCCCAGCACCTCGGGCTTGCGGCTCGGCGGGCGGATGCGCAGCCACGCATCCTCGGGGGCGTTCACATAATTGGCGGGGTCCGCGATCCGCTCCATCTCCCCGTCGAGCCATTCGCCGCGATTGGTTTTCCGCAGCTTGTTGAGCATCTTGGGGAAGATCTGGCTGAGGTAGGTGACGTCGCCGATCGCATAATCGATCTGGCGCTTGTCGAGCGGGCGGCGGCTCCAGTCGGTGAAGCGCGCGCCCTTGTCGAGCTTCACGCCGGTCATGCTCTCGACCAGATTGGAATAACCCACCTGCTCGCCCATGCCGAGCGCCATCGCGGCGATCTGCGTGTCGAACATCGGGTGCGGCGTCTTGCCGGTCAGGTTGAAGACGATTTCGAGATCCTGCCCGCCGGCGTGGACCACCTTCAGCACGTCCTCATTATCGACCAGCAGGTCGAGCAGGGGGGTCAGATCGATCCCCTTGGCCATCGGATCGATGGCGGCGGCCTCCTTGTCGTCGGCGATCTGCACGAGGCAGAGTTCGGGCCAATAGGTGTTCTCGCGCATGAACTCGGTATCGACCGCGACGAAATCGGCGGTCGAGAGACGGTCGCAGAGAGCCTTGAGGGTTTCGGTGTCGGTAATCAGTGGATGGATGTGCATGACACCCCATAGCGGGGGTGGGGCGGGTTGACAAAGCCGGCGGTGAGAGGAAAGCGGCGCGATCCCATTTTACCGGAAGTTGAACGGCCCACCATGCACGCCTATCGCACCCACACCTGCGCCGCGCTCCGCCAGACCGACGTGGGCGAGACCGTCCGCCTCTCCGGCTGGGTCCACCGCAAGCGCGATCATGGCGGGCTGCTGTTCGTCGATCTGCGCGACCATTTCGGCCTGACCCAGATCGTCACCAACATCGGATCGGAGGCGCATAGCGCGCTGGAATCGATGCGGGTCGAATCCGTCGTCACCGTGACCGGCGATGTCGTGGCGCGCGCCGCCGAGGCGGTGAACCCCAACCTCGCCACCGGCGCGATCGAGGTGCGGGCCGTGACCGTCGAGGTCCAGTCGGCCGCGCAGGAGCTGCCGATGCCGGTGGCGGGCGAGGCCGAATATCCCGAGGATATCCGCCTGCGCTACCGCTTCCTCGATCTGCGGCGCGAGCGGATCCACAAGAATATCATGCTGCGCTCGGGCGTGATCGCCTCGATCCGCAAGCGGATGGTCGATCAGGGCTTCACCGAATTCCAGACCCCGATCCTGACCGCCTCCAGCCCCGAAGGCGCGCGCGACTATCTGGTGCCCAGCCGCGTCCACCCCGGCAAATTCTACGCGCTGCCGCAGGCGCCGCAGATGTTCAAGCAGCTGCTGATGGTGGCGGGTTTCGACCGCTATTTCCAGATCGCGCCCTGCTTCCGCGACGAGGATGCCCGCGCCGATCGCTCGCCCGGCGAATTCTATCAGCTCGATTTCGAGATGAGCTTCGTCACGCAGGACGATGTGTTCGCCGCGATCGAGCCGGTGCTGCACGGCGTGTTCGAGGAATTCGCCGCCGGCCGCACCGTCACCCCCGCGCCGTTCCCGCGCATCGCCTATCGCGATTCGATGCTGCGCTATGGGTCGGACAAGCCCGATCTGCGCAATCCGATCGAGATCGTCGATGTCACCGATCATTTCCATGGGTCGGGCTTCGGCCTGTTCGCCCGGCTGGTCGAGGGCGGCAGCGTCGTCCGCGCCATCCCGGCGCCGGGGGCGGGGGCGAAGAGCCGCAAATTCTTCGACGACATGAACGAATGGGCGCGTGGCCAGGGCTATTCGGGCCTCGGCTACATCAACATCAAGGATGGCGTGCCCGCCGGCCCGATCGCCAAGAACCATGGCGAGGAAGCGACCGCGAAACTGATCGAGGCGCTCGGCCTCGGCCCCGACGACGGCGTGTTCTTCGCCGCCGGCAAGCCGGGCGACGCCGCCAAGCTCGCCGGCCTCGCCCGCACGCGCACCGGCGAGGAGCTGGGGCTGATCGAGCAGGGCGTGTTCAAATTCTGCTGGATCGTCGATTTCCCGATGTACGAGTATGACGAGGAATCGAAGAAGGTCGATTTCAGCCACAATCCCTTCTCGATGCCGCAGGGCGGGCTCGAGGCGCTGGCCACGATGGATCCGCTCGATATCCTGGCCTATCAATATGATATCGTCTGCAACGGCATCGAACTCTCAAGTGGTGCGATCCGCAACCATCGGCCGGATATCATGTACAAGGCGTTCGAGATCGCCGGCTATTCGCAGGCCGACGTCGACACGAACTTCGCGGGCATGATCAACGCCTTCAAGTGCGGCGCGCCGCCGCATGGCGGCTCGGCGCCGGGCATCGATCGCATCGTGATGATCCTGGCCGACGAACCCAATATCCGCGAGGTCGTCCTCTTCCCGATGACGCAGAAGGCCGAGGATCTGATGATGGGCGCGCCGGCTCCGGCGACGCCCAAGCAGCTGCGCGAACTCTCGATCCGCGTGGTGGATGGACCCAAGGGCTGATCCGGGCGTACCCTCCCCGTAACAAGGGGAGGGTGCCCATGACGATCGATCTCGCGGATCACGAGCGCGGCAGGAAGTATAAGGGCCATTACAAGCGCGATCTGGCGGCGCTGGAGGCGCGGCTCGAGCGGATCATGGTCGCGCACATCGTCCACGACCGGCGCGCCGTCGTGATGCTGGAAGGGTGGGACGCGGCCGGCAAGGGCGGCATCATCCAGCGGCTGACCGCCGAATGGGATCCGCGCCATTTCGAGGTGTGGCCGATCGCCGCGCCCACGCCGGAAGAGAAGCGCCGCCATTATCTGTGGCGCTTCCGCCGCCGCCTGCCGCCCGAACGCTCGATCTCGGTGTTCGACCGGAGCTGGTATGGCCGGGTGCTGGTCGAGCGGGTCGAGGGCTATGCCAGCGAGGCCGAATGGCGCCGCGCCTATGACGAGATCAACGCCTTCGAGGGCAAGCTGATCGCCAGCGGCACGACCCTGGTGAAGCTGTTCGTCCACATCACCCAGAAGGAGCAGGACAAGCGCATCGCCGCGCGCATCCTCGATCCCTGGAAACGCTGGAAGACCGGCAAGGACGACTTCCGCAACCGCGCCCGCCGCGACGATTATCTGGCGGCCATGGCGGAGATGTTCCTGCGGACCGACACGCCGGCCGCACCCTGGCTGGTGATCGACGGGAACGACAAGAAAGCCGCGCGCATCGCCGCGCTGACGGCGGTGGCCGATGCGCTGGAGGCCAATGTGCCGATGACGCCGCCCGCGCTGGATGCAGAGGTGGCGGCGCTGGCCGAGAGCCAGTTGGGGGTGAAGGTGGAGGGGTGAACCTTATGTGGCGACCGCCGTCACGAAATAGTCGAGCGCGCGATTGTCGGAGAGGGTGAAGCCCTTGAGCGGATCGAACGCCATGCCCGTCACGTCGATCACCTTCAGGCCGGCCGCCTCCAGCAAGCCGGTCAGCTCGTCGGGGGTGAGGAATTTGTCCCAGTCGTGCGTGCCCTTGGGTACGCGGCCGAGCCCTTCGGCCAAGGTGATGACGGCGAAGCGCGACAGAGGCGTGCGGTTGGGGGTGGAGAGGATCATCAGGCCGCCCGGCGCCAGCGCGCCCGCGAGGCCGGTGACGAAGGCGGCGGGATCGGTGACATGCTCGATCACCTCCATCGAGCATACGAGGTCGAAACGCTCGCCCGCCAGCGTCTCCACACCGGCCGCGCGATAGTCGATCGACAGACCCTGCGCGGCGGCATGGTCGCGCGCGACGGCGATGCTCTCGGCGGCCGCGTCAAGCCCGGTGACCGCCGCGCCCAGCCGGGCGAGCGGTTCGGCGAGCAGGCCCGCGCCGCAGCCCACGTCGATCGCGCTCTTGCCCCGGAGCGGCGTGCGGTCGCGCGGATCGGCATCCCAATGCGCGTCGATCTGGCGGCGGACATAGCCGAGTCGCACCGGGTTCAGCCGGTGGAGCATCGCCGAGCTGCCCTTGGGGTTCCACCAGTCGGCGGCCTGCGCGCCGAAGTGCGCGGCTTCCTTCGGATCGATCGTCACGGTTGCGTTCGTCATCGCCCGAACCTATCAGGCCGCCACACCGCACCCAAGCCGGTTTCCTGACACCTGAGCAGTTCTTCCATGGCCCGTATCGTAATGAAGTTCGGCGGCACCTCGATGGCGGGGATCGAGCGTATTCGCAACGTCGCCGCGCGGGTGAAACGCGAGGTGGAGGCGGGCAACCAGGTCGCCGTCGTCGTCTCCGCCATGGCGGGCGAGACCGATCGGCTGGTGAATTTCTGCAAGGAAGCCTCGCCGCTCTACGATCGCAAGGAATATGACGTCGTCGTTTCCGCCGGCGAGCAGGTGACGAGCGGGCTGCTGGCGATCGCGTTGCAGGCGCTGGGGGTGCCGGCGCGCAGCTGGATGGGCTGGCAGCTGCCGATCCACACGTCCGACGCGCACGCCTCGGCGCGGATCGAGGATATGGACGGCGACAGCCTCGCCGCCGCGATCGCGGGCGGCGAGGTGGCGGTGATCCCCGGCTTCCAGGGCGTGGCGCCCGGCAATCGCGTTACGACCTTGGGCCGGGGCGGTTCGGACACGTCGGCGGTGGCGGTGGCGGCGGCGCTGAAGGCGGATCGCTGCGACATCTATACCGACGTGGACGGGGTCTACACGACCGATCCGCGCATCGTGCCCAAGGCGCGCAAGCTGAAGAAGGTCACCTACGAAGAGATGCTGGAGCTGGCCTCGGTCGGCGCCAAGGTGCTCCAGACCCGCTCGGTCGGGCTGGCCATGAAGGAGAAGGTGCGCGTTCAGGTGCTGTCCTCCTTCGAGGGCGCGCCGGACGGAGGGACGCTGCCCGGCACGATGATCGTGGGTGAAGACGAGATCGAAGGGAACGACATGGAACGCCAGCTCATCACCGGCATCGCGCACGACAAGAACGAGGCGAAGGTCACGCTGACGCAGGTGCCCGATCGCCCCGGCGCGGTCGCCAGCATCTTCACGCCGCTGGCAGATGCCTCGATCAACGTCGACATGATCGTGCAGAACGTGAGCCACGGCACCGGCCAGACCGACGTGACCTTCACCGTGCCGATGGCCGAATTGGCCCGCGCGCGCGACGTGCTGGAGCGGGCGCGGACCGACATCGGCTACGACCGGCTGGTGCACGACACCGCCGTCGCCAAGATTTCGGTGGTGGGCGTGGGGATGCGCAGCCATGCCGGTGTCGCGGCCGAGATGTTCAAGGCGCTGGCCGATCGCCAAATCAACGTGCTGGCGATCACCACGTCCGAGATTAAGGTCTCGGTGCTGATCCACGAGGATTATACCGAGCTGGCGGTGCGCGTGCTGCACACGGCCTATGGGCTGGACGCCGAGGACGCCGCCTGAGCCACGCGCCGCGCGATGACGCGGCCGAGATCCGGCGTCGCGGCGATCAGGGCACGGGTGTAGGGATGGGCCGGCGCGCCGAGGATATCGGCGGCCGGGCCCTGTTCGACGATGCGCCCGCCCTCCATCACGACCAGGCGGTCGGCGATGGCGCGCATGGCGCCCAGATCGTGCGAGACGAACAGGAAGGCGATGCCGCGTTCGTCCGACAGGCGGCACAGGAGCCCGAGGATCTCGGCGCGGACCGACATGTCGAGCGCCGACACGGCCTCGTCCAGCACGACCAGCGGCGAACCGAGGATCAGCGCGCGGGCGATGGCGATGCGCTGGCGCTGGCCGCCCGAGAATTGATGCGGATGGCGATCGGCGGCGGCGGGATCGAGCCCGACCTGCGCCAGCGCCGCCCCGACCCGCGCGCTGCGATCCGCCGGGGTGGGGCGGGTATCGAGCAGGTGGAGGGGCTCGGCGACGATGGTCTCGACCGTCTGGCGCGGATCGAGGCTGCCGCCGGGATCCTGAAACACCGCCTGCACCGTGCGCCGCGCGCGGCGTAGCGCCGCACCGCGCGCGCCGGCGATAGGCTGGCCCCCGAGCAGGATATCGCCCGTGTCGGGGCGATCGAGACCGAGGACGAGGCGCAGCAGGGTCGATTTGCCCGAACCGGATTCGCCGACGACGCCGACGGTCTCGCCGGGCATGACCTGAAAGCCGACATCGTCGAGCGCGGTGACCGGCGCGGCGCGGCGCCAGCCTGTCGGGCGGGCGGGATAGCGGCGGCCGACGCCGCGAACCTCCAGCAGCGGTACGGCCGATGATGCGCGCGGGGCGGATCGCGGCGGCATATCCGTGGCGCTGCCGATCAGCGCGCGGGTGTAGGCCATGGTGGGGTGGCCGAGGACATCGGCGGCGGCGCCCTGTTCGACCAGCGCCCCATCCTTCAGCACCACGATCCGGTCGGAGACCTCGCCGACGAGCGCCAGATCGTGGCTGACGAGCAGCAGGGCCATGCCGCGCTCACGGCTGAGTTCGACGAGCAGGGCGACGATCCGCGCCTGGGTGGTGGCGTCGAGCGCGGTGGTGGGCTCGTCGGCGATCAGCAGGCGGGGGTTGCCGGCCAGCGCGATCGCGATGCCGACCCGCTGGCGCTGCCCCCCCGAAAGCTGGTGCGGATAGCGCGCGGGCGGCACGCGATCGGTGGGGAGGCCGACGCGATCGAGCAGGCGCGCGGCTTCCGCCCGGGCCGCCCGGCGGCCCGTCGGCGCGCGGGCGCGCACCGCTTCGGCGACCTGCGCGCCGATCGTCATCAGCGGGTTGAGCGCGCTCATCGGCTCCTGAAAGATCATGCCGAACGGGGCATCCGCGGCTCGGTGGACGGTGCCGGCCTGCGCGGCGCGATCGGGCAGCAGATCGATCGCGGCAAGCGCGGCGGTCGATTTGCCCGAGCCGGATTCACCGATCAGGCCGACTATCTCGCCGGGTGCTATGGCGAAGGAGAGAGCGTCGAGCGCGATCCGCCCGTCGTAGCGGACCGACACGCGATCGAAGGCGAGCAGGGTCATCGGCCCTGCCTCCGCCGCTGCCGCTGGCCGAGGCCGTCGCCGGTGAGGGTGATGCCGAACACCGCCAGCAGGATCGCGCCGCCGGGGACGATCGCGAGGCGCGGGGCGATGCCCATCAGGGTCTGGGCGTCGGCAAGCATCCGGCCCCAGCTGGGCTGCGGCGGCTGCGTGCCGAGGCCGACATAGGAGAGGCCCGCCTCGACGATCAGCGCCAGCGCGATCTGGATGGTGGCCTGCACGATGATCGACAGCAGGATGTTGGGCAGGACATGTTCGATCGCGATCCGCGCGCGCCCTTTGCCGGCCAGGCGCGCGGCGGCGATGAAGTCGCGCGACGCCAGCCGGCGGCCCTCGCCGCGCGCCAGCCGGGCGAACACGGGGATGTTGAACAGGGCGATGGCGAGGGTCGCGCTGGTCGCCCCCGGTCCGATCACCGCCGTCAGCAGGATCGCGAGCAGCAGCGAGGGGAAGGCGAAGATCAGGTCGCCCGAGCGCATCACCAGCTCGTCGATCCAGCCGGGCCGCGCCGCCGCCGTGAGGCCGAGCGGGATGCCGATCGCGAGCGCGGCCGCCACCGATGCCGAGGCGACCGCCAGCGAGACGGTGGCGCCGGCGAGGATCATCGACAGGAGATCGCGGCCGAGCTGATCGGTGCCGAGCCAGTGCGCGGCATCGGGCGGGCGCAGGCGGACGGCCACGTCGATCGCGGTGACGTCGTGCGGCGTCCAGACGGCCGCCAGGAGGGCGGCGGCGACGAACAGGCCGGTGAGGGCCATGCCGAGCATCAGGGTGAGCGGGCGACCCCTCATCACGACACCGCGTCGCGGATGCGCGGATCGATCAGGCCCTGCGCCATATCGATGACGAAGCTCGACAGGATAGTGAGCGCGACGAGCAGCATCACCACCGATTGCACCACGATCAGGTCGCGCTGGGTGATGGCCTGGATGACGAGGCGGCCGAGCCCCGGCAGGAAGAAGACATTCTCGACGATGGCGCTGCCGGCGATCAGGAAGGGAATCTGGAGGCCGAGGACCGTCAGCACCGGGCCGAGCGCGTTGGGCAGGGCGTGGCGGCGGATGGCGGCGGCGCGGCGCAGTCCCTTGGCGCGGGCGGTGCGGACATAATCCTGATCGATCGCCTCCAGCAGGCTGGCGCGGGTGACGCGCATCAGGATCGCCGCCTGCGGCAGCGCCAGCGCGACGACGGGCAGGGCGAGGGCGCGGATCACGGGGATCGGCCCGGCCGACCAGCCCGGAAAGCCGCCGGCGTCGGCCCAGCCGAGGCCGATGGCGAAGGCCAGCACCAGCAGGATCGCCAGCCAGTAATTGGGCAGCGCCACGCCGATCCGGCCGAGCCAGGAAAAGCCGTGATCGAGCAGGGCGCTGCGGCGACTGACGGCGAGATAGCCCGCGCCGACGCCCAGAACGACCGACAGGCCCGTCGCCAGCAACGCGAGCGGGAGCGAGAGGGAGAGCCGATCCCACAACAGGCCGGCGACCGGGACGCGATAGGTGTAGCTGATCCCGAAATCGCCCTGCGCCAGCCCCGCGACCCACGCGAGATAGCGGGTGACCGGTGGGCCGCCGAGGCCGAGCTCGGTATGGAGGGCGGCGATCGCCTGCGGGCTGGCGTTTAGGCCCATCATGAAGGCGGCCGGATCGCCCGGCATGATCTGGATCAGCAGGAACACGCCGAGGCTCGCCGCGAGAAGGGTGCCGGCCAGGACGAGCAGGCGGCCGGCCAGATGACGGGGGCCGAACGCCAGCAGGGCGAGCAGCAGCAGGCCCGCCACCGCCGCGATCAGGGCGGGTTTCGCCCAGCCCCGCCCGCGCGGCGCCGTCGAGGACGTGGCGTCCGGCCCGCCGGCGCCGGCGAAATGGGCGGCGGCCAGGTCGAGCGACTGGTTCGGCGTGTTGGCCCATACGCCGTCGAGCGCGCGCGCCTGCACGCCGAGATGCGGGAACTGGAACAGGAAGCCGTTGACCGCATCGTCCGCCAGCCTGCGCTGGATCGCGCCGAGCATCGCATGGCGCGCGGCCGGGTCGATCGTGCCGCGCAGCCGGTTCAGCAGGGCGCGATAGGCCGGGCTGTCATAGCCGAAGTAGTAATCGGGGCGGCCGTAGATGTCGTAATCGAACGGCTCGGCATGGTTGACGATCGTCATGTCGAAATCGTGCCGCTGGAACACCTCGTCGAGCCACGCCGCCCATTCGACCGAGCGGATCGTGACGCGGATGCCGATCCGGCGGAGTTGCGCCGCCAGTATCTCGCCGGTGCGGCGGGCGTAGGTGGGGGGCGGCAATTTCAGCGTGAGCGCGAAACCGCGCGGGGAACCGGCCTGCGCGAGCAGCCGCCGCGCGGCGGCGGGATCGAACGGATAACGACCGGTGAGGTCGACATAATCGGGGCTCTGGGTGGAGAAATGGCTGCCGATCGGGGTGCCGTAGCCGTACATCGCGCCGTCGATGATCGCGCGGCGGTCGATCGCCCGGGCTATCGCGCGGCGCACCGCCAGCTTGGCGAGCGGGCCGTCGCGCTGGTTGAGGGCGAGGATCACCTTTCCCTGGCTGTTGCCGATCGCGAGCCGGAGCGCGGGATCGGCGGCGAGGCGGGGGAGGGTTTCGGGCGCGGGAAAATCGGGGAAGATGTCGATATCGCCCGCGCGCATCGCGGCGTAGGCGGCGCTGGGATCGGCGATGAAGCGGAAGGCGACGCGGTCGGTGCGCGCGGCGGTGCCCCAATAGAGCGGATTGCGCGCGAGCATGATCCTGTCACCGCGCCGCCAGCCGGTGAGCCGGTAGGGCCCGGTGCCGATCGGCCTGGTCGCGAGGGTCGAGGCGGAGGCCGGCGACACAATGACCGCGTCGGCGAAGCTGAGGAGTGTGAGGAAGCCGGCATCGGGCGCGGTTAGATCGATCGCGACGCGCAAGGAATCGAGCGCGCGGATCGACGCGATGTTGCCGAAGGCGGTGGCCTGGGCGTTGCTCGATCCCGCCGCGCGGGCGCGATCGAGGCTGAAGACGACGTCGGAAGCGGTGAGGGGGCGGCCATCCTGAAAGCGGACGTTCGGGCGCAGGCCAAATTCATAGTGGCGCGCATCGGGCGAGACCGTCCAGCCTGCCGCCAGCAAAGGCTGGATCGAGCCGTCGGCGGCGGCGCGGACCAATCCCTCGAAGATGGTGGCATAGACCACCTCGTCGGTGGCGTTGGCCGCGCCGCTGGTGGGGTCGAGCGACGGCGGCTCGAGCTGGAGCGCGACGCGGATGGTGTCACGCGCGCAGGCCGCCGTCGGGATCGCCCAAAGCGCGAACAGCAGAAGAAATTCAACGGCCGCATGTGGAAGCCGCCGATGTCCTCGACGCAAGACTGCGGTGAACCCCATGGCCCCGCGTGGCAAATACGGGCGTGGCGATCAAGCATGGCCTAACGCGATCGCGATATGATTGCTAGGCAGGCGGCCGTTAACGTTCTGCCGACTCCCTGCCAGACAAGGTCTCACATGTTCCATGCCTGACGTGATCCTCATTCCGGCGCGATACGGATCGAGCCGCTTTCCCGGCAAGCCGCTGGCGCTGGTCGCCGGGCGCAGCCTGATCGAGCGGACGATCCATGCGGCGCGGTTGGCGGTCGATGGGCTCGACGATGTGACCGTCGCGGTCACGACCGACGACGAGCGGATCGCGCGCCACGCGGCCGATCTGGATTGCCCGGTGGTGATGACGCCGCCCGACCTGCCCTCGGGCACCGATCGGGTCGCGGCGGCGGCGGCGAGCCTGACGCCCGCGCCCGGCATCGTCATCAACCTCCAGGGTGACGCGCCCTTCACCGCGCCCGAAATCCTGCGCACCCTGTTGTCGGCGATGCGCGCCGGGGCCGAGGCGGCGACGCCGGTGGTGCAGCTAAGCTGGGAGGCACTCGATGCCTTGCGCCAGCACAAGCTGGGCAATCCGTTCAGCGGCACCTGCTGCATCCGCGCCGAGGACGATCGGGCGATCTGGTTCTCCAAGGCGATCGTGCCGGCGCTGCGCGGCGAGGCGGGCCTGCGCGCGCGGATGGCGCTGTCGCCGGTGTGGCGGCATGTCGGCGTCTATGCCTTTCGGCTGGAGACGCTGAAGCGGTTCAGCGCGTCGGCGCCGACCTTCCATGAGACGCTGGAGAGTATCGAGGCGCTACGCTTCATCGAACTGGGCATCCCGCTGACGACGGTGGCGGTCGATCCGCCGCGCATCTCGATGTCGGGGATCGATACCGAGGGTGATATCGCGCTGGCCGAGCGGCTGATCGCGCTCCACGGCGATCCGATGGCCTGACGATGGCGACGGTCATCATTGTCCGCCACGGCAATACGTTCGAGCGAGGCGAGGCGCCGCGCCGCGTGGGATCGCGCACCGATCTGCCGCTGACCGCCGAGGGCGAGGCGCAGGCGCGGTCGGTAGGGCGGCATTTCGCCGAGGCGGGGATCACCTTCGATCGGGTGCTGACGGGGCCTCTGGTGCGGACGCGGCGGACGGCGGCGTTGATCGGGGAGACGATCGGGTCGGTTGGGCCGGCGGAGGTGGTGCCCTGGCTCGACGAGATCGATCATGGGCCGGACGAGGATCGGCCGGAAGCGGACGTCGTCGCGCGATTGTCGGCCGATGTTCTGGCGGCGTGGGACCGGGCGGCGATCGTGCCGCCGGGCTGGAATGTGGATATTCCGGGGCGGATCGCGGCGTGGCGGGCGTTCCTGGAGGCGGCTGAGGGCACGAACCTGATCGTCACCAGCAACGGGGCGGCGCGGTTCGCGTTGCTGGCGGCGGGCGTGGTGCCGTCGCTTAACAGGCTCAAGTTGCGGACTGGCGCGTGGGGGCGGCTTGCGGGGGGGGGTAGGGCCTGGACCATCCTCGAATGGGATCGGAGGGCCTCGGATGATCCGGCAGGATAGCGTGCGCAACACGATATTGTCGGATGACGGTAATTGATCTGCCGCATGATGCAGCGCAAAAGACTTTCGGGATTCGGGGGACATGATGGACGTTTTTGACGGTGACCGGCGCTGGGCGGCGGAATGGCTGTTCGGGGCTGCATTGCCGATCTGGTGGGACGCGGGCGCCGACCGCCGCCACGGCGGATGGTTCGATCGGCTGGACCAGTCCGGCAAGGCGCTGGACATGCCCAAGCGGGCGCGGGTCCAGGCGCGTCAGGCTTTCACCTATGCCGAAGCAGGCAAACTCGGTTGGGCCGGGCCCTGGCAGGATGCCGTGGCGCAGGGCGTCGATTTCCTGCTCAAGGCCTATGCCCGCGAGGATGGCCTCTATCGCAAGTCTGTCACCGTCGAAGGCGCTGTTCTGGATGACGGCTTCGATCTCTACGATCAGGCCTTCGTCCTGCTGGCATTGGCATCCGGCTACGAGACGCTCGGCAAGCCCCCCGAACTGCTCCGCGCGGCGGAGGCGCTGCTGGTCCGGCTGGGCGGGTTGGCGCATCCGATGGCGGGGTTCGAGGAGGACCGGCCACGCCGTCTGCCGCTCCGCTCCAATCCCCATATGCACCTGCTCGAAGCGTTGCTCGCCTGGGTCGCGATCGGCGGATCGGACATGTTCGCCGGTAAGGCGCGGGAGATCGTCAATCTGGCGCTCTCCCGCATGATCGATCCGGTGACTGGTGCCGTCGGCGAATATTATGACGGCGACTGGCGTTTCATGGCGGGCGAAGACGGCCAGATCCGCGAGCCGGGCCACCAGTTTGAGTGGGCCTATCTTCTGACGGAGGCGGATCGCCTGCTTGGCGGCGACAATTTCCCGCAGGCGAGCCGCCTGGAAGCCTTCGGCGCGAAATATGGGGTCGATGCGCCGCGCAAGGTCGCCTTCTTCTCGACCGATGCCACAGGCGCACCGATCGACGGCACGGCGCGCCTTTGGGCGCAGACCGAGCGGCTTCGGACGGCACTGGTTTTCGGACGGAAGGTCGAAGGGGCGGAAAAGGCGAGGCTCGATACCGCCGCGCTCGATGCCTTCGGAACGTTGCGACGGTTTCTGGAGGTGCCCGTGCCGGGCCTCTGGCTCGATCGGATGCTGCTCGACGGCTCGATCGTCGACGAGCCGGCGACCGCATCGTCCTTCTATCATATCATGACCGGTCTGCTGCCGCTGCTGCATACCGGTTCGTTCGACCCCACCGGCCGGCCGGCTGTCGCTGCGGCGCAATAACAAGGACGGGGGCGGGGGGCTCCCGGTGAGATTGCACGGGATTTTCACCATTTCGATGCCGATTGTTTCGGCATGGGGGGACGCAGGAATGACGAACGGTTTGCCGGATTTCGAGAGTATCGCGATCCTGGTCGTCGGCGACGTGATGCTCGACCGGTTCATGAAGGGGGTGGTGCAGCGCATCTCGCCCGAAAGCCCGGTGCCGATCATCCATCTGAAGGCGACCGAGAGCGTGCCCGGCGGCGCCGCCAACGTCGGCCGCAACATCTCGGCGCTGGGCGGACGCTGCACCCTGATCGGCTGCGTCGGCGAGGATGCGGCGGCGGCCGAGCTGGCGTTCCAGCTTTCCACCTGCGGGCGGATCACCCCGGCGCTGATCGCCGAAGCCGGGCGGCCGACGATCGAAAAGACCCGCTTCGTGGCGCAGGGCCAGCATCTCTTGCGCGCCGACCGCGAGGAACCGGGCGACATCGCCGCGGCGACTGGCCAGGCGATCGTCAAGACCGTGGCGGACCAGATCGGCGAGCATCAGGTCGTCGTCCTCTCCGATTATGCCAAGGGCGTGCTGACGCCCGAGGTGGTGGCCGGGATCATCGCGGTCGCGCGCGCCGCCGGGGTGCCGGTGGTGGTCGATCCCAAGACGCCCGATTTCCGCCGCTATGCCGGGGCGACGGTTGTGACCCCCAATGCCAAGGAGGCGCTGGCCGCGACCGGGATCGATCCGCATGAGGACGAGGGTGCCGAGCAGGCGGGTGGTATCGCCCTCAGCGGCACGGATATCGAGGCGATCCTGCTGACGCGGGCCGAGCGCGGCATGTCGCTGCTGCGGCCCGATCAGGCGCCGGTGCATATCCCCGCCAGCGCGCGCGACGTGTTCGACGTGGTTGGCGCGGGCGATACGGTGATCGCGACGCTGTCGCTGTGCCTCGGCGCGGGGCTGGCGCTGCCCGAGGCGGCGACGATCGCCAATGCGGCGGGCGGCGTGGTCGTCGGCAAGCGCGGCACCGCGACGGTCAGCCGATCCGAACTGCACGAGGAACTGGCGCGGCTGTCGAGCCTCGGCATGTCCTCGCCCAATTCCAAGGTGGCCGATCTCGATCTGGCGATCACCCGGCGGCGGCTGTGGGAGCGCGACGGGCTGACGGTGGGCTTCACCAACGGTTGCTTCGATATCCTGCATGTCGGCCATGTCGGCATCCTCGAATTCGCCCGCGCGCATTGCGACCGGCTGATCGTGGCGGTGAACGCCGACAGCTCGGTCAAGCGCCTCAAGGGGCCGAGCCGCCCGATCAACAGCGAGAGCGACCGCGCCCAGATCATCGCTGCGCTCGGCGTGACCGATCTGGTGGTGGTGTTCGAGGAGGATACGCCGAAGGAACTGATCGAGGCGCTCCAGCCCGACCTGCTGGTGAAGGGCGCCGATTACACGATCGACCAGATCATAGGCGCGGACACGGTGCTGGCGCGCGGCGGCACGGTGCTGACCTACGAACTGGTGCCGGGGCGCAGCACCACCAACATCATTGCACGGGCCTCGGCGCCGGCGGAGGCTGCGGAATGATCGTCGTCACAGGGGCCGCCGGGTTCATCGGCTCGAATATCGTCGCGGATCTCGAGGCGCGGGGGGACGGGCCGATCGCGGTGGTGGACTGGTTCGGCACCGACGAGCGGTGGCGCAATCTGGCCAAGCGGCGCATCCGCCATTTCGTGAAGCCGGAGGTGATCCTTCCCTTCCTCGACGCGCACGCCGCCGAGATCCGCGCGGTGATCCACATGGGCGCCATCTCGGCGACGACCGAGCGCGACGTGGACAGGCTCGTCGATCTCAACATCAATTATACGGTCGCGCTGTGGGACTGGTGCACCAAGCATCAGGTGCCGCTGATCTACGCCTCGTCGGCCGCGACCTATGGCGGGATCGAGACGGGCTTCACCGACGACGACAGCCTCGCCGCGCAGCAGGCGCTCCAGCCGCTCAACGCTTATGGGTGGAGCAAGAAGGCGACCGACGTGATCTTCGCCGAGCGGGTGGCGGCGGGCGAGCCGACGCCGCCGCAATGGGCCGGGCTCAAGTTCTTCAACGTCTATGGCCCGAACGAATATCACAAGGACGACATGATGTCGGTCGCGTGCAAGCTGCACGCGCAGGTGACGGCCGGCGAAAAGGTGCGGCTGTTCAAGTCGTATCGCGACGGCATCGCCGACGGCGATCAGCGGCGCGACTTCGTCTATGTCCGCGATTGCACGCGGTCGATCCTGTGGCTGCTCGATAACAAGTTCGACAATGGCGTGTTCAACATCGGATCGGGAGAGGCGCGGTCCTTCCTGGATATCGCCAAGGCGCTCGGCCGGGTGATGAACAAGGCCGTCGACGTCGAATATATCGAGATGCCGGAATCGATCCGCGATCGATATCAATACTTCACCGAGGCGGAGATGGGGAAGCTGCGCGGCATGGGCTATGACGCGCCGGCGACGTCGCTGGAGGACGGGGTGGCGGACTATGTGTTCGAGCATCTCGGCCGCGAGGATCGCTATCGCTGATCCCATGGCCAACGATGCCCCGATCCTGATCTATCGCCTCGGCAGCCTCGGCGACACCGTCGTGGCGCTGCCCTGCTTCCACGCGATCGAGCGGGCCTTTCCGGGGCGGCGGCGGCTGGTGCTGACCAACGTGCCGATCTCGTCCAAGGCGGCGGCGCTGGAGATCATCCTGGGGCCGGGCGGGCTGATCGACGGGGTGATCGACTATCCGGTCGGCACGCGATCGCCGCTGAAGCTGTGGCGGGTGGCGCGGGCGCTGCGCAAGACGGGGGCGGATACGCTCGTCTATCTGGCGGCGGCGCGCGGGTTGAAGAATGTGCGGCGCGACATCGCCTTCTTCCGGCTGGCGGGGATCAAGACGGTGCTGTGCGCGCCCGTCACCGCAGACCTGCACGACAACCGCATCGATCCCGCGACCGGCGAGGAAGAGCCCGAGGTCGAGCGGCTGGCGCGGACGATGGCGCCTTTGGGTGTCGTCGATCCGCATGCGGCCGATGGCTGGGATCTACGGTTGACGGCGGCCGAGAAAGCGGCGGCGGCGACCGCGCTGGCGCCGCTGGGCGATGCACCCTTCATCGGCATCAATCTGGGCGGCAAGGACGCGTCGAAGGATTGGGGCGATGCGAACTGGTCGGCGCTGCTGGCCTCGCTCGCGCCCGCCTTTCCGGGGCATGGGCTGGTCGCGGTGGGCGCGGCCGAGGATTCGGCGCGGTCGGCGGCGGTGCTGGCGGAATGGCCGGGGCCGAGCGTCGATCTGTGCGGCCGGCTGAAGCCGCGCGAATCCGCCGCCGCGCTGGGCGGCGCCAGATTGTTCATCGGCCATGACAGCGGGCCGCTGCATCTGGCGGCGGCGGGCGGCACGCGGACGGTGGGCATCTTCGGCAATTTCAACCGGCCGCGCAAATGGCACCCTTATGGCCAGGGGCATCGCGTGGTGCACGACATGCGCGGCGTGGCGGCGATCCTGCCCGAGCAGGTGCGCGCGGCCGCGCTGGAGCTGATCGGATGAGCCGGCCGGCGATCTTCCTGGACCGCGACGGCACGATCATCGTCGAGCGCGACTATCTGGCCGATCCCGACGGCGTCGAGCTGGAAACCAATGCCGCCGAAGGGCTGCGGCGGCTGGCGGGGCAGGGGTGGCCGCTGGTGGTCGTCACCAACCAGTCGGGCATCGGCCGGGGCTATTTCGATCGCGCGGCGGCCGAGGCGGTCAATGCGCGGGTCGGCGAATATCTGGCGGCCGAGGGCGTGGAGATCGCCGGCTGGTATCTCTGCCCGCACGGGCCGGAGGATGTCTGCGATTGCCGCAAGCCCGCGCCGGGGATGCTGCTGGAGGCGGCGCGCGATCTCGATCTCGATCCGGCGCGCTCGTTCATGGTGGGCGACAAGCGCGCCGATCTGGGGGCGGCGAAGGCGGCGGGCGCGCGCGGCATCCTCGTCACGACCGGCCATGGCGGCGAGGAGGCCGGGAAAGTGACCGATGGATCGCCGATCGTGGCCGATCTGCTGGCCGCCGCGATCCTGATCGAGTCACTCGTCGCGCGCGACTGAGTCCACGGCCGAACCCCCGACCGATCCGATATGGCGCTGCCCGCGCGCTTCGGCGAGGCGGGTCTGGCGGTGGCGTTCGGCATAGCCGCGCCGCTGATCCTCGGTGCGATCAGCGTGGCAGGCGGGGCAACTCACGCCCTCGACATAGAGCGGGGAGGCGCGCTGTTCGGGGCTGACGGGCATCCGGCAGGCGCGGCATAGCGCGTGGCTGCCGGGCTGGAGGCCGTGGCCGATCGCGACCCGCTCGTCGAACACGAAGCATTCGCCCTGCCAGCGGCTGTCCCGCGCCTCGACCTTTTCCAGATAGGCGAGGATGCCGCCCTTCAGATGATGGACGTCGTCGAGCCCCTCGGCCTTGAGGAAGGCGGTGGCTTTCTCGCAGCGGATACCGCCGGTGCAGAACATCGCGATCTTCGGCGGCTGGCCCCCGGCGGTGAGTTCGTCGCGGTAGGCTCGAAACCAGTCGGGGAAGTCGCGGAAACTTTTCGTGCGCGGGTCGATCGCGCCGGCGAAGGTGCCGATGGCGACCTCATAATCGTTGCGCGTATCGATAAGGATGGTGGCGGGATCGTCGATCAGGGCGTTCCAGTCGGCCGGCTCGACATAATGGCCGGTGCCGCCCAGCGGATCGACGTCCGGCAGGCCCATCGTCACGATCTCGGCCTTGAGGCGCACCTTCATGCGATGGAAGGGCAGGGTGGCGGCGCGCGATTCCTTCACGTCGATCGCGGCGCAGCCGGGCAGGGCGCGGATGTGATCGAGGACGTGGCCGATCCCCGCGTCGCTCCCCGCGATCGTGCCGTTGATGCCCTCGCGCGCGACCAGCAAGGTGCCCCGGATGTCGCGGCGCGCACAGACGGCGGCCAGCCCCGCGCGGACGCCCGCGCGATCGTCGAAGCGGGTGAATTGGTAGAGGGCCACCACCCGGATCGGCAGAGGGACGTCGGTCGAGATGGTCGGGCTCCAGACGGAAAGGCGGCGCCATAGCAGCGGCGCGGCGCTTGTCCATTATAGCGGGTCAGGGCGCGGTTTCGACCAGTTCGACGATATCGATCGTGTAATTCGCCCAGCCGCGCTTGCGGGCGGCCTCGACGACCGAGACACGGGTCTTGCGCGCTTCGGCCAGCGATTTGGCATGGCCCCAGAACACCTCGGTCTTGCCGTCGGCGAGTGTGGCGACGATCCGCCAATAATGGGTGAAGGGATCGGCCGTGGGGCCGATCGTCTTGACGTAGCCATCGGGCAGGGTGGCCGTGAGGTATCGCCGTTTTCGCGCCATGGCGATGCTTGATACCCGATCGCCTGCCTGTCCGCTGCGCCGATTGCCAAGATCGGATGCGATATATATAATGCATTATCGGCACAGCATCGAAGGGCGCATTTTGGATCACCAGTCTCTTTCCGGCCGGCGCGTGGTGGAACTCGGCACGATGGTCGCGGCACCCTTCGCGACGCATATCCTGTCGCAGCTGGGCGCGGAGGTCATCAAGGTGGAGCCGCTGACCGGGGACACGACGCGGGCGCTGGTGCGTGGCGGCCCGAGTGGCACCCTGATCGCCTACAGCCATGGCAAGAAGAGCGTCGCGATCGATCTGGCCTCGCCCGAGGGCGCCGAGGCGTTCGCCCGGCTGATCGCGACGGCCCACGTGTTCATCCACAATCTGGCGCCGGGATCGGCGCGCAAGCTGAAGGTATCGGCGGACGATATCGCGGCGCTCAACCCGGCGATCATCTATTGCCATGTGCGCGGCTATGCCGCCGGGCCGCTGGCCGAGGATCTGGCGACCAATCCGGTGGCGGAAGCCTCGACCGGGGTGATGGACGATCACCGCATCGACGGGCGGCCGAGCCGGCTGGGGCCATCCTATCACGACCAGTTCGCCGGCACCTATTCGGTGATCCGCATCCTCGCGACGATGCTCAACCCGGAGCCGACCCCGGCCGACCGGCGGATCGAGATCGGGCTGTACGAGACGGGGCTGCATCTGGCCGCGCGCGATCTGGCGGGGGTGCAGCTCAAGACGCAATTGCTCGGCCGGCCCGAGAAGGAGGCCGGGGGCGAGTTCGCGATGCCGGGCTATGGCGCCTATGAAACGCGGGACGGCCGCTGGCTCTATCTGCTGGTGCTGACCGACGCGCATTGGGCGAGGCTGACGCGCTCGCTCGCCATGGCCGAGGCGGACGATCCCGATCTGGCGAAGCTGCGCGATCGCAAGAAGCAGCGCCTCCGGGTCGAGGCGGCGGTGCGGGCGGCGATCGGCGCGTTGAGCTATGCCGAGGCCGAGGCGAAGCTGCGCGCCGGGGGTGTCGGCTTCAACGAGGTGATGCCGCTGGAGCGCGTGCTCGACGTGCCGCAGGCGCGCCAGCCGGGCAAGCTGCGCGATCTGGATTTCCGGGGGCTGCGCTTCGAGGTGCCGGAATTTCCCGGGGCGGCGACGACCGACGTGGTGCCCGGCCTGCCCCCGCCGGAGCTGGGCGAGCATAGCGTCGAGGTGCTGGAAAGCCTCGGCTACGACGCGGCGGCGCGCGACGCGATGTTGGCGAGCCGGGCGGTGAAGCAGGCGGAGCCGGGCGATTTCGCCTGGGCGCCGGTGCGGCAGAAAGGCTGAGCGGCAAGGCATTTATCGGCTAGAGTGGCGCGCTGACGATCCACAGAAGGCTAGTGCACCATGGACTATCGGACGAAGGAAGAGCAGGTCGCCGATTATCTTCGCGAGGGCATCATCGCCGGGCGCTTTCCGCGCGGCACCCGCCTGAAACAGCAGGAGATCGCCACGCTCCTCCAGACGAGCATCACGCCGGTTCGCGAGGCGCTGAAGCTGCTGGTGGCCGAAGGCTATGTGACCGGCGATTCCTATCGCGGGGCGACCGTGGCGCCGTTCGACATCAGCGCCTCCAGCGAGACGCTGAACCTGCGCATCCTGCTCGAGACGCAACTGGTGCGCGGATCGGTCGAGCGGGCGACGGGCAAGGATATCGAGGAATTGCGCGTGCTGGCCGCCGAGTTCGAACATGCCTTCGACGCGGGCGACAACGAGACGGCGCGGGCGGCCAACTACCGTTTCCACCACCGCATGTACGAGATCGCGCGCATGCCGCAGACGCTGCATTTCGTGCAGATATTGTGGGCGCGCTATCCGTTCGACCTCATCAACCGCCTCAAGGGCCGGGTGAGCCGGGCGGCGGAGGAGCATGAGGAATTGCTCCGCGCGTTCATCGCGTCGGACGTGGCGGCGGTGATGCTGGCGACCCGCCAGCATATCGAGGCCGGCTGGATGGAATTGCGCGCCTCGGTGCAGGCCGCCGACCCCGGCGAGCCGCCCGCGAAATTTTCGGCCAAACATCTGATGGAGAGTTCAAGCCCATGAAGAAATCCCTGTTCCTCGCCATGGACATGATGAACGACCTGGTCGACGAAAACGGCTTCAACGCCAAGACCTATGGGGTTCAGGTCAGGGAGCGCAACGTGCTCCCGAACACCGCTAAGGCGATCGCGGCGGCCCGCGCGGCGGGGGTGAGGATCGGCTACGTCCGCGTCGGCTTCTCATCCGACTATCGCGAATGCCCGCCCGCCTCGCCGATCTTCTCGGGCGCGCGGAACAACGGCATCTTCAAGCTCGGCACCTGGGGCACCGAAGTTCATGCCTCGATCGCCCCGGAGGAGGGCGACTTCGACATCGTCAAGCATCGCGTCAGCCCGTTCTACGGCACGTCGCTGGAGCCGATCCTGCGCGTCAACGGGATCGAGCGGGTGATCCTGTCGGGCGTTTCGACCAACGGCGTGGTCCATTCGGGCGCGCGCGAGGCGCATGACCGCGATTACGAATGCATCATCCTCGAGGATTGCTGCGCGGGCGTGACGCCGGACGAGCATATGCATGCGATCGCCTGCCTCGGCCGGTTTGCGAAGATCGTGAACAGCGCCGAGTTCGATTTCGCCGCCTGAGGGGCGACACCTTATCGTACCGTCATCCCGACCATGCGCCGGGATCCACCTCAGGACGCGCGGTATCGCCGCGTTTGATACGCTGCGCCTGTTTCGCGGTGGACCCCGGCACGAGGCCGGGGTGACGAGCTAAAGTTTTACCGACCCCACCAATCGCCCCGGCGATGCGCGCGCCGCTCCGATTGACCGGCTCTCACGATAATGCATTATCCATCACAAGGAGAGCGAGGGGTGGGCGGTTCGCCGTCCGCCACGCCGGCGGTGCTCGTCACGAGCGCAGCGACAGCCCGGTCACGGGCGATGCCGGCCATCCGGCGATCGAGGGACAGCCAGGCGCGATGCGGTCGCGCCGCATGGGGAGTATGAGATGAGCATTTCCGAACAGGACGTTGGGTCGGCGCCGGCCGAGGGCAAGATCACGCCGGAGGCGATCAAGGCGGCCGAGAATATGATCGGGATGCAGCTGCGCCCCGAAGGCCCCTATCTCCAGGACGCCACCGAGGACACGATCCGCAATTTCTGCAACGGCATCGGCGATCTGAACCCGCTGTATCGCGATCTGGAGGTGGGCCGGCTGACGCGCCACGGATCGATGCTGGCGCACCCGAACTTCCCAATGGCTTTCGGCTGGGTCGGCCGCACGCGCTGGGGCCTGCCGGGCGTCCACGGCTTCTATGCCGGCAACGATTGGGAGATGTATCGCCACGTCCGCCCCGGCGATCGCATCAGCGCGATCGAGCGCGTCGTCGGCGTGGACGTGAAGGAGAGTCAGTTCTCGGGCACGCTCGTGCTGCAATATGTCGAGGCGAGCTATTACAACCAGCGCGGCGAGCTGGTCGCCCGCGCGCTCGGCACCTGCACCCGCCACGAGCGCAAGGCCGCGCGCGAGGCCGGCAAATATGCCGACATCAAGACGCACGAATATACCGCAGACGAATTCGCGAAGATCGACGCCGCCATCCTCGACGAGGAGAAGAACATGCGCGGCGGCACGGTCCGCTATTGGGAAGAGGTGCAGGAAGGCGAAATCCTGCCCGAGATCGTGCGCGGGCCGCTGAGCCTGATGGACACGATGGGCTTCCTCGTCGGCTGCGGCCGGGGCCATACCCATGGCGTGATCTTCAAGAATGCCGTCAAGCACCCCGGCCACTTCTTCCGCAACCCGGAGGCCGGCGGCGGCATCGAATATACCGGCATCGGCCATCACCGCGAATCCACCGCCAAGGAAGTGGGCGTTCCGGGCGTGTATGATTACGGCCCCCAGCGTTCGGCGTGGATGGCGAGCTTCATCACCAACTGGATGGGCGACGCGGGCTTCCTGAAGCGCATCCGCACCCGCATGAGCCGCTTCAACACGATGGGCGACTGCACCTGGGCGCGCGGTAAGGTGACGCGCAAATATGTGAAGGATGGCCACGCGCTGGTCGATATCGAGATCACCGGCGAGAACCAGCGCGGCGAGCTGACCACGCCGGGTCTGGCGACTGTCGTGCTCCCGTCGCTCGATCCGAACATCAAGGTGTTCGTCGACGGATCGAACCTCGACCTCGACCTGCCCGTGGTGCGCTGAGGCGAGGCCGGCGGGGCAGGGGGATGGCGAACGCACCCTTGACGGGCCTGCGGGTGGTCGTGCGCGCTGCGGGCGTGGCGGCCGCCTATGCGGGGCGGATGCTCGGCACGATGGGCGCAGAGACGATCCTGCTCGAAGGCCCCGCCGGATCGCCGCTGCGGCGTGAGGCGCCATTTCTGGAGAAGACGGACGGCGTGAGCGCGCTGTTCGCCTATCTCACGGCCGGCGCGCGCAGCATCGTCGCCGATCTCGACACGGCCGGGGGCCGGGCCGGGGCGGCGGCGCTGCTGAGCGAGAGCGACATCTTCATCGACGATACGCCGCTGGCCGATCGCGAGGCACTGGGGCTGGACGAGGCGGGCGTGGCGGCGCGCCATCCCGATCTCATCCACGTATCGCTGCTGCCGTTCGGGGCGAGCGGGCCGAAGGCGGACTGGAAGGCGGAGGAGATCAACCTCCAGCACGCCTCGGGCGAGGGCAATCTGCTGCCCAACGGCCTGTCGATCGAGCTTTTCCCGGAACGGCCGCCGGTCAAGATCTTCGGCCATTTCGCCTCGATGCAGGGGGGCATCGCGGCGGCGCTGGGGGCATTGTCGGCGCTGTGGGTGCGGCCGGAATTGGGCGGGCAATATGTCGATGTCGCGTCGCAGGATGCCGCGCTGGCGGTGGGCGCCTTCGCCATCCAGCGGCTGGGCGACGGATCGGTCGAGCATCGCATCGAACGCTCGTTCCGCTATGGCGGGGTGCTGCCCTGCGCCGACGGCTATGTGGAGTTGCTGACCCTGGAGCAGCGCCAGTGGGACGGTCTGGTCAAGCTGCTGGGCGAGCCGGCCTGGGCGCTCGATCCGGCACTGGCGGATTCGCTGGAGCGCAGCCGGCGCGGGCCGGAGATCAACGGGCATATCCGCGCCTGGGCCAAGGTCCGCAAGGTGGAGGATATCGTGCGCGACGGGCAGGCGCTGAGCGTCCCGCTCGCCAAATATTACACGCCGGCCGAAGTGGTGCGCGATCCGCACGAGGCGGTGCGCGGCCTGTTCCAGCCGGTCGCGATCGACGGCGCCGGCACGCTCGACATGCTGGTGTCGCCCTTCCATTTCGATGGCGGGCCGCTCGTGCTGAACGGCGGTCCTCCGGCGCTCGGCGAATATCGCCGCGCCCGGGTGGGGGGCTGACATGGCGAAGCCCTTGGCCGGTATCCGCATCGCCGATTTCACGGTCCACAATGCCGGGCCGTTCTGCACCCATCTGCTGTCGCAGCTCGGCGCGGAGGTCATCAAGATCGAGAGCGCGATGCGGCCCGATGCCTTCCGCAAGCCGCATCCGGTCTATGGCCGCATGGGGCCCGCGACCTTCGATCAGGTCGCCTCGACCAAATTGTCGGTGCGGATCAACCTCAAGAAGCCCGAGGGCATCGCGCTCGCCAAACGGCTGGTCGGCATTTCCGACGTGGCGGCGGAGAGCTTTCGTCCGGGGGTGATCGGGCGCCTGGGGCTCGGCTATGCCGCGCTGGCGGCGGTGAAGCCCGATATCGTGATGCTGTGCGTGTCCTCGTCGGGGCAGAGCGGGCCGGATTCGCATTTCGCTGGCTATGCGCCCCTGTTCGGCGCGTGGGGCGGGCTGGGCGAGATGAGCGGCTATGCCGATGGCCCGCCGATCGAGATGCGCCATGTGATGGACCATACCGTCGGCATGAACGCGGCGGTCGCGGTGATGGCGGCGCTGCACCGGCGGCGCGCGACCGGGCAGGGCGGGCTGGTCGACGTCTCGGCGCGCGAGGTGTCGTCGTCGCTGCTCGGCGAGGCGCTTTTGCTGGCGGCGGCGGGCAGCGAACTGCACCGCACCGGCAACGATCATCCACGCATGGCGCCGCACGGTGTCTACCCGGCCGAGGGGCAGGATCGCTGGCTGTCGATCGCGCTGGGCAGCGATGCGGAATGGCGGGCGATGGCCGGGATCATGCATGCGCCCGAACTGGCCGACGATCCGCGCTTCGCCACCGCCGTCGCGCGCCACGCCAACCGCGCCGCGATCGACGAGGTGGTGGCGGTGTGGAGCGCGACCCTGCCGGCCGATCTGGCGGCCGAGACCTTGCAGGCCGCCGGCATCGCCGCCCACGCCTCGTGGACGACGCCCGAGATCGCCGCCGACCCGCATCTGCGCGCCCGCCGCGCGATCGTCGACGTGGCCGAGCCCGACGGCAAGGAGCGCGCCGCCGTCGGCGTGCCGATGATGCTGTCGAAAGGCCCCGAGATCGGCATCGCGCGTGGTACGCCGAAGCTGGGCGAGCATGAGGATCATGTGTTCGGCGAGCTGCTGGAAATGACCGATCGCGAGCGGCAGAACCTGCAGGACGACGGCGTGATCTACTGAACGGACCCTGTGCTCCATGAGGGCGCGGGGTGGAGAGAGAGAGGAACAGTTTCGTGGTCAATATTCCGATCAGTGCCCCGCCCCGGCTCGACGGGCAGATCGCCTTTGTCACCGGCGCGGCGGGCGGCATCGGCAGCGAGATCGTCCGCAGCTTCCTCGCCGCCGGCGCCACCGTGATCGCGACCGATCTGGTCGAGGCCAATCCCTTCGCGGGCGAAGCGAAGGTCGATTATCACCGCTATGACGTGACCAGCATGGAGGCGACCGAAAGCGTCGTTGCGGCTGTGCTGGCGAAGCATGGCCGGATCGACTCGCTGGTGCTGTGCGCGGGCGCCATCTCCAACCAGTCGCTCGACGTGGCGAGCGATGGCGAATGGGATCGCATCTACAAGATCAATGTGATGGGCGTCGTGAACCCCCTGCGGAAAATCTATCCGCTGATGGTGGAGCAGGCCTATGGCAAGATCGTCGCGCTGGGATCGATCGCGGCCAAGATCGGCGGGGTCCAGTCCGGCCCGGCCTATGTCGCGGCCAAGTCGGCGGTGCATGGTATCATGAAATGGGTGGCGAAATCGGGCGCTTCCAAGGGCGTCTACGCCAATATCGTCGCCCCCGGCCCGGTCGAGACGCCGATGTGGGAGGCCTGTACCGATCGCGCGCCACCCTCGCCCAACGGCAATGTCCCGCTCGGCCGCTATGGTCAGCCCGAGGATATCGCCCAGGGCATTCTCTTCCTTTGCTCGCCGCAGTCGAACTGGATCACCGGGACCACGCTCGACATCAACGGCGGCATGTTGATGGATTGAGGCGGCCATGAGCCATCCCCTTCCCACGATCGGCTTCATCGGCCTGGGCGCGATGGGCGGCGGCATGTCGCGCAACGTCGCGGCCAAGCATGGCGGCACGGTCCTTGCCTATGACATGAACCCCGAGGCACTGGCGGCGACCGTCGCGGCGGGCGCGGTGGCGGCGGCCTCGGTCCCTGAGATCGGGGCGAAGGCGGACATCGTCCTGCTCTCGCTGCCCGGCGGCAAGCAGGTGGCGGCGGTGTGCGAGGAGATCGCCGCGCAGGCCCGGCCGGGCGCGATCGTCGTCGATCTCAGCACGACCGGCGTGGACGAGGCGCGCGCGGTGCATGCGGCGCTGGCGGACAAGGGCATCGCCTTCGCCGACGCGCCCGTCGCGCGGGCGCGGGCGGCGGCGGACGCCGGCACGCTCAGCATCATGGTGGGGGCCAGCGAGGCGCTGTTCGCGCGGATCGAGCCGGTGCTGCGCTACATGGGGACCGACGTGACCCGCTGCGGCGAAGTCGGCTGCGGGCAGGTGGTGAAGCTCGTCAACAACAGCCTGCTGTTCGAGCATGTCGCGGCGCTGGCCGAGATGATGGTCGTGTCCGAGCGTGCCGGGGTGCCGCCGGCGACCTTGCTCGACGTGCTGGCGATCAGCTCGGCCGACAGCTTCGCGCTGCGCAATCACGGGATGAAGGCGATGCTGCCGCGCGACTTCCCGGAGAAGGCCTTCCCCTCGCCCTATGTCCTCAAGGATCTGGGCTATGCGATCGAGATGGCCGAGGGCACCGGCGTCGACGCGCGCATGTCGAAGCTGGCGGGCGAATATTATCGGGCCGCGGTCGAACAGGGGATCGGCGCGAAATATTTCCCCGCGATCATCGAACTGATCGGAAAGGCGTGAGGCCATGAAACTCGACTATCGCGAGATCACGCGCGGCCTGAAATTCCCCGAAGGCCCGATCGCCATGGCCGACGGATCGGTGCTGGTGGTCGAGATCGAGGGCGGGCGGCTGATCCGCGTGCTGCGCGACGGCACGAAGGCGGTGGCGGCCGAACTGGGTGGCGGGCCGAACGGCGCCGCGATCGGGCCGGATGGCCTATGCTATGTCTGCAACAATGGCGGGTTCAACTGGATCCACCATGACGACGGCTTCTCCCGCCCGCACGGCCGCGCCGATCGCTATACCGGCGGCAGCATCCAGCGGGTCGATCTGGTGACCGGCGCGGTGGAAACGCTCTACACCGAATGCGACGGCAACCCGATCATGGGGCCCAACGACATCGTGTTCGATGGCAAGGGCGGCTTCTGGTTCACCGATCATGGCAAGAGCTATGACCGGCTGATGGATCGCGGCGCGCTTTACTATGCCGCGCTCGACGGCAGCTTCATCCGCGAGGCGGCCTTTCCGGTCATCACCCCCAACGGCTGCGGCCTCTCGCCCGACGGGCGGACGCTCTACGCTTCGGAAACCGAGACGGGGCGGCTGTGGGCGTGGCCGATCACGGGCCGGGGCGAACTGGCCAAGGAAGCCTGGCCGAGCCCGCACGGCGGCCGCTTCGTCGGCGGATCGCAGGGCTATCAGCGGTTCGATTCCATGGCGGTCGAGGCGAACGGCAATATCTGCGTCGCCAGCCTCGTCCATGGCGGGATCAGCGTGTTCTCGCCGGAGGGTGGCCTGATCGAATTTCACGAGGCACCCGAGCCTTATTGCACCAACATCTGCTTCGGCGGGCCGGACATGCGGACGGCCTATATCACCCTCTCGGGATATGGGATGCTGGTGGCGGTGGACTGGCCGCGACCGGGCCTGCCGCTGGTTCATCAGGGCTATGTGCCGGGCTGAGCCGGCTCAGGCGATGCGGCGCGCCCAGCGGACCATGGCGATGTCGATCATCTTGCCGTCCAGCACGCCGACCCCATCGGGCGCCGCCGCGAGGATGCGGCGGGCGAGGGCCTGTTCGTCTGCGGTGGGCGCGAAGGCGGCGTTGATCGGATCGAGCTGGGCGGGGTGGGTCGCGGCCTTGCCCTGATAGCCGAGCGCGCGGACCTTGCCGCATTCGGCGGCGAGATCGTCGGGCCGATCGATCGCGAAGAAGGGCGAATCGATCGCGATCACGCCCCCGCCGGCGGCGGCGTTGACGAGCGCGGCGCGGGCGAAATCGGGCTGGAAGCTGCCGACCTGCTGGCCGAGGTCCGCCGCATAATCCGCCGCGCCGAACAGCATCGCGGCAAGGCGCGGCGTAGCGCGGGCGAGGGCGGGGGCGTTGGCGATGCCGCGCGCGGATTCGACCAGCGCGGCGATCCGCGCGGTCGAGCCGGCATCGTCCAGCACCCGCGCGACCAGCGCCAGTTCGGCGGGCTCCTCGGCCTTGGGAACGAGGATATAGTCCGGCGCGCGGGATAGTCGGGCCAGCGCGGCGAGATCCTCCAGCCCGACCGCGCGGCCGAGCGGGTTGATCCGCACGGCGATGGCCTGGGCGATGGCGGGCGCGCTGTCGAGGAAGGCGATCACATGGCCCCGCGCCTCGACCTTGCGATCCTCGGCGACGGCATCCTCCAGATCGAGGATCAACGCGTCCGCGCCTGTCGCCGCCGCCTTGGCGAAGCGATCGGGCCGCGAGCCGGGGGTGAAGAGCCAGCTGCGGGGCAGGGCGCTCAAGCGGCGGCCCCGCAGCGGATCGTGGCGACCATGTTCCTGGTGCCGCCCTGTTCGGTCCAGAGGCTCGCGCCGTCTTCGGTCGGTCCGCCGCAGACGTGCAGCGGAACGCCGTCGAAGGCGGGCGACTGGCCGCGGAAATCGAAGCCGGTGACGGGTGCGGCGACGTTCTTCGTGGCCAGCGCCGCCAGCAAGGTCGCCTGCAACGGGCCGTGGACGACCAGAGCGGGATAGGCTTCCTCGTCGATCGCATAGGGGCGGTCGTAATGGATGCGGTGGCCGTTCATCGTGAGCGCCGAGTAGCGGAACAGCAGAATCGTATCGGGTAGCACATCCTGCCGCCAGCTCGCCGCGCCGGGGGCGATGCCGGTGGCGGTTGGGGCGATCGAGCCGGGCGCCGCCGCGCCGCGATAGACGATATCCTGTTCCTCGACGATCGCGAGGCCGGCGCCGCCGGTCAGTTCGTGGCGGACGGTGACGAAGACGAGATCGCCGGTCTTGCCGCTTTTGGCCTCGACCTTGAGGATGGTCGATGTGCGCGCGACCTGCTCGCCGAGGAGGAGCGGCTGGAGGAATTTCAGGCGACCGCCGGCCCACATGCGGCGGGGCAGCGGCACCGGTGGCAGGAAACCGCCGCGCGCGGGGTGGCCATCGATCCCGAGCCCCTCGGGCGGGCGGACATCCCAGAAATAGAGCCAATGGTGGAGGAGGGGGAGCGGATCGCCGGCGGCGCCGACCGCAAGATCGCCGGTCGCGGCGTTCAGGGCGTTGGAGCGGGCGGGTTCGAGCGTGTCGATGGCCTGCTCGCTGCGACCGGCCCATGCGGAAAAATCGTTGCTCATGCCTGTCCTCACCCATCGACCGAACGTATCGGATCGGCTTCTACTTCGACGATGATGCTGCACAATGCATTATCGTGGTCTTTGTCGGTGTTGGCGGGCGGTTGATTATCCCGATCGCCCCGGCGATGCTGAGCGGGTGGCTGGCAATCCTGTAACGCCCACCGATGCCCGGCCCGCGTGGCGGCAGGCGCTCGATGCGATCGGGCTGCTCGCGCGGCTTGCGGATTTCGACCCGCATGTCGCCGGCACCCTGCCGATCGGCTTGGATCGGGCGGACAGCGATATCGACATTCTGTGCCACGCGACCGATCTGGCCGCCTTCGCCGACCGGCTATGGGCGGGCTGGCGCGACGAAGCGGATTTCGCGATCCATCAATGGACGGTCGTGCCGCACGCGATCGTTGCCCGCTTCCGGCGCGACGGATGGCCGTTCGAGATTTTCGCGGTCGGCGAACCCGTCGAGCGGCAGGCGGGCTGGCGGCATTTCGTGGTGGAGCGGCGGTTGCTCGATCTCGCGCCGCCGCGCTTCCGCACCGCCATTCGCGACCGGCGCCATACCGGCGAGAAGACCGAACCGGCCTTCGCCGCCGCGCTGGGACTGACCGGCGATCCTTATGTGGCGATGCTCGGCCTCTACGATGCCGATGACTCGCACCTCGCCGCACTGCTGCGGTCGTCGGGCTTCTGATCGCCGCCATCGTCCCGCCGATGTTTGCCCCGCCGCTCTGGCCATCACCTCACGCCTGCGGCTCATATGCCCGCGATCAACGGGAGGATGAGGCGATGGCGAAGCTCATGGAGCGGTCCGAACTGGTGGTGAAGGACGGGCAGGCGGAGGCGTTCGAGCAGGCGGTCCGCGGGCGCGGCGTCGAGATTCTCGCCAGCGTCGCGGGGGTCGGCGCGATCGATTTCGGGCGCGGCGTGGAGAATCCGCGCAAATTCATACTGCTGGTCGAATGGGCCGACATGGACGCGCACGGCGCCTATAAGGAAACGCCGCCGGCCGGCGAGTTGCGCGCGCTGATGGGGCCGTTCGTCGAGAGTGCGGCGATGGAGCATTTTCTGATCGGCTGACGGCTCACGCCGCGATCAGCACCCCAGGCCCGGTTTCTTGCCAGAAAGTTCAACCGTTCGTGTCGAGCGAAGTCGAGGCACGGAGGCACGCGGTGTCGTTTGGGGAACGTCCCTCGACTGCGCTCGGGACGAACGGTGTCGAACTGGCGCTCGGTCTGTCAGGCGTTCGCCAGTTCCCGTGCCTGCGATCGCACCCGGCTGGGTGATCCGCCGAACCATGTGTGGCAGCGGCGGGTCATCACCGATTGTTCGGAGAAGCCGAGTTTTTCGGAGATGCGGCAGAAGCCCATGTCGGTCTTCTGGAGGTAATAGAGCATCAGGTCGCGGCGGACCTCGTCCTTGATCTTCTGGAAGGAACTGCCCTCGGCGGTCAGCCGGCGGTGGAGCGTCCAGGGGTTGATCGCCAGGACGGCGGCGACCCGTTCGTGGGTGCAGGCATCCGTTCCGAGCAGCTTCATGATGACGCCGCGCGCCTGCACCTCGAAGGGCGCGCGCTGCTGGGTGAATTCCGTCTCGATCCGGTCGGTGGCGACGCGCAGGCTGAGCGGGTCCGGCTCCAGAATGGGGCGGGCCATGTCGCGTTCGTAGAAGACGATGCCGTCCTCGGGCTGATCGAACAGGACGTCGCAATCGAAATGGCGGCGGTAGATGCCGATCGAGGCGTTCGGCTGATGGCGGAAATGGACACGCCGGGCGCGGGCATAGCCGCCGGTCATCTGCCCCGCCGCCAGATGACCGACGAGCATCAATTGCTCGACGAGCTGGCTCTTGTTGCCGATCCGGTCGAGCAGGATGTCGTGGCCGACGAACGTCTCCTCCTCGGCCTCGTCGCGCTCGATCCAGATGCGCGCGGCCAGGCTGTGGGCATAGGTGTGGTCGCAGACATATTCCATCGCCTCGCCGAAGGTGGCGGAGTTGCGCATCACCCGGCCGAGCGGCCCGAAGATCGCGCCGCCCTGCAACGCCGCCAGCCGCAGGCCGAAATCGGGGCAGCGCAGCGCGACGGCGGTCAGGTCGGTCAGCCGCACCATCTCGCGATAATTGGCCGCGACGCTGAATTCGTCGAGGCGATCGGCGTCCATCCCCGCCTGCGCGACAAGCTCGGCCGGGTCGCCGCCCAATTGCCGGACGAGATCGGGATAGACCCGCAGCGTGTGGGCATGGACGACATCGAACACGTCCGGCTGCGGCGCCGGCTTATCCCTTACTGCCGCCTTGCCCATGTCCCGCTCCTCCATCGCGACCCTGATCGGCCGCGCATCACATCGCCCGGAAGCCTCGCCGTTTGTCAGAATCGGTCAAGCGGCGTGGTTGGTCAGTGGGTAGGGACTCGGGGAAACAGCGCCCCGACGATGATCGGGGCCGGCATTGGGGGCGGGAGCGAGATGGACGCCGACATCGAGGGTTTGCAGGCGCTGGTGCAGCGCGACCGGATTCGCGACTGTATCGCCCGGCTGGCGAGAGGGGAGGATCGGCGCGACCCGGATCTGATCCGTAGCGCCTACTGGCCCGACGCCACGACCGATTATGGTGTCTTCGCGGGCAGCTTCGACGACTATTTCGCCTGGGTCTATCCGGGTGCGGACGCGATCACCAACACCCAGCATGTCCTCGGCCAGAGCGTGATCGAGATCGACGGTGATGCCGCGCGGGTCGAGACCCACGTCGTCTCCTACCATCGGGTCGATATGGGCGCGGGCGAGCGGGATACCTGCATCGGCGGGCGCTATCTCGACGTGCTGACCAGGCGGGACGGCCTGTGGCGCATCGCCGCGCGGACCATGCTCTACGATTGGTATCAGGATTGGGGTGACGCGATCGACTGGTCGCACGGCGTGATGGGCCTGCCCTTCAGCGCACCGCATTTCGCCGGCCGCGCGGTGGGCGACCACAGCGCCGCCTTCTTCTCCGCCGCCCGGTGAGGGAACAGCCATGACCTGCCAGCCGACCGACACGCCGCCCGCCGACAGCTTCGACATCGATGCGCTGCGCGCGCGTTACCGCCTCGAGCGCGACAAACGGGTGAATCGCGCGACGACCGATCAATATGTTCGCGCCACGGGTGATTTCGAGGAAATCTACGAGGCCGACCCCCACAGCCCGGTGGTCGCCCGCCTGCCGATCGAGGAGGATCTCGACGTCGCCATATTGGGTGGCGGCTGGACGGGGGTGCTGGCCGCCTATCACCTCGGGCAGCGGGGCGTCTCCACCTTCCGGGTGATCGATCATGCCGGCGGCTTCGGCGGCGTCTGGTACTGGAACCGCTATCCGGGCCTGTCCTGCGACAATGACGCTTATTGCTACCTGCCCCTGCTCGAAGAGACCGGCTTCATGCCGTCGAAGAAATTCGCCGACGGCTATGAGATCCGCGCCTACATGAACACCATCGCCGACCGTTTCGGGCTGGGCGAAAATGCGCTGTTCCATACGCGCGTCACCGGCCTGCGCTGGGATGACGCGATCCAGCGGTGGCACGTCACGACCGATCGCGGCGACGACATCCGCGCGCGCTTCGTCATCATGGCCAACGGGCTGCTCAACATCCCCAAGCTGCCCGGCGTGCCCGGCATCGCGGATTTCAAGGGCAAGATCTTCCACACCGGCCGTTGGGACTATGACTATACCGGCGGCACGCCCGAAGATCCGGCGCTGGAAAAGCTGGCCGACAAGAGGGTGGCGATCATCGGTACGGGTGCGACGGCCGTGCAGGCGGTGCCCTTCCTCGGCCGCCATGCCGCGCAGCTTTATGTGATCCAGCGGACACCCTCCACGGTCGACAAGCGGGTCAATCCGCCGACCGACCCGGAATGGGTCAAGACGCTGGAGCCCGGCTGGCAGAAGGCGCGGCAGGAGAATTTCCATCGCGCGGCGATGGAGCGGTTCCGGCCGGGCGAGCCCGATCTGATCTGCGACATCTGGACCGAGATCAGCCGCAACATGTCGGCCGAACTGGCGGCGGAGGGCTGGCCGGACATCGCCATCGGCGATTATTATGCCCGGCGCGAAGTTGTCGATTATCGCGTGATGGAACGGCTTCGCGCGCGGGTCGACGAACTGGTCGATGATCCGGCAACGGCCGAATCCCTGAAGCCCTGGTATCGCTTCCTGTGCAAGCGGCCGGCTTCCAACGATGCCTTCTACCCGACCTTCAACCGGCCGAACGTCACGCTGATCGACGTCGCGGCGACGCGGGGCGTCGAGCGGCTGACCGAACAGGGTTTCGTCGCCAACGGCACCGAATATCCGATCGACTGCCTGATCTTCGCCAGCGGCTTTGAAGCCAGCAGCAGCCTGGATCGCCGCTGGGGCATCGCCGAGATCGTCGGCCGCGACGGCGTGTCGCTCTACGATCATTGGCGCGACGGCTTCACCTCCCTGCACGGGATGATGACGCGCGGTTTCCCGAACATGTTCTTCACCGGCTATGTCCAGAGCGCGCTCAATTCCAGCACCACCGAACAAATGAGCCGTCACGATTACCACATCGCCTACATCATCCGGCAGGCGATGGAACGCGGCGCGGTGGCGGTCGAGCCGAGTGCCGACGAGGAGTCGGCCTGGGTGGCGCATATCCGCGAAACGGCGGTCGATGCCTCGCAATTCCTGAGCGAATGCACGCCGAGCTATTTCAACGGCGAGAATTCGGAGAAACCCAAATCCTATGCCGGTGAGCCCTATGGGCCGGGCTGGCATGCTTTCGAGGCGCTGTTGCAGGCATGGCGCGACGCAGGCGATCTCCGGGGGCTGGAATTGACCCCGCCCGCCCGTGGCGACGCGTAAGGCGATGGGCGCATTGGACGGAAAGGTCGCGGTCGTCACCGGCGCCAGCCGGGGGATCGGCAAGGGCATCGCGCTGGTGCTGGGCGAGCAGGGGGCCACCGTCTACGTCACCGGGCGGACGGTGGAGCAGGGCAGCTACCCGCTGCCCGGCACCGTCGGCGAGACCGCCGAGGAAGTCACCCGGCGCGGCGGCATGGGCATCTCGGTCGGGCTCGACCATGCCGACGATGAGGCGGTGGCCGCGCTGTTCGATCGGGTGCGGGCGGAACAGGGCCGGCTCGACATCCTCGTAAACAACGCCTTCGCGCTGCCCGAGGATCTGACCGACACATCGCCCTTCTGGGAAAAGCCGCTGTCGAACCTCCAGATGTTCGAGGTGGGCGTGCGGTCCAATTATGTCGCGGCGTGGCATGCCGCGAAGATCATGGTGCCGCGGAAATCCGGGCTGATCGTTGCGATCTCGGGCTACACCGGCGTCGCCTTCACCTACGGCACCCTGTTCGGCACGGCCAAGTCGGCGGTCGATCGCATGGCGCGCGACATGGCGATCGAGCTTCAGCCTCATCACATCGCCTCGCTCTCGTTGTGGCAGGGGCTGACCCTGACCGAGCGGGCCAGGCACAATCTCGCCAATATCCCCCACCTCAAGGACGCGCCGGCGACCACGCTGACGGACGGCAGTACGCCCGAACATCCCGGCCGGGTGATCGCCGCGCTGGCCGCCGATCCCGACGTGATGGCGCGATCGGGCGGCAGCTTCATCACCGCCGAGGTGGCGCGGGATTATGGCATCACCGATGTCGACGGGCGGACGATCCCCTCGCTGCGCGACAAGCGCGGGTCGCCGATCTGGCAGCCGATCGGCCGAGCCTGACCATGGACGAGGCCCTCGCCGCGCGGATGCAGGCCCTGCTCGATCGGCAGGACATCCTCGATTGCCTGACCCGCATGAGCCGCGCCACCGACCGCGCCGACCGCGACCTGTTCCTCTCCGCCTTCCACGCGGATGCGATCATCGCGGCGGGGCCGTTCGTCGGCAGCCCGGTAGAGCTGTTCGACTGGGCCTCGGCGTTGCAGGAACAGGCGCACAGCGCGACCTTCCACAACATCCTGAACCACCATTGCGAGATCGAGGGCGATACCGCGCATGGCGAGACCTATTATCTCTACGCCGCCGCCAACCGCGACCAGACCAACATCCTGGCGGGCGGGCGCTACCTCGACCGGTTCGAGAAAAGGGATGGGCAGTGGAAGCTGCTGGTCCGCAACAATCTGATCGAATGGTCGAGCATCGTGCCGGCGCTCGACAATCCGCTCAACGCGCTGCCCGACATCCACGCCAACGGCATCGCCGCGCGCAGCCGGGAGGACGCATCCTATCTGCGTCCCCTGCGCAACGTCCGTTCCCGCAACGTGCCGCAGGTCTAGGCGATGGCGGATGCTCTGAGAGGCAAGGTGGCGGTCGTCACCGGGGCGAGCCGCGGCATCGGCCGGGGCATCGCCCTGGCGCTCGCCGACGAGGGCGCCACCGTCTACGTCACCGGCCGCACCATCGGTGACGGAAATCCGCTGGGCGGCAGCGTCGGCGCGACGGCAGCCGAGGTGGATCGGCGCGGCGGGCAGGGGATCGCGGTCCAGGTCGATCATGGCGACGACGCGCAGATCGGTGCGTTGTTCGATCGGATACGCGCCGATCAGGTGCGGCTCGACATTCTCGTCAACAACGCCATGGCCATCCCGCCCGAGATGACGCAGCGGATCGGCTTCTGGGAAAAGCCGCTCTCCAATTGGGAGATCTTCGACATTGGCGTGCGCGCGGCATTCGTCGCAGCCTGGCATGCCGCGCGGATCATGGTGCCGCAGCGATCGGGGCTGATCGTCGCGCTGTCGGGCTATGTCGGCGTCACCTATACCTACGATACCATCTTCGGTGTCGCCAAGGCCGCGACCGACCGGATGGCGCGCGATCTGGCGATCGAGTTGAAGCCGCACGGCGTCGCCTCCCTCTCGCTGTGGCAGGGCTTTACCTACACGGAGCGGGCGCAGGATAATCTGCGCACCGTGCCGGGCATGGCATCCCAGCTGAACAGCGCAGCGGGCACGTCGGTCGAATTTCCCGGTCGCGTCATCGCGGCGCTGGCCTGCGATCCGAAGGTCATTGCGCGATCGGGCGGCACCTTCATCAATGCCGAACTGGCCGCCGACTACGGCGTCACCGACGTGGACGGGCGAACCATTCCGTCGCTGCGCGCCGAGCGGGGCGCGCCGATCTGGCAACCGGTCTGAACGAGAGGAAAAGAGGCATGGCGGAACGCAGGTTCGACGATCGCGTCGCGGTCATCACCGGGGGCGGGCGGGGGCTCGGCCGGGCCTATGCGCTGCTGCTGGCGTCGAAGGGCGCGAAGATCGTCGTCAACGATCCGGGCGTGGCGATCGCGGGGGAGGGCGCCGACACGTCGGTCGCCGCGCAACTCGTCGCCGAGATCGAGGCGGCCGGCGGCCAGGCGGTCGCCAACACCGACAGCGTCGCCACGCCGGAGGGCGGGCAGGCGATCATCCAGTCGGCGATCGACCATTATGGCCGGATCGACATCCTGATCCACAACGCCGGCAACGTGCGCTACGGATCGCTCGACACGATCAGCTACGAGGATTTCCGCGCGGTGGTGGATGTCCACCTGCTCGGCGCCTTCCATGTGGTGCGGCCGGCCTTTCCGCTGATGACCGGGGCCGGCTACGGGCGGATCATCCTCACCTCGTCGATCGGCGGCATCTACGGCACGCGCAACGTGGTGAATTACGGCATGTCGAAGGCGGCGATGATCGGCCTCAACAATGTCGTGGCGATCGAGGGCGCCGAGCATGATGTGAAGTCCAACATCATCCTGCCGGGCGCCGTGACGCGCATGGCCGACGGGCTCGACATCTCGCAATATCCGCCCATGGGGCCGGAACTGGTGGCGCCCGTCGTCGGCTGGCTGGCGCACGAAAGCTGCCCCGTGTCGGGCGAGATGTTCTCCGCGATCGGCGGGCGGGTCGCGCGGGCGCGGATCGTGGAGAATGAGGGCGTGTTCCAGCCGAGCTGGACGATCGACGAAGTGGCCGATCAGGTCGAGGCGATCCGCACCGCCGGGCCGCAATGGGCCTTTCCGGCGACCACCGGCTATATCGAGCATCTCCAGCAGAGCTTCGCCATCGCCCGCGCCGGCATCGCGGCGGCAGCGGCGGAAAGCTGACGGAATCGCCGGGGCGTTATTGCGCCCCGGCCCCGCCGAACCCCGGTTTTGTCAAAAAAGATCAAGCCGAAGTTGCTGGCCGGTCGCTATCTTACTCCTCAGTAAAAAGAACGTCGCCGGGCGTTTGGGTGGACATAGCCGGTCGACAGGAGCGGCGCCGTTCGGGGGATGATCCGATGAGTGACATTTTCCAGATGATCCACCGCGCCTCCGGCGTGTCGCTGGGCGCCGAATTCTGATCGCGATCAACAATCCTGGCGCCCCGGCGCCATCACCCCACCGGGAGGAGTGACCATGCCAGTACCCGTTTACGAGCGTATTCTTCAGCTGTTCGAGGCCGAGGGCATCAACACGCTGTTCGGCATCCCCGATCCGAACTTCGTCCACATGTTCCTCGCCGCCGAGCGTCGCGGCTGGACGGTCGTGGCGCCGCACCATGAGGCGGCCGCCGGCTTCATGGCGGAGGCCGCCTCGCGCATCACCGGCAAGCCCTCGGTCGCGATCGGCACGCTCGGGCCGGGCATCGCCAATTCGGCGCCCGCCATCCAGTGCGCGCTGGTGGAGAATTCGCCGGTCATCTACCTCAGCGGCCAGCGCGCCCGCGTGACCGAGCAGCGCGTCCGTCGCGGCCGCATCCAGTTCGTCAAGCAGATGCCTTTGTTCGAGAATTCGGTGAAATATTCCGCCTCGATCGAATATGCCGACCAGACCGACGAGATCATCCGCGAGGGCATCCGCAAGGCGCTCGGCGGCACCCCCGGCCCGGTCTACATCGAATATCCCAGCCACATCATCACCGAAGAGCTGGACCTGCCCGAGCCGCTGCCGCCGTCGCGCTACCGGCTGGTCAACCAGGGCGCCGACATCGATCGGGTCGCCGAAGCGGTCGCGCTGATCCGCGCCGCCAAGAACCCGATCCTGCTCGTCGGCCACGGCGTCCACACGACGCGCATGGGCGAGGCGGTGAAGGAGCTGGCGCTGCTGATGAACTGCCCGGTCATCCAGACCTCGGGCGGCACGTCGTACATCAAGGGCATCGAGGATCGCACCTTCCAGTACGTCTTCTCCAACGCTTCGATCGAGGCCGTCACCGAATCCGATCTATGCCTCGCGCTCGGCACCGAACTGGGCGAGCCGGTCCACTATGGCCGCTGGCGCTATTGGGTGAAGAACGAGGCGATCCGCAAGTGGATCTATGTCGAGCAGGATCCCACCGCGATCGGCGTCAACCGCCCGATCGACGTGCCGCTGGTCGGCGATCTGCGCGGCGTCGTGCCGCAGCTCGTCGCCGCGCTGAAGGATACGCCGCTCGAGCCCGCGCCCGGCCTCGCCGCCTTCATGCGCGACGGTCAGGCCGAGCTTGACGATCTGGCGGTGGAATCGCGCACCAAGAGCGACGGGCATGGCAATCTGCCGATCCACCCGTCGCGCTTCGTGGTCGAGGCGAGCGAGGCCTTCCCCAAGGACGGCATCCTGATCCGCGACGGCGGCGCCACCGTGGTCTATCAGTGGACCTATTCGCAGTCGAAGCCGCACGACGTGATCTGGAACCAGAATTTCGGACACATCGGCACGGGGCTTCCCTATGCGACCGGCGCGATGCTGGCGGACAAGGCGGCGACGGGCAAGTCGCGGCCGGGCATGCTCATCACCAGCGATTCCTCCTTCATGTTCCACATCGCCGAGCTGGAGACGGCGGCGCGCTGCAACCTGCCGCTCGTGTGCGTCGTCGGCGTCGACAATCAGTGGGGCCTCGAAGTCGGCGTCTACAAGCGCACCTTCGGCCAGGGCACCGAGGAAACCGGCGTCCACTGGAGCAAGGACGTCCGCTTCGACAAGGTCGCCGAGGGTTTCGGCTGCCACGGCGAATATGTGACGAAGGTGGAGGACATCAAACCCGCCATCGAACGCGCCTATGCCAGCGGCAAGGTTGGCGTTGTCCACGTCGTGATCGATCCGAAGGCCAATTCGGAAGAGATGCCGAAATACCCCGAATTCCGCACCTGGTACGCCGAAGGCACCCAGTAAGCGGACGCAAACCGCACCCGTGCCGCCCATGAGGGGGCGGGCGGGTGCTATGCCGCAAGACGACAGGCGAGGGCGGCCGCCGTTCGCAACCGGCGCGTATCGGCACGGATCGCCGGATTTATCCCCGCTCTCGCCCGTCCGCCGATATCACCACGGGTGATTTTCCCGCTTACCCGCACTAGATCGCGGGGGTGAGCAAGACGACCGACCGTTTCAACGAAGAAAACGCCACCTATACCGTGCGCGGTTCCGACGCGCCCGATCTGGAGGCGGGGGTCGCCGCGATCCGCAACGTGCTGGCGACCCTGCCGGCACGGCCCGGCGTGTACCGGATGCTCGATGCCAAGGGCGACGCGCTCTACGTCGGCAAGGCGCGAGCGCTGAAGGCGCGGGTGACGAACTATACGCAGGTCACCCGACTGCCACGCCGGCTCCAGCGGATGGTGAGCCAGACGCGCGGCATGACGATCGTGACGACCAATACCGAGGCCGAGGCGCTGCTGCTCGAGGCGCAGCTCATCAAGCGCTTCCGCCCGCCCTACAACGTCCTGCTGCGCGACGATAAGAGCTTTCCCTTCATCCTGCTGCGCGAGGATCATGCCTTCCCGCGTGCGCAGCTCCATCGCGGCGCGCGGCGGGCCAAGGGGCAATATTACGGGCCGTTCGCGGGGGCCGGCGCCGTCCGCAAGACGCTGACGGCGCTCCAGAAACTGTTCCTGCTGCGATCCTGCACCGACAGTTTCTTCGCCAATCGATCGCGGCCGTGCCTGCTCTATCAGATCAAGCGCTGCTCCGCGCCGTGCGTCGACCGGATCGACGCGGCGGCCTATGGCGATCTGGTGGCCGACGCCAAGGCGTTCCTCCAGGGCAAGTCCACACAGGTCCAGCGCCGGCTGGGCGAGCAGATGAGCGCGGCGGCCGAGGCGATGGACTTCGAGCTGGCCGCCGTGCTGCGCGATCGGCTGAAGGCGCTCACCTACATCCAGGGCAGCCAGGCGATCAACGCCGAGGGCGTGGGCGATGCCGACGTGTTCGCCATGGCGTGCAAGTCGGGCTCGATGTGCATCCAGGCCTTCTTCATTCGGGGCGGGCAGAATTGGGGCCACCGCAGCTTCTTCCCCCAGCACACCGCCGACGTGCCCGAGGTGGAGGTGCTGACCAGCTTCCTCATGCAATTCTACGAGGAGGTGCCGCCCGCGAAGCTGATCCTGCTCGATCGCACGCTGGACGAGGAAGGGCTCGTCGCCGAGGCGCTGGCCGAGAAGGCGGGGCGCAAGGTGGAGTTGCGCGTGCCGCAGCGAGGCGACCAGCGCCGCCTGCTGGCGCAGGCGACACGTAACGCCGTCGAGGCGCTCGACCGGCGGTTGGCCGAATCCACCACGCAGGGCAAGCTCTTGCAGGAGGTGGCCGACCTGTTCGAGCTGGACGCGGTGCCGAACCGCATCGAGGTCTATGACAACAGCCACATCATGGGCACCAACATGGTCGGCGCGATGATCGTCGCCGGGCCGGAGGGCTATCGCAAGAGCGCCTATCGTAAGTTCAACATCAAGGGCGCCAACGTCGCCCCCGGCGACGATTTCGCGATGATGCGCGAGGTGCTGGAACGCCGCTTCACCCGGCTGGAGGCCGAAGACCCCGATCGCGCCAGCGGCGAATGGCCTGATCTCCTGCTGATCGACGGCGGCAAGGGGCAGGTCTCGGCCGTCTACAAGGTGATGGAGGAACTGGGCGTCCACGATGTGCCGATCGTCGGCATCTCCAAGGGGCCGGACCGCAACGCCGGGCGCGAGCATTTCCATCTGCCCGACGGCCGCGAATCCATGCTCCCGCTCAACTCGCCCGTATTGTTCTTCCTCCAGCGCCTGCGCGACGAGGCCCACCGCTTTGCCATCGGCACCCACCGGGCGAAGCGCGCGAAGGCCTTCACCGCCAGCCCGCTCGACGACGTCCCCGGCATCGGCCCCGCGCGCAAGAAGGCGTTGCTGATGCACTTCGGCACCGCCAAGGCGGTGCGCGGCGCCGCGCTGGAGGATCTGGCCAAGGTGCCCGGCGTCTCCGCCGCGATGGCGCGCGCCGTCTACGATCATTTTCACCCGGGCGGATGATCAGCGCGGCGGCGTGGCTTTCCGCTCCGGCGCCAGCGCGTCGGCGGTGGTCAGGTCGGCGAGGTGCTGGTCGATCCGCACCGGCAGGCTGCTGGCGGCATCTTTCCCCCAAGCCTTGAGGCTGACGCAGCGGCCGCTGTGATTGCCGCACTGCCGGATCTCGCCCGTCTGCGTGTCGGACACGACGATGATATATTCGTCATCGGCCGGCGATGCGATCGCCGGATCGGCCGGCTTGCTGCCCTCGACATGGGACCACAATTTGTCGGCCGCATAGATGCCCACTCCGGCATACCGCCCCCGCGTCGGATCGGGCGCCATGCCCTGCGGTCGGTCGCATCCCGCCAGCGCCGGCGCCAATATCACGATGATCGCCGCATATCTCCGCATCGGCCTTCCCCTCCGGTCCGGTCGCAACGTAAGGCAGATGCGCCGATAAACACAAACCGGGACAGTCCATGGCCGCCGAGAAGTTCGAACGTCACCGCCAGCCGTGGCGCACCGACGAGATCCAGAAGCTCCACACGCTGGCGAAGAAGGGCATGGCGCTGAAGGCCATCGCCAAGGCGCTGACGCGGAGCGAGGAATCGGTGAAGGATCGGGCGAAGCTGGACGGGCTGAGCATCGCCAAGCTGCATTGAGCGCCCTGAGCGCCTGAAATGCCCATGTGCTCCTGCGCAGGCAGGAGCCCAGGGTCACGGAGCGCAGCGCGTGCCGCCCCTGGCCCCCCGCTTCCGGGGAGGACAGCGGACCAGCTCTAGCCTGCGCAGCCGTGCCTACCTCGGCACTTTACCCGCCAGCGGTCGCACCTGTTCCACCAATGCCACCAGCACGCGCCCGGGCTCCTCGATCATCGGCAGGTGCGCCGAATGCTCGAACCAGATCGCGCCCTTGCGCGGTGCCTTCACCCGATTGAGCCATGCCGCCGCGATGCCCGATGGCGTCGTATAATCCTGCCGCCCGAGGAACAGGAACACCGGCACGTCGAGCTTCGTCAGCGGCACGAAGCTGATATCCGCCAGCTTGGGAAACAGCACATTGATCGTGAACTTGCTCCCCTCGTCCCACGCCGTCACGTCGGCCGGCGTATATTCGGGCGAGAGGCGCGGCGCGCGGAAGTAGAAATCGGCGTTGTCGCGATAGGCCGCCAGCGCGCCATAATGGACGGACCATGTGCGCTCGGTCGTCATCTTGTCGATCGAGAAGGCGCCGGGGCCGGGGTAGGGGCGGATCGCCTCCAGTTCGGCCACCGCCTTGGCATTGCCCGCCTTGCGCGCCTGCGCCAAGGTCCAGTCGAACCCCTGCCGCTCATTCTCGCGGAAATCGATGATCTGGCCGACGCCGATATAGGCGTGGAGCAGATCGGGGCGCTTCGCCGCCACCGAGAGCCCGACGATCGACCCCCAGCTATGCCCCATCAGGAACACGCGCCGCTGGCCGTATTTCCGCCGCAGCAGCTCGATCAGTTCGATCGCATCGTCGCGGTAGCGATCGACCGTGAGGGTCGGGGCGAGCGCCTTGGGGTCGTTGAGCGGGAAGGATCGCCCGGCACCGCGCTGGTCCCACTGGACGATCGTGAAATGATCCTCCCACGGTCGCTGGAACGCCCAGGCGACCGGCATCTCGACCGCGCCGGGGCCGCCATGGACGAACAGCAGGATCGGATTGGCGCGATCCGCTCCGCGCACGTTCACCACCTGCCGCGCCCCGCCGAGCGTCGCCTCGAACGTCTCCTGCACGCCGTTCGGCGTCACGATCCGCCCGATATCGGCGACGATCGCGCGGGCCGGAGCGTAGCGGTCGGCCGGCGGCCGCGCCGGCGCGGCGGCGGCGATCAGCGCAAGCGCGAAGGCGAGGAGCAGGCGACCGGGCATCGTCGGCTGTATCGGAAACGATTTCCTACATTGCAAGCAAAATCAGAACAAACCGGGAATATCGCGCTGCGCCACCGAGGGGTGATCGGGCCGCAGCGGTGTGATGTCCTCGCTCCGGGCCAGCGCGCGGGTCGAGATGCCGTCGGTGCCGCCCGTGCCGGCCGGGCAGGTGCGCAGTCCGGCGGCAAAGCTGAGCGCCGCGTTAGTCAGCGAATCCTGCGTCGATCCCAATTGCGCGGCATAGGTGTCGCCCGCCGCGCAGAAAGCGCCGACCTTGCTCGCGAGGCCGGAATAATAGGTGCCCTGGTGCTGGCCGTTCTCCGTCGCCAGCGCCACCACACGCAGCCGATCGTCGCAGGCGGGGCGGTCGAGCGCGATCTGGCCGACCGGCTTGCCATAGGTGTTCGCACCCACCAGCGCGGCCCGATTGCCGAGGAAGGGGATGAAGGCGTTGATGACCAGTTCGCTGGCCGATGCCGTTCCGCTCAGCCCGATGAAGGATATCCGCATCGGCGAGATCGATTGCGGCTGCGGCGCGAAAAAGCGCGTCTGGTTCTCGACGGACTTCTCCGGCCGAAAGGTGATGTAATTGAATACGTCGCTCGTGGACCGGTTGCCGCCGAGCAGGTCGCCCATCAATTGCGCGGTCGTAATGAGACCCCCGCCATTGTAGCGCAGATCGACGACGACGTTGGTGATGCCCGCCGCCCGGAAGCTGGCGAAGGCGGTCCGCATCTGGTCGTCGGCGGTGCGGATGAAGGTGCGCAGATTGATGTAGCCATAGCGGCCGCCGTTATAATCGATGATCTGCGAGCCGTAGCGTGACGAGACGGGGCTGATCAAGAAATTGGCCTTGCTGATCGTGTAGGCGCGGTTCGTCCCGCCCTGGGAAATCTGGAACGTGCGCGTCGTCCCGACCGTGTCGGGGCCAAGCGCATTGGTAAGCGAGCCATTATCCTCGCGCGCGATCTGGTTGATCGTGCGGATGGTCGAGGGCGTCGTCCCGATGCCGAGGATTTCCGCGCCGCGATCGATACCGGCAGCGAGCGCCGGCGCGCCCTCGAACGTTTCGGTGATGTAAACCCGCGTCTGGGTCGAATCCACGCCGATACGGAAGCCGAAACCCGCCGTATCGCCGGAGTTGTTGTAGGCATTCTCCTCGGCGATCGAGGTCAGATAGGTGAAATAGCGATCTTTGCCCTGCGCCCGCGCCGTTGCCGTGAGCGCATCGATATAATCATCGACGCTGGCATAGGCGGCCGGATCGAGGACGGACGGCAGCGTCTCCGGAAACAGATACCACTCCCGCAACTGGGCGGCGGCCCAGTCCTGTCGTTCGCGCAGCGTGCAACCCGTCGAGGCGGTCGGGGTGGGCGTGGGTGTCGGGGTGGGTGTCGTCGCGGTCGGTGTCGGCGTGGCGGTCGTGCCGCCCGATCCACCGCCGCCGCAGCCGGAAAGCAGCACGGCCAGGCACAGAACACTCGTCAACGCACGCTTCACGCAACATCCCCCCAAAGATGTCCGATGCTTAGCGCGGGTTTTTGAGGCTGTCCCGGATTCCTCCGAAATGGAGATAAAGCGCCGGCCGTGCCGATAAGGGTCTCACCCCACCAGGATCGCCGCCGCCCGATCCCACAATTCCGGCGTGGCCGCCGCCAGCAGGCCCTCGCCCGTTTCGGTCACGCGATAGGGGCGCCCGTCCAGCCGTGCGACCTTGCCGCCGGCTTCCTCCAGCCACAGCGCGCCGGGGGCATGATCCCACGGCAGCGAGCGCCAGAACAGCGCCACGTCGTTCAGCCCCAGCCCGACGCGCGGATATTGCTCGCCAGCGCAGCCGGGGATCGGCACGGGGGCGAGGTGGCCGAGCGAGCGGGTCTCGAACTGTTCGCGCACGCCCAGCGGCAGGAAACGGGTGGCCAGCGCCGCGACCGGCATCGGCAGGCCGGTGCCCCGGCTGCGGATGCGGACGCCGTCGACGAAGGCGCCTTCGCCCTTCACCGCATGGAGCATCCGCGGCGAGACCGGATCGAGGATCCACCCCGCCTCGACCACGCCATCCCGCGCCAGCGCCACCATCACCGCGAAGGGCGTGTCGCCCGCCGCATAATTGGCGGTGCCGTCTAGCGGATCGACGATCCACACCAGCCCGTCGCCGATCGTGCCGAGCAAGGCCGGGTTGGCCGCCACCGCTTCCTCGCCGACGACGCGCGAGCCCGGCTCGATCGCCATCAGCGCGCGGGTGAGGCGCGCCTCGCTCTGCTTGTCGACCACGGTGACGAGGTCGCCGGGCTCCTTCTCGTCGATCTCATGTTCGGCGAGCCGCTGGAAACGCGGCATGATGACCTGGGCGGCCACTTCGCGCATCGCCTCGGCGACCGCCCAATCGCGCAGATCCGCCATCAGGTGAGCGGGATCATGACGGTGGCGGCATAGCCGGGTCGCGCCTTCAGCCGCCCGTACCAGTCGGTGACGTGGGGCAAAGGCGGGCGGGTGTCGGCCAGCGTGAAATAGGTGTGGGTATAGACGCCCATCGGAATGTCGCCGATCCCGAACGCCTCGCCCGACAGCCACGGCCGTTCGGCCAGCGCCGCATCGAGGATCGCCATCTGCTCACCGCAAGCGATCGTCGCACGCTCGGCCTCCGCCGGATCGCGCGCCTCGGGCGCCCGGCGGACGCGATTGAGGAACAGGCCGCGCTGCACGTCGGCATAGCCGAACTGCCAGTCCATCCAGCGATCGCCGATCGCCCGCGCCGCCGGATCGGCGGGCCACAGGTCCGGCGCATGGCGCGCGGCGAGATAGCGCAGGATCACGTTGGATTCCCACAGGATCAGCCCCTCGTCCTCGATCGTGGGGATCAGGGCGTTGGGGTTCTTGGCCAGATAGGCCGCATCCATCCCGAAGGCACCGCCCACGTCGTGGCGGACGTAGGGCAGGCCGATCTCCTCGGCGAGCCACGCGACCTTCTTCACATTGTGCGAATTGAGCCGGCCCCAGATCGTCAGCATCCCGATCAGCTCCGGTAATCGGCGTTGATCGAGATGTAGCCGTGGGTGAGATCGCAGGTCCACACCGTCGCGCGGCCCTCGCCGAGGCCGAGATCGACGCCGATCTCGATATCCTGCCCCTTCAGATGCGCGGCGACGGGCGCCTCGTCATAGCCCTCGACCGCGAGGCCGCCGCTCGCCACCTGCGTCGCGCCGAAGCGGATCGCCAGCCTGTCGCGCTCGGCGGGCTCGCCGGCCTTGCCGACCGCCATCACGATCCGGCCCCAATTGGCGTCTTCGCCGGCGATGGCGGTCTTCACCAGCGGAGAATTGGCGATGGAGAGCCCGATGGTGCGCGCGCTCTCGTCCGACACGGCGCCCTCCACCGCGACCTCGATGAACTTCGACGCGCCCTCGCCGTCGCGCACCACCAGATGGGCGAGGCGCAGGCAGATTTCGGAGAGCGCCGCCTGGAAGGCATCGGCGCCGTCATCCTCGATCGAGGCCAGCGGCGCATGGCCCGCCTTGTTGGTGGCGAAGGCCAGCACCGTATCCGACGTGGAGGTGTCGCCATCGACCGTGATGCAGGAAAAGCTTTGGCCATTGGCCTCGTCCAGCATCCGCTGGAGCAGGCCGGGCTCGATCGCGGCATCGGTGAAGATATAGCCCAGCATCGTCGCCATGTCGGGCGCGATCATGCCCGAACCCTTGATGATGCCGACGAGGGTGACGGTGCGCCCGCCGACGATCGCGCTGGTGGAGGCGGCCTTGGGGAAGGTGTCGGTCGTGCCGATCGTCTCGGTCGCCTGGAGCCAGCTGGCCGGCGGCGCGGCGAGCGCGGCGTCGATCCCGGCCTCGGCCTTGTCGATCGGCAGCGGCACGCCGATCACGCCGGTGGAGGACACCAGCACGTCGGACGGCAGGCAGCCGATCCCCGCCGCCACCCGCGCCGCGATCGCCTCGACGGCGGCGCGGCCCCGGCTACCGGTGAAGGCATTGCTGTTCCCGGCATTCACCACCAGCGCGCGGGCCGACCCCAGCGGCAGCACCGCGCGGCACCATTCCACCTCGGGCGAGGGGCATTTGGACTTCGTGGTGACGCCCGCCACGGTCGTCCCCTCGTCGAACCGCACCAGGGTCAGATCGCACCGATCCCACGCCTTGTATCGCGCCCGCGCCACCGCGACCGACACACCCGCGATCGGCGGAAGATCGGGGAAGGGGGTGGCGAGGGGGGAGATATCGGACATGGGCTTGCTCCTTCGGGGCGCGGGTATAGGATCGCGGGCGAGGGGTCGAGGAGGGATTTCGATCGAACGACGTATCCTTGCGCCGGCTTGACCAAGTTTGCTTGGTCAAGCATATTTACGGCATGACCATTCACGTCAACATCGGTGAGGCCAAGGCCCGGTTTTCGGAATTGGTCGCCGCTGCCGTGCGTGGCGAAGAGATCGTCGTCGAGAAGGCCGGGGTCCCACAGATTCGCTTCGTTGCGGTCGAAGATGCCGCCGAGCGAGAGCGTGAAGCGATCCGTGCCAAGCGCGAAGCTGCGTTCGGCATGTGGGAGAAGGAGTTCGCGGGCCTTGATCTCTCGATTGAGGCCCTGAAATCGGGACGTGGCGATCCTGAGGAGCGGTTCAGGAGGAAGTTTGAATCTCCTGATTGATACGCACGTCCTGATCTGGGCGGTGGCCGATCAAGGCAGGTTGAGCCAGACGGCACGAGCGGCTCTGGCCGATCCCGACAGCCGTTTGCATGTGAGCGCGGTCACCGCTTGGGAGTTCGCCGATCTGACCGTTCGTGGACGCCTTCAGCGGACGGTCGGGTTCGACGTGCTGGAGGATCGGCTGGGCCTTGTCGTGCTCGATCTGCCGGCGGGCTTGTGGCGTATCGCGGAGGCTTTGCCGCCGATCCATGGCGATCCGGTGGATCGGATGCTGATCGCGCACGCCCGCCAATCTGGCTTCACCCTGCTCACCGCCGACCGAATGATACCGCGCTACCCCGTCGAGACGCTGTGGTGAGCCACACCCCAACCATCTGGACGCATCCGCCCGCCTCCCGTAAGGACCGGGCCAACGCGATGCAGTTGCTGCTTTTCCTCTCCGCGATCCTGACCGCGCTTACCGGCGTGGTGACGGGGCGTGTCGTGGCCCCGCAGGAGGTGGCGGCCGCCAGTGCCGTGGCCGATGCCGCCACGGTTCAGACGGCGGTGCGCGCCGTCCTTCCCGCCGGGCAACGCCCGCTCGCCGCGCTCATCCCGGTCGAGCCGATCGCGCTCGCCGATTTCGCGCTGCGGCCCGCCGTCGCGCTCTGGCACGAGCGGCGGCGCGAGTAAGCCGGCCGGGCGGCGGCTTGCCGCTCCGTTCCATCGCCCCCATTTCCGCGTCCCGTGGGTTCGTGCCCGCGACGCGCCCTACAGATATCAGGATCACGCTTATGTTCGGTGGCATCGCCAAGGCCATCTTCGGTTCGTCCAACGACCGGTATGTGAAGTCGCTCGACCCGATCGTCCGCAAGATCAACGCCTTCGAGCCGACCATCTCGGCCCTGTCCGACGAGGATCTGGCCGCCCAGACGGTGAAGTTCCGCGAGCGGCTCGCGGCGGGCGACAGCCTCGACAGCCTGCTGCCCGAAGCCTTCGCCACGGTGCGCGAGGCCGCCAAGCGCGTCCTCGGCCAGCGCCACTACGACGTGCAGATGATCGGCGGCATCGTCCTCCATCGCGGCGAGATCGCCGAGATGCGGACCGGCGAGGGCAAGACGCTGGTGGCGACACTCGCCACCTATCTCAACGCGCTGCCCGGCAAGGGCGTCCACGTCATCACCGTGAACGACTATCTCGCTTCGCGCGATGCCGACTGGATGGGCCGGGTCTATCGCTTCCTCGGCCTTACGGTCGGGGTGATCGTGCCCAACATCATGGATCACGATCGCAAGGCCGCCTACGAGGCGGACATCACCTATGCGACGAACAACGAACTCGGCTTCGATTACCTGCGCGACAACATGAAGTATGAGCGCGCCCAGATGGTGCAGCGGCCCTTCAACTTCGCCATCGTCGACGAGGTGGATTCGATCCTGATCGACGAGGCCCGCACCCCGCTCATCATCTCCGGGCCGACCGACGACAAGTCCGAGCTGTACATGCTGGTCGATGCCATCGTGAAGCAGATCGTGCCCGACGATTACGAGCTGGACGAGAAGCAGCGCTCGGTGATCCTGACCGAGGACGGCACCGAGAAGGTCGAGCGGATGCTCGAGGCGGCGGGCATCCTCCAGGGTGACAATCTGTACGATTTCGAGAATACGCAGGTCGTCCACCACCTCAACCAGGCGATGCGCGCGAACGTCGTGTTCCGCCGCGACGTCGATTATCTGGTGAAGGACGGCAAGGTCGTCATCATCGACGAATTCACCGGCCGCATGATGGACGGGCGCCGCTGGTCCGATGGCCTGCACCAGGCGGTCGAGGCGAAGGAGGGCGTCAATATCGAGCCCGAGAACCAGACGCTCGCCTCGATCACCTTCCAGAATTATTTCCGCATGTACCCCAAGCTCGGCGGCATGACCGGCACCGCCGCGACCGAGGCAGGCGAATTCTACCAGATCTACAAGATGAACGTCGTCACCATCCCGACCAACCTGCCGATCCGCCGGCAGGACGACGAGGATGAATTCTACAAGAATATCGAGGACAAGTTCGCCGCCATCGCCAAGGGCATCCGCGAGAAGGCGGACGGCGGCCAGCCGATCCTCGTCGGCACCGTCTCGATCGAGAAATCGGAGATGCTGTCCGAATTCCTCACCCGCGAGGGCGTCGAGCACAAGGTGCTGAACGCGCGCTTCCACGAGAGCGAGGCGCATATCGTGGCGCAGGCCGGTCGCATGAAAGCGGTGACGATCGCCACCAACATGGCCGGGCGCGGCACCGACATCCAGCTGGGCGGCAACCTCGAATTCCGCATGATCGACGAGCATCCCGATCTGGAGATCGGCACGCCCGAGTTCGACGCCGCCGCCGCGCGGATCAAGGCGGAGATCGCGGTCGAGAAGGAGGCGGTGCTGGCCGCCGGCGGCCTGTTCGTGCTGGGCACCGAGCGGCACGAGAGCCGCCGCATCGATAATCAGCTGCGCGGCCGTTCGGGCCGCCAGGGCGATCCCGGCCTCAGCCGTTTCTACCTGAGCCTCGACGACGACCTGCTGCGTATCTTCGGCCCGCAGACGGCCTTCGCGCGGATGATGCGATCGAACCTGGGCGATGGCGAGGCGATCGTTTCCCCGTGGATCTCCAAGGCGATCCAGACCGCGCAGAAGAAGGTCGAGGCGCGCAATTACGACATCCGCAAGCAGGTCGTCGAATATGACGACGTGATGAACGACCAGCGCAAGGTGGTCTACGAGCAGCGTTCGGACATCATGGATGCCGATACGCTGGACGATGTGGTGGCCGACATGCGGATGGAGACGGTCAACGCGATCGTCGCCGATGCCTGCCCGCCGAATTCCTATCCCGAACAGTGGAAGGTGGAGGGCCTCAAGGAAGGCGCCGCCAACCTGCTCGGCGTCACCCCGCCGATCGACGAATGGGTGGCCGAAGAGGGCATCGAGCCGGAGATCATCACCGAGCGGCTCCAAGAAGCGGCCGACGCGCATATCGCCGCCAAGGTCGCCGATGCCAGCCCTGAGACGTGGGCGGGTGTGCAGAAGAACGTCCTGCTCCAGAACCTCGACCATCACTGGAAGGAGCATCTGGCGACGCTCGACGCGCTGCGGCAGGTGATCCACCTGCGCTCCTACGCGCAGAAGACGCCGATCAACGAATATAAGTCCGAAGCCTTCTCGCTGTTCGAGCGGATGCTGGTGCTGATCCGCGAGGATGTGACGCGGGTGCTGGCCCATGCCACGCTCAACTTCGCGCCGCCCGAGCTGCCGGCGATGCCCGACATCTTCACCACCCATTTCGATCCGCTGACCGGCGGTGACGATACGCGCGATTATGACGGCGTCGCGGCGGGCACGATCACCTCGCGCATCCCGCCCAACGCCGCGCCGCTCTTCCCGATGCCGGAAGGGCTGGGCGCGGACCCGGCCGAATGGGGCGGCCAGATCAGCCGCAACGCGCCGTGCCCGTGCGGGTCGGGGCAGAAGTACAAGCATTGCCACGGGGCGCTGTGAGGTAAACACGCCCGATAGAAATACGTCGCCCCAGCGAAAGCTGGGGCCTCCTGCGGCTTGGGGCAACCGTTGTGGCCGCGTCGGGAGACCCCAGCTTTTGCTGGGGTGACGGTTGAGTGGGATGGGAGGAGGGGAACCCACACCTCCGTCGCTCATTCCGACGCCATGCGCCTCGCCGTCCTCCTCGCCGCCCTGGCGGCCCCCGCCGCCGCCCAGCCCCCGCTCACCCTGGGCGCCGCGACCTACGTCCGCGCGCCCAAGGGCTGGCAGGCCGCCTGGTTCGCCTGCGACCCGATCGGCGCAAACGACCTGATCGTCGCCGGCGAGCCGCGCAAGGCCAGGGTGACGCTGTGGCGGATGAAGCGCGACGCGAGCCTGCCGTGGAAGGGCGACTTCACCCTCGGCCGCGCCGATCCGGGGGCGGGGCAGATCTATTTCGCGCTGAGCGCCAAGGGCCGCGAGCGGGGCAATATCCACGGGATCAACCCCGGAATGGCCGATCCCAACCCGCGCCTGCCGAGCATATCCAGCGTGACGCTCGACAACCACCGCACCCAATGCCGCATGGCCGACGGCGCGATTCTGCTGGCTATGACCACGAAACGCAGCCTGATCGTCTCACGCGAGCGTGGCGGACTGGTCTACCGCGCCTTCGAGCCCGGCAAGACCACGCCTGCGATCCGCCTCGCGCGCGGCGAGGCGGTGCCTGCGGGCAACGGCATCGCCTATCGCTTCACCAACAAGGGCTACGACTATCGCCTCGTCGCCGGCCACGGGACCGCCGGCGGCACCCTGACGGTAACGCGCGGCGGCAAGGTGGAGCTGACCGAGCCGTTCGTGGCCTACAGCATGGCGCGGTAGGCCACGAAGGGCGGGCGGATCAGGCCTTGGCCTTGGCGTCCGTCTTGGCCTTTTCGTCGTCGGCCTTCTTTTTTGCTTTTTCCTCCGCCTCATCGATGATCTTCAGCGCAGCCGGACCATCGCCAGCCTCAATGGAGGCCAGCGCCTTACGCAGATACAAAGCGTCGCTGTCGCTATCCTTTTCTTCGATCTGATACGCAACGGGGGCGAGCATCGATTTTGCCTGAGCGACCTTGCCCTGACGCAACAACGCCTTGGTCGAGGGAATACGCAGACTGTCGTCGAACGGCGCCAGTGCCTGAGCATAAAGGATTGCGTTGTCGGCGTTGGCTGACGGCTTTTCGCCAGCCTCCTCGAAGCTCTCATAATAGGCCTGCAGTGGCCAGGGGTTCTCCGATTCCACCTTGTTGGCGGCAAGGAAGGAGCGGCGCGCAGCTTGCCATTTCGCAGCGTCCGTCACTTTGGCTTTCTTGAGCGCAGCCGTTTGCGCCATGCCTTTGTAGATCAACGCATGGATCGATTTCGGATCGGCCGCCACAGCGCGCTCCGCCGCAGCGCCTGCCGCTTCGAAGTTGCCCGCATCATATTCCGCCTCGGCAAGCTCGTTCTGAACGAAGGCGTCATTCGGGAAGGCGGCCGCAGCGGCACGCGCCTTGATTACCAAGGCCGGGGCAGTTTTCTTGTTTACTCCAATGGTCGACTGGATCAAACTTGGCAGGATCGCAATCTCGCCGGGGGTGGCGGCGCGAAGATTCACTTGGCTGGCAGTAAGTTTATCGGCTGGAACCACCGCCGACGGAAGACGGGGACGCTTGCCCCAACTGTTCAGCCTGAGATCGGACAGCGAGCCCGGCTGGATAAGCTTGGCAGCTTCGTCAAACGATTTGCCGTTGTTGATCGCGCCGACATAAGCGGCAAGATCCTTGCGCCGCTCGGCATCGAAGGTGAGGTAATCCATCAGCAACCACGCGCGGGCATAAAAAGCGTCACCGGAACGGCCGTCTTTATAGCCGGGATTTAGGGCCATGACCCGCTCGAGCGGCATGAGGTTGAGTTCACCCACCCCGTAACGGCGGCCCTTCGGGACCGCGCCGAATACGATGCTGCCGTCAGGCTGAGCGTAGGCCGTCGCGTGGAACTCGGCGAAGCCTTCGGTGAACCATCGCGGGAAGAGAGCGCCCGTCCAGGTGGTCAACTGGATGTGGTGCGTATATTCGTGCTGCAGGACCAACTTCTGCTGACCGCTTTCGCCGCCTTCGCGATACATGAAGGCGTGCGGTCCCCTCGCCAACGGCCGATAAAAGCCACCGATGTTCTCGGACCCCTCGCCCATCATGCGGTGCAATTCATCGCCATCCTTCAAGACGTAGATGCGCACGCGCTGCCAGTCGGGCGTTTCTGCGTCGTTCATGCCACGCAGCACCCGCACAGCCTTGTCGAACCGCGCCAGACTGTTGGCGTAGGCTTGCACATTGGCCGGCGTGTCATTCGAATAGACCGTGAAATGCTTCGCGGTCGCCACCTGCCACTCCGCCTGCGCGGGCGCGGCGAGGCCGAGGAGCGAGGCGCCAAGCGTGGCGAGGATTTTAAAGCGCGTCTTCAACTTGTTGTCCCCCAACAACGATTCTGTGACGAAAGATTACCGGGCCGGGCCGGCGCCTACAAGGCGCCTCGCCGCCGATCGCGGCGGATGGCCGCCGCCCCGGCGATGCGTCGCCTCTCGGCATCGGTGGCGGCGAGCCAGCCGGTGATCTCCGCCAGGGTGCGCCCGCAGCCGAGACATTCGTCCGCCGCGTCGAGCGTGCAAATGCGGATGCAGGGCGAGGGCGGGGTCACAGGAAGCTGTAGGGATCGACATCGACCGCCACCCGCACGCCGCGCGGCCATTCCAGCCCGCCCAGCCATTTGCGGATCACATCCTGCACGTCGAGCGCGCGGCGGGCATGGACGAGGAGGCGCTGGCGGTGGCGGCCGCGCAGCATGGCGAGCGGGGCGGGGGCGGGGCCGTAGACCTCCATCCCCTCCACCCGTGGCGCGCTGCGGCCGATCGCGCGCGCCGTCGTGACCGCCTCGTCGAGCTGTTCCGACGAGACGATGATCCCGGCATAGCGGCCGAAGGGCGGGGCGCCGGCGTGGCGGCGGCTCTCGGTTTCGGCGGCGTAGAAGCTGGCGGCGTCGCCCGAGACCAGCGCCTCGATCACCGGCGCCTTGGTCTCGCGCGTCTGGACGAAGACGTGGCCGGGCTTCTCGCCGCGCCCGGCGCGCCCCGCCACCTGCGCGATCTGCTGGAAGCTGCGCTCTGCCGCACGCAGGTCGCCGCCCGACAGACCGAGGTCGGAATCGATCACCCCCACCAGCGTCAGATTGGGGAAGTGATAGCCCTTCGTGACGAGCTGCGTGCCGATGACGATGTCGATCTCGCGCGCCTCCATCTTGCCGACGAACTCGGCCGCCTTGGCCGGGCTCCACAGCGTGTCCGAGGTGACGATGGCGGTGGCGGCATCGGGGAAGAGCGCCGCCACCTCGTCGGCGATGCGCTCCACGCCGGGGCCGCAGGCGACGAGGCTGTCCTCCTCGTTGCATTCGGGGCAGGCGCGCGGCGGCGGCATCAGGTGGCCGCAATGATGGCATTGCAGCCGGCGGACGAGGCGATGCTCGACCATCCACGCCGTGCAATTGGGGCATTGGAAGCGGTGACCGCAGGTGCGGCACAGCGTGAGCGGGGCATAGCCGCGCCGGTTGAGGAACAGGAGAGCCTGCTCCTTGCGCTCCAGCGTCTCGGTGAGCGCCGCCACCAATGTGGGCGCCAGCCAGCGGCCGCGCGGGGGGGGATCGGCGAGCAGGTCGATCGGCGTGATCTCGGGCATGGTCGCGCCACCGTGGCGGGCGGCGAGCTTCAGTTCCTCGTAGCGGCCCTGCGCCACCATCTGCCGCGTCTCGATCGCCGGGGTGGCCGAGGCGAGGATGACGGGCACCTGCTCGAACTGGCCGCGCATCACCGCCACGTCGCGGGCGTGATACATCACGCCGTCTTCCTGCTTGAAGCTGGTCTCGTGCGCTTCGTCGACCACGATCAGCCCGAGGTTGCGATAGGGCAGGAACAGCGCCGAGCGAGCGCCGACCGTGACCAGCGCCTCGCCACTGGCGATCGCCCGCCACGCGCGGCGGCGCTGCGACTGGCGCAGATCGGAATGCCAGGCGACCGGCACATGGCCGAAGCGCGCGGCGAAGCGCTTGAGGAAAGGCTCGGTCAGCGCGATTTCGGGCAGCAGGACGAGCGTCTGGCGGCCGGCGCGGATCGCCTCGGCCACGGCCTCGAAATAGACTTCGGTCTTGCCGGAGCCCGTGACGCCATCGAGCAGGATCGGGGCGAAGGCCTCCGCCTTGACGGCTTCGCGCAGGCGATCGGCGGCTGCGGTCTGGTCGGGCGAGAGATCGGGCGCGCCGAAGGCGGGGTCGGGAATGGGGTAGGGGTCGTCGATGGTGACCTCGACGGGCTCGATCGCGCCGATCTTGACGAGGCCGCGGATCACCCCGTCCGACACGTCGGCGATCGTCGCCAGCTCGCGCACCAGCCCCTGCCGCTCGCCGATCCGCTCCAGGGCCTGCGCGCGCTGCGGGGTGAGGCGATCGGGCACATGGCCGGTCAGGCGATATTCGGTGACGCTGCGCGCACCATCCAGCGCCGAGGCGGAGGCCAGCGCCATCCGCAGCACGGCGGCGGGCGGGGCGAGATAATAGTTCGCGGTCCACTCGATCAGGCGACGCAGCGGCGCGGCCAGCGGCGGCACGTCGTAGACGCTGACGAGGTTGCGCAGGCGATTGTCGCCGACCTCGGCATCGGACGGCATCCGCTCCGGCTCCCACACGACACCGGCCAGCTGGCGGGGGCCGAGCGGCGCGAGGACGATCGAGCCGGGCTCGACCGCCATGCCATAGGGCACGCGATAGTCGAGCGGGCCGAGCGCGGCATTGAGGAGGAGGACGCGGGCGCGGGACATGCGCTCAGCAGATAGGGGGTGCGGCGCGGAAGTTCACGAAGTTCGCATCCTACACGGCGGTTTCGATGGCCCATCGGGCGGCGGCGCAGCGGGTGAGTCGGGCGGGCTTTTGGACCGGGGCGGGGGCTGTAGGACAGCGGAAAATTGCGACAATATTCCCCTCCTGCTCGCGGGAGGGGCTAGGGGTGGGTGCGCGGCCCGCTAGGGTCGCGCTCCGACGCTGGTGTCGCGGCCCACCCCCGGCCCCTCCCGCAAGCGGGAGGGGCGATTATCGCTTTATTCCGCCCGCCCCAGCGGCACGATCATCGGCCCGGCCTCGCTCTCGGTGACCATCGCACGGATGCCATAGACTGCGCGCAGCCGATCCGCGCTCAGCACCTCCATCGGCGCGCCGTCCGCCATCAGCCGGCCGCCATCCATCAGCAGCAGCCGGTCGCAATAGCGCGCCGCCATGGTGAGATCGTGCAGCACGGCGACCACCAGCGCGCCGCCGCGCGCCTCGTCCGCGAGCAGGCGCATCACGTCGATCTGGTGGCCGGGGTCGAGGGCGGCGAGGGGTTCGTCGGCGACGAGGGCGGGGGCCTCGACCGCCAGCGCGCGCGCCAGCAGCACCCGCGCGCGCTCGCCCCCCGAAAGTTCGGTGGCGGTGCGGCCGGCGAGGTGGGCGATGTCGGCGCGGGCGATGGCGCGGTCGATCGCGGCGGCGTCGGCGGGGGCGAGGCCCGAGAGCGGGGCCATGTGCGGTAGCCGGCCGAGCGCCACGACGCGGCGCACCTCCAGCGGCCAGTGCAGGGCCTGCCCCTGCGGCAGATAGGCGATGCGGCGGGCGATGGCGGCGCGGGGCATCCGTGCGACCGGATCGCCATCGATCGCGATCGTGCCGGCGGTGGTTGGGAGCAACCCGAGCATGGCGCGGACGAGCGTGGATTTGCCCGCGCCATTGGGGCCGATGATGCCGACGAGCGATCCCGGCGTGAGGGTGGCGGAGACCTGCTCCACCACCGCCCGCCGGCCGAGGCGCACCGAGACGCGATCGAGCGCGATCGTCACCATAAGCGCCGCGCCCGCGTCAGGTGCGCCAGGAACACCGGCACGCCGAGGAAGGCGGTGACGACGCCCAGCTTGAGTTCGGCGCTGGTCGGCATCAGCCGCACGCCGATGTCGGCCGCCGTCAGCAGCGCGGCGCCGGCCAGCGCGGAGGGGAGGAGGATGGCCGAAGGGCTGCGATCGGTGAGCGGGCGCACCAGATGCGGCACGATCAGCCCGACGAAGCCGATCGCCCCCGATACCGCCACCGCCCCGCCGACGCCGATCGCGACCCCCAGCAGCATCCGCAGCCGCACCGCGCGCAGATCGGCCCCCAGCGCCTGCGCGGCGTCCTCGCCCAGGGTCAGCGCGTCCAGCGCGCGGCCGTCGAACAGCAGCAGCCCGCCGCCGACAAGGATGCAGGGCAAGGCGATCCAGACATGGCTATAGGCGCGATTCTCGATCGACCCCATCAGCCAGCTCATGATCTCCATCGCCGCGAACGGATTGGGCGACAGGTTGAGGGCGAGGCTGATGCCGGCGCCCGCCAAGGTCGAGACGGCGATGCCGGCGAGAATCAGGCCGAGCGGACTTTCCGATCGACCGGCGAGCAGGAACAGCAACGCCAGCGCCAGCAGCCCGGCGACGATGGCCAGGGCCGGCAACAGGAGCGTGTTGATCTCCGCCAGCCCGAAATACAGCGCACCCACGGCGCCCAGCGCGGCGGCGTTGGAGGCGCCCAGCACCGCCGGCTCGGCCAGCGGGTTGCGCAGATACCCCTGCAACGCCGCCCCGGCGAGCCCGAGCATCGCGCCGACGAGCAGGCCGAGCAGGGTGCGGGGGATGCGCAGGTCGAACAGGATGGCGCTGGCGATCCGGTCGCCATGGCCCGCGAACGCCGCCCAGATGCGCGCGGGCGAGATCGGCACCGCGCCGAGGCCGAGCGAGGCGATGGCGGTGAGGAGGGCGAGCCCGGTGAGGAGGGCGAGGAGGGCGGGGCGGGTCAAGAGCGGATAGCCATGCCATACCCCCGGCCGTCACCCCGGACCTGTTCCGGGGTCCACCGGGCCGCAGGCGATATCGGCTGTGATTCGGCGCCGCGATCGGGGTGCCGTGGACCCCGGAACAAGTCCGGGGTGACGAAGATGGAGGGAGGCTGGCAAAACCGCTCGCCCCCTTTATGGATCGCGTCGTGCCGCGTCCCCCGCTCCCGATCGCCCTCGCGGCCCTCGCCCTGCTCGGCGCCGCGCCCGCGCCGCCGAAACGCATCGTTTCGGTCAATCTGTGCGCCGATCAATATCTGCTCGCGCTGGCCGATCCCGCGCAGATCGCCGGCCTCACCTCGAACGCCGCCGATCCCGACATGTCGGCCGCCGCCGCGCAGGCGCGCGGGCACCACATCATGCGCAAATCCGCCGAGGAGCGGCTGGCGCTCGATCCCGATCTGATCCTCGGCAAGACGTGGGGGCTGACCGCGACCGCCGATCCGCGCGTGCCCGTGCTGCCGCTGCCGCCCGCCGAAAGCTATGCCGCGATCGTCGAGCAGGTCCGCACGGTGGCGGCGGCGGTCGGCCATCCGGCGCGCGGCGCGGCGCTGGTCGCGCGGATGGACCGTGAACTCGCCGCGCTGCCCCGGCCCGGTCGCGGGCGGGTCGCGGCTTATTACCAGCGGCGCGGCTTCATGACGGGCACGGGCACCCTGGTCGATGATCTGATGGCGCGCGTCGGCCTCGTCAATCTGGCGGCAAGGCTCGGCAAGCCACCGCTGTCGCAGCTCTCGCTGGAAGAGATGATCGCCGCCCGCCCCGATTTCCTGATCGTCGAGAGCGCCACCGATCGCGTGACCGATCAGGGGACGGAAATGCTCCACCACCCGATCCTCGCCGCCATCCCGCGCCTGCGCATTCCCGAGGCGTGGACCGTATGCGGCGGCCCGGCCTATGTGCTGGCCGCGCGCAGCCTCGCGGCGCAACTGGCGCGTCGGCGATAGGCGGACGGGGCGGGGGCGGGGCGGCATCGCATCGCGCCCTATGGCATGCGCGGGCGGCGGCCAAGGGGCATCGGCCGCACGCGGGATTAACCATGAGACGTGCCATCAACGGGATAAGAAACATCCCGAAATCATCCATTACGGATCGAACACACGCGTGCGCCGTTAATGCTTCCACAGGGGTCACATGGCTACGGCCAGGACATGCGAAGGAATAACCCGATGGTATCGGAAGCGATGCGGATTTTCTCGATCATCTTTTCGGTGTTCGCGGTCGGCCTTGGACTGATGTTTCTCTATGGCCTGTTCAACCTGATGGTCGCGGTGCCGCACGAGGAGCCCAAGCCCGCGCCCGAAGAGCCGCGTCCGGGCAAGGGACGTCGCACCGCGACCGGCTGACCGGCGGCCATTTAGGTGTTTTTCGAGGCCCGCTCGCACGATGGTGCGGGCGGGCCTTTTCAATGGAAATCGCGGGAGGGCGGCAGGATGCGTACCTCGCGCGGGTGGCTGCCGCGATGGACCTTGTAGCGCGGATGCTGGGGATGCTCGAACTCGTCGGCGCGGCTGAGCGTGACGCGGGTGGGGTGATCGCTCGACAAGCGGCCCAGCTCGGCGGTGCGATCCTCGACCCGATCGACCATCAGATGAACGATCCCCTCCTTGCTGTTCTGCACGACCCCTTCGGCCAGGATCAGGCGGGAGGCCATCACGTCGCGGCGGAATTGTTCGAACACGCGCGCCCACATCACCAGGTTGGTCACGCCCGTCTCGTCCTCCAGCGTGACGAAGATGGCATTGCCCTTGCCCGGCCGCTGGCGGACCAGCACCACCCCGGCCACCCGCGCGCGCCGCCCGTCCTTGACGGTGCCGATCTCGCGGCAGCTGCGCACCCCTTCGGATCGGAAGAGATCGCGCAGGAAGGTCATCGGATGCTCCTTCAGCGACATGCGCGTCATCTGATAATCGGCCGCGACCTGTTCGGAGAGCGGCATCGCGGGCAGGCGCGCATCCGCCTCGTCCCCCAGCTCGCGCGCCTCGGCGGCGGCGAACAGCGGCAGCGGCGTATCGGGCTGGCGCCGCACCTCCCACAACGCCTGCCGCCGATCGAGGCCGATCGAGCGGAAGGCATCCGCATCGGCGAGGAGGCGCAGCGCGCGGGCGGGGAGGGCATGGGCGAGGCGCTGGACGAGGGTGTCACCCCCTTTTCTATCATCACCCCAGCCCCCTTTCTCGTCACCCCAGCGAAAGCTGGGGTCTTTCCCGACTGGGCGTAGCGCCTGTGGTGGGAGACCCCAGCTTTCGCTGGGGTGACGATTTGGGGCTGGGGCGCCGCTGACGATCTCCCCGATCACCTTCGCCCAATCCTCCCTGAATCCATCGATCTGCCGAAACCCCAGCCGCACCGCCGGCCCGTCCCACCCCGACTCCAGCCCTTCGCGCGGCGGATCGCCCCGCAGCGGATCGGCGGGCTCCAGCCCATTGTCCCACCCGCTCGCCAGCACATCGATCCGCCGCACCTCCACCCCATGCTCGATCGCATCACGCACGAGCTGCGCCGGTGCATAGAAACCCATCGGCTGCGAATTGAGGATCGCCGCGCAGAAAGCGGCCGGGTGGCGGCATTTGAGCAGCGACGACACATAGACCAGCCGCGCGAACGACTGGGCATGGCTCTCGGGAAAACCGTAGCTGCCGAAGCCCTTGATCTGCTGATAGCACCGCTCGGCGAAATCGCGGGCATAGCCCCGCCCGACCATCCCCTCGACCAGCTTCGTCTCGAACTGCGGCATGGTGCCGACGTTACGGAACGTCGCCATCGCCCGCCGGAAGCGATTTGCATCCGCCCCCGAAAAGCCGGCGGCGACGATCGCCAGCTTCATGGCCTGTTCCTGAAACAGCGGCACGCCGAAGGTGTTGCCCAGCAACTCCTCCAGTTCGTTCGGCGGGTGCGGTGGGCCGGGAGAGGGATATTCGGTCGGCTCGGTCCCCTCGCGCCGCCGCAGATAAGGATGGACCATGTCGCCCTGGATCGGCCCCGGCCGCACGATCGCGACCTGCACCACCAGATCGTACAGCACGCGCGGCTTGAGGCGCGGCAGCATGTTCATCTGCGCCCGGCTCTCCACCTGGAACACGCCGATGCTGTCGCCCTTGCAGAGCATGTCGTAGACGTCGGGCTGCTCGGAAGGCACCGTTTCCAGCAGATACTCCGGCCCGCCTGACTCGCGCATCAGAACGAACGCCTTGCGGATGCACGTCAGCATCCCCAGCGCCAGCACATCCACCTTCATCAGCTTCAGCGCATCGATATCGTCCTTGTCCCATTCGATGAAGGTGCGGTCGTCCATCGCCGCATGGTGAAGCGGCACGGTCTCGTCCAGCCGCCCCTCGGTCAGCACGAAGCCGCCGACATGCTGTGACAGGTGGCGCGGGAAAGCGACGGGCTCGTCGGTATCGGCATCCGGCCCCGTCAGTAGCTGCGCGACGAAATGGTTGAGGCGCGCGATTTCGGGATTGTCGAGATCGAAGCCGGTTTCCTTGAAGCGGCTTTCCTCCATCTTCGTCGAATAGCTGCCCCAGACGGTGCTGGTGAGGCGGGTGGTGACGTCCTCGGTCAGCCCCAGCGCCTTGCCCACTTCGCGCACGGCGGAGCGCGAACGGAAGTGGATCACGGTCGAGACGATGCCCGCGCGATGACGGCCATAGCGGCGGTAGATATATTGCATCACCTCCTCGCGCCGCTCATGCTCGAAATCGACATCGATGTCGGGCGGCTCCTTGCGGTCGGTGGACAGGAAGCGCGAGAAGAGCAGGTCGTGCGCGGCGGGATCGACCGAGGTGACGCCCAGCAGATAGCAGACCATCGAATTGGCGGCCGACCCGCGCCCCTGACACAGGATCGGGGGCGTCTGATCGCGGGCAAACTTCACCACGTCGTGGACGGTGAGGAAGTAATAAGCATAGCCCTCGACCCGGATCAGCCGAAACTCCTCGCGCAGCAATTTGCGGACCTTGGCGCTGGTGCCGTCGGGCCATTTGCGGCGGGCGGCGGCGATCACGAGATGCTGGAGCCATTTCTGCGGATGCCAACCCTCGGGCACGGGCTCATGCGGATATTCGTAGGATATCTGGCGCAGGTCGAAATCGATCCGGGCGAGCAGCCGGGTGGTTTCGGCGATGGCTTCGGGCGCGTCGCCGAACAGGCGGGCCATTTCCGTGGCGTCTTTCAGGTGGCGCTCGGCATTGGCCTCCAGCCGGAGGCCGGCGGACTGGATGGTTGTCCCCTCGCGGATGCAGGTCAGCACGTCCTGAAGCGGGCGTTCCTCGGGCGTGGCGTAGAGGACATCGTTGATCGCGATGGGCGGCACGCCAGCGGCCGTCGCGATCCGCGCGAAGCGGGCGAGGCGGCGGCGGTCCGGCCCCTTGCGCGGCATCGCCACCCCCAGCCAGACGCGATCGGGGGCGATGGCCTTCAGCCGGGCGAGCGTGGCGATCAGGTCGCGGCGGGGGACGGGGGTGGGCAGGGGGTGGATGGTGGCGATCTTCGGTGGACTATCCCCCATCCGTTCGTCCCGAGCGTAGTCGAGGGACGTGAGGCAGGGCGCACCGCCTGGGGCCCATCCCTCGACTACGCTCGGGACGAACGGGGTCTTATGAGGCGACGGGAAGGGCAGGACGTTGGTGGCGATGGCCTCCACCGCATCCCCCGGCAGCGCGATCGGCTTGCCATGCGGCACCTGCTCGGCCGGATCGGCGCTGCTCGTCGGCAGCACGATCAGCAGCAGATCGTCGGCAAAGGCGATCAGATCGTCGATGCTGAGGATACAACTGCCCTTCTGCGCGCGCATGTTCCCCTCGGTCAGCAACCGGCACAGCCGCCCCCAGCCATGGCGGGTCGCGGGGTAGGCGATCACGTCCGGCGTCCCGTCCGCGAACACCAGCCGCGCGCCGGTCGCCAGCTTGAAATCGGCGAAGGGCGATCCCGCCACCTCGGCCCTCTCGCCTATTTCCTTCAGCGCCTTCCACGCGCGCACCACCCCGGCCACCGTATTGCGATCGGCGATCCCCAGACCCTTGTGGCCAAGCTTGATGGCCTGGCCAACGAGGTCCGACCCATGGCTCGCCCCGCGCAAAAAGGAGAAGTTCGAGGCGCATGCCAGTTCGGCATAGGCCGGGCCGGGCGCCGCCGCCTCGCTCACGCGAAGCGGCCGTGGATGTACCAGCGCGGGGGATCGCCCTCGTCGCCGAACAGGCCCGATCGGAACAGCCAGAAGCGGTGGCCAGCGCCATCCTCGATCCGGTAATAATCGCGCGTGCGGCCCGTGCTGGTGAGGCGCCGCCACCATTCGGGAGCGATCCGCTCCGGCCCCTCGGCCGTCGCGACCTGATAGGCGGTGCGGCGCCAGGTGAAGCGCTTCGGCGGGCCATCGGGCGTGCCGGCGACCACCTCGACCGGCTGGGGCGGATCGAAGAGGAGCAGGGGGCGCAGCGGGGGCTCGCCCGGCTCGGTTGCCCCCCAGGCGGCGGGCGCGGCCTCGGGCGGCAGGGGCGCGACGGCGCGTTCGGGGATGTGGCTGGCATGGGGTTGCGCGCGCGACAGCCGCCGCCGGCCCATCCGCGCCGAAAGTCGATCGACCAGCGCGACCATATCCTCCTTCGCCTCCTCTACCGGCGCGTCGAGTCCAGGCTGGGTGACGCCCATCGGCTCGGCGCGCGGCACGTCGAGGCGGATCAGATCATAGCCGAAGCCCGGATCGAGCGGGTCGGAGAGCGCCTCCAGCCGTTCGCGGAACAGCCGGTCGAGGATCGCGGGGTCGCGCGCCGGGCGGCCGGTCTCGACCGCCAGCGCGGCGATGGCCCCGTCGCTGCGGAAGAAGCGCGCCTCGAACCGCCGCCCGCCTTGCCCGCGCCGCTCCAGTTCGGCGCCCGCCTCGGCGACGAGTTCGGCCAGCACCGCCAGCGCATGCTCGGTCCTGGCGACCGGCTCGGCGAAGCGGCGGACGGCGGCGACGGGGGGCGGCACACGGTGCGGCGTGATGCGCTTGTCCTCCTCGCCGAGCAGCCGGGCGAGGCGCAGCGGCAGATCGCCGAAGCGCGCCGCCAGCGGCCCACGCGGACGCCCGGCGAGATCGGCGATCGTCTTGAGGCCGGCGCGGCGCAGCGCCAGTTCCACCTCGGGCGGGGCCTCCAGTGCGGCGACGGGCAGCGCCATCAGATTGCGTCCGCCGAAGCGGGCGAGCGCGCGGGCGGCCTGCGGCGTGTGCCCGATCGCGGTGCGCGCGATCACCCGCGCGGCGGCGAGGCGCCGATCGACATCGGCGCGCAGGCCCATCTCGCCGCGATAGAAATGGGTGCAGCCGGTGATGTCGAGCATCAGCCCGTCGGGCGGCTCGGCGGCCGCCATCGGCGTGTAGCGCACCAGCCCCGCCAGCAGCCGCCCGAGCAGCCGCGCCTCGGCGGCATGATCGCGATCGACGGCGGCGATGCCCGGTTCGCGCGCGCGGGCGTCGGCGAGGGTGAGGCCGACGGTGAGCCCGATCGCCTGCGCTCGCGGGCTGAGCGCGGTGAGGCGCATCGCGTTGGCGTGTTTTTCGGTGAAGACCGTAATGATTCCCTCCCCTTGAGGGGAGCGGTTCTCACCCAGCCCAGCCTCCTCCCAGGCGTGCATCGCCAGGAAGGGCAGATGGATCGCCAGATAGCGGCGGGGCGAGGCGGAAGAGGGCATCGTCGCGGTTCCATTCGAGGCGCCAGGCGGGCAGGGTGATGCCGCCGCGATGGCGGAGCAGTTCGGCGGTGAAGGTCGGCTGGCCGGGGGCGCCGGCCTCCAGCGGACGGGAGGGGGCGGCGGCGATCCGCCAGCGCGTCGCGGCGGCGGACGGCCCGTCGTCCCCCGCCACGCGCAGCAGCAGGATGGTGACGCCCGATCCCTCGGCGGCGAGACTCAGCCGGCGGCTGGCGGTGAGATCGTAGAGCTTGGCCTTGCCCGCCGGCGCCAGCAGCACCGCGCCGACCGCGCCCGATCGTACCGCGTCGGCGGCGGCGCGCAGCAGCCCGGCCTCGTCGGCGGCATCGGCGAAGAGGAAGCGGCCGGGGTCCGCGCCCAGTTCGGCGAGGCCGGGCGGGTGGAGCCGGGGCCGGCCGGCCTTGTCCTCGCCGATCCAGAACAGAGCGGCCGGGGTCGCGCGCAACGCCAGCATGATCGCGAACCCCATCGCGCTCGGCCCGTCGTCCTCGGCGGCGGGCACCAATTCGTGCAGCCGCCCGCGCGCCAGCCCGCCGCCCAGCGCCCGATCGATCGCCGCATCCCCCAGCGCGAAGCGATCGGCCCGCGCCTGTTCCTCCCCATTACGGGCGAAGCGCCGCTTGAGGGCAGCGAAGGAGAGCGCCGAATCATCCACATGTTCACTATATGTTCTATGCGGAAGGGATTGAAGAGGCTATCCCATCCTAGATGATTTCAATGGGCGGGATTGGGGGCGGCTGAGCCAAGTCACCCCCGCGCCTTCGCCTCGATCGTCTCCACGATCAGCCCGGCGGTATCCGTCCCGTTGAACTTGTCGATCGCCACGATCCCCGTCGGCGAGGTCACGTTGATTTCGGTCAGATATCCCGCGATCACGTCGATCCCCACGAACAGCAGCCCGCGCTTGGCCAGCTCGGGCCCAAGAGCCGCGCAGATCTCCTGCTCGCGCGGGGTCAGGTCGGTGGCGTCGGCGCGGCCGCCGGCGGCCAGGTTGGATCGGATTTCGCCGGCCTTGGGCAGGCGGTTGATCGCGCCGGCCGGCTTGCCGTCGATCAGCACGATGCGCTTGTCGCCCTTCGACACGTCGGGCAGGAACGCCTGCACCATGAAGGGTTCGCGCCACACCTGGCCGAACAATTCGGTCAGCGCCGCCAGATTGGCGTCCGCCCGCCCGACATGGAACACCGCCGATCCCGCATTGCCGTACAGCGGCTTCACCACCACCTCGCCATGCTCGGCATGGAAGGCGCGGGTTTCCTCCAGATGGCGGGTGATGATCGTCGGCGGCATGAACTGCGCGTAATCCAGCACGAACAGTTTCTCGGGCGCGTTGCGCACGGCGGCGGGGTCGTTCACCACCAAAGTCTCGTGCTGGATGCGCTCCAGCAGGTGGGTCGCGGTGATATAGGCCAGGTCGAACGGCGGATCCTGCCGCATCAGCACGACATCCACGTCGGCGCCCAGATCGAGCGTTTCCCACCCCCCGAAATCGACATGGTCGCCCGCGATCCGCCGCACCGTCACCGCGCGCGCCGGCGCCTTCAGTCGCCCGTCGCGATAGGTGAGGTCGCCCGCCGCATAATGCCACAGCTGGTGCCCGCGCGCCTGCGCGGCGAGCATGATCGCGAAGGTGGAATCGCCCGCGATGTTGATCGTCTCGAGCGGATCCATCTGAACCGCGATCTTCAGGGCCATTCCGATACTCCCGATGAGGTGTGCGGGAGATAGGGAGGCGGGGGCTTCATGTCACCCTCGTCACGATCTTAATGATCCTCCCCTTGGAGGGGAGGATCCTCACCCATGCCACACATTCTCCAGATGGCGCGGCCGGCACCCCGGCGCGAGCAGGATCACGTCGATGCGGATATCGTCCGCCGGTCCGGCGTAGCGATGCGCCACCGCCTCGGCGGCCGCCGCGACCCGCTTCATCCGGCGGTGATCGATCGCGAAATCCAGTTCGGCATCGGTCGCGCGCGATTTCACCTCGACGAAGGCGACGAGGGCGCCGCGCTTGGCGATCAGGTCGATCTCGCCCACCGGCGTCCGCACGCGCCGGTCGAGGATGCGGAAGCCTTTCAGCCGCAACCACCAGCCCGCCGCCCGCTCGGCGGTACGGCCCCGGCGTTCGGCGGCGGCCCGATCCCTCACGCCTTGTCCTTCAACGCCAGCGCCTTGGCGTACAGGTCGGCCCGCTGGAGGCCGGTCGCCTGCGCCACCTCCTTGGCGGCCTTGGCGGCGGGCAGGCGGGTCAGCGCCTCGGCCAAGAGGGTATCGGCATCCAGATCGGCCGGCTTCACCTCGCCCGGCGGGCCGACGACGATCACGATCTCGCCCTTCGGCCCCGCCTCGGCATAGCGCGCCGCCAGCGTCTCCAGCGTGCCCGTCACGCATTCCTCATAAGCCTTGCTGATCTCGCGCGCGACACCCGCCTCGCGCTCGCCCAAGCCTGCCGCCAGCGCCGCCAGGGTCGCGCCCAGACGCGGTCCGCTCTCGTACAGGATCAATGTCGCGCGGATCGCCGCCACCTCGGCGATCGCTTCCGCCCGCGCCTTCTCCTTCGGCGGCAGGAAGCCCAGGAAGAAGAAGCGGTCGGTCGGCAACCCCGCCAATGTCAGCGCCGCGATCGCCGCGCAGGGGCCGGGGATCGTCACCACCACATGCCCCGCCGCCCGCGCGTCGCGCACCAGCTTGAAGCCCGGATCGGAGATCAGCGGCGTTCCCGCGTCCGACACCAAGGCCACTGCCTCATGCGCCATCCGCTCGATCAGCCCCGGCCGCACCCGATCGGCATTATGATCGTGATAGGGCAGCATCGGCCGCCTGGCGCCGATATGGTGCATCAGCTTGGCGGTGACCCGGCTGTCCTCCACCGCGATGGCGTCGGCGCGCGAAAGAATGTCGGCGGCGCGCGGCGAGAGATCGCCGAGATTGCCGATCGGGGTCGCGACGATATAGAGGCCGGGCGACAATTTCTCAGGTGAAGGCGAGGACATGGAACACGTCATGGCAGAGCGCGGGCTTCCGCGCCAATCGATCGCGTGGCCGAAGCGTCTCGCCGTCGCCGGTTTGACCCTGCTGCTGGCGGCCTGCTCCACGGTGGTGCCGCGCGGTGCGCCGCCCGCCACGACCGCGCCGATCGCCAAGCCCACCGCGCCGCAGGGCAATCTGCCGCAGGATGCCGCGCGCAACCGGGTGGCGCTGCTGGTTCCGCTCACCGGCCCCAATGCGGCGGTCGGCCAGTCGATCGCCGATGCCGCGATGCTTGCCGTCGCCGATACCGGCGGCAAGGGCGTGCGGGTGACCACCTACGACACCGGCGGCGGCGCGCTCGCGGCGGCGCAGCGCGCGCTGATCGAGGGCAATCGCCTGTTCCTGGGGCCGCTTCTGGCCGACGACGTGCGCGCCATCGCCTCGGCCGCGCGCGGGGCCGGCGTGCCGGTCATCGCTTTCTCCAACGATGCCAGCATCGCCGGCGACGGCGTCTATGTGCTGGGGCTTTCCCCGGCCCAGTCGATCAACCGCGTCGTGCGCTACGCCAAGTCGCGCGGCCTGACCCGCTTCGCCGGGCTGGTGCCGGCCGGCCTCTACGGCCGCAACGCGCAGGGCATCCTCATCAGGGCGGCGGAGGAGGCCGGCGGCAGCGTCGTCTCGCTCCAGACCTACGATCGCTCGGTCAAGTCGCTCGCCACGGCGGTGGCCGGCATCAAGGGCGACTATGACGCGGTGCTGATCGCCGACGTCGGCCGCATCGCCATCCAGGCCGCCCCGCTCGTCCGCAAGGCCAACCCGAGTGCGCAACTGCTCGGCCCCGATCTGTGGAGCACCGATCGCACGATCAACGCCTCGCCCGCACTGGCCGGCGCCTGGTATGCCAGCTTCTCGGACGGCCTGTACGATCAGCTCGCCGCCAAATTCCGCGCCCGCTACGGCCGCGCGCCCTATCGCCTCGCCAGCCTCGGCTATGATTCGGTGCTGCTGACGGTGCGGGTGGCGAGCGACTGGAAGGTGGGCGATCGCTTCCCGGTCGGCAAGCTCACTGACGCGGGCGGCTTTTCGGGCATCGACGGCGCCTTCCGCTTCGGCCGCGACGGCATCGCCGAGCGCGCGCTGGAAGTGCACGAAGTGGGGCAGGGCGCCCGCACCGTCTCCCCCGCCTCGCGGAGCTTCGCCGAATGATCGCGCCGGCCGATTGCCGCACGATGGTCGACGTCCGCGCCGGCGTCGACGCGCTCGACGCCGAAATCGTGGCGCTGCTGGCGACCCGCTTCGGTTACATGGACGCCGCCGCCCGCATCAAGGGCGAGCGCGGCCAAGTCCGCGACGAACCCCGCAAGGCGCAGGTGATCGCCAACGCCTGCGCGGTCGCGGAGCGGGTGGGTGCGCCGGTCGCGGTGATCGGCGCGCTGTGGGAACAGCTGGTCGAAGCCTCGATCGACTATGAAATGGTCAAGTTCGACGCGAAATAATTCCTCCCCGGCACGGGGAGGGGGACCATCGCAAAGCGATGGTGGAGGGGGCTATCCCCGAAGCGCAGCGCAAATGGAGAGCCCCCTCCGTCAGCCCTGACGGGCCGCCACCTCCCCGTACCGGAGAGGGTCAGGCGATGACCACCTCGGCCAAGATCCGGTCCAGCAACAGCATACCCGCCGGCGTAACCGTCAGCACTTCGCCCTGCCGGCCGATCAACCCATGTCCCGCCAGCCGCGCCACCGCGCCCGGATCGACGATGGCATCCACCGCCAGCCCCGTCTCCCGCGCGACCCGTGCCAGATCGACACCCTCGCCCAGCCGCAGCCCCATCAGCATCGCCTCGGTCGCGCGGGTGCGGGGGGCGAGGTCTTCCTCGCTCTCGATCCCGTGGCCGTTGGCATCCACGCGCGACAGCCAGTTTTCCGGCTTCCTGCGCCGCACGCTCGCCTGGCCCAGCCGCCGCCCGTGCGCCCCCGGCCCGATGCCGAGATAGTCGCGATACCGCCAGTAAGCGAGATTGTGGCAACTCTGTTCGGCGGGCCGGGCGTGGTTGGAGATTTCGTAGCGCGGCAAGCCGGCCGCCGCCGTCATCTCCGCCGTCATCTCGAACAGGGTGGCGGCCTCGTCGGGATCGACCTCGGGCAGTTCCCCCTTCGCCGCCAGCGCCGCGAAGCGTGTGCCCGGCTCGATCGTCAGCTGGTAGAGCGACAGATGCCCCGTGCCGAAGCCCAGCGCGCGGGCCAGTTCGGCGCGCCAGTCCGCCTCGCTCTGGCCGGGCCGGGCATAGATCAGGTCGAAATTCACCCGCCCGAAATGGCGCTGCGCCGTTTCCAGCGCGCCCAGCCCCTCGGCCACGTCATGCGCCCGGCCCAGGAACGCCAGCGCCCGATCGTCGAGTGCCTGCAACCCCAGCGACACGCGATTGACCCCCGCCGCCGCCAGATCGGCGAACCGCGCCGCCTCCACCGAGGAGGGATTGGCCTCCAGCGTGATCTCGATACCGGGCGTCACCCGCCAATATCCGGCGGCGGCGTCGATCAGCGCGGCGGCGGTGGCCGGCTCCATCAGCGAGGGCGTTCCCCCGCCGAAGAAGATCGACCCCAGGGTCCGCCCCGGCGTCAGCGCCGCCTCATGCGCCAGATCCGCCAGCAACGCCCGCCGCCACCGATCCTGATCCACCGACTCCCGCACATGGCTGTTGAAGTCGCAATAGGGGCATTTGGAGACGCAGAACGGCCAGTGGATGTAGAGCGCGAGGGGCGTTTCGCTGCGGGGCATGTCGGTCATGATATTGCGGATTCGCATGAGGGGTGGCGGGTAGGCCCCGGCAGATCTCTCGCCCCTGCGCCGATGTTGATCTCATGTCGATATCCTCTGCCTGCAAGGAGAAGCTGGTCGAGCCATCTTCTGCTGTGATGGGTTTGGCATGCCGGGCCGCAACTGCTTGGCAGGCCCATGAAAAGCCGTCGTCAATCCCGCAAATCTGGCGTGTGGTCGAATTTTCGGCTTGTGTCGGTTGGGGGGCGATGACACTATCACTGGTGTCGCCGCCAGGGGGCTGCACACCAGATTGAGTTTCGCGAGACCATTCCCATATGGGGGTGGCGGGCCGGTTCGGCATATCATGCCGGGGCGTGCGATGTTTCGCGGATGTTCGCTGCCGGCCCCCGGGTGTAGTCTCGGGGGAGCGCCCCCGAGTCGAACGGATCGAGAACGGTGGGGGCAGGCACGATGGACCTTTCAAGGGATAGTGAAGTGAGCGCGACCGACGTTGAATCGCTGTTTGAGACGATCGCCCCGGCTTCGGCGACCAAATCCGCCGCCGAGGCGAGCCCCGCCGAGGCGCGGGCGTCCGATCAGCCCTCCGCCCCCGCGCGCAAGCTCTATTCCGTCGAGGTCGATCACAGCCGCGACGCGCTCCTCACCGATTTCGGCAAGGAGACGCTGAAGGACCGCTATCTGCTGCCCGGCGAGAGCTTCCAGGATCTCTTCGTCCGCGTCGCATCGGCCTATGCCGACGATGCCGCCCACGCCCAGCGCCTGTACGATTATATCTCGCGCCTCTGGTTCATGCCCTCCACGCCCGTCCTGTCGAACGGCGGCACCGGGCGCGGCCTGCCGATTTCCTGCTACCTCAATTCGGTGCCCGACAGCCTGAACGGCATCGTCGACACCTGGAACGAGAATGTGTGGCTGGCCTCGCGCGGCGGCGGCATCGGCACCTATTGGGGCAATGTGCGCGGCATCGGCGAGCCGGTCGGCCTGAACGGCAAGACCAGCGGCATCATCCCCTTCGTCCGCGTGATGGATTCGCTGACCCTCGCGATTTCGCAGGGCTCGCTGCGGCGCGGATCGGCGGCGGTCTATCTCGACGTGTGCCACCCGGAGATCGAGGAGTTCCTCGAAATTCGCAAGACGAGTGGAGACTTCAACCGCAAGGCGCTCAACCTGCACCACGGCGTGCTCATCACCGACGAATTCATGGAGGCCGTGCGCGACGGCACCGATTTCGAGCTGAAGAGCCCCAAGGACGGCTCCAAGCGCGGCTCGGTCAACGCCCGCGCCCTGTTCCAGAAGCTGGTCGAGGTGCGCCTCGCCACCGGCGAGCCCTATCTGGTGTTCGCCGATACGGTGAACCGCGCCATGCCCAAGTTCCAGCGCGACGTGGGGCTGAAGGTCTCCACCTCCAACCTCTGCTCGGAAATCACGCTGCCGACGGGCCGCGACCAGTTCGGCAAGGAGCGCACCGCCGTCTGCTGCCTGTCCTCGCTCAACCTCGAGATGTGGGATGCGTGGAACGGCGACAAGCAGTTCATCGAGGACGTGATGCGCTTCCTCGACAATGTGCTGACCGATTATATCGAGCGGTCCGAGCCCGGCATGGAGCGCGCCAAGTACAGCGCCGGCCGCGAGCGGTCGGTCGGCCTCGGCGTGATGGGCTTCCACAGCTTCCTCCAGGCGCGCGGCCTGCCGATGGAAGGCGCCATGGCCAAGAGCTGGAACATGCGCATCTTCAAGCACATCTCGGCGCAGGCCGACGAAGCCTCGATGCAGCTCGCGATCGAGCGGGGCCCGTGCCCCGACGCCGCCGATCAGGGCGTGATGCAGCGTTTCTCGTGCAAGATGGCGATCGCGCCGACCGCGTCGATCAGCATCATCTGCGGCGGCACCTCGGCCTGCATCGAGCCGATCCCGGCCAACATCTACACGCACAAGACGCTGTCGGGCAGCTTCTCGATCCGCAATCCCTATCTGGAAAAGCTGCTGGCGGCGAAGTCCAAGAATTCGGATGCGGTGTGGAACACGATCCTCGAAAAGGGCGGCTCGGTCCAGCACCTCGATTTCCTGAGCCAGGACGAGAAGGATTGCTACAAGACCAGCTTCGAGATCGACCAGCGCTGGCTGATCGAGCTTCAGGCCGATCGCACGCCCTACATCGATCAGTCTTCGTCGCTGAACCTGTTCATCCCGGCCGACGTGGACAAGTGGGATCTGCTGATGCTCCACTTCCGCGCGTGGGAATTGGGCATCAAGTCGCTCTACTACCTCCGCTCCAAATCGATCCAGCGCGCGGGCTTCGCCGGCGGGGTCGAGACGGACAACACGATCGACCTGCGCAAGATCGACGTGGAAAGCACCGATTACGACGAGTGTCTGGCCTGCCAGTGAGGCACGGGGACAGGCAGGCCGGGGGAGGGGCGGCATGAACCCGCTGCCGATGATCCTCGGCCTGCTGATCCTGTGGGGCCTCGCGCTGGTGATGCTGGTCCGCCCGCGCACCTTCCGCCTCGCCCCCGGTATCACCCGCGCGATCGGCGTGGTCCTGCTGCTGGCGAGCGCAGTGTATCTGGCCGGCGCCCTATCCTGATCCACACCATGCTCCTGCGAAGGCAGGAGCACAGGGTTATCGAAGCGCAGCGCGTGTGGCCCTGGGCTCCTGCCTTCGCAGGAGCACGGCGCGATGTTGGATGAGGCGGCACAAATAAAAACGCGCGCCGGGGACTATCCCGACGCGCGCTCCAGAACCTCGGAAGATCCGCGCGGCTTACGCCTCGCTCTCTTCCTCCTCGAACGTCACCGCATTGGCGCCTGTGGCGGACAGGCGCACCGTATCGCCCTCGATGCTGGCGACCAGCCCGACCGAGATGAAATGGTGGTGGCCTTCGTGGCTGCCTTCGCCGCTGTCCTTCTTGGTCAGCTTGATGCGGTCGCCATCGACCTTGTCGACCGTGCCGACATGCACGCCGTCCGCGCCGATCACTTCGGCATGTTCCTTGATCTGGCTGACATCGACCATGATAGCGTCTCCTGTGCGGGGGAATTCGGGTGTAGAACGCGCCGCGCGTGATATGGTCGCACCCGCCGATGACGCTGCCCCAACTCCTCCTGCTGGCCGTCGCCGCGCTCGCCGCCACGCTGGGCCTGCCGATGCTGACCGCCCCCGCGATCGTGCGCCGCGCCTTCGGCTGGGGGCGCACGCCGCAATCGGTCTATATCCTGCGCATCGCCGGCATGATGCTGACGGCGCTCGGCCTGATCCTAGCGACGTTCACGACATTGTTCTGGTGGGCGACGGGGTAAAAAGCTCCTCCCCGAGCAAGCTCAGGGAGGAACGGCACGTCGCCCACCTTTTCCACAGCGCAATCCTCACCATATGGGGTTTCACGCTCGCACCGGCCCCCAAGATGAGGTAGTTTCCTGTTCTTGGCCGTGGAGGATGTCCGAATCCCCGGTCGCGTCCGCCTTATCGTTTCCATGGAGCTTTCGCGATGCCCCTTCTCCAGGCCTCCCGCACCTACAAGCCGTTCGAATACCCCTGGGCGTTCGAATATTGGAAGCGCCAGCAGCAGCTCCACTGGCTGCCGGAGGAGGTGCCGCTGGGCGAGGATTGCCGCGATTGGGCGCAGAAGCTGACCGATCACGAGCGCAATCTGCTCACCCAGATCTTCCGCTTCTTCACCCAGGCGGACGTCGAGGTGCAGGATTGCTATCACGAGAAATACGGCCGCGTGTTCAAGCCGACCGAAGTGAAGATGATGCTGACCGCGTTCAGCAACATGGAAACGGTCCACATCGCCGCCTACAGCCATCTGCTCGACACGATCGGTATGCCCGAGACCGAATATTCGGCCTTCCTCCAATATAAGGAGATGAAGGACAAGCACGATTACCTCAGCACCTTCGGCGTCGATACCGACGAGGATATCGCCAAGACGCTGGCGATGTTCGGCGGCTTTACCGAGGGGCTCCAGCTCTTCGCCAGCTTCGCCATGCTGATGAACTTCCCGCGCTTCAACAAGATGAAGGGCATGGGCCAGATCGTCACCTGGTCGATCCGCGACGAGACGCTCCATTGCGAGGGCATCATCAAGCTGTTCCACGCCTTCGTGAAGGAGCGGAACTGCATGACCCCGTCGGTGCGCGACGACATCATGGACATGTGCCAGAAAACGGTGCGGATCGAGGATGCCTTCATCGATCTGGTGTTCGAAATGGGGCCGGTCAGCGGCATGACGCCCAAGGACATCAAGAAATACGTCCGCTACATCGCCGATTGGCGGCTCGGCCAGCTCGGCCTGAAGCCCATCTACATGATCGACGAGCACCCGCTGCCCTGGCTCGCGCCGATGCTCAACGGCGTCGAACACGCCAATTTCTTCGAACAGCGCGCCACCGAATATTCCAAGGCCGCCACGCGGGGCAACTGGAACGAAGTATGGGACGCCTTCGACCGCCGCAAGGCCGCCAACACGGCCACGCTGGTCGCGAACGAGGATGTCGCCGAGCGGGATATGTTCGGCCATTCGGGCGTGGCGGCGGAGTGAATATCGTGCCCCTCTCCCGTTCAGGGAGAGGGGAGGGACCCGCCGCCGCAGGCGGTGGGAGGTAAGGGCACGTCGATAGCCCAGGCGGCAATGGCTCTACGCCGCTGCGCCAGGTCGGCCTGCCGGAACGGCTTCTCAGCCTTAGGCTGCGCAGATGTATCTGGCATCCCCCAGCCGGACAGATTCGGCTTCTTCCCGATCGAGCAAAATGACGACCTAGGTCGATATCGTTGGTCAGGCTGGCACGCAACGATACCCTTCAACCTACGAGACAAGTGGGTACATTTGTCGATCACGACCAATAGACCGTCATCCGAGACCTGTCAAAATCATGCGTATATCGGAACGCCGTGGCAGACGTTTAAAGTGCCATTAAAATATATGACTTCGACTCTGGATGACAATCAGAGGCCGAAATCCGTTAATACCGACACAGAGGAATATGAAATAATCGCGCCGGACTATTGGTTTCCTGTGAGGGAAGCAGGGGCAACCGACCCAGGATGTTTGGGCGTGATAGTGGATGCTGGCGACGATCGACCAAGTGCCGCCGAAACCGTGAAACGTTGGCTACAAACGTTAAAATTCTCAAGGGTGACCAAGGCCGACGTTGCGACAATTGGGCAGTTCGATCTACCCGAACCCAATCCACTGCCCGGAAGCAACGCCGGCCGATTTGAATTTGAAGGCTGATGTCGCTGTCAAGTTCAAGTCACGGATGATCTGGCGGAAGAAGCGTAGCAATTGATCTGGTTAGACGTCGATCCGCCCGCGCGTGGCCGGCTGCTGACCTGCTCCCCGGAAATCATGCCATTGGTAGGTTAGCTCGTCAGATGGAGACGAGCGATGCGTCGAGGCCGTTTTACCGAGGACCAGATTATTGGCGTGCTGCGTGAGCACGAGGCGGGCGTGAAGACCGCCGAGCTATGCCGGAAGCATGGCATCAGCGATGCGACGTTCTACAACTGGAAGGCGAAGTACGGCGGCATGACCGTGTCGGAGGCGGCGCGGTTGCGCACGCTCGAGGATGAGAACCGTCGGCTGAAGAAGCTGCTGGCGGAGTCGATGCTGGACGTGTCGGCGCTGAAGGATCTGCTGGGAAAAAACTGACCCGGTCTGTGGATCGCTACGCTGCGGTGGAGAAGCTGATGGCCGACCACGGCTTCTCCGAGCGTCGCGCTTGCAGACTGATCGGGGTCAACCGGTCGGCATGGCAATATGAGCCGCTTCGCGGGAAGGACGACGCTGTGCGCGAACGGATGCGCGAGATCGCCAACGAGCGTCGTCGGTTCGGTTATCGCCGGCTGGCGGTCCTGCTCCGGCGTGAAGGCAAGGGCATGAACCTGAAGAAGATGTACCGGCTGTATCGCGAGGAGCGGCTGACGGTGCGAAAGCGCGGCGGCCGAAAACGAGCGTTGGGCACGCGGGCGCCGATGGCGATTCCGCAGGAACCCAACCAGCGCTGGTCGCTCGACTTCGTGTCGGATGCATTGGCCTGCGGCCGGCGGTTCCGCCTGCTCAATGTCATCGACGACTACAGCCGGGAGTGCCTGGCCTGCATCGTCGATACCTCGCTGTCAGGGCGGCGTGTCGTGCGGGAGCTGACGGCCATCGCCGAGCGTCGTGGGCTGCCATGCATGGTGGTCAGCGACAACGGGACCGAACTGACCAGTCACGCCGTCCTCGCCTGGTGCCAGGACACGGGCGTGGAGTGGCATTACATCGCGCCGGGCAAGCCGCAGCAGAACGGCTTTGTCGAGAGCTTCAATGGTCGCTTGCGCGACGAGTGCCTGAACGAGCACCTGTTCTCCTCGCTGGCTGCGGCGAGACGGATCATCGAGGCATGGCGGACAGACTATAACACCGTGCGTCCGCACAGCAGCCTCGGCGGCATGGCGCCCGCCGAGTTTACCAACCGCCCCCGCCAGGGGCATGAGGACACCGAAGCTAACTTATCAGCGGCATGAAAACGGGGAGCAGGTCACTTCGCTCTCGATTTCCGGCTCATATCGCCGTTCTAGCAACCTGACCGATACGCTGCCGGATTGCTTTGACAGGCCCATTCAAATCATAAGCTCGGTAATGACATTTCGTAACAGGCTGGACATCCAGCTATGCCCCGGATCACTGTTGTTGCGGGTGTGCCAAAAAAGGCGCTCTTCCAGGTCCGGCATGGCGAATGGCACTGGAAGCGTGCGGACATTGTATCGGTCGCCTTTCAACTCAACGAGGAGCGATGGCAGTAAAGTCACCATGTTCGTTTGGCCGATCGCATCGAGTGTCAGCTGAAAATTGGGGAGCCAAGCACACACATGGGGCTGGCGTGGCTGCTGGCGCAGTAATTGTTCGCTGACACCCGCGATCACGCCGGCAAATCGCGTCTCGATATAGGGCATGTCGCAGAACTCGTCGAAACTGATCGCATCGCCGCTGAACCGATGGTCGCGTGAGATGGCGACGACGAAGCGGTCAGTGAAGAGCTTCTCCGACGCCAGAGATTCGCTCAGATTGTCGAAACTCTCGATGATGCGCGCTGAAATGGTGATGGCGAAGTCGATCTGCCCATCGGAGATTCGACGCACCGTGTCATTCGACAGGTCTTCAAACTGGACGCTGATCCTGGGGGCCAATTCCTGAAGCTTGCGGATCAGTGGCGTGGCGAGAATTTCGGCGCAGAATGTCGTCGCGGCGATACGGAATATACGACTGGCTTCGGAAGGTTCGAAGCGCCGCGCCTCTTCATTGAGATCGCGGATCTGGGAGAGGATCAGCTTTGTCGGTTCGGCGAGCATTCGTCCGCGATTTGTAAGCTCCATGTTCCGCCCGACCCGCTCAAGCAGCGGATCGTCGAAGAAATACCGCAGCTTCTGTAGTGCTGCGCTCATGCCGGGCTGCGAGATGTTGATCCGCTCGGCCGCGCGCGTGACATTCTTTTCGGACAGGAGCGCGTCCAGGGCCACAAGCAGATTAAGATCCAGCCCTTGCAGATGCATTCCGATCCCCTTCCCGTGGTGTCGTACGTCAGCGGTCCGGCGATGCCCCGTAGTTCGCGGACGATACGACCTTTCGGAACGATAGGGCAGGGCGGCGCCGATGGGGAGATATGCCGCGCGAATGGCACCTATCCCGACAAATGATTTTTCAATCGGCGCCCGGCACCCGACCATGGCGGAAAGAAAACGAGGAGGGTTTGCATGAGATCGTCTGCCGAATGGGCCGCGGAACCGCTTCTCGCGCGCCGTGCCGCCGTTCGTTGCCGCCGTCGCCTTTCCTGATCCCGCACCGCCATCGGATACGCATATGGACATGATCCCCAACCGCCTCGTCGATACGACGAGGGACGTCGTCAGCCGCAAGATTTTCCATGATCGCGAAATCTACGAAATGGAGCTGGACCGGATCTTCCGCCAGAAATGGCTGCTGGTCGGCCACGAGAGCCAGATCCCCAGGGTCGGCGACTTCTTCCTTTCGCGGATGGGCGAGGATCAGGTGATCCTGTCGCGTAGCAAGGACGGCAAGCCCAACGTCTTCCTCAACACCTGCCGCCACAAGGGCATGCGCATCTGCCGCTACGACGAGGGCAACACAAAGCTGTTCTACTGCCCCTATCACGCCTGGTCCTACGATCTGAACGGCGATCTGAAGGGCGTGCCGGAGAAGGAGAATTTCCCCGCCAGCTTCAATCGCAAGGATTGGGGGCTCATCAAGGTCGCCAAGGTGGCGAGCTTCCGGGGCACGATCTGGGCGACGTGGAATCCCGACGCGCCCGATTTCGAGACATACCTCGGCGACGCGAAGGAGGGGCTGTGGATCGGGCTGGGTCCGTGGGACGGCGGCGACGGCGAGGTCGAGGTCTATGGCGGGGTCCAGAAATGGAATATCCCGTGCAACTGGAAGTTCGTCTCGGAAAATTCGGGCGGCGATCCGCTCCACAACATCAGCCACCAGTCGACCGACATGAGCAAGATCGGTCCGCGCGAGGGGATCGGTCGGCGCGATCCGTTCGGCGAGCTGTTCCTGACCGCGACCGACAACGGCCACGGCCTGATCTTCGAGAAGGTGCCGACCGACAGGCCGCGCGATCATTATCAGATGTCGAAGATCACCTCCGAATATTTCGAGGATTGCTGGCGCCGCCGGGTGGACCGGCTCGGCGAGCGGGCGGGATCGCCAATGGTGCTGGCCAACATCTTCCCCAACGCGGGCTTCCATACGCAACAGCCGCGCGTGTTCCTGATGGCGCACCCCAACGGGCCGCAATCCTGTCAGGCGTGGCGCATGTTCTTCGTCGACAAGGACGCGCCGCAGGAGGCCAAGGATTTCCTGCGCCGCTATTACATCTCCTACAGCGGCCCCGGCGGCATGACCGAGCAGGATGACATGGAGAATTGGAACTATGCGTCCGAGGGCTCGACGGTGCGCGGCGCGCAGCACGCCCCGTTCAGCTACGTCGCGGATTCGGGCAGCTACCGCGATCCCTACATTCCCGGCGACGTCAGCAAATGGTGGATGACCGAGCGCAACAACATGGCCTTCTATCGCGCCTGGTCCGACGCGATGGGCCTGTGAGCGGAGGGGACGAGGCGATGCTGACCGAAACCACCGGCCGCATGAGCGCGGTCGACGAATTGCTGCTGACGCGCGAGATCGAGGAATTCCTCTATCGCGAGGCCGACATGATCGACTCCCGCCATTTCGAGGAATGGCTCGATTATTTCGCCGAGGACATCCGCTATTGGGTGCCGATCCGCAAGAACCTCCAGTTCAAGCACCGGTTCGACGACGCGACCGACGAGCATGAATCCGCCTGGATCGACGATACGCGGGCGACGCTCCAGGCGCGCGTCTATCAGGTGATGACCAAGATCCACTGGGCGGAGGAGCCGCTGTCGCGCGTGTCGCACATCGTCGCCAACATCTATGTCGATGGGGTGGAGGAGACGCCGGACGGGCAGGTCATCACCGTCCGCAGCAAGCTGATCTGCCACCGCTCGCGGATGGAGGAGGCGGGCGAGATGCTGGTCGCCAAGCGGATCGACAAGATCCGCCGCACCGACGCGGGCCTCAAGATTTTCTGGCGCAAGATCCTGATCGATCAGGCCACGCTGCATGTGAAGAACCTGTCCTTCTTCCTCTGACAATCGTCGGACGGCCGGAGACATCATACGGGCCGGCGCGGGCCGCAATCCGTGCCGGGACCGGACAAATATAAGAACAGAGGGAGGATTCCTATGACGACCAAGCGGGTTTCGATTCTGTGCGCCGGCGTTGCGCTGGCCGCTTTCGCCCCGCCGGCCTGGGCGCAGACCCAGCCGGCCGTGAGCGCGCCGGCCGAGGCGGAAGAGCAGTCCGCCGGCGTCGGCGAGATCGTCGTGACGGCGCGCAAGGTGACCGAGACGGCCCAGTCGGTGCCGCTGGCGATCAGCGTGCTGGGCGGCGCGGAACTTACCGAGCGCGGCATCGTCAACGTGCAAGCCCTTCAGGGCCAGCTCCCCAGCATCGCCATCGGCGAAGTGAATGGCACCGCACAGATCACCAGCCGCGGCCTTGGCAACGACAATTTCGCGGCCGGCTCCGATCCGTCGGTCGGCCTCAACGTCGATGGCGTGGTCGTGTCGCAGCCGGGCGCGCAGCTGGGCGCCTTCTTCGATCTTGAGCGGGTCGAGGTCGTGCGCGGGCCGCAGGGCACGCTCTACGGCCGCAATACGACCGGCGGCGCGATCAACCTCGTCACCAACAAGCCAACCGCCGATCTGTCGGGCTATGGCCGCATCTCCTACGGCAATTACAACAATCTCGTTCTCGAAGGCGCGGTAAGCGGGCCGATCAGCGACACCATCCGTGCCCGCATCGCCTTCAAGACCGAGGATCATGACGGCTGGGGAAAGAATGTCCGCACCGGCAAGGACATTGACGATGCCAGCCGTCGGGCGGTGCGTGGCACGCTGCTGTTCCTCCCAAGCGAGAAGCTCGAAATCCTGCTGTCCGGCGAATATACCAGCGAAAAGGACGCCAATTACCAGATCAAATATCTGTCGGATTCCTTCCCCGGCAACGCCGCGCTTCGCCCGCCGGGCCTTGCCAGCAGCTTCTTCGCCAGCAACCCGCGCGACATCAACACCGATATCGACCCGCGCAACGATCGCCATACCTACAGCTTCACTGGCACGGTCAGCTACGAGGCGAGTTCGGCACTCACGTTCAAGTCGATCTCGGGCTATCGCCGCTTCAAGAATATCGGCGCCCGCGATTTCGACGGCACCGCGGCGGCGCTTGCCAATGTCGTCATCCCGGTCGAGACCGATCAATATACGCAGGAGTTCCAGGCGCTCGTCACCACCGACCGGATCAAGGCCGTGGTGGGTGCCTATTACTATAAGGAAAATCTCCAGAGCGACATTCGCATCGGAGCCAACCCTTACGGGCCGACCAATGCGCTCACCATCAGCCAATTTGGCACGGTGGGTACCGAATCCGTCGCCGGCTTCGCCAACGTCAGCTACAATCTCACCAATCAGCTGAGCCTCGATCTCGGCGGGCGCTGGAGCTGGGAGCGGCGTGAGGGCGATGCCCGCTTCACGCGCGGCGGTACGCTCTTCCCCTATCAGACCGCCGGTTCGGTCAAGGATTTCACGCCCCGCGTTGGGCTGGAATTCAAGCCGACGTCGGACGTGCTGATCTACGCTTCCTATGCGGAGGGGCTGAAGAGCGGCGTCATCGCCTCGGGCTCGACCACGCCGATCCTGCGGCCCGAGCGGGTCAAGGCCTATGAGGCGGGCGTCAAATCGACCCTCTTCAACCGCACGCTGCGCGCCAACCTGTCGATCTACCGCTATGATATCTCGGATCTCCAGGTTTCGCGCACCCTTCCGGGCACGACGGCGGGCAGCTTCGTCTCGGTATTCGAGAACGCCGCAGACGCACGCGCGCAGGGCGTCGAACTGGAACTGGTATGGCGGCCGACCCGCGCCTTCCAGCTTTCCGCGATCGGTGGCTATTCGGATGCGACATTCACCCGCTTCCTGACGATCAACCCGCTCGACGGCCCCACCGGCGTCGTCCGCGATCAGGCCGGCAATCGCCTGGTGCAGACGCCCGAATGGTCCTCGACCGTCAGCGCCGAATATAAAGCGGATGTCGGCAGCGGCACCGTCACCACCTCGGCGCAGGCGCAATATCAGAGCCGCGTGTTCTTCACGCCCTTCGCCCAGGCACAGACCAGCCAGAAGCCGGTCACCCGCTTCGACACCAGCATCCGCTACGATGCCGATGGCAAGCGCTGGTTCGCCAGCCTCTGGGTCCGCAACCTCACCAACGAGCGGGTCGCGACGACCAAATATGTCATCGCCAGTGGCCGCTTCATCTCGGGCCAATATGTCCCGCCGCGCCTGTGGGGCGGGACCGTGGGCTATAATTTCTGAGCGGGGCGGGGAGCATGCCGATGCCGTGGTTGAAGAACTGCTGGTATCAGGTGGCATGGGGCGAGGAGCTGTCCGACAGCGCCTCGCTCGCGCGCACCGTGCTCGACACGCCGCTGCTGCTCTTTCGCGATGCCGGAGGCGCGCCCGCAATCCTGCGCGATACCTGCCCACACCGGTTCGCGCCGCTGTCGGCCGGGCGGGTGGCGGGCGGGGTGGTGCGCTGCAATTACCACGGCCTGGTCTTCGGCAGCGACGGGCGCTGCGTCCATAATCCGCATGGGCCGGTCACCGGCCGGATGCGGACGACGGCCTATCCCGTCGTCGAGCGCCACGGCGCGATATGGGTGTGGCTGGGGGAGGCCGACGCGGCCGATCCCGCCCTCGTGCCCGATCTCGCCTTCCTCGATCGCGCCCCGCCGCAGACGAGCATCCGCGGTCATATGCCGACGGCCTGCAACTATCAGCTGCTCACCGACAATATCCTCGATCTCAGCCACACCGATTATCTCCACCCGGACACGCTCGGCGGCATGATGACGGGGGCGAGGACGACCGTGCAGGAGGCGCCGGGGCGGGTCGCGATCGAGTGGTTCGCGGCCGACCGTGAGCCGTCTGCCGCCTATCGGGCGCTGCTGCCGGGGGGGGCACGCGCCGACAAATGGATCGAGGTCGCCTGGACGGCGCCCGCGATCCTCGTGCTGCGCACCGCCACCACGGCGGCCGGGGTGGCATGGCGGGAAGGCGACCTCACCGCCACCGTCCACAGCATGACGCCCGAGACGCGCTTCACCACCCACTATTTCTACAACAATGTCCGCTACTTCCGCGTCGACGATGCGACCTTCCACGCGGCACTGGGCGCGAACATCTTCAAGGCCTTCGCGCTGGAGGACAAGCCGATGCTGGAGATGCAGCAGGCGCGGATGGGGACGGACGACCTGCTCGGCTTGAAGCCGCTCCTACTCCCCATCGACAGCGCCGCCATCCGCGTCCGCCGCCAGCTCGCCGCGATGATCGCCGCCGAGCAGGACAGCGAGCCGGTCGAAGTCGAGGCCCCCCAGCCGGCGTGATCTAGGCGAAGTCGGGATAGTAGAGCGCCATCATCCGATCCACATAGCGGACGAGATTGTCGTGCCGCGCCGCCGCGTTTTGCGTGTGGCTTGGAAAGGGTGGGATCAGCGCGGCCGCGATCTGCGCGAACAGGCTCGCGTCCGCTCCGCAGGGCGTGTCGCCCAGCAGAAAAGGCTTGTCGCCGATTAGGCGTGACAGCGCGTCATAGCCGCGATCCGCCATCACGCGGCGCTCGTCGTCGGACAGGCGTCCCGTGCCCTGGCCATCGAGATAGGCGATCACCTTCGCTCGCTGCCGTTGCCGCGCGGTGTCGCGCACGGCGTCCGGGAGGGCATCGAAATTGCGCGCCGGCCCGGCCTCGAAATTGTCGTCGATCGCCCAGCGGGCATGGACCATCAGCCAGAACAGATTGTCCTCGGCGAGCCGCTCGGCCGTCCAGGCCACCGCGCGCTGCGCTTCATCGAAACCCGCGTCGAGATCGCGATGGTAGGCACCTTCGAGATAGCGGCGGATCGCGGTGGAATCCGGCACGATCGTCCCGCCGTCATCGATATACGGCAGCTTGCCTCTCGGCGCGCGATCGATCCCGTCGAAGGCCTTGCGATACGCCAGCCCCATCATGCGGAGCTGGATTTCGGTCTTCATCACGAACGGGCTCGAACTCGGCAAGTCGAAGCGCGTCGGGTAGGCGAACAGGGTGATCGTCATTGGCGCGCGGGGTCCGTTTGGCCGAGATCCGCCCTCAAGGTGCGGGCGGCGATCAGATAGTGGATGGCGGCCCAAAGGAAGGCGCTCGTCGCCAGGATCAGCGACCAGCGCACCCCCTCCGCCGAGGCGGCGCGGCAGAGCGTGTCGAGCGCCGCTTGCGTCGCCTTGCCGCCCGCGCATTGCACGGCATAGTCGCCGCCCGTGAAGTGGGCCGCCGCCAGCCGGTCGCTGAGGAATCCCGTCAGGGTCGGCCCCAGGCCCATGCCGAACAGGTTGACCGCGAGATAGAGCAGCGCTGTCGCCGTCGCCCGCATCCGGGGCGTCACCATATTATGCATCAGCCCGAAGGTAGGCCCCATGTAGAGATATTGCAGTGCCGGCGGTACGAGCAGGATTGTCATCGCGAGGGCTTGGGTGGGCGCAAGGAAGCCCATGATGTAGCCCGGCGTCGCCAGCAGCAGGCCGATCGCGGGCACCCATACCGCCCAGCGCCGGTCGCGCGAGCCCAGCCGGTCGGTAACGATGCCTGACAGGAAGATGCCGATGCCCGCCGACACGCCGCTCGTCAGCCCCAGGAACAGCCCCGCTTCGGACAAAGTGGCGCCGTAGACGCGGATGAAGAAGGGCGCCGCGAAGGTCAGGATCGAATAGGAGCCGAAGGCGGCGATGCTGGCCCCCGCGACACAGTGGAACAGCGCGCGTTTCGCCCGGAACTGCCGCAGCACCGCCGCGAAGCTGGGCGGCGCCGCCTCGACCGGTTGGCCAGGATCGAGCCTGCCGCGCGCGGGCTCGCGGATGGTGAGCGGGATCAGGATGGCGAGCAGCAGCCCGGGAATGCCGAACACCGCGAAGGTCATCCGCCAGCCATAGGTCTGCGCGACATAGCCACCCCCGGTCGCGCCGATCAGCACGCCCGCCGACACGCCCAGCGAATAGATGGAAAAGGCTGTGCCGCGCCGGTGGGGCGGGAAGAAATCGGTGATGAGCGAATGGGCCGGCGGGCTGGCCCCGGCTTCGCCCACGCCGACCGCGACCCGCAGCAGGAAGAGGCTCGCGAAGCCGCGTGCCAGCCCGCTCATCGCCGTCGCTGCCGACCAGATCGTGAGCGACACGCTGATGAGCCAGCGCCGGTCGACCTGCTCCGCCAACCGCGCGATGGGAATGCCGAGGGTCGAATAGAAGATGGCGAACGCAAACCCGCCGAGCAGGCCGAGTTGTGTGTCGCTGAGGCCCAGTTCCTCCTTGATCGGATTCTGTATGATCGAGAGGATCGTGCGATCCATGAAGCTCGATGTGTAGGTGAGCGTCATCAGGAGCAGCACCCACAGGCTGGTCCGTGTGCCGACGTCCGTCGCGGGCTGTGTCTGCAAGTCACCCTCTCTCATTCTCTGGCGCCTCCATCGCGGCGCGGAGGGCGTGAGGGGAGGCTAATGGCGGCCGGCGGGGCGGCGTAATCATTTGTCGTGATGGTTTGGATAGCTGGTCGGGATCGACGGCGTCATCCGAGCTGCGGATCGCTGGTATCAGCCCAAAAGATTTCCGGGCCATCCGCCCCCTCGTTAGCTCTCCTCCATCTCCGGCGAAACAGCCGCAAGAAAGAGACGGGAGCAGGGCGTATGAGAGTGGGGTTCATCGGGCTTGGGTTCCAGGGAAAGCCGCTGGCGCGCAACATCGTCGAGGCCGGCTATCCGCTGACCGTGTACGATGTCCGCCCCGAGCCGATGACCGAGCTGGCCGGGGCCGGCGCCACCGCCGCTGCGACGCCTGCCGAAGTGGCCGCCGCCAGCGACCTCGTCATCCTCTGCGTGGTGAACGACGCACAGGTGCTCGACGTGCTGGGCGGGGAGGGAGGCGTGTTCCCCTGCGACTGCAGCGGCAAGATCGTCGTCATCCACAGCACCGTCCTGCCCGACACGATCGCCGCCGCCGCCGACCTCGCCGGCCGCCACGGCGCCGTGCTGGTCGATGCGCCGGTCAGCGGCAGCGCTAAGGGCGCCGAGGAAAAGACGATGGCCTATATGGTCGGCGGCGACGAGGCGGCGGTCGCGGCCTGCCTGCCCGTGTTCCGCACCTCCGGCCAGTCGATCACGCTGACTGGCGCCGTCGGCACCGCTACCGCCGCCAAGATCGCCCACCAGCTCGTCTGCTGCGTCAACATGATCGCCGTCTCGGAAGGTCTGCGGCTGGGCGAGGCGGCGGGCGTTTCGCGGGAGGCTTTGCTGGCGGTGTTCAGCGCCGGCTTCGCGCAGAGCCGCGCCGGGGATATGTGGCCCGAACTCGATCTCCATCCCCGCGCCACGCCGATCTTCTACAAGGATCTGAAGGCCGCCATCACGCTCGGCCACGATGTCGGGGTGGCGATCCCGGCGGCGGCGCTCACCCAGCAGATGTTGCCCGATATCCTCCCCCGCATCGGTGGAGCCGCCTGACATGGCCAAGGTCATCATCAGCTGCGCCGTCACCGGATCGGCGCACACGCCCACCATGTCGGATGCGCTGCCTATCACGCCGGAGGAGATTACTGAACAGTCGATCGACGCCGCCGAAGCGGGCGCCGCCATCCTCCACCTCCACGCCCGTATGCCCGAGGACGGGCGCCCGACCGGCGATCCCGACATCTACGGCCGGTTCCTGCCGGTGATCCGTCAGCGCACCGACGCCGTCGTCAACATCACCACCGGCGGCAGCGCGACGATGACCGTCACCGAGCGGCTTGCCGCCGCGAAGCAGTTCGCGCCGGAGCTATGCTCGCTCAACATGGGTTCGCTCAACTTCGCCTTCTTCCCCGCCGCCAAGCGGATCGGGACGTGGAAGCATGATTGGGAGAAGGATTATGTCGTCAATTCTGACGATTACATCTTCCGCAACACTTTCCGCGACATCAATACGATCCTGACCGTGATGTCGCAGAGCGGCACTAAGTTCGAGCATGAATGCTACGATCTGGGCCACCTCTACAACCTCGCCCATTTCGTCGATCGCGGCCTCGTGAAGCCGCCCTTCTTTGTCCAGATGATCTTCGGTATCCTGGGCGGCATCGGCGCCGATCTCGAAAATCTCTTCGTGATGAAGGAGACGGCCGACCGGCTGTTCGGGCGCGGCGCATATCAGTGGTCGGTGCTGGCGGCCGGGCGGCACCAGATGCCGTTCTTGACGCAGGCGGCGCTGCTCGGCGGCCATGTCCGGGTCGGGCTCGAGGACAGCCTGTTCATCGAGCGCGGCAAGCTCGCTGCCTCCAACGCCGAGCAGGTCGCCAAGATCGTCCGCATCCTGAAGGAGATGGGCCACGAGCCCGCCACCCCGGACGAAGCGCGCGGCATGCTCGGCCTCAAGGGCGGCGACCGCGTCGAATTCTGACCGCCAAGAGGAGCGGCCCCACCATGTACGAACCCTTCCCCGGCAATTACGTCTGGAATCTCTCGGTCAACATCTGCCTCAACATGGGCGGGGTGATGGGCGAGATCGATCCCGCCAACGACAAGGTCCGCGCCGTCGCCAGCGCCAACCCCGATGAGGGCACCGAAGCCTTCTTCGACGCCTGGGGCGCGCTCGCCGATCGGGTGCGCGGGCTGGCCGAGGCCGATGAGGCTGCCGGCCATCCGATCAGCGCCGCCGAAAAATATGCCCGCGCCGCCGCTTATTATATCACCGCCGAACGGATGCAGAGCCGTGACTTCGGCCCGCGCAAGGCGATGTACCGGACGATGCTCGACACGGTCGAAGCCTTCTACCGGACGAGCGATCTCGGCGCTGCCCGCGTGACCTTTCCCTATGAGGGCGCGCACCTCGCGGCCACCTTCGTGCCCGGCCGTGGAGACGGCCCGCGCCCCTGCATGATCTTCTGCAACGGGCTCGACAGCACCAAGGAGATGGTACTGCTGGCGCTGCGCGACCGCTTCGCCAAACGCGGCATTTCGACCCTGCTGATCGACCAGCCCGGCGTCGGCGAGGCGCTGCGCCTCGATGGCCTCACCGCGATCCACGATACCGAACGCTGGGCGGGCGCGGCCGTCGATTATCTCGAAACCCGCGCCGACGTCGACTGCAAGCGGATCGGCATGATGGGCTGGTCGATGGGCGGCTATTACGCCCCGCGCGCGCTCGCCTACGAACCCCGCTTCGCGATCGGCGCGGTCTGGGGCGGCAACCACGATTGGGGCGGGCACCAGAAGGCCCGGCTCCAGCGCGAGGGCGACATGCCGGTGCCCCATTATTGGGACCATGTGATGTGGGTCTGGGGCCAGCCCGACATGGCGAGCTTCATGGCGCTGATGGACAAGGTGAACCTCAACGGCCACCTCCAGAACATCCGCGTACCCTTCCTTGTGACGCATGGTGGCAACGATCGCCAGATCCCGCTCAAATATGCCGAGCAGAGCTATGAGCAGGCGGTCAACAGCCCCGATCGCGAGCTGAAGGTCTTCACCCCCGCCGAGGGTGGTATCGAGCATTGCGGCGCCGACAATATGGAGCCGGTCCAGAATTTCATCGGCGACTGGCTGGCCGATCGCTTCGCCCGAATGGCGGCATGACCCTCCTGCGCGAAGGGCGGGGGCCGAACCCGCTGGCCGGCTTCCAGGTCGATCCCGCCGCGATCCGCATGGTCGGCATCGATCTGCAACGCCCCGAATGCATCCTCGCCGAGCGTGACGGGACGCTGTGGAGCGCCGACGCGCGCGGCGGGGTGGTGCGGATTGACCCGGACGACACGCAGACGCTCGTCACTCAGGCGCCGGACCCGCATTTCGACCTGTCGGCCTCGGCGGCGGACAGCCTGCTGACCGGCACGCTCCCCAACGGTCTCGCCTTCGCCGCGAACGGCGACATCCTCATTTCCAATTTCGGCACCGATCGGCTGGAGCGGATGACCCGCAGCGGCGAGACGCGGGTGATCCTCGACCGGATCGAAGGCCGGCCGATGGGCAAGGTGAATTTCGTCCTGCGCGATCGCCGTGACCGCATCTGGATCACCGTTTCGACGATGGTGAACCCGTGGAGCGACGCGATCCGGCAGGGGCTGGCGGACGGCTGCATCATCTTGCTCGACGAACGCGGCCCGCGTATCGTGGCGGACGGGCTGCACTTCGCCAACGAGATCCGTTTCGACGCAGCGGAGGAATGGCTCTACGTCGCCGAGACGACCGCACGCCGGGTGACCCGCTTCCGGGTCGCAGCGGACGGCGCGCTCATCGATCGCGAAATCTACGGCCCGGCCTCGCTCGGCACCGGCATGATCGATGGCATCACCTTCGATGCCTATGGCAACCTCTGGGCGACGATGATCTTCGCCGATCGCCTGATCGCGCTCACGCCTGAGGGCGACGTGCTGACCCTGCTCGACGACGGCGATCCGGCGGGCACGACGGCTCTGGAGGCGGCATTCGCCACCGGCGCGCCGGTGCCGTTCGACACGCTGATGCTCTCCGGCGGCACAATCTGTCCCTGGCTCGCCAGCGTCACCTTCGGCGGACCGGACCTGTGCACCGCCTATCTTGGCGGCCTCCGCGCAACCCGCATCCCGGCCTTCGCCAGCCCCGTCGCTGGCCTGCCCATGGTGCATTGGTGAGCGGCCTCGCCACCCTGCCCCTGCTCGCCGGCAAGCGCATTCTGGTCACCGGGGCCGCAAGCGGCATCGGCCTCGGCGCGGCGCGGGCCTTCGTGGATTTCGGCGCTTCGGTCTTCGTCACCGATCGCGATGCCGACGCGCTCGCCGCCGCATGGCCCGATCTGACCGAAGAGCGCCGCGCCGGGCTCGACGTGGTCGATGAGGCGCAATGCGACGCTAGCGTCGATCGCATGGTGGCCGCGCTTGGCGGGATCGATGGCGTGTTCAACTCGGCGGGCATCGCCGATCCGGTCCAGCTCGCACTCGATGTTCCGATCGACGCCTGGCAACGGACGGTGGACGTGCATCTGCGCGGCAGCTTCCTCGTCGCGCGGGCGGCGGGGCGGGCGATGGTGGCGCAGGGGGCGGGCTCAATCGTGCTGGTGTCGTCGGTCAACGGCGTCGGCGGTATCCCGCGCCGTCATGCCTACGGCCCGGCCAAGGCCGCGATAGCCCATCTCGCGCGCACGCTTACCTGCGAGTGGGCCGCGCGCGGTGTGCGGGTCAACGCCATCGCGCCCACCTACATCGCCACGCCCATGATCGAGCGGCTGGCGGCGGAGGGCAAGATTGACATCGCGCGACTGGAGCGGCGCACGCCGATGGGGCGGATCGGCCGGGTGGAGGACGTGGCCCATGCCGCCGCCTACCTCCTGTCCGATCTCAGCGCCTATATCAGCGGCGCCAACCTGCCGGTGGACGGTGGCTGGCTCGCTTACGGCGGGCCGGGCGACGTCGCCACTGCCTGAACCATAAAACGGATCGATCGGAGAAAGAGGATGGCCATCATCGGCATCGAGCGGCTGGTATATGGGGTCGAGGATCTGGCGGAATCGACCCGCTTCTTCCGCGATTTCGGGCTGAAGGAATTGCATGCCGACGTGGCCTCCTCGCGCTTCGGCCTCGTCAACGGCGCGGAGGTGGAGATCCATCCGCTCGGCTCACCGGCCTTGCCGCAGACGACCGGCGTGGTCGGGCAGGGGGTGCAGGAGGTCGTCTGGGGGGTCGATCGCCCCGAGGCGCTTGCCGCGCTGTGCGATCGGCTGGAGGCCGTCGTGCCGTTGTCCCGCGAAGGCGATCTGGTGCGCTTCGGCACTCCGTTCGGCGTGCCTATGGCGCTGCGCCTGTGGGTGCCCCGTCCGCTCACGGCCGCGCCCGATGCGGCCAATGCGCCGGGCCTCGTCGGCCGCCTCAATCGCCCGCGTCGCTGGCGCCTCCAGGCGACCCCGCGCCTCATCACCCATGTCGTGTTCGCAGTGCCGAACTATGACGAGGTCTATCGCTTCATGGTCGACGTGCTGAACTTCCGCCTTACCGATCGCCAGACCGGCTTCGGCAATTACCTCCGCGCCGACGGCACCACCAACCACCACAATATCCTGTTCCTCAACGCTGACGCGCCCTTCCCCGGCGTCGATGGCAAGCTGCGCTTCCACCACGCCAATTTCGCGCTGGAGGATGTCGACGAGATCATGATCGCGGTGAACGCCATGGTGCGAAAAGGATGGGCGCCCTCCGATCAGGGCCTGGGGCGCCACCGGGTCGATTCAGCCCTCTTCTATTATTTCCCGTGCCCCGCCGGCGGCGAGGCCGAGTTCGGCGCCGATGCCGATGCGGTGGACGACAATTGGGTGCCGCGCGAATGGCTCAACCCGCTCTTCGCTTACGCCCATTTCGTCCACAATCTGCCGCCCTTCCTGATGCGCGAACCCGACTGGAACTTCCGCTACATGACCGGCATCGAGCCGGCGGCCGGGCATCATTGATGGCGATCGATCTGACCGTCATCACGCGGGAAAATGTCTCCGTCGCCGTGTCCGCCGATCCCGGTGTCTCCCTGATGGAGGCGATCCGCGCCGCCGGAATCTACGAACTGGTCGCGCTGTGCGGCGGCTCCTGTTCCTGCGCGACCTGCCATGTCTTCATCGAACAAGCCCCGGCCGGGCTAGACTCAGCTGCCGGTGGCGACGAGGATGATCTGCTCGACAGTTCGGAGCATCGTCAGCCCAATTCACGACTGTCATGCCAGATCTTGCTTGATGCGGCATTGAACGCTCTGGTGGTCCGCATCGCCCCCGAGGATTGAGGATATGACGCAATACGACGTGGTGATCGTGGGTGGCGGGCATGGCGGGGCGCAAGCGGCGGTGGCGCTGCGGCAGGCCAAGTTCGCGGGGACGATCGCGATCGTCGGCGACGAGCCGGAGCTGCCCTATGAGCGGCCCCCGCTGTCGAAGGATTATTTCTCGGGCGAGAAGGCGTTCGAGCGCATCCTGATCCGACCGCCCGCCTTCTGGGAGGAGCGGCAGGTGGCGATGCTGCTCGGCCGCAAGGTCGTGTCGGTGGATCCCGAGGCGCGGAGCATCACGACGGCGGACGGCGAGACGATCGGCTATGGCGACCTGATCTGGGCCACCGGCGGCTCACCCCGCAAGCTGACCTGCTCGGGCCACGACCTGATCGGCGTCCACGGCGTGCGCACCCGCGCCGATGTCGATCGGATGACCGGAGAACTGGCCGGCACCACCCGCGTCGTCGTGATCGGCGGCGGCTATATCGGGCTGGAGGCGGCCGCCGTGCTGGCCAAGTTCGGCAAGAAGGTGACGGTATTGGAGGCGCTCGACCGGGTGCTGGCCCGCGTCGCCGGCGAGCCGCTGTCGCGCTTCTACGAGGCCGAGCATCGCGCCCATGGCGTCGATGTGCGGCTGGGCGCGAAGGTCGAATGTATCGAGGAGGCCGAGGGCCGGGTCATCGGCGTGCGGCTGGCCGATGGCGAGATCCCGGCCTGCGAGATGGTGATCGTCGGCATCGGCATCATCCCCGCCGTCGAGCCGCTGCTGGCGGCGGGCGCCGAGGGCGGCAATGGCGTCGCGGTCGATGCGCAATGCCGCACCAGCCTGCCGCACATCTACGCCATCGGCGACTGCGCGCTCCACGCCAATCCCTTCGCCGGCGACATGCCGATCCGCCTGGAATCGGTCCAGAACGCCAACGATCAGGCGACCGTCGCGGCCAAGACCATTCTCGGGCAGGAGGTGGCCTATCACGCCGTGCCGTGGTTCTGGTCCAACCAATATGATCTGCGCCTCCAGACGGTGGGCCTGTCGACCGGCCATGACGAGGCGGTGCTACGCGGGGATCCGGCGACCCGCAGCTTCTCGATCGTCTATCTGAAGGACGGCAAGGTCATCGCGCTCGACTGCGTCAACGCCACCAAGGATTACGTCCAGGGCAAGGCGCTGGTCGTCGGCGCCGTAGCATTGCCGGCCGAGCGGCTCGCCGACACGAGCGTGGTTCTCAAGGAATTGGCGGCCAACTGAACGACGCTCTCCCGTCGCTTCCGGCCAAACCCCTCGACGAACCGACAACCTTCGGAGCATCGGATATTTTCACCGCACGGTGACCGATCCTGTGTGATGGGCGAATAAGCCATCATGCGGCCGAACCTGCTTTCGAGAATGATCTCCAGGCCATCGCCCGGACCGGTGCGAGGCGGGCGTCAGCCCGCCGAGCGAGATTATCAGCGCGAATACGAACACCAGTCCAGAGCGGCTTGATAGGCGGTCATGATCGTCGTCAGTTTGTGCTGCAAGTCGCTCTCCCGGCGGACGTTTCTGATGCCGGTTACTTCGCCCACGGCTGTCCAACGCGCCGATCCGCGCTAAGGCACCATCATGCTTCGCCCGGACCCGCCCCCCGTCGAGCGCTCACCCGTCCTGCGCCAGCGCGGCCGCACACCAATATGGCTGGCGTTGTCGTGGCGGATCGGCCTGGCGCTCGCGCTGATCGGCGTCGCGCTGGCCGGGCACTGGTTCGACCGGACGGGATTGCGCGACAATGTCGACGGCAGCGTCAGCTTCGTCGACGTCGTGTATTTCACGATGATCACGGTGACGACGGTCGGTTATGGCGACATCGTCCCCGTCACCGACCGCGCGCGCATGTTCGATACTTTCGTGGTGACGCCGGTGCGGCTGTTCGTCTGGCTGATCTTTCTTGGGACGGCCTACGACTTCCTGTTGAAACGCGTTTGGGAGAGGTGGCGCATGCGCGTCCTGCAGAACGATCTTCACGGCCATATCATCGTGGCGGGCCACGGCACGAGCGGCACCGAGGCGGTCGCGGAGTTGATCCGTCGCGGCAACTACCGCGACAAGATCGTCGTGATCGACCCGCGTGCCGACGCCCTGGACAAGGCCGAGGGCGAAGGCGTCGTCGTGCTGGCCGGCGATGCCACGCGCAACACCACGCTGGAGGCGGTGCACGTGGCCCGCGCGAGCGCGATGATCGTTGCGGCGGGGCGCGACGACACCTCGATCCTGATCGTCCTGACGGCGCGACGGCTGGCGGCAACCCTGCCGATCAGCGTCGTGATCCGGTCGGAGGACAACGAAGCGCTGGCGACGCAGGCCGGTGCCAACACCGTGATCAATCCGGCGAGCTTTGCCGGTCTGTTGCTCGCCGGATCGACCAGCGGGCCGCATCTGGCCGATTACATGATGGATCTGGCCGGGCTTCACGGCGCGGTGTCGCTCCACGAACGCGCCGTCGCGCCGCACGAGATCGGCAAGCCGCTATCGGCGATCACCACCGGCATGGGGTTGCGCGTGTACCGGAACGAGGTGCGTTACGGTTTCTGGCAACCGGAAGTACACGTGCTGGAAACGGGGGACCGGATCATCGAGGTCGTACCAAGCAAGACCGACCAAGCACCGCCTCCGTTCCGGCATCGAAACAGATGATAGTTTGGCTGTCAAAGCGACGAAGGACGGCCGTTGGGCCATCGGACTTAGAACGGCAGGTTGCGACCCAAATATCGCCGTTCCCCTGTGGGATGCGAACGTTCGTATGTGGCAGAAGCCGCCTGCCGAGCGTCATGAAGCTGCCAGACAGCAAGCGCCCCACGCTTGGACGTTCAGGCCACCGATCCGCGCTCCCGATAACGGCCATTTGTTGAGCGCAATCTTTCCCGTTTCTCCGTCTCCGCTAGGTTATTTCGGGAGAGAGCAATCGGGAACAGATTTTGGGAAAAGGTGTGCCCCGGACGGCTCTCGCCGCGACCGCCTAGGCGATTGTCCCGCTTTGGGTTCGCAATCAAGAAAGCTGTCCTACCGACGCCACCGCTCCGCTGGTGCAAGAATGTAGGCGCGCAGCGCATGGTCCCACGGAATGACCAGCGCGACCAGTACCGCCATCAGGCACTCCATCGCCGTCTCGGCCGCAGCCGGATTGAGGCGACCGGCTGACCACAGCGGCAAGGCGACGCGCAGCAGCCAGAGCGCCTTCCATGTGACTTCCCAGAACAGCAGCGGCAGCATCCTCACGGGATGACGCAGGCCCACGAGAGCGAGTAGCGACAGCGCGCCCAGCATGGCGACGATGACACCGCGATCCGGTGCCCACGTCTTCGCCGGATTGATGATGGAGGGCCAGACGGTCAGGCCAAGGCCGACGATCAGCAGGAGGTAGCCGGCGCGCAGCAGGTTGGCGCGCCAAGGGGCGAGTTCGGGCATGGTGGATCGCTCCGGTATAAGGGACCGCCGCGTTGCCGTCAGCGGCCGGGTGGTTCGTCAGGCTGGAATGAGAGGAGGTCGCCCGGCTGGCAGTCCAGCACGGCGCAGATCGCCTCCAGGGTGGAGAAGCGGATCGCCTTCGCCTTGCCAGTTTTGAGGATCGACAGATTAGCAAGGGTGATATCGACCGCCTGCGACAAGTCGGTAAGCGACATGCGCCGTCGTGCCAGCACGTCGTCCAGATGCACGGTGATCGGCATCGTCAGACGGTGCCCGACAGATCATCGCGCATGAGCGATCCGGTGGCGAACACACGAGCCAACATGAACACCATCAACGTAGCCAGCCATCCGCCTACCGAGATACCGCCGGCGGGTGCTGCCGAACCGAGGCTCGGCCAGTATCTCGCCAGCAGCGTGCAGGGGAGATCGAGCAGTTGCAGGGCGAGCAGCGCCGAACCGATCCGCCGCAGTCGGTCGGCGTTGGTCGGAACGAAGGGATCGCCGTACCGGGCGCTCGCTATGACGCCTGCCAAGGGAGCCAGCAGCCGGTCGGTAGCGATCGTCATGGCGACACCGATCAGCATGAGGAACCGGATGCCGGTGAGGGCAGCGGCCACGTCAACCGCCGGGTCGGCTCTGACCAGCATGTCGCGGTGGAAGCCGGGTGAAACCCATGTCCCGGCCAGCCCGGCCGCGATGGCGACGAAGAGCAGTCCGTTCACAGCACGGCCGATGCGGACGATCGCTGCCGCACCTCGTACCAACTGATCCTGCTGCCGCATCGACGCCTCCCTTATTGATATTCAATAAGAGAGCGCTGCTACATGAGTCAATCCAGTTTATCGAAAAACGATGTCTCGGGATGGATTGCCAGCTTTGGGAGCCTACATGTCCTATCCCAAACTTCGATCCTTATTGGGAAAGGCGGCTGCGCCGAGCATGTCGGTTATCGCCATCTGCCTTCCCGAAAGCGGTCGGCCCGCTAACCACCACAGCTGCGCGTTCCGCGCCGACAATTGATCGAGGTGGCAATGACCGCTTCCAGCAGAATCCGCGGTCGCCGGGAACGACGGTTTTGTCCCACGACCCGGCGGCCGGCTTAAGGCAGCACGCGACCAACTCAAGCCGTTCCATCACCACGGCAAGAGAGTCGGCTTGCGCCAAAACCAGTCATACACCTGGCATCATTTGTCCCGAGCAGAAGCTCGCTAGAATGTGGAACTGCGAAGCTCATCGCTCGACGCTTGCAGACCCTTACTTGCCAAGCGCGGCCTCGAACTGCGCAGGCGTCGGCGTTTTCTCGAAGGCGGGAGCCTTTTCGGGCAGAGTCACCCAAGGCTGGGCGCTGCTGGTCCAGATATGGACCGCAGGCACAACCTCGTCGCTGCGGTCGAGCGTTCCCGCGCGCAGGATGATCATGCCCGGAACCGCGCTGTTGCGGTTGGCGATGCGTGTCATGCAGCGTGCGCATCCAAGATGCTCGGACGGCATCTGCTCCACATCGTCCACCCGGAAGCGATGCGCGCCCGGGTCCAGCGAAAGGATTGCTTCGGGCAGCATCGCGTGGAGCGCGAAGGCGCTTCCGCTCCATGTCTGGCAGTCCCGGCAATGACAGGCATAGATGAGCGGCAGGGCGTCGAGGGCGATATCGTAACGGATCGTGCCGCAACGGCACCCTCCCGTGATCGGCATGAGCATTCCCTGTTCCGAAGGGTGAGTGGCAGGCGGTTGCCTGCCCGATTACCGGGCAATGTACGTCCCATCAAACCGCGATGCCCTGAACGGCAGCGGCGAGCGGTTCGAGCGCCTGTATCGCCGCTTCACTCGGGCGCAGCAGGGCTGCGGCCAGATTTTCCTCGAGACGCGCGCGCTTGCGGGTGCCCGGGATCGGCACGCAGGCGACGCCGAGTTCAGCCGCCTGTGCATAGAGCCACGCCAGCGCGAGTTGCGCCGGGGTGGCCCCCATGTCGGTGGCAATCCCCTCGATCCGTTCGACGAGCCGGGCATTCGCATCGACATTCTCCGCCGAGAAGCGCGGGAAATTCTGGCGCGCATCGTCCGCCCCCAATGTGGCGCCGAAGGGCCGCCCGGTCAGCATCCCGCGTCCCAGCGGTGAATAGGGCACCACCGTCACTCCGAGTTCCGCCGCCGCCGGGATCACCTCGCGTTCGATGTCGCGCGTGAATATCGACCATTCCGATTGCAGCGCCGCGATCGGATGCAGGGCATGCGCCGCTCGCAATTCGGCCGCATCCACTGCACACAGTCCCAGCCAGCGGATCTTTCCTTCGGCGACGAGGTCGGCCATCGCGCCGATGCTGTCCTCCAGCGGCACGGCGGGGTCACGCCGGTGCATATAGTAAAGGTCGATGGTGTCGACGCCGAGCCGCCGGAGCGAACGCTCTGCCGCTGCGCGCATGAATTCGGGCCGGTTGTTGAGACTCCAGTCGTCGGGACGCTCGGGCGAGCGGGCGTAGCCGAACTTGGTGGCGATCAGCACGCGGTCCCGGTGCGCCCGCACGAAAGGCGAAAGAAACGTCTCGTTGGCCCCCATGCCGTACATGTCGGCGGTGTCGAACAGGGTGACGCCCAATTCCAGGGCGCGCTCCAGCGTGGCGCGCGATTCGGCCTCGTCGGTCGCGCCGTAGAATTCGCTCATGCCCATGCAGCCGAGACCCTGGACGCCGATGAGGGGGCCGTCCTGACCGAGTGGAACCTGCGGGATTGGAGAGGAAAGGCCGGTCATTTTGTGTCTCCAGTTTCTGACAGGCCAGCCCTATAACCGTGGACCTTAGTCCATGGTCAAGAGCGCTTCCGTGATGCTGATTTCCCAGTTTTCCAAAGCGACCGGCCTGTCGCTCGACACGATCCGGTTCTACGTCCGCAAGGGGCTGCTGAGCCCGGGGCGGAACGGCAAGGGCGGCGCCAACCCCTATCAGGTCTTCGGCCCGCAGGACGTCACGGCGGCGCGGATGATCCGGCTGCAACAATCACTGGGCTATTCGCTAAGGGAAATCGCGGCACTGGGTGCCGAGTACCGTGCGGGTGCGGACTCGCCTGCACGAACCGCCGAAGTCTTGAGGATGCAGATGGCGAAACTCGAGGTGCGACGCTCCGAGCTCGAGTCCGCCCTCCAATTTCTAGGCAGGAAGCTCGCATGGGTGGAAGCGGGCCAGCCTGCGGACGGGCCAAATTGGCAAGACTTTATTTGCTGAACAGTTGGCTTCGATCTTATTCCATCACTGATCACCGAATGTCCGCTCGCGCCGAAAGCCGTCATTCGCCGGATGGCTCGCGAACGACGGCTAAGTCCCAAGATCCGGCCGTAGCTCCCGGCTGCAGTCCAGATTTCGCCGTTCGCTAAACGGGACGCGAACGTCCGGATTTGACGGGAGCTGCCGATCGATCCTCATGAAACCGCCGGTCGGCAGCCGCCCCAGTAGCGGACATTCCGAGGACTCGGGGGTGACCGCGGATCATGTGCCTGTTAGGTGAGATCGCCAATGGCGATCGGAAGTCGATCAGCCTTCAGGAGAGTATGCGTGCTTTTTCACACCATGGTCGGATCGAACGACATTGAACGGTCTAAGCGCTTCTACGACACGGTGCTCGGCACCTTGGGTGCAGGGGAAGGGACGAGGAACATCGCCGACAGCGGCCATACACGTCTGATCTACAATAACGGCAACGGGACCAATTTCATCGTCAGCCAGCCGATCAACGACGAACCGGCAAGCGTCGCCAACGGCAGCACCGTCGCCTTTTCCTGCGACTCGCCCGAGCAGGTGAAGCAGCTTCACGATACCGCCGTTGCCGCTGGCGGGACCTCGATCGAAGCTCCGCCCGGACCGCGCGAAACTGCCTCCATGGGCACCATCGAACTGGCCTATTTTCGTGATCCCGACGGTAACAAACTGTGCGGTATTCATTTTCCTGCCTGATCCGTCCGGCACCAGTCCGCTTCTGACCCTACCGGACCTCGATCATGCGATCCCGCGAATGTCCGCTTTCCACCAATCGTCCGCGTTCCCGACCCAAAAGCCAGCGCACTTTCCCGATAGCTGCCCGGTTGGTGGCGAGGTAAAGGGTCGGGGCGGAATCGCCCCACAATTACGCGTTCCGCGCCGGCATTCGATCGGGGTGGCAATGACCGCTTCCAGCAGAATCTGCCGTTGCCGCAGGTTGTTGGGAATGACGGATTTGTCCCAAATTAAGCCATTTCGAGCGGGAGGTGGTGCTCGCGAATGCAATCGGACCGTTCACATGAATGAGCGGCCGGTTTCGGAAAGCAGGAAAGTCTGCTTGAATGGCCGGGATTGGGTCAGATGCGCCCACCAAGCGACATCGGCTGCCGTCTCACGGCAGTTCAAGCACGCGCGCTGAAGCGCGCGGAAGCCCAATCAAAGTGTGGGACGAAATGGCGCCTCATCAATGCCGCTATCCGGCATTTCGTCCGCGCGTCAGCCATTTAGGGCTTGACGATGGTGACCCCTACGGGACTCGAACCCGTGTTTTCGCCGTGAGAGGGCGACGTCCTAGACCGCTAGACGAAGGGGCCGTTCGCGGAGACGCGGCCCCTAAGGGGGTGGGGCGGGCGAGTCAAGCGGGGTGTGGGCAACGGCGGGGTGCTTTTCCTCCTCCCCCCAGGCTATTGCGGGCGGCCGCGCCCCGCCGCAGGATCGGGCGACAACCCATCGAGGGGATAGGCATGGCGCTCATGACGACCGATACCCGCTATACGAAGGTCGCGATCGCGCTGCATTGGGCGATCGCGGCGCTGATCCTGTGCAATCTGGCGCTGGGCTTCTTCATGGAGGGGTTCGAGCAGCCCCTGCGCGGCTTCGTGATCCAGACCCATATCTCCTCTGGCATCACCGTGCTGCTGCTCAGCATCGTGCGGATCGTGTGGCGGCTGACGCATCGCCCGCCGCCGTTCGCGCCGGGCACCAGGGGATGGGAGAAGGGCCTCGCCCATCTCGTCCATTTCCTGCTCTATGTGGCGATGGTGCTGATGCCGCTGTCCGGCTGGGCTCTGATCTCGGCCAATCCGCCGCCCCCGCCGCCCGGCCAGATCGAGGCCGCGCCGGCACCCGTGCCCGGCGGCGCTGCCCCCGCCGCCGCCGCGCCCAAGGCGCGCCGTGGCGGGCCGACCAAATTGTGGTGGGTCATCCCCTGGCCCAAGATCGGCCCGATCCAGCGGATGGGCACCACGCCCCAGGGCATCGCGGAGCAGAAGTTGCTCCACGACACGCTGGTGGAGCGGCACATGCAGATCGCGTGGATCATCATCGCGCTGCTCGTCCTCCATGTCGGCGGCGCGCTGAAGCACCAGTTCGTCGATGGGCAGGCGGAATTCGCGCGGATGGGGATCGGCCGGGGGCGGCGCGCGCCGCGCTGATCGGGGGCGGACGTCGCGGGGGCCTTATTGCACCCGCGTCGCCTTCAGGCCCTTCTTCGCGAGGAACGCCTGTACGCTGGCCTCGCCGCCCAGATGGCCCGCGCCGACCGCCAGGAACACCGTGCCGGGCCGCGCCATCCGCGCCGCGATCCAGTCGGCGAAGCGGGCGTTGCGGTCGTCGAGCAGGAGGCGACGGATTTCGGGCGCGTCCTTCAGCCCCTCGTTCATCAGTCGGGCGAGGGCGGGGGCGTCGCCTTTTTCCCAGGCGGCGATCATCGGGCGCAGCTTGCCGTCGGCCTCGGCCATTTCCTCGACGCTCTCGTCGAGCAATTTCTTCTGGTCCGCCGCAGAGAGTCCGTCGAGCAGCGCCAGTTGCGCGTCGAACCCCTCCAGCCCCTCGACCGGCTTGGCCGCGGCACCCGCCGCCGCCTGCAATTGCGGCTCGACGCCCGACCCGGCCTTGATCCCTATCCGGTCGAGCGCGAGGAAAGTGAGGAGGGTGGCGGCATACCATGGCTCGAACCGGTCGAGCATGTCCGCCGGGCGGCCTTCCGCCACCAGCGCCTTGCCGAGTTTGGCGGCACTCTCCGGCCCGACGATCGCGGTGAGGCTGCGGCCGGCGGGATCGATCGCGCGCGCCATCATCACCCGCGCCGCCTCGGCCGGGGGCGGGGCGACCGTCTCGATCACGAGCGCGTCGGCTTTGTCGAACGCGGCCTTCACCGGCCCCTCGAACCAGCGCTCGCCCGCCGGCAGGACGTGGACCGTGCCGAACAGATAGATGGTCGTGTCGGCGTCCTTCACCTGCCACAGCGCGGGTTTGGCGGGGGCAGGGGGGGCGGCCGGAGCGGTGGTGGCGAGGAGGAGGGCGGCAAGGGCAGCGATACGGATCATGGCGCCCCTACTAACCGATCCTTCCTGAAGATCATCCCGTTTGCCATCACGCGGCGGGCAGGGCCTGTCTGGCGACGGCCCAGCCCCTGAGCGCCTTGCTGCCAGCCCGCTTCACCAGTTCGGCGCCGTCCAGCACCGACCAGCGCGCGGGCGTCTCCACGTCGCGCAACTCCTCCCATGTCACCGGCGCCGCGACCGGGGTGTTGGCGCGGGCGCGGGCGGAGTAGGGCAGGACGGCGGTGGCGCCGCGCTGGTTGCGGAGCCAGTCGAGGAAGATGCGGCCCTTGCGCTCCACCTTCTTCATGTTGGCGGTGAAGCGATCGGGGTGGGCCGCGGCCAGCGCGCGGGAGAAGCGGCTGGCGAAATCCTTCACCGCCGGCCATTCGGCCGACGCATCCAGCGGCACCACGACATGCACGCCCTTGCCGCCCGACAGCAGCGGCCAGCTCTTCAGGCCGAGCCCGGCGAGTTCGTCGCGCAGCAGGAAGGCGGCGTGCTTCACCGCCTCGAAGCCCAGCCCCTCATCGGGATCGAGATCGAAGACCATCCGGTCGGGGGCCTCTACAGCCTCGATCATCGATCCCCAGCCGTGAAATTCGATCGTGCCCATCTGCACGCAGGCCATCATCCCTTCGGCATCGTCGACGTAGAGATAGGGTTCGGTCGATCCGTCCTTCTCGCGGATGGGGACGTGGTGGACATGATCGCCAAAGCTGCCGCTGTCATGCTTCTGGAAGAAGCAATGTTTGGCGCGGCCCTGGGGGCAGCGGACGAGGCTGACAGGGCGGCGGGAGAGCCATGCCAACAGCGGCTCGGCGACCTCGGCATAATAAGCCGCGAGCTGGCCCTTGGTGATGCCGCTGTCGGGGTCGATCACCCGATCGGGGCTGGTGATGCCGGCTGGGGCCTGCGTGGCGGCCTTGGCGCGTTTGGTGGCCTTGGCGGCGGGGGCGGCTTTCTCCTCGGTGACGTCGCCTGCGGGCTTGTCCTCGCGCAGACCGAGGAAGCTGGCGTGGCGCAGCACGCCCTCTTCGGTGAATTCGGCGAAGGCGACCTCGGCGACGAGCTTCGGCGTTACCCAATGCGCCCCGCGCACCGCCGCGCGGGGGGCCTCGACCGGGGCGGTCTTGCGCTCGAGCGGCTTCATCCGGGCGAGCAGATCGTCCATCAGCGCCGCGTTGAAACCGGTGCCGACCTTGCCGGCGTAGCGCAGCCGGCCATCCTCATGCAGCCCAAGCAGCAGGCTGCGGAAGCCGCGCGCCTTGTCGGAGGGCGTCCAGCCGACGATCACGAATTCCTGCCGGCGGGTGCATTTCACCTTCACCCAGGCCGGGCTGCGGCGGCCGGTGCGATAGGGGGCGTCGGCGCGCTTGGAGATGATGCCTTCCAGCCCCTCGGCGCAGATTCCCGAAAACATCGCCTCGCCCGATCCGGTGACATGCTCGGCATAATGGAGTGGTTCGGGGGCGTCGTGCAGCAGCGCCGCCAGCCGCGCCTTGCGCTCGGTGTTGGGCAGCGACGTCAGATCCTCACCGTCCTGCTCCAGCAGGTCGAAGGCGAAATAGTGGAGCGCGCCGGTGCCGCCATCCTTCAGCGCGGCCTGCAATCGCTGGAAGCTGGGGTGGCCGTTGGCGTCCATTGCCACCACTTCGCCATCGATCAGCGCCGATCCGGGGAGGGCGGCCGCCGCCTCGACCACGCCGGCGAAGCGATCCGACCAGTCGAGCCCGGTGCGCGTCCACGCCTTGGCCTTGCCGCCGCCGACGCCGATCAGGGTGCGATAGCCGTCATACTTCACCTCGTGGATCCAGCCCGATCCGGCGGGGACGGCATCGACCAAGGTGGCCAGTTGCGGTTCGCGGAAGGTGGGGAGCTTGCCCCTGGACGCCTTGGCAGGGGCGGCCTTCTTCGCGGCGGCCGGCCTGCGCTTCGCGACCTTGGGTTCTTCGCCCCCCGCGATCTCGGCCATCGTACGACCGGTTTCGACGCTGGTGATGGCCTGGCCTACCAGATCGTCCGACCCGCCGGCGAAATCGTCCGCAACCTTCCGCAGCAGCCAGTTCTCGGCCTTCTCGCGCCCGCGCGGTTTCAGGCGGACCATGATCCATTCGCCCTTCATCCGCTCGCCATCGAGCGTGAAGTGGAGGTGGCCCTCGGCGAGCGTCTTGATGGGGTCCTTGCCGGGCAAAGGCGTCCAGGTGCCGCGATCCCACAGCATCACCGTGCCGCCGCCATATTCGCCCTTGGGGATCGTCCCCTCGAAGGTGGCGTAGGAGAGGGGGTGATCCTCGGTGCGGACGGCAAGGCGCTTGTCGTCGGGATCGAGGCTCGGCCCGCGCGTCACCGCCCAGCTCTTGAGCACGCCCTCCAGCTCGAGCCGGAAGTCCCAGTGCAGCCGGGTCGCGTCATGCTTCTGCACCATGAAGAGGTGGCTGTCGGGCGTCTCGCCGCGCTGTCCCGCCGGCTCCTTCGTGCGGCTGAAATCGCGCTTGGCATTGTAGCGCGCCAGCGGATCGTCGCCCGCCGGGGCCGCCGCCTTCGCCACGATCAGGCCCGCTTGCGCGCCGGCGCCTTCTTGGCGGGCGCCTTACGGGTGGTGGTCGTGTCATTGGCGGGCTTCTTCGGCGCGGCCTTCCTGGCCGGGGCCTTGGCGGCGGGCGCCTCCTTGGCGTTGCCCTTCTCGAGCGACTTCTTGAGCGCCGCCATCAGGTCGACGACGTTGCCGCCGCGCGCCGCCGGCTTGGCATCCTCCTCGTCGGTCTCGATCGTGCGGCCCTTGCGCTTGCGCTCGATCAGCTCCTTGAGCGCGTCGATATAGCGATCGTGGAAATGGGCGGCGTCGAACTTGCCGGCCTTCTTGTCGATCAGCGTCGTTGCCAGATCGAGCAGATCCTCCTCGGGCTTGGTGTCGCCGATGTCGCGGAAATAGCCGGAAGCGCGGTGGACCTCGTCCGAATAGCGCAACGTCTCCAGCACCAGCCCGCGCCCGCAGGGTTTCAGGCTGACGACATATTCGCGGCCGCGCAGCGCCAGCTGGCCCATGCCGATCTTGCGCGTCTTGCGCAGCGCCTCGCGCAGCACGACGAACGCCTCCTCGGCCAGATCGTCGGCCGGCACGACATAATAAGGCTTGTCGTAATAGATCGGGTCGATCGAATCATAATCGACGAACTGGGTCAGCTCGAGCGTCTTCTTGCTCTCCAGCTTGACCGCCGCGATCTCGTCCTCGTCGAGCAGGACGTAATGACCCTTCTCGAACTCATAGCCCTTCAGGATTTCGTCAGGGTCGACCGGGCCGATGCCGGGCACGACCTTCTCATATTTGATCCGCTTGCCGGAGGGTTCGTGGATCTGGTGGAAGGCGACCGTCGCGCCGCTCTTGGTGGCGGAATAGATCTGCACCGGGATCGAGACCAGCGCGAGGCGGATCTGGCCTTGCCAATAGGGTCGTGCCGCCATGATCGCCATCCTTCGTTGCGAAGGCGATTCAAAGCGCGAGAGGGGGGAGGGTTCCCCCACCCCCCGTCCGTTCGTCCCGAGCGAAGTCGAGGGACGGGAGGCTGGGCGCAGCGCGCGGGGCACGCCCCTCGACTTCGCTCGGGACGAACGGGCGTTTTGAGGCGGGCTCCAGGGGTTACGCCACCAGCGAAGGCACCCCGCAGCGCACCCCGTTGATCCGCACGTCCGCCTGCCCCAGCCGGATGCCCAGCAAATTGGTGACCGAGCCCAGCACCGCGTCGAGCGGCGGCCCGGCGGCCTCCAGCAGGTCGCCGACCAGAGCGCCGACCGTGAGGCTCGGCAGCTTGAGCGCGCCCAGTTGCACGCCGATCGACAGGCTCTTGGTGAGCGATGTGGCGAGCGCGGTGATGGCGCCGGTGGCGGTAACGGTCTTGACCGTCTGGGCGCTGATCTCGGCGTTGGTGAAGGGCACGGTCTGCCAGTTCTGCGAGGACAGATCGGTGCGGGCATTGATCGTGACGGTCAGCAGCAGCAGGTTGATCGCGGCCGCCGGCGTTTCGGGCAAGGCGACGGTCTGGTTGGTGAAGGTCGATGCCGGGGTGGTCGGCACTTCGGCGATCGAGGCGTGGCCGATGCCAGGCTTGACCAGCAAGGCCGCCGTCTTGGAGCCGCTGACGCAGCTCAGGGTGGAGAGCTTGGCCTGCGCCTCGGCCAGCTCGACATAGAGCGGCAGGCGGATGCTGGCGACATTGTAGAGCGACGACAGCAGGCCGACCGACAGCACGTTGGTGTCGAGATAGATGCGCGTCTGGCTGGTGCGGATCACGGTGGTGCCGCTGTTGGTGACGGTGAGCCAGGGCGAATTCACCATCCGGTCGCCGATCGCGATATACAGCTTCACATTGGCGAGGCCGGGGATGCCGGTGCCGAGATTGGCGGTGATCTGGCGCGGCCCGCCCGAGGTTTGCAGCAGCGCCTGGATCAGATCCCAGCTGTTGGCATTGATCGGCGCGCCGGGGGCGGCATGATCCTGCTTGCCGATCGGCCCGAGCGAGATGAGCGCCGAGAGCGAGGTGGCGCTCATGCCGATGGTGGAGGGCACGATCTTGCGGACGGCGGCGGCGGCGGTCGTCGAGCCCTGCGCATCGAGCGTGCTGGCGATGGCGCCCAGCGTGTTGCCGACACTGTTGCTGATCGCCAGCGTCTGTTCGAACGTCATCGCCTGCGCGGACAGCTGCGTCTGGAGGATCTTGCTGAAAGCGAGCAGATCGATGTCGGCATCGACCAGCGCCTGATAATCCATCAGGGTGAGGTTGACGGTGGTGCCGGTCAGCCCGCTCAACAAGGCGTTGGCGATACCCCCGTCGAGCGAGGCCAGGCGCGAGCCGAGCGAGAAGGAGGCGAGATCGACCTTGGTAGCGGTGGCGGTGCGTGACACACGAAAGCTGTTGCGGCCGAAGATCTTGCCGAAGAACAGGGGAGAATCCGACTGGAGCGTTACCCGCACCGCATTGGGCGTGCTGCCGCCGGCGGTGAAGCGCGAGGCCATGGCGGCGCTGACGTCATAGCTGCCGGTGGTGACTTCGCTGGCGGTCGCGCGGCTGGCCCAGCCATTGTCGCTGATCGTGCTGGTGACGGCGCTGGTGGGCGCCGAAATGTTCGCGGCGGCGGACAGGGCCGAGGCGTCGGCGATGCCCTGCAAGCGCCGCCCATCGGCGAAGACGGTTGCGGCATCGACCGCGAAGGCCAGGCTCGCCATGCTGGCGACCAGCATGACCGCGACGAGGATCGTGACCGCGCCACGCCGGTCCCGCCAAAGCGAACGCATCGATCAGAGGCCGGCCAGGCGGACCACGGCGACGCGCTGGATCATCGCCGAGGGCAGGGGAATGAACCCCGCCGCCGTCGCCAGATCGGCCTGCGCGTTATAGGCCAGCGTCACGGTCAGCACGGCGCCGGTATCCGCCACATTGGTGGTAACCGTTGTGGTGCTGATCCCGCCGAGCGAAGGGAGTTCGCTGGCGATGGTGGCGTCCACCAGCGACTTGCGCTCCGCCTTGGTCACGCCCCCGATCGCCACGCGCGCGGCATCGTTCGCCACCTGTTGCAGGCCATGGGCGCGCCAGAAATAGGTGCCGTAGACGACGATCGCGAACAGGATCGTGAGCAGCAGGGGCAGAACGAGGGCGAATTCGACAACGGCCGCGCCAGTCGTGTTTCGCCGAAGCGAGCCACGGTTAACCTGGCGTTCAAGGGACGTTTTCCACAGGCCGCGTGTAATCATGTCAAACCTACCTAATGGTGGCGGCAAAATGATGTAATTTGCGTAATGTTGGCAAATTCTGCCGCCATTTACGTAAACAACACCGTTGTCGAGCGGGTTACGCGGTTAAAAGTCCGATTTGGATGATCCGCATATTTCATTTTCACAGCATTTCCCGACACCTCTCAATCTACGGCAGCGGGAGGGCGAGCTATCGTGAAAATGGAACCATTGCGGACCAGTGTGACGTCCGCGGAATTCGTTCGGCATTTCGGGATGTGGCAGGATCGAGCCGCGACGGGGCCGATTTTCGTGACCCATCACGGGCGCGAACGTCTCGTGATCCTGTCCGTTTCCAACTATAGCCAGCTGAGCCAGCGGGCGGTTCAGGCCGATCGTGCCATTGTGGAGCCATCTTCGATCCGCCTCGGCAGCGTTCTCGATCGGCTGGTGCAGGGGTTCATGGCCGTCGATCGCAATCTGGTGGTGACCGAACTCAATCCTGCCGGTGCCTCTTATCTCAAGCTGGCACGCCAGAAGGTGGTCGGCTCGACCCTGGCCGATCTGTTCACCGATTTTGGCCGGACCCTGCTCAACACCTTCATCGTCCGTGCGGTGCAATCGGGCGAGAGTGCGGTGTTCGACCAGCCCTCGCTCACCTTCGAGGGGCGCTGGCTGCGCTTCGAGACGATGCCCTATCTCGACGGGGCGGCGATCCTCTTCCGTGACGTGACCGAGGAGAAGGCGCAGAGGGCGCGGGCCGAGGAGGAAACGGCGATGGCGGCGGCGGCCGCCGCGCACAGCGGGGTCGGCCGGGGCCGGCTGTCGCCGCGCGGCACCTTCGTGTCGGTCGATGCCACGCTGGCGCGGCTGGCGGGTTTCGAGCCCGAGGCGCTCTACCGCGCCCGCCTGACCGATATCCTGCCGCTCGCCCGCCGGGTCGATGCCGCCCACCGGATCGAAGCGGTCCTGGGCGGCGGCGCGGCGCAGAGCTTCACGACCGCTCTGACGGTCAATGGCGGTGGCGAGCGCCCGGTGCGGATCGCGCTGGCCGAATTGCGCGGGGAACATGCCAGCGACGGCGCGGTGGTGATCGTCACGCCGGAATGATCGTTCCTTGACGGATCGGCCGGTCGCCCGCGCGACCGGCCGCCCGAGGTTTCAGAAGCGGACGCCGATGCCGGTCAGCAACTGGTGGCGCTCGGTGCCGCCCTCATAGTTGGAATAGCGATATTCCGCCTTGGCGTAGAGCTTGCCCGAGATCGCCTGCTCATAGCCGACGCCGACCCGTACGCCGTCCAGAGTGTCCGAAAAGCGCGTCGCGGTCGGCACGATGCCGGCGATCAACGAGCCGGTGACGCGGGCGTTAGTATAGCCCGCCAGCGCGTAGAGCGTGCCGGTCTCGCTCACCTTGTGGCCCAGCCGCGCCGCCACCGAGAGATCGCGGCCGGCCTTGGCGCAGGCGCGCACGGTGCCGGCCGACTGGCATTCCTTGACACTGCTCTCGTCGGCATTGGCCTCGATCCCGAGGGTCAGCTTCCGGCCGATCGCATGATCGTAGCCGAGGCCGACGCCATAGACGATGCCGTCGTCATGCCCGCCGCCGGACACCCGATCCCAGCCGCCGTGAATTTCGGCGCGCACGCCCTGGGCCGAGGCCGGCGCGGCGGCGAGGAAAGCGGCCGCCGCAGCGGCCGGGACGAGAAGAAGAATATGCATAAGCAACCCCTTTGATATTCGTGAAACGACACCCGCTTTCCGGGTGCTGGGGTCGATCTAGGCGTGGCGGGCCGCCGCCGACATCGCGCCGCGACCGGCATGACGCGCGGCGGGACGGTGCGACGAAGCTGCATCCCGGCTCGACGAAGCCACCCCGTCGCAGCGATCGCCACCCCGGTCGGCGCGCCCGCTCATCGACGGGGCGGCACCTCTAGGGAGCGGCCGGCGCAGCGACGCGCCGCATCTTAAAAAGGAAACGATAATGACCGACACCATCATCAGCCGCGCCATGAGCGTGATCGCCGCCCTCTTCTTCGCCGCCATGCTCATCAACGCCTCGGTCTCGCTCCCAGCCTGATCGCGCGTGGTCTCTACCGGGAAAGGCCGAGCACCGTCTCGATCGTCGAGACATAGCTCGGCCCGACCTGCACGCTGGCGCCGTCCGCCAGCATCAGGGTGACCGAGCGGCCGTCGCGCCGCACCTCGCTCACCCGCGCCGGCCGCACGAAGGCCGAGCGATGCACCCGCACCAGCGGCGTGCCCGTCAATTTCTCCTCCAGCGCCGTCATCGTCGTCCGCAGCATGAAGCTGCGCAGCGCGGTGTGGAGCAGCACGTAATCGCGCGCCGCCTCGATCCAGTCGATCGATTCCAGCGGCACCCGCACCTGGCCATGGCGGCTGGGCACCCAGAACTCCGGATCGCCGCCCCCGGCCACCGCACCGCCGCGCAGCGCCGCCAGCTGGCTCTCCAGCGCCTCCACCCGATCCGCCGTCCGGTTGAGCATCCGCCGCTTGCGCGCGCGATCGATCGCCTGGCGCAGCCGCTCGAAGCGGACGGGCTTCAGGATATAATCCGCCGCGTCCAGATCGAAGGCGTCGGGCGCATAATGTTCGTGCGCGGTGATGAAGACGATCTCGGGCGCGGGATCGACGGTGATCGCGCCCGCCGTGCGCAGCCCGTTGCGGCCCGGCATCTGCACGTCGAGGATGACCAGATCGGGCAGCGTCTCGCCGATCAGCGCCAGCGCGCTCTCGCCGTCGCCTGCCTCGCCGACGATGGTGACGCCCTCCACATCGGCCAGCAAGGTGCGCAGCCGGTCGATCGCCAGCGTTTCGTCGTCCACCAGCAGAACGCGCATCTCCGTCCCTCCCGCTTCATCGTAGCTCCGCGCCGGGGCGGCCTCAATCGTTCGTGTGAGCATGTCGATCATCGCGCGTCCTCCGCGATCAGGATGCGGACGATACCGTCGTCCTCGGCCATCACTCGGGCTCGGTCGCCGAACATCGCGCCCAGCCGCTCGCGCGTGTCGGCCATTGTGGCGGCGTGCAGCGGGTGGGCGGCGCCGTGGCGCAGCGTCAGCACCAAGATCGCCTCGCGCATCGCCGCCTCGATCCCCACCGTCGCCGCGCCGAAGGGCGAAACGGTCGCCTCAATGGCATCCGCCACGATCGGCTGGAGGAGGAAGGCGGGCACCCGGCGCGGCGCGGCGCGCGGATCGCAGTCGATCGTGACGGTCAGCCGGCCGCCGAAGCGAATCTGCTCGATCGCGAGATAGTCGCCGATCGCGTCCAGCTCGTCCTCCACGCTCACCAGCCCGGCCAGGTCGAGCGCGCTGGTGGTGCGCAGATAGCGGCTGAGCCGGTCGGTCAGCTCCTCCGCCTCGCCGTTGCGCTGGCCGACGATCAGGGCGGACAAGGCGTTGAGGCTGTTGAACAGGAAATGCGGGTCGATCTGCCGGCGCATCGCCTCGATCTGCGCCGCCTGCGCGCCCGCCCGGATCGCCTCGATCCGCCGCTGATCGGCCCAGGAACGCCGCCGCATCAGCGCGAGCTGGAACAGCGCGACGTTCACCGCGAACACGCAGGCATAGTTGAACGCCGCGCCATAGCTGTGGGCGAGGCTGGCGGGTGCGGCCACCCATACCGCGCGATCGGCCAGCCAGCCCGTATAGGCCGCGTCGAACAGCGCCTGCGACAGAGCGGTCGAGAGGATCGCCGGCACCAGCAGCGCGATGCGCAGCGCGGCGTTGCGCGCCGCCGTCATCCGGAACAGCGCGAACAGGGGCATCGCCAGCGCCATCGATACGGTGACCGTCAGGCTGTCCAGCACGACGCTGGCCCAGGCCGAGGGCGGGTAACGCGCGACGATCAGCGGCAGATAGATGAGCAGCACCAGCAGCCACAGGCCGACGGTGATCCGCAGCGCATCGCTCCACCGCGCGAGGGCGGTCGACGGGCTGGCGGGCGGGAGAAGGGGACGGTCGATGGGAAACCCCATGCAGGCGTTCGTGGAAGGCGCCTTCCTGTCCGCACAGGCGGGTCGGGCGCGACCGGGATCGGACGAAGGTGGCGGATCGTGCGACCAATTTGCCCGATCGCATCGCCGGTCGGGTTGGACGCGGCGCGGCTGCGCGGCGCGCGGCCGCAGGGCAGGGGGCGGCATCCACCCAGGACCATAGGAAAGCCGCTGATGTCCCTCGCTCCCGCCCCCGCCCGCCGCTTCGGCGATCCGGCCCCCGCCGCCCGCCCGCGCCCCGTGCTCGTCGCCGCCGAGGCGACCCCCGCGCTGTCGCGGATCGAGCGCAAGGTGATCCTGCTGTCGCGCCTCGATCCGGCGCCGCGCGGGCCGGTGATGGCCGGCCTCGCCCGCGCCGCGCACTGGCTGTTCGGCATCGAGCCCGCGACCGACCTCGCCGATCCGAAGCTGGAGGCGCTGCGCCGCTTCGCCATCCTGATCCGCATCGGCCGGGGCCAGGCGAGCGAGGCCGAGACCGCCCGCTTCCGCGCCGCCGGTTACGATCCGATGCTGGCCGAGACGATCCATGCTCTGTGCGGCGTGCGCAATCCGGTGCGGGCCTATAAGCTGCGTCGCAACCGCCACGCCGCACTCAAGCTGGCGGCGCTCGGCCTCGCCATGGTGCCGGTGACGATGCTGACCGGCGCGCGGCTCGACAGCGAATTGATCGGCATCGTGGCGGCGGCGGTGCTGTTCGTGATCCTCGCCCCGCTCGCCTGCCTCACGCTGGAATGACGGAGGGCGTAAGCGGGATCGTCACCGTCGAGGTGAAGCCGTCCGGCCGTTGCTCCAGCGCCAGCCCGGCCGCCGCGCCATAGCGGCTGGCCAGCCGCTCGCGGATATTCTCCAGCCCGATGCCGAAGCCCTGCGCCGCCTTGGCGTCGGGCGCGGCATTGCCGTCGTCGGCGATGGTCAGCACCAGTAGGCCTGCCTCCTCGGTGGCGGCGATCCGCACCGTCACCTCGCCCTTCGATCGCGCCACGCCATATTTCACCGCATTCTCGACGAGCGGCTGGAGGATGAAGCTCGGCACCGGCGCGCCCTCCAAAGCGCGCGGCAGCTCCATCTCCACCGCCATGCGCGATCCGAATCGCACCGTCTCGATCGCCAGATAGGTTTCCAGCGCGGCAAATTCCTCTGTGAGCGCCACCAGTTCGGACGGATCGCCGTTCAGCGACAGCCGCAGGAAATCGGACAGGCGCGAGATCATCTCGTCGGCATCGTCGGGCCGCCGCGTCACGATCAGGCTGGAGATCGAATTGAGCGTGTTGAACAGGAAATGCGGGTTGAGCTGGAGCCGGAGCGCATTGGCCCGCTCGCGCGCGGCGAGCAGTTCGGCCCGCGCCAGCACCACGCCCTGCTCCTGCCGCCGGCGCGCTTCGATCAGGAACATCAGCAGCGCCCCGTTGGCGAAGCTCATGTAGAGATGCGACAGGAAGGATCGACCGAAGCGATGGCGGATCATGGCGATATAGCGGTCGTCGAGCGCCGGGATCACGCCCAGCATCCAATTCTCGACGATGTTGATCGCCGATTGCGGCAACGACACCAGCGCGGAGGCGCCGAACATCACCAGCCAGCGATAGGCCGGCGGCTTGCCGACGACATGCACCGCGACCGGATAGAGGATGTGCGCGAGCAGCGCGACCAGCAGCACCGCCGGCACGTCGAGCGGCAGCTCCATCACGAAGCCGGTACGGCCCGCGATCAGTTCCGACACGATATAGCTGCCGTAGACGAACAGGAACCACACCGAGAGCGTCAGCACGAGCGCCTGCCCGGCCTCGCTGGTCACGGCCGCCCGGATCGACCGATATCGCTGGCGTCCCCCCATGGCCCCAAGTCTGTGGTCAAACGCGAACCGAGACAAGATGGGACTTATGCGGCGCTGGTCCGCGCGAGCAGCGTCGCCAGGTCGGTCGTCAGCGCCTGGGCATATTGCAGGTCGTAATTGCCCATCACCGCGATCGACCAGCCGCTGTCGAGCATCGTCCTCAGCCCCACACCCACCCCGATCGCCGATCCGCCGCCCGAATGGCCGATCAGCGTGCGCCCCTCGATGGTGTCAATCGCGAAACCCATGCCGAAATGCACGCCCGGATAGGGCTCGCTGGCCGGCGCCGTCATCGCGGCGAGCGTGCCGGGCCGGAGCAGCCGGCCGGCGCGCAGGGCCGCGAAGTAGCGCGCGATGTCGCCGGCGGTGGAATAGCCGCCGCCGCAGGAATTGCCCCGCCACGGCATCTGGCGCTCGCTCACGATCCGCCCGTCCGCCAGCAGCAGATCGTCCGCCGCATACAGATAGCCACGCGCCGCGCGGGCCATCGCCTCGGGCCGGGTGAGATGCGCGCTGCCCGTCATGCCGGCGGGGCGATAGAGCCGCTCGGCCAGCACGTCCCAATAGGGGCGCCCGGTCAGGCGCTCGATCACCGCGCCGAGGATCACATAACCCTCGTTGCTATAGGCGGCGCGCGTGCCGGGCGCGAAGGCCGGCGGCATCGCGGCGATGGCGGGGAGCAGGTCCGCCACCCGATCATAGGGTTGCTGCGAATAAGCGAGGATCCCGCCCTCGGGCTCGCCCAGCCCGGCACGGTGCGCGAGCAGGTGGCGGATCGTCACGCCCGCGAGCGCCTCGGGGCGAGGATAATCGGGCAGCACCGACAGCAGGGCAGTATCAAAGCCGATCCGGCCCGCCTCCACCAGCTGGCCGATCAGGATCGCGGTGAAGCTCTTGTCGGCCGATCCGATATTCACCGGCGTCTCCGCCGTCATCGCCCGCCGCGCCACGCGATCCGCCCAGCCGGTCGTGTCGCGCACCAGCGCCGTGCCGTCGGGCGCGGTCACCTGGATCGTGCCCGAGAAATCGTCGTGCGCGAGGGCGAAGGCCAGCCGCCGGCGGATCGCTGCGGCCAGCGCCGTGCGGCTCGTGGTCGGCGCCAGCGGCCCGGCATAGGCCACCGGCTGCGCGACCTGCCGGATATCGTAGATCTTCGCCGGATCGTCCCGGTCGGCGCGCAGGTCGAGGAATCGCACGCCCGTCAGCCGTGCCGCGCGCAGCCGCAGCCGGGTCGCGCCGCGCTGGCTGTCGCTGCCCTCCAGCGAAAGCCGCCCCGCCCGCTGCGCCGCGTCCGCCAGCAGCCTGCCCCACGCCTCGGCCGATCGCCGGCGCAGCCCGGCTGGCGACATCGTCCCCTCGGCCCAGCGCGCGATCGCCGCCGGATCGCCGCTGTTCATCGCATCGAGCAACCCACCGGCTTCCGCCTGTGCCGCCGCCCCGGAAAACAGCAGGGCCGCGCCGCCCGCGACGAGCAGGCTGCGGCGATCGATCAGGCGGAGGGGCGGGGGCATATTCATTCCCGCCCGCTGCCGCGCCGCCCGCCGCCGGGCGAGCGACTGTCGACGACCATGCTGTCCCGCGCGACGAACCTGCCGTCACGGGTTGCCCGCCGGGCCGTCCTCCCTAGAAAGGGGCGCCCACGCACCTATTCGGAGATCAGGTTTGGAGTCAGTGTCGATCGTCCTCTTCCTGCTGCTGGCGGTCGTCGTCAGCGGGGCCTTGTCGCGGATGCTGCCGGTGTCCTTGCCGACGCCGCTCGTGCAGATCCTCTTCGGGGCGATCATCGGCCTGTCGACCTCGCACCGGGTCGATCTCGATCCCGAGCTGTTCCTCCTCCTCTTCCTGCCTCCCCTGCTGTTCCTCGACGGGTGGCGCATCCCCAAGGACGAACTGCTCAAGGACGTCTCCACCGTCGTCGAGCTGGCGCTGGGCCTCGTCCTCATCACCGTGATCGGCATGGGGCTGTTCATCCACTGGATGGTGCCGGCGATGCCGCTGGCGGTGGCCTTCGCGCTGGCGGCGGTGGTGTCGCCGACCGATCCGATCGCGGTGTCCGCCATAGCCGCGCGCGTGCCGATCCCGCGCCGGATGATGCACATATTGGAGGGCGAATCGCTCCTCAACGATGCGTCGGGCCTCGTCTGCCTGCGCTTCGCCATCGCCGCCGCGCTGACGGGCACCTTCTCCGCCTCGGCCGCAGCGTTCGATTTCCTGTGGGTCGCGGGCGCCGGCATCGTCGTCGGCGTGCTGACCACCCTGATCGCGACGCGCGCCAAGGCATGGGTGTCGGGCCGCTACGGCGAGGAGGCGGGTTCGCAGATCCTCGTCAGCCTGCTCATCCCGTTCGGCTCCTACCTGATCGCCGAGCATATCCACGCTTCTGGCATCCTCGCCGCCGTCGCCGCGGGCGTGACGATGACCTTCGCGGAAATCTCGCGGCAGGCGATGGCCAGCACCCGGATGCGCCGCAATTCGGTGTGGGACACGATCCAGTTCGCGCTGAACGGCATCATCTTCGTGCTGCTGGGCGAGCAGCTTCCCGCGATCCTGTCGGGCGCCGTCGAGACGGTGCAGGTGACGGGGCATGTCCGCCCGATCTGGCTGGGCGTCTATGTCGTCGCGATCGTCGCCGGGCTGGCCGCCGTGCGCTTCGCCTGGGTGTGGGTGTCGCTGAAGCTTACCCTGCTGCGCCGGCGCAAGACCGAGGGGGCGGCACCGCTCCACAGCCCGGACTGGCGGCTGATCGCGGCCATGTCCTTCGCCGGCGTGCGTGGCGCGATCACTCTGGCGGGTGTGCTCACCCTGCCGCTGACGCTCACCGACGGCACGCCCTTTCCGGCGCGCGACCTGGCGATCTTCCTCGCCGCCGGGGTCATCATCGTCTCGCTGGTGATCGCCAGCATCGCCCTGCCGCTGCTGCTCAAGGGGCTGACGATGCCCGCCGAACCCTCGCTTCAGGCCGAGGAGGATGCCGCCCGCGTTACCGTCTCCAAGGCGGCCATCCGCGAGATCGAGCGGACGCAGCACGAACTGGCCGAGCGCAACGGCAACGCCGATTTCTACGCGGCGGCGGGCAGCCGCATCATGGATCTCTATCGCGACCGCATCGAAAGCCGCAGCCAGGGCGCCGAAGCCTCGGCCGAGGCCCGCCTCCAGGACCGTCTCGAACGCGATCTCCGCCTCGTCGGCCTCAAGGCCGAGCGCGACGCCCTCTTCCAGCTCGCCCGCGAACGGCAGGTCGGCAGCAGCGTCGCGCAAAAGATCATCCGCGAACTCGATCTCCTCGAAGCGCGCTATCGCGGCTGAGGCTCAGGCCGCGACGGGCGGGCCTATCGTGTCGTCGCGCCAGCGGGACGGCGCAACGCCCGCCATGTGGCGGAAGAAACGCGAGAAATAGGCCGGGTCGGTGAAGCCGAGGTCGTAGCCGATCTCGGCGATGGTGCGATCGGTATAGGCGAGTTGGCGGCGGGCTTCGGCGAAGAGGCGGTCGTGGGCGAGGTGGATCGGCGGGTGGCCGGTCACCTCGACGCAACAGGCACGCAGCCGCGCGACCGACGTGCCGAGCGCTTTGGCATGATCGGCGATCGTCCAATTGTCGCGCAGATGCCGCTCGACCTGTTCGGCATAGCGGCCGACCAGCAGCGCCGCGCGGCGGGGTGGTGTCGCATCACCCGTTACGCCCGGCGCGGGCAGGGCACGGCAGGCGGCGACTAGCAGCAAACGGAGCAGCGCTTCGCTGGCGCTGGCGGCGAGGGGCGCTTCGCTGACGGTCTCGGCCATCAGGCCGGCCAGCAGCGCATCGATTTGCGGGGATGCGGCGATCGGCAGCACCGTCGCGGCCTCGCGCAGTCGGGCGATCGGCGCGACCTCGCCCGCGATGTGCCGCATCAGCGCGCTGGCGACCGTCACGACATGGCCGATCGTGCCCGGCACGAAGGCGAAGCCGTGGGCGAGGCCGGCCGGTATGACCAAGATCGCCGGGCCGAAATTGTGCCGCTCGCCCTCGGCCAGCATTTCCCCGCCGCCCGCGCGGATCAGGAAAAGGTGATCGAGCAGGGCGTGCGAATGTGGGCGAATTGTCCAGTCATAGGCGGCGCTGCGCCGCTCGATCGTCTCGATATGGATGAAGTGATCGGACACCGTCCGGTCGGGCTCGCCGTAGAGCGCGAAGCGGGGGAGGGCGGGATGGGCCATCGTCCGCGCAGGATGCTGCGACCAAGCGAAAAGTGCAAGCAATTCGGCGGCGGCGGCCGCGTCCGGTGACACCCTTTTTGTTATGCCATTGAACAAAGAGGGAGAGGATCATGCGGACCAAAGTGGCCATCATCGGCGGCGGCCCGGCAGGGCTGTTGCTGGCGCACATGCTGACGAAGCAGGGCGTCGATTGCGTCGTGCTGGAGGCGCGCAGCCGGGACTATGTCGAGGCGCGCATCCGTGCGGGCGTGCTCGAGCAGACGACGGTCGATCTGCTCCACGAGATCGGCGTCGATCGCCGGCTGGACGCGGAGGGCATCGTCCACGACGGTTTCGCCCTCTCGATCGACGGCGTGCCGCTGCGGATCGACCTGAAGGGGCTGACCGGAAAGACCGTCACCGTCTACGGCCAGACCGAAGTGACGCGCGATCTCAACGAGGCGGCCGAGGAACGCGGCATCCCGATCCTGTTCGAGGCGACCGACGTGGCGCTGCACGAGGTGACCAGCGATCGGCCGAGCGTAACCTTCGTCCACAAGGGGCAGGCGCAGCGGCTGGAGTGTGATTTCATCGCCGGCTGCGACGGCTTCCATGGCGCCAGCCGCCGCGCGATACCGGCGGACAGGATCACCGCCTTCGAGAAGGTCTATCCCTTCGGCTGGCTCGGCATCCTCGCCGATGTGCCGCCGTGCGACCATGAGCTGATCTACGCCAGCCACCAGCGCGGTTTCGCGCTCGCCTCGATGCGATCGGAGACGCGCAGCCGCTATTATGTGCAGGTGCCGGCCGACGAGAAACTGGAGGACTGGCCCGACGATCGGCTGTGGGACGAGCTGGGCCTGCGGCTGGGCGCCGAGACGGCGGCGCGCATCACGCGCGGGCCGGCGCTGGAGAAATCGATCGCGCCGCTGCGCTCGTTCGTGGCGGAGCCGCTGCGCTGGGGCCGGCTGTTTCTGGCGGGGGATGCCGCGCATATCGTGCCGCCCACCGGCGCCAAGGGCCTCAACCTGGCCGCCTCCGACGTGGCGTTTCTGGCCGAGGCGCTGGTCGATCACTATCGCGGCGGCACGACGACGGGGATCGACGAATATTCGGCCCGCGCGCTGTCGCGGGTGTGGAAGGCGGTGCGCTTTTCCTGGTGGTTCACCGGGCTGACCCACCGCTTCCCGACCGCCAACGCGATCGACCGCAAGATCCAGCTGGCGGAACTGGCCTACATCCGCGGCTCGACGATCGCGCAGACCTCGATCGCGGAAAATTATGTGGGGCTGCCGTTCAAGGCGTGAGGGTGGACTGGCGTCACCCCGGCCCCGTGCCGGGGTGACGAGGGGCTTCAGCCTTCGACCAGCATCAGCGCATCCAGCGCCACCGCGCCCTGGCCTTTGGGATAGGCCACCACCGGGTTGAGATCGATCTCGCGGATGGCGGGCGTGCCGCGCAGCAGGCGGCCGACGCCGGCGATGATGTCGGCGACGGCATCGACATCCAGCGCGGGGGCGCCGCGCCAGCGGTCGAGCAGGACGCCGCTTTTCAGCTTGCGCAGTTCGGCGACGATCGCATCGTGGGTCAGGTCGGGCGGGAGCAGGCGCACGTCCTGCAAGACTTCGGCCTGTACGCCGCCGAAGCCGACGAGGATCACCGGCCCCCATTCGGGATCGTTGCGCGCGCCGACGATCAGCTCGGTGCCGCGCGCGCCCATCGCCTCGACCAGTGCGCCGTCGAGCAGCACGCCGGGCGCATGGCGCGCGACATTGGCGAACAGGCGCGCCCAGCCTTCGGCCAGCGCGGCCTCGTCGCCGAGGTTGAGGATCACGCCGCCGGCATCGCTCTTGTGGCTGAGCGCCTGCGCCTGCGCCTTGAGGACGACGGGATAGCCGACCGACGCGGCGACGGCCTTCGCCTCGTCGATGGTGGCCGCGAAGCCGCCCATGGGGAAGGGGATGCCGATCGGCGCCAGCACCGCCTTGGCGCGATATTCGGGGATGACGCCGCCGTGGGGCAGGGTGGCCGTGACGGGCGCATCGGTGGTGGCGGCGGGATCGCGCGCGGCGGCGGCCGTCAGCCGGGCCAGCGCGCGGAAGGCGCGGTCGGGCGAGGGGAAATAGGTGACGCCCAGATCGCGCAGCGCCGCGACATATTCCGGCTGCACCGGCGCGCCATCGTCGAGGCCGGCGAAGATCACCGGCTTGGCGGGCGTCAGCGCGCGGATCGCGGCGATGATCGGCTCGAACTTCAGGCGGCAGGTGTGGGCGTCGGTCTGGATGATGCCGAGGACGATACTGGCGATGGTGGTGTCGGCCAGCAGCGGCATCAGCGCGCGGCGATAGAGATCGGGATCGACCAAGGATTGCGCGGTCAGGTCCATCGGATTGGAGACGGGGATGAAATCGGGCACCGCCGCCTTGAGCGCCGCGCGGGTCTCCGCTTCCATTAGGGGCAGAGCGAGGCCGAGCTTCTCGCATAGGTCGAGCGTCAGCGCCTTGAAGGCGCCGGATTCGGTCAGCACCGCCGTGCCGCCCGCGCCGATCCCGCCTGTCGTGACATGGCCGGAGCGGATGGCGAGATCGAGCACGTCGCCCAATTCCTCCAGCCCCTCGACCAGTATGACGCCGGCGCGCTCGACGAGCGTCTTCATCACCTGCCAATCGCCCGCCATCGCGCCGGTATGGGTGGCGGCGGATTCGCGCGCCGCGCTCGACGTGCCGGGGTGGAGGAGGACGATGCGCTTGCCCGCCGCGCGCGCCTTTTCGGCGAGGGCCAGGAAGCGGCGGGGCTTGCGGAATTGCTCGACGATCATGCCGATCGCGGCCGTGTTGGGCTCGTCGAGCAGATAGTCGACATAATCCTCGACGCCCGAGGCGGCCTCGTTGCCGGTCGAGACGGAGATGGTGATGCCCAGCCCCTTGGCCATCAGGGTCGTGCCCAGCACCACCGCCATCGCGCCCGACTGGGATACGATGCCGACGCCCGGCCGGTCGATCACGAGCGGCGGGGTCTCGACGAAGGTGAGGGGGATGCCCTCGACATAATTGGTCATGCCGAGGCAGTTCGGCCCCTCGATCACCATGCCATGCTTGGCGGCGATGCGGGCGACTTCGGCCTGCGCGGCGAGGCCCTCCTCGCCGCCCTCGGCGAAGCCCGCCGAGAAGATTACCGCCGCGCCCACGCCGCGCGCCGCCAATTGCCGCACCGTATCCAGCACCGCCGCGCCGGGGATCGCCAGCACCGCCGCATCGACCCCCTCGGGCAGTTCCGCGATCCCGCCCAGCGCCTGGCGGCCGGCGATCACCGGCCGCTTGGGGTTGATGAGGTGGATCGCGCCCGCATAGCCGTGCCGCTCCAGGTTACGCAACACCGCGTTACCGAGCGCGCCCGGCTTCTCGGAGGCGCCGACGATCGCGACGGAGCGGGCGCGGAGCAGGCGGTCCAGCGAGCGGACCGCCGGGCGGGCGAGGGTTTCGAGGGTCATGGCGGGGCCGGGCCTCAGGCGTTCTGCTTGCTGAGATCATAGGCGCCAAGACCGGGCTTGTAGGTCTTGTCGTCGATGAACTGCTTGATGCCTTCCTTGCGGCCCTCATTGTCGTAGCTGTTGGCCGCTTCCTGCGCGCGCAGCAGATAATCCTCGGCATTGTCGTAGGTCATCTCGCGCACGCGGCGGATGGCGTCCTTGGTGGCCTTGAGCGCGACAGGGTTCTTCTTGAGCAGCACGTTCGCCACCTCCGACACGCGCGCCTTGAGCTGGTCGAGCGGCAGCGCCTCGTTGACGAAGCCCCATTCGACCGCCGTCTTGCCGTCGATATTCTCGCCCATCAGCGAATGATACATGGCGCGGCGGAACGAGGTCAGCTCGGTCGCGACCTTGGCGGCGCCGCCGCCCGGCAGGATGCCCCAGTTGATCTCGGACAGGCCGAATTGCGCGTCCTCGGCGGCGAAGGCCAGGTCGCAGGCGAACAACGGGCCATAGCCGCCGCCGAAGCACCAGCCGTTGACCATCGCGATCGTCGGCTTCTGATACCAGCGCAGGCGCCGCCACCAGCCATAGCTTTCGCGCTGCGCCTTGCGGCTGCCGCCCAGGCCCTGTGCCTCGGTGTCGCGGAAATATTCCTTCAGGTCCATGCCGGCGGTCCAGGCGGTGCCCTCGCCGGTCAGCACCAGCACGCCGACGTCCGGGCTGTGCTCCAGTTCGTCGAGCACCTCCATCATGCGGCGGTTGAGCTTGGGGCTCATGCAATTGCGCTTTTCGGGGCGGTTGAAGCTTACCCAGGCGACGCGGTCGATGATTTCAAAAGCAACGGTATCGGCTTCGGCACGATCGGTCATGGCAATGTCCTCGGAACGGTGGATGTCGGGGGGATCGGGCGGGACCGATCAGATCGGGAAATGGCCGGGCTGGGTTTCGATCGTGATCCAGCGCAGCTCGGTGAAGCTGTCGATGCCGGCCTTGCCGCCGAAGCGGCCGTAGCCGGAGGATTTGACCCCGCCGAAGGGCATCTGCGCCTCGTCGTGCACGGTCGGCCCGTTGACGTGGCAGATGCCGGACTTGATCTGGCGCGCCACCCGCAGGCCGCGCGCGGTGTCGCGGGTGAAGACGGCGGCAGAGAGGCCATATTCGGTGTCGTTGGCGAGCGCGATCGCCTCCGCCTCGTCTCGGGCGCGGATGATGCCGACGACGGGGCCGAAGCTCTCGTCGCGGAACAGCTTCATCGTAGGCGTGACCCTGTCGATCACATGCGCGGGCATCAGCACGCCATCGGCGTCGCCGCCGACGAGCATCGTCGCGCCCGAGGCGACGGCATCGTCGATCAGGCCCTTCACGTGATCGACCGTCTTCTGATCGACCACGGCGCCGAGCGGGGTCTTGCCCTCACGCGGATCGCCGACCGGCATGGTCGAGACCTTGGCGCGGAACTTCTCGGCGAAGGCGTCGGCGATGGCATCGACCACGATGATCCGCTCGGTCGACATGCAGATCTGGCCGGAATTCATGAAGGCGCCGAAGGCGGCCGCCTTCACCGCCTCGTCCAGATCGGCATCCTCCAGCACGATCAGCGGCGCCTTGCCGCCCAGTTCGAGCAGGACGGGTTTGAGATGCTCGGCCGCGCGCTTCGCGATGATCCGGCCGACGGTGGTGGAGCCGGTGAAGTTGATGCGGCGCACATCCGGGTGATCGACCAGCGCGCCGACGATCTCGGCGGCATCGGCCGGCGCGTTGGTGACGATGTTGACCGCGCCCTGCGGGAAGCCGGCCTCGGCGAAGGCCTCGACGATTAGGCTGTGGGTGCGCGGGCATTGCTCGGAGGCCTTCAGCACCACCGTATTTCCGCAGGCGAGCGGCACGACGATCGCGCGCACGCCCAGGATGATCGGCGCGTTCCACGGCGCGATGCCGAGGATCACGCCGACCGGCTCGCGCAGAGCCATGGCGATGCAGCCGGGCTTGTCGGAGGGGATCACCTCGCCCGAAATCTGGGTGGTGAGGGCGGCCGCCTCGCGGACCATGCCGACCGCCAGCATCAGGTTGAAGCGCGCCCAGCCCTCGGTCGCGCCGATCTCGCCCATCATCGCATCGACAAAGGCATCGGCCTTGGCGGCGAGCGCGTCCGCCGCCTTCATCAGCACGGCGCGGCGGGCATTGGGGCCGAGCGCCGACCAGGCCGGGAAGGCCGCCGCCGCCGCATCGGCCGCAGCGTTGGCGTCGGCGACGGTCGCGGCCGGCGCGGTCGTCGCGACGGCGCCCGTCACGGGGTTCAGACGATCGAACGTAGCCGGGGAAAGTGCGCCGACGGGCGCGGAAAGGGACGTCGCCACTGATCTCTCCTTCGTTATTGTTATTAGGCATAACCATATCGAGGACGCGCGGCAAGAGGCTTCCGCTGCGCCGACGAGCGGTGCGCGAGAATGGCGGAAAAATGCGAAAATCTATCGCGGTGTAGGCCGCGAATCGGCCTGTTCAGTCGGCGGAGGTCGGCGCCTCGCGCGCTTCGATACGGCGGACGAGATCGATCAGCAGGATGCGCTCGGTCTCGTCGAAATCGGCGAGCAGTTCGGCCTCCTGCTCCTTGATGCGCCGGGTGCAATCCTCCAGCAGCGCCGCGCCGCGGGGGGTTACAGAAAGGGCGAAGGCGCGGCGATCGTCGTCGGCGGCGCGGCGGTCGACGAGGCCGGCATCGACCAGTTCGTTGATGAGTGCCACCATGTTGGCGCGCTGGATGCCGAGCGCGCGGCCGGCCGCACCCTGCTTGATGCCGGGATTGGCGGCGACGACCGAAAGGATGCCGAACGGCACCTGGCGCAGCCCCGTGCCGGTCACGGCGCGGACGAAAGTGCCGCCGAACACCGAAGAAGCCCGGCGGATATGATAGCCGATCAGCCCGTCCAGCTCGCCCAGGCCAATGCCGTCACCCGTTTCGCCGTCCATCCGCCCTCCGCACGATCATGGCTTTGCGTAGACGGCGGTTCGCCCGATCTCAAGCATGTCCGCCGCCTATTCGCCTTCTTCGCCCCTATCCACGGGACGAGGGTTTCGCCGGGGCGCCACGCTGTCTAAGGGTCGGGCGACAAGAATTACAAACGAGGGTTTCGATGAGCAACGATCGCGTGAGCGCGCTGATGGCGCGCGGGGCGGCCTTTCTGGGGACGCGGACCGCGATCATGGCGGGGGCGATGTCGTGGGTGAGCGAGCGCCACCTCGTCGCCGCCATCTCCAACGCGGGCGGCTTCGGCGTGATCGCCTGCGGGGCGATGACCCCGGCGCTGCTCGATACCGAGATCGCCGCGACCAAGGCGCTGACGGACAAGCCGTTCGGCGTGAACCTCATCACGATGCACCCGGCGCTGTCCGAGCTGATCGATGTCTGCGCGAAGCATGACGTCGGCCATGTCGTGCTGGCGGGCGGCCTGCCGCCGGCGGGTTCGCTGGAGCGGATCAAGGCGTCGGGCGCCAAGCTGATCTGCTTCGCCCCGGCGCTGGCGCTCGCCAAGAAGCTGATCCGATCGGGCGTGGACGCGCTGGTGATCGAGGGATCGGAGGCGGGCGGCCATATCGGCCCGGTTTCCACTTCGGTGCTGGCGCAGGAGATGCTTCCCGAGATCGCCGACCAGCTTCCGGTCTTCGTGGCGGGCGGCATCGGCCGGGGGGACGCGATCGCGGGCTATCTGGAGATGGGCGCGGCTGGCGTGCAGCTCGGCACGCGCTTCGTGTGCGCCACGGAATGTGTCGCCCACCCGAATTTCAAGAAGGCCTTCATCCGCGCTTCCGCCCGCGACGCCATCGCCTCGGTGCAGATCGATCCGCGTCTGCCGGTCATCCCGGTCCGCGCGCTGAAGAATGCGTCGAGCGAGCTGTTCACAGCCAAGCAGCGCGAAGTGGCCCAGCAGCTCGACGAGGGCGCGGTGGCGATGGGCGAGGCGCAGCTCCAGATCGAACATTATTGGGCGGGCGCGCTGCGCCGCGCGGTGATCGACGGCGATGTGGAGAATGGATCGGTGATGGCCGGGCAATCCGTGGGCATGGTCAAGAAGGAGGAGCCGGTGGCGGACATCCTGGCGACCCTGATGGCCGAGGCCGAGACGGCCCTGGCCAAGCGGGGCTGACCCTCCCGGTTGCCATTCTTCATTGCGAGCGAAGCGAAGCAATCCAGTTTCAACGCCGGCATCCGGTCGGGAGGCTGGATTGCTTCGCTATGCTCGCAATGACGAAGAGGGGCCTTTCCAAGAGCTTGAACGCCATCGTGCGATAGCCGTCGCAAAGACCCGCCCGCACCCGCGGCCGATGGCGGCGAAATAGCGGCAACGTAACGAAATCTCCCGATCACAAAAAGTTCCGCGAACAGGTGCGGACCTTGCCGCGCGGTGCCGTCATCCCACCAAAGCCCTGTTGCTGAGGTCGGAATGAACCTGCGGACTTTTGCCACTGTCGCCACCGTCGTCGTCTCCGCCGTGCTGCTGGCGGCGCCCGCGCCGACCAGCCTGACGCCCATCGCAACGGTGCAGATGCCGGTGGGTGGCCCGGTGCAGGTGGATGGCCCGTCGCTGTCCGTGCTGACCTACAATGTGGAGGGGCTGCCCTTCCCGGTGCGCTTCGGCCGCGCCGATGCCGCGCAGCGCATCGCCGGCCGCCTCGCCGGTCTGCGCGTGCAGGGCGCCCAGCCGCATGTCGTCGTGCTTCAGGAGGCCTTCTCCGGCGCCGACAGGACGATCGCGAAGGCGGCGGGCTATCGCTACGTCGCCAACGGCCCCGATCGCGACATGGCCGGCGGCGCGCCCGAGAGCGATGCCGACCGGGCGTTCGCGCGCGGCGCCTCGTGGCTGGCGGGCGAGCGGTCGGGCAAGTGGCTCGACAGCGGCGTCGCCATCCTCTCCGATTATCCGATCGTCGCGGTCAAGCGCGCGGCCTTCCCGGCCTATGCCTGCGCCGGTTTCGATTGCCTCGCCAACAAGGGCGTGGTGATGGCGATGGTGCGCGTGCCGGGTTCGGCCACGCCGGTCGCGGTGATCGCCACCCACCTCAATTCCAAGGCGGCGTCGGGCGTGTCGAAGGCGCGCTTCACCTATGCCTTCACCCGCCAGGTCGATACGATCGGCGCTTTCCTGCGCGCCAACCTGCCGGCGGGCACGCCCTATGTGCTGGCGGGCGACACCAATATCGGCAAGTCGACCGTGCGCCGCAGCTATTTCAACGCGATGCTGGCCCGCCTGCCGCGCAGCATCGGCATGGCCGCCGCCCCGCAGACGGCGCTCGCCACCTGCTTCGATCCGCTGACCCCATGCCTCACCCCGCGCGACGCGGATGCCCGCACCGCCTTCCGCAAGGGCAAGGATCTTCAGGTTTATGCCGGCGGCCTCGGCGTCGGCATCGAGCCGGTCTCGATCAGCGTCCCCTTCGGCCGCGAGCGCGACGGCACGATGCTGTCCGACCATGTCGGCTATGTCGCCACCTACCGCCTGACCAGCCCGGTCACGATCGCGGCGGCGGCGCCGGTGGCGCGCCGGGCCTGATCTTTCATTCGTCATCGCGAGCGGAGCGACGCGATCCAGTCTCTCGACCGGATACGATCCTCGGGACTGGATTGCTTCGCTTGCGCTCGCAATGACGATCGGGGGACATTAAGGGCGGCGGGATGACACCCCGTTTCCAGTTCGACATCCGCGCCACCGATGGCCGCGCACGCACCGGCACCATCACGATGCGCCGGGGCGAAATCCGCACCCCCGCCTTCATGCCGGTCGGCACCGCCGCCACGGTGAAGGCAATGAAGCCCACCGACGTGCGCGCGGCCGGCGCCGACATCATCCTCGGCAACACCTACCACCTCATGCTCCGCCCCGGCGCCGAGCGGGTGGCGCGTCTGGGTGGCCTGCACCATTTCATGGGCTGGGACCGGCCGATCCTGACGGACAGCGGCGGCTATCAGGTGATGAGCCTCTCCGAACTCACCAAGCGCAGCGAGGAGGGCGTGGCCTTCGCCAGCCACCTCGACGGATCGCGCCACCTCATCACGCCCGAACGCTCGATCGAGATCCAGCGGCTGCTCGGATCGGATATCGTGATGGCGTTCGACGAGCTGGTGCCGACCACTTCGACCCGCGAGGTGCAGGCCGCCGCCATGGCGCGATCGATGCGCTGGGCGCAGCGTTCGCGCGACGAATTCGATCGCGGCGGCACCCATGCCGAGGGGGCGGCTCTGTTCGGCATCCAGCAGGGCGCGCTCGACGAGGGACTGCGCAAGGCGTCGGCGGATGCTTTGCTCGGCATTGGCTTCGATGGCTATGCGGTCGGCGGCCTCGCGGTGGGGGAGGGGCAGGAGGCGATGTTCGCCTGCCTCGATTACGCCCCCGGCCAGCTCGATCCGGCCAAGCCGCGCTATCTGATGGGCGTGGGCAAGCCCGACGACATCGTCGGCGCGGTCGAGCGCGGCATCGACATGTTCGATTGCGTGCTGCCGACGCGCAGCGGCCGCAACGGCCAGGCCTTCACCTGGGATGGCCCGGTCAATATCCGCAACGCGAAGTGGGCCGAGGATACGTCCCCGCTCGATCCCGATTCGCCGACCGCTGGCTGGAGCCGCGCCTATCTCCACCACCTCATCCGATCGGGCGAGATGCTGGGCGCCATGCTGATGACCGAACATAATCTGTGGTTCTATCAACAGCTTATGGCGGGGCTGCGTTCGGCGATCGCGGAGGGGCGGCTGACCGGTTTCGCCAACGATTTCCGGGCGCGATACGGGCGGAAGTAAGCGGGAAGGGCCGGGTTAGGCCGTTGCCACCGCTTTCAGGTGATCCGCCAGTCGCAACGCCAGCGCGACGATCGTGAAGGTCGGGTTGGCGTGGCCGCCGGTGGGCATGACCGACGAACCGCAGGCGTAGAGGTTGGCGGTGCCGTGGACGCGGCCGTCGCGGTCCACCACGCCGTCGCGCGGGCTGTCGCTCATGCGGGTGCTGCCGATGTGGTGGAAGCTGTGCTGCATCCGCGCGGGATCGAGGATGTCGTCCACCGCCTCGGGGACGAGCCGGCCGAGATCGCGGGTGGCGAGGAAGGTGGCGATGCCCTCCGTCATATGCCGCACCGTGCTGCGATCCTGCTCGGCGATGCGCCAGTCGACGCGGGCGCGGCGGCGGCCGTAGCGGTCGAGGCTGTTGGCCAAGGTGATGCGGCTGTCGGGCTGGGGGGCCTGCTCGATATCGACGACGAGCGACACGATTGGATCGGTGCGGAGCGCGAGGCGGCCCGCCATGCGGGTGGCGGCGCGGGGCAGGAGGCGGTCGGGGCGGAGGGCATAGCCGGCGAGCGCCAGCCATTCACGGGGGTAGGGCGTCATGCCCGATCGCAGCGCCGCCCAGCCGCGCCGGGCGGCGCTGGGGGCGGCATCGTAGCGCAGGACCGCGCTGGCGTTGAGCAGCCTCTCGCGCGCCTGCGTCTCGGGTGTCAGCGCGAAGCCGATCTCGTGGTGGTGGCCGCGCGACGAGGGGAAATTGTTGAAGCTCTGTTGGAGGCGGGCGGCCTGCGCGCGGGTGCAGGCGATGGTGGCGGTGGTGACGCGGGGGTGCTGCATGAAATAGCGGCCGACACTGTCGGCGACGGCGGGCAGGGTGCCGGGCTGGCTGGCGATCACGTCGAGCAGCAGCCGGGCATTCTCTATCCCTCCGGCGCTCAGGACGAAGTGGCGGGCGATCACGCGGACTTCGCGCAATCTGTGGGTGCGCAGCGTCAGCCAGCGGGCGTGGGTGATGTCGCCGCCGTCGATGGCGATGCCCGCGGCCAGCGCGCCGGTGACGACGCGGATGTTCGGATCGAGCCGGAGCAGATCGTGATAGCGGTCGCCCCAGCTCTGGTAGGTCTTCCAGCCGGTCGCGGCGAAGCGCCAGCCGAACGGGGCGACCGTATCGCCATCGGTAGCGGGCGGCACCGGGGCGGCATCGGAGAGGCCGCAAACCGCCTCGGCCGGGCCGTACCAGCGCGCCAGCTCGTCCCAGCCGATCGGCCAGCCGGAATGGGGCACCCAGTCGCGCGGCGCGAGATCGATCGGGTCGAGCGGGGCGCAGCGGCCGGTCCAGCGGTTGGTGCTGCCGCCCAGGCCCTGGAAGCGGCCGCCGGCCGGGTCCATCGCCGTGCCGATCGATTCCCCGCGAAAGCCGTCCGCGCCGGGCTCGCCGCGTCGCTTGGTGCCGCTTTCGATCAGGATCACCGTCAGTCCCGATCCGGCGAGCGCCTGGGCGATGGTGATGCCGGCGGCGCCTCCGCCGACGATCGCGATATCCCCCTGCACCATCCCGCTCTCGCCGAGGCCGTCTGCGTCGAGGATCATTCGGCACATGCTCCGGATCGACAGGCGCGGAGCGTCGGGTGATGTCACGCCCCCGCCAGCATGGTGCGGGCGAAACGATCCGCGCGCAACGGCGGTTTTCCGCCGCGCAGGCCAAAACGTGGTGAACGGCGGATGAACGCAGGCGGCTCGCGCGTATATGCCGACGCCCGCACGCGAAACCGCTTGGCGGCGCTTCACGGCCACGCCTACAAGTTACGCATCGTTTCTGAAGGAATATCCATGCGTTCTTTGCTGTTGCGTTCGATCGCCGCCGGCTGCCTGCTCGGCGCCTCGCTCCCCGCGATCGCCGCCGACGCGCCCGCCGCCGCCACCGTCCAGCCGATCGCCTACACCAGCCGCACCTTGCCCAACGGCCTGCGCGTGTTCGCCATCCGCGATACGGCGACGACCAATGTGTCGGTCAACGTATGGTATGATGTCGGGTCGAAGGACGATCCGGCCGGCCGCTCGGGCTTCGCGCACATGTTCGAGCATCTGATGTTCAAGGCGACGCGCAACATGCCGGCCGAGACGATGGACCGGCTGACCGAGGATGTCGGCGGCTTCAACAACGCCTCCACCAACGACGATTACACCAATTATTACGAGGTGGTGCCCGCCAACCACCTGCGCCGCCTGTTGTGGGCCGAGGCCGAGCGGATGGGATCGCTGGTGGTGGACGAGGCGTCGTTCAAGTCCGAGCGGGAGGTGGTGAAGGAGGAACTGCGCCTGCGTGTGCTGGCCGCGCCCTATGGGCGGCTGTTCGCGCTCTACTTCCCGATGGCGTCGTACAGCGTTCATCCTTACGCCCGGCCGGGCATCGGCAGCATCGAGGATCTCGATGCCGCGACGGTCGACGACATCCGCGCCTTCCACGCGACTTATTATCGGCCCGACAATGCGGTGCTGGTGGTCGCGGGCAATTTCGATCCGGCCGATCTGGACAAGTGGGTCGACGGCTATTTCGGGCCGCTGAAAAACCGCGCCTTCAAGGTGCCGAGGGTGACCGCGCAGGAGCCGGCCCGCACCGCGCCCAAGAGCGTGACGGTGCACGCGCCCAACGTGCCGCTGCCCGCGGTGCTCATCAGTTACCTGATCCCGCCGGATCGCGACAAGGACAATGCCGCGCTGACGGTGCTGGATTCGATCCTGTCGGGCGGCGAAAGCTCGCGCATCTACGAGGCGCTGGTGCGGCAGGGGACGGCGGTGCAGGCCGGCACCGATATCGACAGCAAGCAGGGCACGGGCATTTTCGCGGCCTATGCGATCCTCTCGACCGGCAAGACGGTGGATCAGGGCGAGGCGGCGCTGCTGGCGCAGATCGCCGCGCTGCGCGACGCCCCGCCGAGCGCGGCCGAGATGGAGAAGGCCAAGAACGGCATCCTGACCAGCCAGATCCGCGCGCGCGAAACCGCATCGGGCAAGGCCAATGCGATCGCCGCCGCCATCATCATCGATGGCGATGCGGCCGCCGCCGACCGCCAACTCGCCGAGATCGCGGCGGTGACGCCGGCCGACGTGCAGCGAGTGGCCAAGCAGTATCTGACCGACAAGGTGCGGACGGTGGTGCGCTATCTGCCGGCGGAGCCCGGCGCCGCGCCCGAGACCTTCGCCATCGCGCCGACCGTGAAGGTCGCGCCGCTGCCCGTGCCGCCGGGTGTCGAGGTGGTGACCGCCGCCGCCGAGGCGCAACGGGTGCAGCCGCCAACGGCCGCCGAGCCGCTGGCCGCGAAGGTGCCAGTGCCGGTCGAGCGGACGCTCGCCAACGGCCTCAAGCTGGTGGTGATGGAAAAGCATGACGTGCCGATCGTATCGGCGCAGCTGCTGGTGGGTGGTGGTTCGGCGACCGACCCGGCGGCGCGATCGGGCCTCGCCTCGATCACCGCCGATCTGCTGACCAAGGGCACCAAGACGCGCTCGGCGACGCAGGTGGCCGACGGGATCGAGGCGCTGGGCGGTTCGATCGGCGCGGGATCGAGCTGGGACGGCTCGACCCTGGGCCTGACGGTGAAGTCCGATGTGCTGGAGCCGGCGATGGCGATCTTCGCCGATTCCGCGCTCAACCCGATCTTCTCGCAGGAGGAGCTGGATCGCCAGCGTGGGCTGACGCTCGACGCGCTCAACGTGTCCCTCAAGCAGCCGGGCGAGCTGGGCAAGCTGGTCGCGGCGCGCGCGGTGTTCGGGGGCAGCGCCTATGGCCATCCGGCCGGCGGCACGACGACGGCGCTCAAGGCGATCACCCAGGCCGATGTGGCGGGCACCTATCGCGCACGCTTCCGGCCGGATGCGGCGACGCTCATTCTCGTCGGCGATATTTCGGTCGATCGGGCCGAGGCGCTGGCGAAGAAGCTCTTCGGATCGTGGAAGGCGCCCGCCACGCCGATCCCGCCGCTGCCCGCCGCCGCGACACCGCTCGCGCCGCGCGTGATCGTCGTCGATCTGCCCGAGGCGGGGCAGGCGGCGGTGCTGGTCGCGCGGCAGGGCATCGCGCGAAAGGATGCGCGTTATTATGCGGCGCAGGTGACCAACAGCGTTCTGGGCACGGGCTATTCCTCGCGGCTGAACTGGGAAATCCGGGTGAAGCGGGGGCTTTCCTATGGCGCGGGCAGCTCGGTCGGCGCGCGGCGCACCATCGGGCCGATCGTGGCGACGGCGCAGACCAAGAACGCCAGCGCGCCCGAGGTGGCCGATCTGATTGTGGCGGAGATGCGCAAGCTGGGGCAGGAGCCTGTCGCGGTGGCCGAACTCGACACGCGCAAGGCGGTGCTGACCGGCGGGTTCGGCCGCACTATCGAGACGACGTCGGGGCTGGCGGGCGAGATCGGATCGCTGGTGAGCCAGGGCGTGCCGCTCGCCACGCTCGGCAGCTATGTCGCGTCGGTGGAGGCGGTGACGCCGGAGACAGTGAAGGAGACCGGCGCGGCGCTGCTCGATCCGGCGGCGGCGAGCATCGTGATCGTGGGGGATGCCAAGCAGTTCCTGCCGGCGATGCAGGCCAAGGGGATCACGCCCGAGGTGATCCCGGCGGCGGGGCTGAATCTGGATAGCCCGACGTTGAAGTAGGAGCGCGGCCCCCTCTCGCTTGCGGGAGGGGGATGCCCTCAGGACAACCGAAAAGTCCGTTCGTTTCGGATTCGTTTTGATCGCTGATCGGGCGATTCCGCGAAAATTCATTCTGTCAACGGACCAAATTGCGATCCGCGACGTTCAGCCATGCAGGTTCCCAATCAGGAGATGCACGATGAACGCCACATTCCGCACCGGCGCCCTGGCGCTGATCCTCGCCTCGTCGACCGCTGTTTTCGCCGCGCCGCAGGCGGCTCCGTCGCCCACCGTTTCCGAGGCCGAAGCGATGGCCAAGCCGACTCCGCCGGCAAGCCCCGAGCAGTCGGCCAGTGCCCCGGCGCAGGCTCGCCCGCTGCTCACCACGGGCACGGCGGCGGATCTGATCGGCAATGCCGGCGATCCGGCGGGATCGACCCGTGGTGCTATGATCAGCGCGTACAGCAATGCTCCGGCAGCCACGTCGGTGCAAAGCCCGGTCGGCCCGGCGCCGGCCTCGTCGGCCCCGCCCGCTCGTCCTTACTGATCCCGGCCTGACAGCACAGGCTTCGCGACCCGCTCGGCACAGCCGGGCGGGTCGTTTGGCGTGTGGGATCAGTAAGCGTTATGGTGCAACAGCACGCCGAAGGTGGCGGCGACGATGCGCATGTCGCGCCAGATCGTCCAGTTGGCGAGATATTCCAGATCGGCCTGCACGCGGTTCGTCAGATCGCTCGCCGTTTCGGTCGCACCCCGGAAGCCGCGTACCTGGGCGAGGCCGGTGAGGCCGGGCTTGGCGGCGTGGCGGCCCCAGTAGCGCTGGTCCACCTCCCAGAATAGCGCGTCGCCGGCGGTGGAGGCCAGCGCGTGGGGGCGGGGGCCGACGATGCTCATGTCGCCCTTGAGGACATTGAACAGCTGCGGCAGTTCGTCGATGCTGGTGCTGCGCAGGATGCGGCCGACGCGGGTGATGCGGGAATCGCCGCGCTGGGTGGATTGGACGCCACCCGCGTCGAGCTGCGCCGCCTTCATGCTGCGAAACTTGTACATCGGGAACAGGCGGTTACCCTGGCCGATGCGGCGCTGGACGAAGAAGACCGGCCCGCCGTCGTCGAGCTTGATGAGCAAGGCCACCAGCCCGGTGACGCCCAGCAGCACGGGCAGCAGCCACGCCACGATGAAAAGATCGAAGCACCGCTTGATCGCGCGGTTGCGCAGGCCCAGCGGGCCGCGCGCGACGATCGCGGTGATGGCGTCGCCGTACGAATCGGTGCCCAGCACGCCCAGCTCCTCGAACTCGGGCATCAGCAATTCCGTGTCGACGCCCGCGCCCTTCAGGGCGGTCGCCCAGGCGACGCGGCGATCGGGTGCGCAGGCGACGATGACGCGATCGGCATGGCGCACCGCGCGGCCGATGCGATCGAGCATCATCGGATCGTGCAGCATCGGCGCGAGGCCGGCGGCGGCGGTATTGATGATCGTCTCGCCCGGCCCGGGCAGCAGCATCGTGCCATCGCACAGGATGACCTTGCTGATCGGCCCGTCGATCAACACGCGGGTGCCCAGCCAGAACACACCCATCCGGCCCGCGATCAGCAAAGCCACGGAGAGCGCCGCGCCGATCGCCGCGATGGCGCGCGAATATTCGGCGCCCACCTTCAGCAGGAAGCCCATGCAGATCACCGCGAGCATCGTCCACAGGAAGGACTGGACCGCGCGGGTCACGCTGCGCGCCGGGCTGATCAGCGTCGCCATGCCATAGGATTGGGCGTTGAGGCCCGCCAGCATCTGGATCGGCAGGATGAAGGCCAGCATGGTGCTGACATTCTTTTCGACATAGCCGGCCCAGAGGACCGACGCGATCATGAAGCCAAGCGAGATCATCAGCAGATCGGCCGCAGCCATCGCCATGTAGATCTGTGCCCGCCGCCACGATTTGGGCTGTGCCTGGCCGTGCCGCTCGGCCATTTCGACCGCCAGCTCGTACCGGTTGCTCATGACGTTCATTGTCCCCGCCGGCCCCACCTTGATTCCCCAACCAAGGCGACAGCAATATCTGCATTTCATTACGAAATGCTCAAGCCCGTTACCAGCTTTGTTCCACCTGCGAAGACAGATTGCGTGTTTCGATCGGTATCGGATTGAACTATCCTGACGATATGGCGTCGAAAACAGGAACAAAGACGGGAATGCGGGGCGTCCGCCCGTTCGCGGGGCGGGCCGCGAAACGGCTGCCGGCGGTGATCGGCTGCGATGAGGTGGGGCGCGGCGCCCTGTGCGGGCCGGTGGTGGTGGCCGCCGTGTGGTTCGAGCCGGACTGCCTGCCGCGCGGCCTGCTGGCATTGCTCGACGATTCGAAGCGGATCGCCAGGGCGGAACGCGAGCTGCTCCATGCGAAGCTCGGCGAATGCGTCCGCTTCGCCTTCGCCGCGCGGTCGGCGCGTGCGATCGACCTGTATGGCATCCGCAATATGACCCTGTCGGCGATGCGCGCGGCGGTGACGCGGCTCGGCGTGGACGCGCCGGTGCGGTTCGATGGCGTGGACGTGCCACCGGGCCTGGCCGGCGACTGCCGCGCGGTGGTGCGCGGCGACAGCATCGTCCCCCAGATCGCCGCCGCCTCGATCCTCGCCAAGGTTGCGCGCGACCGGATGATGGCGCGGCTGGCGGAGCGGCACCCTGTCTATGGCTGGGGGCAGAATTCCGGCTACGGCACGGCGGCGCATCGCGCGGCGATCGTGGCGGCAGGCCACACCCGGCACCATCGCACGTCCTTCGGCGATCTGTTCGCCGGCCTCAACGAAAAGGGGCGGGCTGCCTGAGCAACCCGCCCCTCGAGCGCGGAGGCCGCCGCACCAGCGCCCTCCGAATTTCTGGAGCTTAGCCCCAGTTCTTCATTTCGGCTTCCAGGTTCACCACGACCGCCTCGAAGAATTGCTCGGTGGTCATCCAGGGCTGGTCCGGGCCGATGAGGATCGCGAGATCCTTGGTCATCTTGCCGCTCTCGACGGTGTCGATGCAGACCTTCTCCAGCGTCTCGGCGAACTTGGTCACGTCGGGCGTGCCGTCGAACTTGCCGCGGAACTTGAGGCCGCCGGTCCAGGCGAAGATCGACGCGATCGGGTTGGTCGAGGTCTGCTTGCCCTGCTGGTGCATGCGATAGTGGCGGGTGACGGTGCCATGCGCCGCCTCGGCCTCGATCGTCTTGCCGTCCGGCGTCATCAGCACCGAGGTCATCAGGCCCAGCGAGCCGAAGCCCTGCGCCACCTGATCCGATTGCACGTCGCCATCGTAATTCTTGCAGGCCCACACGAACTTGCCCGACCACTTGAGCGCCGAGGCGACCATGTCGTCGATCAGGCGGTGTTCGTAGGAGATGTTCGCGTCGCGATACTTGTCCTTGAATTCCGCGTCGAAAACCTCCTGGAACAGATCCTTGAACTGGCCGTCATAGGCCTTCAGGATCGTGTTCTTGGTCGACAGGTACAGCGGCCACTTGCGATCGAGCGCATAGTTCATCGAGGCGCGCGCGAAATCGCGGATGCTGTCGTCGAGGTTGTACATGCCCATCGTCACGCCGGACGAGGGGAAATCGAACACCTCTTCCTCGATCGAGGAGCCATCCTCGCCGGTCCAGATCATCTTCAGCTTGCCGGGGCCGGGCACGCGGAAGTCGGTGGCGCGATACTGGTCGCCGAAGGCATGGCGGCCGACGACGATCGGGTCCGTCCAGCCGGGGATCAGCTTCGGCACGTTCGACATCACGATCGGCTCGCGGAAGACCACGCCGCCCAGGATGTTGCGGATCGTGCCGTTGGGCGACTTCCACATCTTCTTGAGCTTGAATTCCTCGACGCGCGCCTCGTCCGGCGTGATCGTCGCGCACTTCACGGCGACGCCGTACTGCTGGGTCGCCTTGGCGCTGTCGACCGTCACCTTGTCGTCGGTCGCGTCGCGATTCTCGATCGACAGGTCGTAATATTTCAGGTCCACATCCAGATACGGCAGGATCAGCCGCTCGCGGATCCACTTCCAGATGATGCGGGTCATCTCGTCGCCGTCCATCTCGACGATCGGGGTGTTTACCTTGATCTTCGCCATATCGCGCCGCTTCCTCATACTGCCAAAGTGTGGGTTGCGCGCGGCTGTAGGGTGATGATCCGCCGGGATCAACCGCCGGTTGCGCGCTCACCACCTGCCGGTTGCGATTGTCATGGGTGTCCCATCCACCTACAACGCGCATCATGAGCTCGATCGAACCGACCGGCGCCGGAACCCCCAGTGCCGAATGGCGCTGGCCCGCGATCCACCCCGAAGGCCGCAAATATGTCGTGATCGCCGCCGCGATCACTTTGATCCTCGCCTGGTGCGCATGGGAAACCCTCGCCTGGCCGATGGCAGGCGTGACCCTGTGGGTCGCCGCCTTCTTCCGCGATCCGATCCGCTCGGTGCCGAAGGACAAGGAACTGATCATTTCGCCCGCCGACGGGCTGGTGACGATGATCCAGCGCGTGCCCGTGCCGCGCGAGCTGGCCGGGCCGGACGCGCTGGGCGACCTGCCGATGGTGCGCGTGTCGATCTTCATGTCGGTGTTCGACGTGCACATCAATCGCGCGCCGGTGGCCGGCATCGTCCGCCGCGTGGTCTATATTTCGGGCAAGTTCCTCAACGCCAGCCTCGACAAGGCCAGCGAGGAGAATGAGCGCCAGCACATATTGGTCGAGGACGGGGAGGGGCGCCGCATCGGCTTCACCCAGATCGCCGGCCTCGTCGCCCGCCGCATCGTGCCCTTCGTGAAGGACGGCGATATCGTCGCCAAGGGCCAGCGCATCGGCCTGATCCGCTTCGGCAGCCGGGTCGACGTGTTCCTGCCCGAAGGCACCGCGCCCCGCGTTGCGCTCGGCCAGCGGTGCATCGCCGGCGAGACGGTGCTGGGCCGCTTCGGGGAAACCACCCTCGTCGAGGGGCAGCCGCTCTAGGGCGGCGCGATCGATGCGTCCCCCGCTTTCCCGAGCCCGCCCGAGCGAGCGTCGCGGTATCCCGTTGCGGGCGTTGCCGCCCAATGCGGTGACCGCGCTCGCTTTGTGCTTCGGCCTGACCGGCGTGCGCTTCGCCATAGCCGCCGCGCAGAGCGGGGACGTGACCCACTGGATGCTGGCGGTGGCGATGATCGCCGGCGCCGGTGTGCTGGACGGGCTCGACGGGCGCATCGCCCGCCTGCTCAACGGCCAGAGCCGCTTCGGCGCAGAACTCGATTCGCTGTCCGACGTGATCGCCTTCGGCGTGTCGCCGGCGGTGATCCTCTATCTGTGGATCCTCCAAACCTGGCCCAAATTCGGCTGGATCGTGGCGCTGAGCCATGCGGTGTGCTGCGCGCTGCGCCTGGCCCGCTTCAATTCCAGCCTGGATGCCGAGGAGCAGCCGATGAAGTCGGCCGGCTTCCTCACCGGCGTCCCGGCCCCCACCGGCGCGGGCATGACCTTGTTGCCGATCATCCTGTGGCTGGCGACCGGCGAAGACAGCATCCGCTCGCTCTACGTCGTGGCGCCGTGGACCCTACTGTGCGCCTTCCTGATGGTGTCGAGCGTGGCAACCTACAGTTGGGGATCGATCCGCCTGCGCCGCGAGTGGCGACTGGCCTTGCTGGTGGTGGTGGCGCTGGTCGGTGGATCGCTGCTGACCGCGCCGTGGGTCACGGCGAGCGGGTTGATGATCGTCTATGCGGCGACGATCCCTTTCTCGGCCCGCAGCTATGGCCGCATCAGGCGGCAGCGCGCAGCGGGGCGGAGCCTTCCGCCAGCGAGTTCGGACGCATCCTGATCGACCGGGTCCGGCGCGGCCGGCCCACCAGACGCACCCGCGCCACATTGGCCGCTGGCGCATTGCGCCCGGTAAGCGCCACGCGGATCTCGTCGCGATAATCAAGCAGGGCCTGCGCGATCACGGCCAGGGCCAGCAGGCCGGTCGTGGCATAAAACAGGGTCGCAACCATTTGAAGCATCGGAAGAACCTCCCTTTCGGGGCGGGCGGTAATCGCTTGGTCACGAAACCGTCACGCCCTGTCGTTGTTCCTTATGTTCATGATATGTTCCTCAAGTCAACACTTGATCTGTGCGAAAAACGCGATTAAGCGCGCTGCCATTCCACATGCGGGACGCACATACCGGTGCTTCAGACGTCGCGAGACGCCGAAGTCACTGTTCCGCAGCGGTTAACCGGGTAAGGAGAAATATCATGGCGGTCCCTACCGTCTCCATGCAGGCGCTGCTCGAATCGGGCGCGCATTTCGGTCACCAGACGCACCGCTGGAACCCGAAGATGAAGCCCTACATCTTCGGCGATCGTAACGGTATCCACATCATCGATCTGTCGCAGACCGTGCCGCTGTTCGCGCGCGCGCTCGACTTCATCAGCCAGACCGTCGCGAGCGGCGGCAAGGTGTTGTTCGTCGGCACCAAGCGCCAGGCGCAGGAGCCGATTGCCGAGGCCGCGCGCGCTTCGGGCCAGCATTTCGTCAACCATCGCTGGCTGGGCGGGATGCTCACCAACTGGAAGACGATCTCGGGCTCGATCAAGCGCTTCAAGGCGATGGAAGAGCAGCTCGCCGGCGACATTCACGGCCTGACCAAGAAGGAAATCCTTCAGCTCACCCGCCAGCGCGACAAGTTCGAGCTGTCGCTGGGCGGCATCCGCGACATGGGCGGCATCCCCGACGTGATGTTCGTGATCGACGCCAACAAGGAAGAGTTGGCGATCAAGGAAGCCAACACGCTGGGCATCCCGGTCGTGGCGATCCTCGATTCGAACGTCTCGCCCGACGGTATCGCCTTCCCGATCCCGGCCAACGATGACGCCTCGCGGGCCATCCGCCTGTATTGCGACGCGATCGCCGCCGCCGCGACCCGTGGCAACACCGGTGGCCGCATCGCCCGTGGCGAGGATCTCGGCGCCGCCGTAGACGCGCCGGCCGAAGAAGCGCTGGCCTGAACCCTGATACCGGGCGCCCGCTTTTCGCGGCGGGCGCCCGGCCAAGTCATCAGCCTGTAACGGGTTGAGGGTGGAGCAGCTTCATCCTCCCCGCACCCAAAGAAAGGACAAGGACATGGCGGATATCACCGCTGCGGCCGTCAAGGATCTGCGCGAGCGCTCGGGCGCCGGCATGATGGATTGCAAGAAGGCGCTGGTCGAGAACAACGGCGACATGGAAGCCGCGGTCGACTGGCTGCGCGCCAAGGGCCTGGCCACCGCCGCCAAGAAGTCGGGCCGCGTCGCGGCCGAGGGCCTCGTCGGCGTCGCCGTGCAGGGCACCAAGGGCGCGGCCGTCGAGGTCAATTCCGAGACCGACTTCGTGTCGAAGAACGACCAGTTCCAGGATTTCGTGCGCACCGTCACCCAGCTGGCGCTCGCCGGCGACGGCAGCATCGAGGCGCTGGCCAACGCCACCTATCCGGGCGGCGGCACGGTCTCCGAGAAGCTGACCGCCAACATCGCCACCATCGGCGAGAACCAGACGCTGCGCCGCGCGAAGGTCGTCGAAGTGAAGCAGGGCGCCGTGGTGCCTTACGTCCACAACGCCGCCGGCCCGGGCCTCGGCAAGATCGGCGTGCTGGTCGCGCTCGAGGGTGATGCCCCGCTCGCCGACATCGAGGCGCTCGGCAAGCAACTGGCGATGCACATCGCCGCCGCCAGCCCGCTGGCGCTGCACGAAGAGGGCCTCGACGAGGCGCTGGTCGAGCGCGAGCGCGCGATCGCGTCCGAAAAGGCCGCCGAATCGGGCAAGCCCGCCAACATCATCGAGAAGATGATCGAGGGCGCGGTCGCCAAGTTCCGCAAGGAAGCGGCACTCCTCAGCCAGATCTTCGTCATGGATAACAAGTCGAAGATCGCCGACGTCATCGCCGCCGCCGCCAAGGCCGCCGGTGGCACGATCGTGCTGACGGACTATGTCCGCTTCCAGCTCGGCGAAGGCATCGAGAAGGAAACGAGCGACTTCGCCGCCGAAGTGGCCGCGGCCGCCGGCGTCTGATCGCCTGACCGTCCCGCCGTCCGTCCGCCGCAGCATTGCGACGGATGGGCGGCGGGATCGTCATGTTTGGGGTTTCCCCCCTCCGAGCGCCGCCCTAAGGTGGCACTTCCTCCAGACGAAACGGACACAGACCCCCGCATGACAGCCCCGCGCTTCAAACGGATCCTGCTGAAGCTGTCGGGCGAAGTGTTGATGGGGGAGGGCGGTCTGTCGATCGATCCCGCCGTCACCGGCCGCGTCGCGGGCGAGATCGCCGATGCCAAGGCGATGGGCTACGAACTGTGCATCGTCGTGGGCGGGGGCAATATCTTCCGGGGCCTGGCCGCCGCCGCCAAGGGCTTCGAGCGCGCCACCGCCGATTATATGGGCATGCTGGCGACGGTGATGAACGCGCTGGCGGTGCAGAACGCGCTGGAGCAGATCGGTATCGAAACGCGCGTCCAGTCGGCCATTCCGATGGCGTCGGTGTGCGAGCCCTTCATCCGCCGCCGGGCCGATCGCCACCTGGAAAAAGGCCGCGTGGTGATCTTCGCCGCCGGTGTCGGCAGCCCCTTCTTCACCACCGATTCCGGTGCCGCGCTGCGCGCCGCCGAGATGAAGTGCGACGCCTTGTTCAAGGGCACGTCGGTCGATGGCGTCTATGATGCCGATCCCAAGACCGTGCCGGGCGCGAAGCGTTATGAAACCGTGACTTACGATACGGTTCTCGCGGCCAATCTGAAGGTGATGGACGCGAGCGCCGTGGCACTTTGCCGCGACAACAACATCCCGATCGTGGTATTCAACATCCGCGAACGCGGCAATCTGGTGCGTGTGTTGGCGGGCGAAGCCACCGCGACGACCGTCCAGGCGGCCGCGTAAGCCAAGGACAGACCGAGGAAATTCCCATGCCCGCCTATGACAAGGCCGATATCGAACGCCGCATGACCGGCGCGGTGGATTCGCTCAAGCACGATCTCCAGGGCCTGCGGACCGGCCGCGCCTCTGTCACCCTCCTCGATCCGGTCAAGGTGGAAGTCTATGGCGCGATGATGCCGATCGTGCAGGTCGCCACCGTCTCCGCGCCGGAACCGCGCCTGCTGTCGGTGCAGGTGTGGGACAAGTCGAACGTCGGCCCGGTCGACAAGGCGATCCGCTCGGCCGGCCTCGGCCTCAACCCGATCGTCGATGGCCAGACGCTGCGCCTGCCGATCCCCGATCTGACCGAGGAGCGTCGCAAGGAACTGGCGAAGCTCGCCAACCAATATTCGGAGAAGGCCAAGATCGCCGCGCGCAACGTGCGCCGCGACGGCATGGACGCGCTCAAGACCGACGAGAAGAAGGGCGAGTTCGGCGAGGACGAGCGCAAGCGCCGCGAGACCGAGCTTCAGAAGATCACCGACACGACGATCGCCGATATCGACGCTGCCACGCTGTCGAAGGAAAAGGAAATCCTGACCAAGTGACGCCGGCTTCGGCCAGCCCCGCTCCAGCGGACTTGGCCGGCGGTTCGGGCGGCGGCCCCGCCGTGCCGCGTCATGTCGCGATCATCATGGACGGCAATGGCCGCTGGGCCAAGGCGCGCCACCTGCCGCGTGTCGCCGGCCATCGCCGGGGCGCCGAGGCGCTGCGCGAGACGCTGAAGGCCGCCGCCCGCATGGGCATCGGCGCACTGACGCTCTACGCTTTCTCGTCGGAAAACTGGCGCCGTCCGGCCGACGAAGTCACCGATTTGATGGGGCTGCTGCGCCATTATCTGCGCCGCGAACTGGCCGAAATCCATTCCAACGGCATCCGCCTCAAGCTGATCGGCGACTGGCGGCGGCTGGAGCCCGATCTGGTGGCGAGCCTGGACGAAGCGATCGCGCTGACCGCCGGCAACCGCCGCATGGATTTCGTGCTGGCGCTCAATTACGGCGCGCAGGACGAGCTGGTCCGCGCCACCCGCGCCTTGGCCAGCGAAGTCGCCGCCGGCACGCTCGATCCGCAGGCGATCGACGCCGCCGCGATCGAAGCCCGGCTCGATACCGCCGATCTGCCGCCGCTCGACCTGCTGATCCGCACCTCGGGCGAGCAGCGCCTGTCGAACTTCCTGCTGTGGCAGGCGGCCTATGCCGAACTGGTGTTCACCGACATTCTCTGGCCCGATTTCGGCGCCGAGCCGCTGGCCCGCGCCATCGAGAGCTTTTCCGCGCGCGAACGGCGCTACGGCGGCGTCTGACATGACCGCCGCATTGGCGCGCAGTTCCGATCTCAACGCCCGTCTCGTCACCGGCGTCGCCCTGATCGTGGTGGCCGTAGCGGCGCTGTGGCTGGGCGGCGTGGTGTTCTGGCTGCTGGCAAGCGTCGCCGCGATGTTGATGGTGGCCGAATGGGCCGGGCTGGCCCATGCCTCGCAGGGGCGCATCCGCCTGTCGGTGGCGGCGATGATCCTGCCGATCGCGCTGGCCTGCCCCCTGCTGTGGGGGGCGGAGCGCGACACGGTGGCGGTGCTGGGCATCGCCGGCATCATGGTGGCGATCGTGACGGGGCAGGGGCGTCTCGGCCTCGGCCTGCTGTTCGCGGGGCTCCCGACGATCGGCCTGATGTATCTGCGCGGGCTACCCAACGGTGCGTTGCTCACCCTGTGGGCGCTGGCGATCGTGTGGGCGACCGATACGGGCGCCTATTTCGCCGGCCGCGCGATCGGCGGGCCGAAGCTGGCGCCGCGCGTCTCGCCCAGCAAGACCTGGGCGGGGCTGGGCGGCGGCGTGGTCGCGGCGGGGCTCGTCGGCCTGCTGATCGCCGCGCTGGCGGGCCTGCCCGCGCCGCTGCGCTGGCTGGGCGCGCCGATGGCGCTTCTGGCGCAATCGGGCGACCTGTTCGAAAGCTGGCTCAAGCGCCGCGCGGGCGTGAAGGATTCCGGGCGCTTCCTGCCGGGCCACGGCGGCGCGCTCGATCGGCTCGACGGCGTGGTGCCGGTCGCCACCCTGATCGCGGCCTTGTTCGCGGGCGGGGCGCTGTGAGCCTGCGCAGCGTCACTATCCTAGGCGCGACCGGATCGATCGGCACCTCGACCCTCGACCTGATCGAGCGCCATCCCGATCTCTATCGCGTCGTGGCGCTGACCGCCGCCCGCGATGCCGAAGGGCTGGCCGCCGCCGCCCGCCGCACCCGTGCCGCGCATGTCGCCATCGCCGATCCCGCGAAGCTCGGCGAGGTACGCGCCTTGCTCGCCGGCACCACAACCACCGTCGCCGCCGGGCTGGACGCGATCGTCGAGGCCGCCGCGATGGAGGCCGACTGGACGATGGCCGCGATCGTCGGCACCGCCGGTCTCCGCCCCGTCCTCGCCGCGCTCAAGCGGGGCCGGACGGTGGCACTGGCCAACAAGGAATCGCTCGTTTCGGCTGGCGCGCTGATGATGGCCGCCGCCCGCGCAACCGGCGCGACGCTCCTCCCGGTCGATTCCGAACATAATGCCATCTTCCAATGCTATCCGCACGACGCGCCCGAGCGGGTGCGGCGGATCATCCTGACCGCCAGCGGCGGGCCGTTCCGGGGTCGCAGCCGCGCCGAGATGATGTCTGTCACCCCGGCGCAGGCGGTGCGGCACCCGAACTGGTCGATGGGCGCCAAGATCTCGGTCGATAGCGCCACCCTGATGAACAAGGGGCTGGAACTGATCGAGGCGCATCATCTGTTCCCGGTAGGCGCGGATCGGCTCGACGTGCTGGTCCACCCGCAGTCGGTCGTCCATTCGATGGTCGAATATGTCGATGGATCGGTGCTGGCGCAGATGGGCACGCCCGACATGCGCACCCCGATCGCGCATACCCTGGCCTGGCCCGACCGGATGGCGACGCCGTGCGCGCCGCTCGATCTGGCCAAGGTCGGCCGGCTCGATTTCGAGGAGCCCGACCTTTCGGCCTTCCCCGCGCTGGCGCTGGCCAAGGCGGCGCTGGCGGCGGGCGGCGCGCGCCCAGCGGTGCTGAACGCCGCCAACGAGATCGCGGTCGCCGCCTTCCTCGACGGGCGGATCGGCTTCCTCGCCATCGCCGACATGGTCGCGCGCGTGCTGGACGGCTATGATCCCCCCGCGCCCGTTAACCTGGATGATGTATTCAGCGTGGATACAGGCGCCCGGGACGTAGCTGCGGCTGCGATGAGGCGGGTGGCGTGATGGGATCGGGTGTGTTGCTGGCAGCCTTGAGTTTCCTCGCGGTCATCGGCCCGCTGATCTTCTTGCACGAACTCGGCCATTATGCCGCCGGCCGCGCCTTCGGCGTCCATGCCGAGACCTTCTCGATCGGCTTCGGCCGCGAGGTATTCGGCTGGAGCGACCGGCGCGGCACGCGCTGGAAGGTCGGCTGGATGCCGATGGGCGGCTATGTGAAGTTCGCCGGCGACATGAACCCGGCGAGCCAGCCCACCGACGAATGGCTTTCGCTGCCGCCCGAGGAGCGCGCGCGGACCTTTCAGGCCAAGCCGGTGTGGCAGCGCTTCATCATCGTCGCCGCCGGGCCGATCGCCAATTTCCTCGTCGCCATCGCGATCGTCGCCGGATTGCTGCTGAGCTATGGCGAATTGCGCACCCCGCCGGTGATCGAGGCGCTGACCGAGGTGTCGGTCGCGCGCCAGGCCGGCCTCCAGCCCGGCGACCGCTTCACCCGCATCGCCGGCCGGTCGGTCGATACGTTCGGCGACGTGGTGGAAATGGTCCGCCTGCGCCCCGGTGAGGCGCTCAGCGTCGATTACGAGCGGGCCGGGCAGGCGCGCCATACGATCGTCACCCCCGCCACCATCGAGGAGGTCGATCGCTTCGGCAATCGCTATCGCATGGGCGCGATCGGCGTGATGTCGGCGCCGCAGGTGGTGGTGCCCGTCAGCGTCGTCAACGTGCTGCCGCGCGCCACCGCGCAGACCTTTTCCATGCTGCGCTCGATGGTCGATACCATCGTCCAGATCATCACCGGCCGCCGTTCGGTGCAGGAACTGGGCGGGCCGCTGAAGATCGCGCAGATCTCCGGCCAGCAGGCGTCGCTGGGCCTCGTCAACGTCATCATGCTGATGGCGATGATCTCGATAAATCTGGGGTTCATCAATCTCTTGCCAATCCCCATGCTGGATGGCGGACATTTGATCTTCTATGTTTTCGAGGCGATCCGTCGCCGGCCGCTGCCGGCGATCGCGCAGGAATGGGCCTTCCGGTCCGGCCTGCTCGTGCTGCTGGGCTTCATGCTGTTCGTGACGTTCAACGATCTGGGCTCGTTCGGCCTGTGGCAGCGGCTTGCCGGCTTGATCGGTTGAGGCGGATCGGGCAGGGCGTTTCGCTACTGTTTCTGGCCATCGCGATGATGCGCATGGCCTTCGTGTTTCTGAGTAAAGGGCGGGGATTGGTGAGCCTGAGCAGCATCGGGGCCTTGAAGGTCCACAACAGGCGTATGGCGGCAGCGAGCGCGCTGTTCCTCGCCGGCACCGCCCTCGGCGGCGCGCCGGTTTGGGGCCAGGCCGCGCCGAAGCTCGCGGTCAAGCCGCCGGCCGACACCTCGTCGCAGCCGGCCGCCGCGCCGCTGCCGGGCTCCGGCACGATCCGGTCGATCGGCGTGAGCGGTGCCCAGCGGCTCGAGGCCGATACGGTGCGCTCCTATGTGAAGCTGCGTGCGGGCGAGCCCTATACCCGCGAGTCGCTCGATCAGGCGCTCAAGGATCTCTACGCCACTGAATTGTTCGCCGACGTGCAGATCGCCGGCGCGGATACCGGCAACCTCATCATCCAGGTGCGCGAGAATCCGGTCGTCAACCGCATCGTGCTGGAAGGCAACAAGCGGCTGAAGGAAGACAAGATCCGGCCCGAGATCAAGCTCTCGCCGCGCCAGATCTTCACCCGTTCCAAGGCCCGCGCCGATGTCGCGCGCATCATCCAGCTCTATCAGCGGCAGGGGCGCTATGCCGCTACCGTCGAGCCAAAGATGGTGCAGCTCGATCAGAACCGCGTCGATATCGTGTTCGAGATCAGCGAGGGCGCCAAGTCCAAGGTCCGGCGCATCAACATCATCGGCAACAAGGAATTTTCGGACGGCCGCCTGCGCGGCGAGATGGCCACCAAGCAGACCGGCCTCACCAAGATCTTCTCGTCGGGCACCAGCTACGATCCCGATCGCATGTCCTACGATCAGCAGAAGATGCGCCAATTCTACCTGACGCAGGGCTATGCCGATTTCCGCGTGGTTTCGGCCGTGGCGGAGCTGACGCCCGACAAGCGCAACTTCATCATCACCTATGTGGTGGAAGAGGGCAAAAGGTATAAATTCGGCAATATCAATGTCGAAAGCGACATTCATGATCTGAAGCCTGAGGTCGCCAAGGCGTTCGTGAAGGCGCAGGACGGTGCCTGGTACAACGCCAAGCTGGTGGAAGACACGGTCGACGCGATCAACGAGACCGCCGGCCTGCTGGGCTATGCCTTCGCCGACGTGCGGCCGGACTTCGATCGCGATCCCGAGAAGCTGACCATGTCGGTCACCTTCCGCATCGCCGAATCCCCGCGCGTCTATGTCGAGCGGGTCGATATCAACGGCAACACGATCACGCGCGACAAGGTCGTCCGCCGCGAATTTCGCCTGGCGGAAGGCGATGCGTTCAACGGATTCCGTGTGAAGCGTTCGCGCGATCGCATTCAATCGCTTGGTTATTTCCAGGACAAGCTGGAGATCGAGCAGAAGCAGGGCTCCGCGCCCGACAAAGTCATCCTGGAGGCGAACGTCGAAGAGAAGTCGACCGGCGAACTTCAGGTGTCGGCCGGCTATTCCAGCCTCGAACGCTTCATCGTCAACCTTTCGGTCACGCAGCGCAACTTCATGGGCAAGGGCCAGGAACTGCGCGCCTCGGCCGACTGGTCGCGCTACTCCAAGTCGGTCAGCGTCGGCTTCACCGAGCCTTACGTGTTCGACAAGAACATCGCGGTCGGTGGCGATATCTTCCGCCGCGATTACAACAGCTTCAACTATATCAATGATAATGAACGTAATACGACCTATCAGCAGACGACGACCGGCTTCCAGCTCCGCGCGGGCGTGCCGCTGACGGAATATTGGAGCCTCGCGCTGCGCTACGGCCTGAGCTACGATCAGGTCACGCTCGATCGGAATTCCTTCTATCTCAACGGGGAATGTTCGCCGCTGCTGGCCGGCCGCTATCTGTGCGACTCGATCGGCAATCGCTTCACGTCGTCGGTCGGCTATTCGCTGGCCTATGACAATCTCGACAACCGCATCCGGCCGACGCGCGGCAACCGCCTGCTGTTCAGCCAGGATTTCGCCGGTGTCGGCGGTGACGTGCGCTATCTGCGGACGACGGCGAGCGCGAAGAAATATTTCAACATCGGCTCGGGCTTCATCTTCTCGACCAGCGTCGAGGGCGGCTACATCAAGGGCATCGGCCAGCAGGTCCGCCTGATCGATCGTTTCCAGCTGGGCGAGCCGCAGATCCGCGGCTTCAACATCCGTGGCGTCGGCCCGCGCGTGATCCGCAAGCCGTATGACATCAGCGATCCGGCGAACCCCGTGCTGGTGGCCGATCGCCAGCAATATACCGACGACGCGCTGGGCGGTAACGCTTACTATCTCGGCCGCCTCGAACTGGAACTGCCGCTCGGCAACGGCGCGCGCGAACTGGGCCTGCGTCCCTCGATCTTCGCCGACGCGGGTGCGGTGTTCAACGTCCGCAAGCCGCAGCTGCTGGATAATTGCGCGGGGTCGTCGGCCACCAACCCCTGCACGGGCACCTTCATTCCGGTTCGAGACAATGCCGGTAACCCGTTGTATCTGGAAGCGGATGGCACCTATGTCACCGTGCCCACCGCCACCACCACCGCCGTCGGCAACACGATCACGCCGTTCCGTGAGGAATATTTCGGCAACACGCCGAAGCCGCGTCTCTCGGTGGGTATCGGCGTCAACTGGAATTCCCCCTTCGGTCCCCTCCGGATCGATCTCGCCAAGGCGCTGCTGAAGTCGCCCGGCGACAACACCAAATTGTTCAGCTTCAACGTAGGGACGCAATTCTGATGAAGATCATGTTCAAGGCGGCCATCGCCGCCGTCGCTCTCATGGCGGTGCCCGCGTTCGCGCAGGTCGCGACCGCCAATCTGGACGCCGCCGTCGCCAATTCGGCCGCGATGAAGGCGGCGCGCACCCAGATCCAGACCCAGTACAAGGCGCAGATCGACGCTTCGGCGGCGCGCGAGCAGGCTCTCCAGAAGGAAATCCAGCCGCTCGCGAGCGAGTTGCAGACTCTGCAGGCCGCCGGCAACACCCCGCCTGCGACGCTTCAGGCCAAGACGACCGCGTATCAGACGCGCATCCAGTCGGCCCAGCGCGAGTTGCAGACTCTGTCGCTGCCGTTCGCCCGCCCCAACGCTTATGCGCAGGAGCAGGTCGCGGCCAAGCTCGACCAGGCCGTGCGCCAGGCGATGACCGCCAAGAATGTCGTGCTGCTCGTGCAGCCGGAATCGGTGCTCGCCGCCGCACCCGCCGGCGACCTGACCGGTGACATCACCACCCAGCTCGACGCGCTCGTCAAGACCGCCTCGATCGCCGTTCCGGCCAACTGGCAGCCCGGCCAGTCGCAGCAGGCCGCCGCGCCGGCGCCTGCCGCTGCCGGCACCGCGAAGCCCGCCGCCGGCCGGTGAGCGACGCCGAAACCCCGGTAGCGCGGGGGCCGCTCGACATTCGGGCGGTCCTGGCGGCGCTGCCGCATCGCTATCCGATGCTGCTGGTCGATCGCGTCGAGGAGATCATCCCCGACCGGTCGATCGCGGCGATCAAGGCGGTGTCGTTCAACGAGGGCTTCTTTCAGGGCCATTTCCCCGGTCGGCCGATCATGCCGGGCGTTCTGATCGTCGAGGCGCTGGCGCAGGCCGCCGGCGTCCTCGCGGTCGAGAGCCTCGGTCTCGCCGGATCGGGCAAGCTCGTCTATTTCATGGCGATCGAGAACGCGAAGTTCCGCAAGCCGGTCGAGCCGGGCGTGCTGCTGCGGCTCGAGGTGGAATTCGTCCAGAAGCGCGCCAGCGTCTGCAAGTTCGCCGGCCGCGCGCTGGTGGACGGGCAGTTGGCCGCCGAAGCCAATTTCACCGCGATGATCGCCGACCCGCCCAAGGCGTGACGCCACAGATCCTCCCCCCTGGCGGGGGAGGATAAGGATGGGCAACACTTGCATTTCGGGGCGCGGCTCGCTACGGGCCGCGCTTCCCTTTCGGGCTGGTCGGAACCAGCCGCACGGAGCGACATCCATGAAGAAGAACATCCACCCGGCCTATCACATGATCACCGTCCAGATGACGGATGGCACCACCTTCCAGACCAAGACCACCTGGGGCAACGAGGGTGACACGCTGCAACTCGACATCGACCCCACCGTCCACCCGGCCTGGACCGGTGGCCGTGGCCAGATGCTCGACGCCGGCGGTCAGGTGGCGCGCTTCAACAAGCGTTTCGGCGGTCTCTCGCTCGGCAAGAAGTAAGCCGCGCCCTGCGGGGCTGCGCTGCATCGAAGGGCCTCGCTTCCGCAAGGGAGCGGGGCCTTTTGTTTGTCTAGGTCTATCGCTTTACCCCGAACCGTTCGTGTCGAGCGAAGTCGAGACACTTGGCGCGCGGGGCACGTCCCTCGACTGCGCTCGGGACGAAAGGGATAAGGCGTCAGTTAGGTACACCCCGCAACGCTTTCACCATCCCCGCCGTCACCGATAGCGCGATCTCCGCCGGCCCGATCGCGCCGATCGAAAGTCCCGCCGGCGCCTCGATCCGCGCGATCGCCTCGTCGCGCACCCCCGCCGCCTGCAACCGCGCCACCCGCGCGGCATGGCTGCGTTTCGATCCCAGCGCGGCGACATAGCCGGCGGAGGAGGCGAGGGCGGCGATCAAGGCGGGATCGTCGATCTTGGGGTCGTGGCTGAGCGTTACCACCGCCGTCGCCGGATCGGGGCGTAGCGCCGCCACCGCCTCATCCGGCCAGCGATCGTCGAGCGCCACGCCGGGAAACCGCTCGGCGGTGAGGAAGCGCGCGCGAGGATCGATCACCGTCGGCGTGAAATCCACCGCGCTGGCGAGGCGGACGAGCGATTGCGCGATCTGCACCGCGCCGATCACCAGCAGGCGGCGCGGCGGGGCGTAGCGGTTGACGAAGCGGTCGCTCGCCTCGCCGACCCGGCTCTCGCCACTGTCGATATCCGTCGCGATGGCGAGCGAGCGGCCATCGGCCCGCGCCTCGGCGATCGCGTCGAACAGGGCGGGGTCGAACGCCCCTGGCGCCACCTGCTGCACCACCAGCGCGATCTCGCCGCCGCAGGGCAGGCCGACCTCCCAGGCCGAGGCGTCCGCCACGCCGTAGCGCAGGCTGCGCGGGCGGCCGTCGGCGATCGTCTCGGCCGCCGCCGCCAGCACCTCGCCCTCCACGCAGCCGCCCGAGACCGACCCCTCGAACCGGCCATCGGCATGGACCAGCATATGGCTGCCGCGCGGGCGGGGGGCCGAACCCCAGGTGTCGGTCACCGTCGCCAAGGCCAGCGGGGCGCCGGCCCAGGCGCGGGCGGTGTCGATCAGCCGATCGAGTTCGGGGCGGGTGGTTATGTCCGTCGTCATACGACGCCTCTGCCATCGTGGCGGCTGTGGGGCAATGTTGATGCTGCGCCTGCGAACGTGCATGAAGGCGCCCATGAAGCTCCTGCCGCGCCTGTTCGCCGCCGCCTGCTGGGCGGCCGCTCTGTTCGCCTATGTGCTGGCCTGCCTGCCGCGCCCGCCCCGAATGCCGTTCGAGGGGCATGACAAGTGGCAGCATATGCTGGCCTTCGCGACGATCTCCTTCCTGGCGCGCTTCGCCTGGCCGCATGTGGCGGCGTGGAAGCAATTCCTCGTCTTCACCGGCTTCGGCGCGCTGATCGAGCTGACCCAGGCGATCCCGGCGCTCCATCGCGACGCGAGCTGGGCCGATCTCGGTGCCGACATGCTGGCGTCGGCGGTGGCGCTGGCGATCGCCTCGCTGCTGCTGGCGGGGTTGCGCGGGGTCTATCCGCCGCGAACATAATCCTCCCCTGCGTAGCGGGGGGAGGGGGACCGCCGGCGAAGCCGGTGGTGGAGGAGTAATCCACGCTCGATAGGCGGATACCCCTCCGTCAGCGCTGCGGGCTGCCGCCCCCCTCCGGGGGAGGATTTTTAACCGATCGCCCAGCCGAACAGCTTCTTCTTCAGCACCCCGGCGACCTTGAATTCCTCGCCGCCCTCATCCTCGATATACACCCAGTCGCGGCCCTCCCTGGCCCCTTCGGGCAGGCTCACGAACAGGCGGATGTACTGGCCGGCCGCCAGTTCGGTGCTGTTGATCGCGGAGGAGAGGGAATCGCTGTGGCCGGGGCGGATCACCGTCGCCGCCAGCACGCCGCGCGCGAGTTTCGCGTCGCCCTCGTTGCGCAACGTCACGGAAAGCAGGATCTCGCCCGGCTCGGCATAGCGTTTGACCTCGGTAATCCTTGGCAACGCCACCATCCGAGCCAGCCCCCCTCTCGCCGAATGATCGACCCATGCACGGGGGCGGCGGCTTTGCCAAGCGCACAATCTGTCCGGCAAGCCGTGACGGTGCCCGGTGAAATCGACGAACCGTGCGTCGATCAGTGTCAGCAATTTTCAATGTTGGACCTTCGGCGCCATTCGCGCAATTTTCGTCCGCAACAAGGGATCGGCTGAAACAAAGGCGAGAAACATATGAACGCGGAATCGAAATGTCCCATGCATGGCGGCAAGGTGGACGGAAACGCCGTCCTGTTCGAGATGAGCAACCGCCTGTGGTGGCCCAACCAGCTTGACCTGACGGTGCTGCACCAGAATCCGCCGGCGGGCGACCCGATGGGCGGTGATTTCGATTATGCCGCCGCCTTCGCCAGCCTCGATCTGGATGCGGTGAAGGCCGACATCAAGGCGCTGATGACGCAGTCGCAGGATTGGTGGCCGGCGGATTTCGGCCATTACGGCCCGCTCTTCATCCGCATGGCGTGGCACGCCGCCGGAACCTATCGCATCGGTGACGGGCGCGGCGGCGCGGGCACAGGTCAGCAAAGGTTCGCCCCGCTCAACAGCTGGCCCGACAATGCCAATCTCGACAAGGCGCGCATGCTGCTGTGGCCGGTGAAGGAGAAATATGGCCGCAAGCTCAGCTGGGCCGACCTGCTGGTGCTGACCGGCAATTGCGCGCTGGAATCGATGGGGCTGGAAACCGCCGGCTTCGGCGGCGGCCGGGTGGACGTGTGGGAACCCGAGAGGGACACCTATTGGGGGCCGGAGCGCGAATGGCTGGGCGACGAGCGTTATTCGGGCGAGCGCGATCTGGCCCACCCGCTGGCCGCCGTCCAGATGGGCCTGATCTACGTCAATCCCGAGGGGCCGAACGGCAATCCCGATCCGCTGCTGGCGGCGCACGACATCCGCGCCACCTTCGCCCGGATGGCGATGAACGATGAGGAAACGGTCGCGCTGATCGCGGGCGGCCATACGTTCGGCAAAACCCACGGCGCGGGCGTGCCCGATGACCATGTCGGCCCCGAGCCCGAGGGCGCGCCGATCGAGATGCAGGCGCTCGGCTGGTCGAACAGTCTCGGCAGCGGCAATGCTGGCTATACGATCACCAGCGGCCTGGAAGTCATCTGGACGCAGGAGCCGACCAAGTGGACCAATTTGTTCTTCCAGAACCTGTTCGGGCATGAGTGGGAGTTGACGACCAGCCCCGCCGGCGCACACCAGTGGGTCGCGAAGGACGCGGCGGCCGACTTGCCCGACGCGCACGATCCCGCCAAAACGCACCGCCCGACGATGCTGACGACCGATCTCGCGCTGCGTTTCGACCCCATCTACGGGCCGATTTCGCGGCGCTTCCACGAGGATCATGGCGCGTTCGCCAAGGCCTTCGCCGAGGCCTGGTACAAGCTCACCCACCGCGACATGGGGCCGCATCGGCTGCTGCTGGGCAAGGAAGTGCCTGCCGAACCGCGCATCTGGCAGGATCCGCTGCCCGCCGCGACCGGCGCGCCGCTGTCCGATGTCGACGTCGCCGATCTGAAGGCCAGGATCCTCGCCTCGGGCCTGTCGATCGGCCGGCTGGTCGCGACCGCCTGGGCCTCGGCCTCGACCTTCCGGGGATCGGACAAGCGCGGCGGCGCCAATGGCGCGCGCATCCGGCTGGCCCCGCAAAGGGATTGGGCGGTCAACGAGCCGGCCGAGCTGGCCAAGGCGCTGGCGGTGCTGGAGGGTATCCAGCGCGATGTCGCGGCGGGCGGCAAATCGGTCAGCCTCGCCGATCTGATCGTGCTGGGCGGGTCGGCCGCGATCGAAGCGGCGGCAAAGAAGGCCGGTCATGCCATCATCGTGCCCTTCGCCCCCGGCCGGGTCGATGCCACGGCGGAGGATACCGACGCCGAATCCTTCGAGCCGCTGGAGCCCAAGACCGACGGCTTCCGCAACTATGCCGGCGAACCCTCGGTCTATTCCGTCGAGGAACTGCTGATCGACCGCGCCCATCTGCTCACGCTCACCGCGCCCGAGATGACGGTGCTGGTCGCCGGCTTGCGCGTGCTGGGCGCCAATGTCGGCGGCGTGGCGCACGGCGTGTTCACCGATCGCCCTGAGACGCTGTCGAACGACTTTCTCCGCAACCTGCTCCGCACCAGCACGAGCATGAAGTGGGAAGCCTCGGCCGACGCGGACGGCGTGTTCGTCGCGAAGGACCGCAAGACCGGCGCGGCGACGTTCACCGGCACCCGCGTCGACCTGATCTTCGGCTCCAACTCGCAACTGCGCGCACTGGCCGAAGCCTATGCTACCGACGACGCCGAGAGCGCCTTCGTCGCGGCCTTCGTGAACGCCTGGGTGAAGGTGATGAACCTCGATCGGTTCGATCTGGCCTGAAGGGGCAAGGGCAGGGCGGCTCCAAGATGCGCTTGCCCTGCCTTTCCCCGACCTGGGCGATCATGATATCTCAGGGTACATGGCCAAGGCGGATCAGATCGGGATCACTCTGCGGATCGTGATCGAGCAGCCGGTGATCGGCGTGCTGCATAGCCTTCAGGCAAAGGATGACGCGCCGCTCGATCCGAAATGGTCGCGGGGTGGCGAGCCACTCTCCTTCGACATGCCGATCCGCATCGCCCCGGGTCCGAAATTCTTCGGCGAGCAGGTGCGGCGCGAAGGCCCGGTGCGGCGGTTCGTCTATGTTCGCGTCGGCCAACTGGCCGGCGACCCCGCCTCGCCCTGGTCGCGCCGGATCAAGATCGACATCCACGATCTCGACGACGATCTGCTGCAACGTGCTCCGCTGACCGGCAAGCCGATCGAACTGGTGATCATCGGCACCGCGAAGGACGGCACGCCGACATGCGCCACGGCCAAGCCGATCCGGCGTGGGATCGCGAAAGATTGAGACCGGCCACTGGAGCGACGGCAAATGGCGGATGGGGTGTCCGTCCCATAAGGTCGCGTTTTTGGCTAATTATCGCCGATCCTATATCGGCCGTTTCCGGCAAGGCCCCCAAATAGGCCCCCACTTGAACAAGGATGGCGCGGCGCCGACTCGGGTGTTCGGAAATTCGAATGCGCGATAGCTCCAACATTTTCTGCCGTCCGTCGAACTCGGCCAAGGGTGGGGAGAGGGGGGATCAGGGTTCGATCTCTATCCGCAGCACGGGCTTCAAATTGCCCTCGCGTACCTTGCCGATGATCCGCTCGACCGTCGCGCCAGTCACCATACCCCGATCGATCTTCGATCCGATCCAGGCGGTGCGTTGTTCGCCGATGTAGCCGATGCGCACGCCGGCCGCCGGATACACGCCAACAGCCGAAGGGTCGAAGCGGTTTTCCGGTTCGCGCCGTAGCTGAACGGGATCGCCCGGTCGCAGCTTACGGGTCTCCTTCTGCCGACTGGTGCCATCCTCGTTATCGTAGAACCCGCCGACCACGTTGAGGCGCACGCCAGCGGGTGAGGGCGGGGCATGACAGATGCGCCGACCCTGAGCGGCTGCCTGCGCATCCTTGATCGCCGCCGCCTTCCGCCGCTTCCCCAGACGGCCGGTCGCGGGAAGCGTGAACTCGATCCAGCCCATCAGGCCCTCCGATTGTAGAACAAACGTGGAACATATATGATGGCTGGCAGTCGAGTCGTGCAAGAGGAAACGCCATGCCCCGCGCAGCTAAGCGAGCGACATCAGCCGCCATGCAAATGGAGATGCCAACCGGCGATGGCCCTGTCAGGGTGTACCCGTCGGCGCCGGCCATCGCGCAGCCCGTTACAGACAGCCTCCCGACATTCTATGCGGAGGAACCCGCTATCCACCGCCAGCCGTTCGGCGGCTGGCTGGTGAAGCAGGTCACGCATCGCAGCGAATGGATCGCCAACCTCGCCAAGGCGGCCAAGGCCGATCCGGGCTTTCCCAAGGCGGGTGATCCCGAGGAAGTGCGCAAGTACCTGTCCGGCCGGGGCGCCGACGGCGATGTGTTCGAGGCGATCGACGATGCCGAGCGCGAATGGGAGCGGCTATGACGCACCCACCGATAACGCTTTAACCGATCTCAATGCGGTTCGGATGGTCGAGATCATAGTCGCGCGCCTTAGTCTCGGTTGTAGTGGCCGCGTGTCGAATATCGACGCTTGTGCTCTGAGTTACTCTCGCGATGTCGCGCCTGATGGTGAGCGTGGATGTCATGGAAACGGCGCTTAAGGCGATAGCCGTCACCGACCAAAAGTCGGAGTTGTTCAAAATGTGTCACCTGTTGCGCTGAATTTAGAGAACAGGTGGCTGGGCGTAATGGCCCCATGACGCAGAAAATAAATGCAATATTATCATATGCATAGTTGGAGGTGAAATGACATTGCAAGCGAAGTCATGCCGCCCGACCAAGCCGTTCGGCCTATGGCTGCTCGACCAGCGGCGCCGGCCGGGATGGATCGGCGACCTCGCGCGAGCGGCCGAGCGCGACCCGCTGTTCCCCAGGCTGGGGATGCCGTTCGACGTGATGGCGCGGGTGCGGGAGGGGATGGCCGATGGAGATCCTCAGGCCGCTGTCGATGCCGCCGCGAACGAATGGTTCGGCGGCAACGGCTGGCGGCTGGGATGCCTGATCGAGCCGGAACAGGTGAAGGAGCGGGAAGCGGCTTAGCAGATTACCACTGCGCGGTAGGGTGCAAACGGGGATGAAATTAGGCCACTGAACCGATAAGGGCGTCAGATGGCTATAACAATCATCCTCCCCAGCACGTTCAAGATTGGCGCGCTCTATCACTTTTGCGATCAGTTCGTGACTCCGGAGGGTGAGCCGAAAGATGGCGAGATAACCTTCGATTTTGGGTATTTGAATTTTATAGATGGCGTCGGTTTGACGGTTTTAACTAATACATTGGATTGGTTGTTTAACCGATCAGTAAAATGTTTTTTTAGTAATCATAATGTAAATCGATCTAACGCGATATTTTATCTTGATTCTTGTGGTTTTTTTGAAAATTATCTTGGACAGAAGGTGAGCATATTTAGCCGCGTTAAGTCTACAACCATTCCATGCTCTCGTGTTAGGCACAGTGAGGGGCCGGGATGGCTAGATTTCAAACTATCTCCTTGGCTATGTCCAATAGTTAATGTACCGGATAGAAAGTTGTATAGCTTAAAGGTTTGTGTCAAGGAGATTTTTAATAACATTCGAGATCATTCAACAGAGGACATCGGTTGTGTCCATGTTCAGCATTATCCGAACATAAAGCAAATCGGTATAACGATATCTGATTTCGGTCGCGGAATACCGTCAAGCATGAGATCGCGCTATGGCGATTTGCGCGACGATGTTGCGATCTGGAAGGCGGCGCAGGAGGGTGTGACTGCGAAGACGACGCCGAACAACCGAGGGGTGGGTCTGGATTATCTGATTACAACCGTGCTATCGAACGGCGGTCGGGTTGGTATCTACTCGTTTTCGGGTTCCTTGCTCGCGGCTCCCTATCAGGAGCGTCAGGCACATCTCGGCAACGGAAGCTATCCTGGTACGTTGGTCGATATCGCACTGCCAACGCACGCATTTGTGGGCGATGATGACGAAGAGGAGGACATGCAGTGGTAACCATCACGGCGCTCGATCACGTCGCGCGCTGCTATACAGGCGAAGATGGCGACATTATCCTCGCTATCCTGCAAAGGCACCTAGCAGGGAAAGGGACGGTGACACTCTCTTTCCACGGGGTGGGCGATGTAACCTCGTCTTTTGTAAATTCGGGATTAGTGCCGTTGCTTGAGACAATGTCGTTTGACGATATCAGGGCCAAGCTCCGCATCGTTCGAGGTACGCGGCAGATCAACGACATGATTGGGCGTTGCTTTCGCAACGCCTTACGCGTTCCTCAAGCAGCTTAATCAGGGGCTGGCATCGCGCTCGCTAGCCTGCGACATGCCTTAGCGGTGTCCTAGCCAAGCAGTGCTGGCCGACTGTCGATCATAGCCGGTATTGGATCGATCACGCCGATGCCGGCCGCGTCCTCAACCGGCGCGGGCAGGGCGCTGAACGCTTCCAGCGCCCTGCCCGCAATGTTATACGCTCGCGCCAAGGGCGAAGCTGCACGACCGGCAACTAGATCAGCGCAACTTCCCGATCCCATTGGCTCTGGCCCACGATCGGCGATCTCGCATTAGAGTGGAGCGGCCCGACGGGCTCCCACCGTCCTCGCACCCCCTGGGCGGGGGCTCGTCGTCTGGACGGGCCGCGCCTTCCTGCTACTGCTCATCGGCCTGCCGTCAACAGGCGATGGGTTATATGCTTCGTTCGTCCGCGACGCGGCTAAGTCGCTGATCCGCCGTCCCGATTTATGTCATCGGTTCGGCACCCCGATAGTCGGGCTTCGGGAATGGCTTCACCGGATACCGGCACCCCTTGGCAAAGCGGGGCTTCAGGAAGCGCAGATAGCGGAACTGGCGCAGCAGGTGCTTCGTCGCCCGATCGCGGTTCGCCCGCAGGTGCGCCGCGCGCGGGCTGGTCGCCGTCCGGCCGTTCGTCATCAGGCTGTCGTGATACCATTCGCCATCCAGCTCCCAGAAGCGCCCGAGATGCTCGCCATGGAAGGTGAAGCCGGCCGCCTGGTACACGGTGCCGAATAGCCCGCACCGCTCGTCAGCGAACGATTGCAGCCACTTCACCGCCGGCCGGGCGCGGCGAATGAACCGGATCGAATAGGCCAACGCCCGGCTCTCGCTGTTGCGAGGCGCCTCGTCCGCCAGCCACATGCGGTTGAGTTCGAGGTATTCGTTCATGGCCGTGCCGGTGACGACGCTGCCAGCCGATGCCGGGTTCATGGCATAGCCGTATTGCAGCACGCCGAGCAGATGCCCGCCGATCCAGACGCCAAGGTGCAGGGTGGACGCGCGATAGACGCGCCGGCTGTAGTGGTGGGCGATCACGATGCCGTTGGCGATCTCGCGATCGAGCAGACGGACGTGAAAGTCGGCCTCGCCAAAGCCGATCGCCTCGCGGCGGCCGGTCAAATCGGCGGGGTCGAAGAGGTATCCGGCAGGTTCGCCGGCAGCGCCGCCGACGAAAGCCGACGGGGTGTTGAACGCGAATCGAGACTCCATGGGGAAATATGCTCACACATGCCCCGCCCGTTGCGCGGGTGCGGGGCGTTGCGGCTAGGCCAGCCGCGCGTGACGGATCTCTGGTCCGTCGGTTTCCGGGTGCCAGCCCGGAACCCCCGTCCGGCCGGAGCCGAACGGACGTGTTCTATTTTCTGTCATGACAAATAAATCGTTGACCGCTGAATTATCCGTCACTACAGATAATTCATGGACATCGAATTTGACCCCGCCAAAAACGAAGCGAACATCGCCAAGCATGGCCTGTCGCTCGCCGACGCGGGGCTCTTCCCGATTTCCTCCGCCGTCGTCGTTGCTGACGATCGCCGCGAGTACGGTGAGGATCGCCAGCGCGCTTTCGCGCGGGTCGATGGCGAGGGCCGCTGCCTCGTGTTCACCGTCACCGCTACCGCAGTCCGCGCGATCAGCTACCGTCGCGCCCACGAAAAGGAGATGAGCCGCTATGGCCTCTGATAAGCCCCCCATCGTATTCGACGAGGACAACCCCGAGTGGACGGAAGAGGATTTCGCCCGCGCCCGGCCCGCCGCCGAGGTGCTGTCGCCGGAGGTTCTCGCCGCCTTCGGCAAGCGTGGGCGCGGTCGCCCGGTCGGCTCCGCCACGTCGAACAAGGAACGGGTGAGCCTCCGGCTGGACAAGGATGCGCTGGAGCGGTTCCGCGCGGACGGACCTGGCTGGCAGACGCGCATCAACGACGCGGTGCGGAAAGCCGCCGGCCTTTGACCTAACAGGCGCGGCGGCGCGCCAGCGCTGCCGATGGCTCAGTCAGCGCCCGGGCTGATCAACGCTGTTGGTCGGGCTGCTCACTGTCCGCCATAAGGTTGCCCAGCTCGCGGCACTGTTCCGCAGCCAGCCAGCCCAGCGTGACGCCGTCCGAAATCTCGATCGGCTCGATCAGGCCCACCCCTGCTCCCGGCTGCAAATCGGCAGGCAGAGCCATGAAGCGGGATATGGCGGCTTTCAGCGTCATGCGCCTGCGGTGCAGCATCTGGGAAGAACCCACCCTCGCCGCCTCGAAAAATTCGGACGGCGCAGCCCAGTCGATGGCGTCGGTAATGGTCACCGCGGTCCATTCGCTCGATTACATAGAATCTGCAAGACGAACTCCGCAATGGACGAACGCGCTCCAATATGGATTAGGTTCGTGATCGGGACGGATATTCGGGTGCACAAGCCGCGTGGCGGATGATCGAGTTGACAGGCTGACGCCGCGCGAGAAGGCGATGCTGCGTCACGTCTATCTTGGCCGAACGAGCATCGAGATCGCGTATCTTGAGGACATTTCCGAAGGTTCGGTGAACAAGCGGATCGATTCGGCGCGTGAAAAACTGGGCAACGTCGCTCGCCGCCACGCCGCTCAGATACTCGCTGACGCTGAGGGATGGGGGGATAAAAACCCCCCTCGCAAAATCACCCTCCCCACTGCCCCACCGCCCCCGCCAGATGCGGCTCCCAGCACCATGGAGCCGCAGCCCGACCCTAATATCGGCGGGCCGCTTGCTCCCCCAGACGGGAGGCATAACCGGCATGACGCGATAGAGCGTATCTCGATCATTATCTTCCGCACGGCCCTGCTCGGCGCCGTCGCGGTCAGCCTAATGTGGGTTTGGGGCGGCTAGGCGCCCGTCCACGCCATCAAATTCTGACGAACACGACGACGCGGTCACCTCGCTGGCCGCGAGGGGGAAGCTATGTCCGATTTCATCCGTACCGATATCGCCCTGGCACGCGGCATTCGCGCTGTTGAGGCAACACAGGATCAGACGATCGCCGTTACCGGGGAGTTCCTGAAAACGATGATCGACGCGCGGCAGGCACGGGGCCTGCCGGTGACGACCGGCCATGACCTGCTCAAGCGAATGCACCGTGTCATCGGTGGCGCGATCGAGTTGCAGGCTGTCTGCATCGAGGCACATGAGGGGTTCGTTTCGCTCGGGCAGGCCGCCGGCCTGCCGATCACGAGCGTCGGCGATGACTGCCAGCAGAACCCCGCCAGCACGAGGGGTTCGCTCCACTCGCTGCACGCGGTCGGCTGACCGATGGGCTGGCCGACCCTTGACCGATCATACCGGCTCGTGGTCGGTCAGTCCCATGCTGCTCACTCTACTTCAGATCCGCGTGATCGTATTCAATCTGCTTTACCTGCTCGCCTGCGGCTACGCGATCGGGCGGGGCGGATCGGCCGAGCGTTGGATGGTGGTCATCCTCACGGTCGGCAGGGTGGCGGCCTGGTTCGCCATCTCGCCGATCGTGCACCGGTTCGAGGATGCGGAGGTGGGCGTCGCGATCGTCGATGGGCTGGCGTTTTCGGCGATGCTGGCGCTGGCCCTGCGCGCCGATCGCTTCTGGCCGATCTGGGTGGCGTCGATGCAGGCCGTCGTCATGCTCATGCACATGGCGATGATCCTGAAGCCGATACCGTTTCCGGCCTATTACAAGAATGCCACCCAGCTTTGGATTTATCCGCAGTTGGCGGCGCTCGCGCTGGGCACCCTGCGGTATCGGCTTCGCACCGATGCAGCGGCGTGGGAGACAGCCCTGCATCGTCTCACGCGGCACATTGTGCCAGGGCCGCTGCGGCGGCGTATGCCGATCCACGCCGGCAGGGTGGCGGCCGATGACCGCCCAGCCGCCGCATCCCGCTGACCTCCTGCGCCGCGCGATCACCTTGTGCGAGGCGGTTGCCGATCGCATCGCGCCGCTCCCGGCGATCGGCCACTTCGCCGCCGATCCTGTCGAAATCGCCAACCGGCTCCTCCGAATCCGCCGACGACGGGAGGCGGTGCTGGGCAAGGGCCTCTTCGCCGATCCCGCGTGGGATATGCTGCTCGACCTTTTCGTAGCGGAGGCCGCCGGCCGTCGCATCTCGGTCAGCAGCGCTTGTCTCGCCTCCGCTGTACCACCCACCACGGCGCTGCGTCATCTGGTGCTGCTCGAAGCGCGCGGTCTGATCGAAAGGCGCCCGGCCAAGGCCGATGGCCGGAGGATTAATGTGGCGCTGTCGCCTTCCGCGCTGGCGGAGCTATCCGCCTTGCTGACCGACATCTGAGGGGCTCCGCAGATTGGTCCAAAATGGATCGCAGATTTGTTGACGTTTGCGGAGATTGTGGTGCTCTTGCGCGCATCGCATCGGGGGATGCGATCCAGAGGGGAATTTCAATGCGAATGATGTTCGCCGCCGCGCTGGCGGTGGTTTCTGCGTCTGCTGTGGCACAACAGGCGGTCGTGACACTGCCGATGGACACCATTATCCAGGTCACGCCAGTCACCGAGATCACGTCGATCGACATGAAGGTCGGTGATAGCCAGATGCTTCAGGTTGCCGCCGATGTGGCGGAGAACGGTGTTGTCATCATCCCGCGCGGCTCGCCCGTGAAAGCCACGATCACCTATCGCACCGGCAAGGGGATCGGCGGCAAGTCGGCGAAATTCGAGCTGACCTTCAACACCGTGACCGTCCACGGCAAGGCCTATGCCCTGAAGGGCAAGCATCGCCAGGAAGGGCGCGGCAACACGGTCGGCGCGCTGCTCGGCTCGATGTTCATCACCGGCAAGTCGGCGGTGATGGTTTCCGGCCAAGCCGTCCCGGCGTTCACGGCCGAGGCGATTCCTTCGGTCTGACGCCATCGTTGGTGGCTGGGGCCTCCACGCCCCGGCCGCTTTCGATCGCAGCCGCCTTGCGCGCACGCCGCCGCGCCAGCGCCGCCGACACTTCCGCCAGGGCCTCGCCGATCGCCCAGCCGAGCAGCAACCGACCGATCACGCTTCGTCCTTCGACAGCGCCCCGGCCGCCGCAAGCTGGAACGGCCGAACCGATGCGGGCGGAATGGACATCGGCGGCCGGCGCACCGCGACACAGCGCGCCTTCGCGATGCGGAGGATGCAGACGCGATCCCCCTGGTTGCCGCCGAGGACGTGGAAGGCGTTGGCATCCTCGCCGACATACAGCCCGACATGGCCGCCCGTCGGCCGACGGAACACCAGCACGTCGCCAAGCGACGGCACCCGCCCATTGAAGGCGCGCAGCGGCTTGGCGGTGTCGAGGCTGGCGCGCGAGGCCACCATGTCGCCGAACTGCGCCCAGTTCAGCGCATAGAGCGGCCCGGCCGGGATCGGCTTCCCGGCCCGCTTGGCCATCGCGGCCATGAACAAGCCGCACCACGGCACGTCATCGCCGGTGTAGCGATAGCCGATCGCGCCGACGCCGACTTCATCCGCCCAGCCCATGATGACCGACGAGTTTGCTTTGCCGGGCACCTCCACCGTACCGAGCTGCTCGAGCGCAGCCGTCACGATTTTCGGGAGCGGGACATGGCTATTCAGCCACCGATAGGCGGCGGGGAGGGGTTCCATCGATGTCTCCTGTGGAGGTTAGGGCTTGGTGGTGTCGCTGCCGGCGAGCGCCTTGAGCGCGGTCTGGATGCCGAGCCGGAGGGCGGTGCCGACCTGGCTCTTGGCGATGCCGATCACACCGAGGCCGAGGGATGCGATCCCGATGCCCGTGACGCCCGCCTTGAGCAGATCAAGCGTATGAGCCTGGATCCATAGTGCGGTCAGCAGCGCGCATAGGCTGGTGACCAACACGTCGAGAACGATGCGCGGCCGGGTCTTGCTGTTGAGGGTGATGGTGAGCCGGGTGATGACGACGGCGCAGACGCCGACGATCACGGGGCCAGCTTGGAAGTCGAAGCCGAAGAAGCTCCAAACCACAGGGATCGTTGCGGCGGCCCCCGCCCCCGCGATCTGGTTCACCGAAGCACAACAGCGGCGAAGGCGGCCACGAAGCTGACCATGACGACGCCGAGGGCGCGGGCCAGCGCGGGCCAGCGCGACCACATATCGACCGGCAGGGGCGCCTTGCGAAGCTGATGCTCGATGCCGGGCTCGCCGAGGATCGCCAGCGTCATCCAAATGGCGCCGGCCGCGCAGGCGATCGGATCGAGCCAGCGTTTCGCCATCGCCGTCCGCGCGACCATGGCCGGCGCATCCGGGTTCCAGCTCCACAGGTACATCGCCTCGGCGCCGCACCGGAGGGATATGCCCGTCCCGGCGAACATCAGGATCAAGCGATAGATCGTGATCGGATCAAGCGGATGGTCGAAGCGCCGCTGTTGCCAGATGCGCCCGCCCTGTTTGCCCGCCATCATCGCGCCCAGAAAGAACATGGCCGTCATGAGGAAGAGGTTGAACATGAACAACGACGGGTCGCCGTTGAAGCTGAGCGGCGCCTGAGTGGCCGGCCCGGAGGCGACCGACTGCGCGACAAGGCTGTTGACGCTCACGAGGCGCGCGCCTGCGCCACCGCAGACGCGGCGGGGGCAATGTCGTTCATGTCGATTATCTCCGATGTGGATGCGCCGACACGGCGCCGTCTTATGCTTGGAGGCGGCGGCGGACGCAGCCTCCGGTCCCTAGGGCCGCCTCGTTCCACGGGGCGGCCCGCCTTGGTTGAGTGGCGAGCTTATCGTGCTGCCTTTACCCGACCCCGTTGCGGTCCGCCGCCCCATCGTAAAGGCGGCGACATATCTGCCGTAAACCGCTGAAATCATTCAGCGCGAGAGGGTCGCCGGTGGTCGAGTTGCTGGCAGCGTTCGACGCTGCACACCTACGAAAGAAATATGGCGATCGGGCGCTCGAAGAGGCGAATGCCCGCATGTTCCGCGCGGGCGAGGAGGGTGACCTTGGGAACCTCGCGCATTGGGCGCGGGTCGTCCGCCTTCTGTCCACGCCTTCGGCCGAATGATCTTCACAGTCCGGCGATCCGGCCGTCGAAGTATCGGCGGAGCCACTGATAGACGTTGCGGACTTCGGTAGGGGTGAGGGCGACATTGAAGATAAGCTGGGCCGCGATCGAACGCGCGCCGCTCGTCGTGCTCCCGTTTTTCACGGGGTTGGTGCCGCGATTGGTGCTGATCTGATAGTTGATCGCGGCGCTTTGCGCGACCGCCGCCTGCTGGGCGGTCGCCGAAGCCGTCAGGACATTGTTGCGGCCGTAATAGGTGGTCTGCCGGGACTGCCCGCCCGACACCCAGTCCATGACGCCGGCATAGAAATTATACTCGGTCGCGTATGCGCCCCCTGACAGGGTGGCGATGTCTAGTGGCGCGGCGCCGATCGCCGTCTGACTCTGGCAGGCGAGGACGCCGTCAATAACCTCGACGTAGGCGGTCGAAGTCAGTGTGCTGGCGTTGTAGTAGTCGCCGATGCAGATGCCGTTCCGACCAACCCCGATCAGCGTGATCGGCGGCTTGGGCGTCGAGGCGAGCGGAATATTGGGGTCGTAGCCACCCGCCTGATACCCCGACAATGCCGCGAAATCGATCGTCCAGGCATTGCGCGTGTTATTGGCGGCGCCATTCCACAGGACGGCCGACGTACCGCTGCCCGATAGGTCCGCGTCACTGTAAGCGGCGGAGCCGGGCAGAAACATCCGCATCAGCCCCCGCGTGACGGGGAGCGCGAGGCCGAGCGAGTTGGTGAACTCGATGTCGCCCAGATTGATGTCGAGGCCGCTCATGTCCTGTCTCCTTAAAGCGCGAAAGCCGAAGCGGCCGGGATGGTAGTGGCCATCAAAATCTGCCCGGCGTCGCTCGGGTGGATGCCGTCGCCGGTGGCGTAATTGGCGGCACCATTCACGATCCAGCGCCCACCGGTGCCCGCCGTCTGTTGGCCGCCGACCAGCGCCAGCGCCGAACCATCCGCGTTGCGCTCGACCGCGAGGCACGGATCGATGATCCCGGCCACCGTGCCGACCTTCAGATTGGCCTGAAGCCACGCGACGGCGCCCGAGGGCGATGTGTCGCGCAGCCAGTTGTTCACCGACACCCGCAGCGCTTCGAGCGTCTGCGTTCCGCCGCTTGGCACATCCGTGCGAACGGCTTGGTTCGCATAGGTTGCCCAGCTGTCGGTCGACGTGTTTCGAGGCACGATCGTGGCGAACCAGATCTTCGAATGCGCTCGCAGCCACGTCTTCGCCAGAGTGAGCATGTTGGCCTTGAAGATTTCTAGCGTCGGCGCGGTGCTGCCCAGGTCATTGGTGCCGATGTGGCAGACGATATGATCGACATATTCGACCATCTGGGCCGTCACGGCGCCATGATAGGACAGTGAGAGCATGTTCGAGCCGGGATTGCCGAAGTTGCACCACGCGACGTTGCGATCGGTGAACGCCCGCCCGAGATAGCCGAGCCCGAGCTTTGCGCCGCCATAGCCGTCCGAAATGCTGTCTCCGGCGATCATCACAACCGGCACCGGCGTAATCTGCTCGGCGATCACGGCCGTCGCCATGAAGGCGCCGGTCGCGGACGTGGTATCCTTGAACGCGGCATAGGCCGTGCTGCCCAAATAGGACTTCGTCTGATCCGACCCGTTGGTCACGCTGCCGCCCATCACTGGATCGGTGGTGGCCACGCCGCCCCAGGTCTGATCGTCGGCCGCCGCGTTGAGCGGCCAGTACTCGCCGCTGTTTACCGCCTTATGGAGCCGGTAATATTGCGATGAGCTCTTTGCCAGCACGCCTGTATAGGCCGGCGCCGAGATCGCGATCTCTCCGTCGCCGAGCCAGCTGCCCGTCTTGCCGCCGCTGCTGATCGGAATACCGCTCGACGAGCCGATACGCGGATAGGTGAGGTTGTAGCTGTTGCTCGCCTCGACCGCGAGGCAGAGCTTGATCGCGTTGCCCGGCCCGGTCAGAACCACGACGCCGCCGGCCAGCGCGTTGACCAGCACGAACTGGACGCCCTGGACATCGGTATTGGGCGTCCAGGTGAAGCGATCCGTGCCGCTCAGCTGCGTTGTGCCATTGCTCTTCACGAGGGTCTTGGGCGGGCGCCAGCCGCCATGGTTCGAGGCTATCCGGCGCCGGATAGCCGGTGCGGCCACCCCGCTGCCGCTCCCCGCGCCGGCTAGGATCGAGGCGCTGAGCTTATAGACCTTCAGTTCGCCGGCCGTGGTGAACTCGAGGCCAATGTTGCCCCGCTTGTCCGTCAAACGCAGACCGCTCGGGCCGATCTGGAGCGACAGGGGGCCGAGGCTGATCGAGCCCGTCGCCAGCGTGTCGCTGGTCAGCGAGGAGACCGCCATCGTCTGCACGGCCAGCGCGACGACCGAGACGAGGCCGGTGGCGCTGATCTGGAATCCGATCTGCCCGCGCTTGTCGGTCACCCGGATCATGCCGTCGCTGGTCGCGGAGAGCATCACGCTGCCGAACGACAGGCTGCCGACGGCGGCCGACATGATGGTCGCCAGATTGGCGCTCACCTCGTTGGCGATCAGCTTCCCGGCCAGCGTCAGCCCGATCTGGTTGAGCAGCACGCCGATCTTGCCGCGCTTGTCGACGAAGCGAAGGCCCTCGCCCCCGCTGGCCGTCATCACCGCGCCGAGGAAGTCGGTGATGGTCTGCGCCAGCGCCGCCGCCGCTTCCGCCCCGGATCGCGCCGTCTCGGCGCCGGCTTTGCCGGCGTTCGCCGCCGCCACCTTGCCGTCGAGCGTCGCCTGCGCGGCGGCCAGCTGCGCGGAGGTCGAGGCAGTCGTCTGCGCGATGACATCCGCCGCAGCCGACGCCGCCGCGTCGAGCGCCTCATCCTTGGCGTCCCACACCTCCGCCCGCATGTCGGCCACCGCCTGGCGGTGTGCCTCCACCGCGTTGACATAGCCCTGCAACGTGGTCGCCGCCGCCGCCGGATCGCCGTTCATCGCAGCGATCTTCGCGATCGACGGCGTGAGCAGCACCGTGCCGTCCGGCATGGTGACGGGATAGTCGCCCGTCCCGTTCGGCCCGCCGTTGACCGTGCCGGTGGCGATGGCCTTCCATTCCGCGACGGTACCGACCAGCTGGTTGGTCGCCGCGATCATCGCTGCGGCTTCGGCCGACGTGACAGGCATCGTCAGGCGCTCTGCGCGGGGGCAGACGCCGCGAGCCGCTTCTCGAAAGCGCCGATCGCACGCGGCAGCCGGTCGAAGCACCCCGCCATGGCGTTGAGGTGGACCGCCATGGCCGGATCCTCGAAGCCGGCGGCGCACGCGGCGGCGATAGCCGCCTCGATCTCGCCCCAGGCGGGCGATGCGGCCACCGCTTGCAACGCGGCCAGCTGCTCGGTCTTGTGCGCGTGCAGGATCGCACGCGCGGAGGCCAGCGCCTCCGCGTCGGTGTCAGGCATGGACAGCTCCTTCAGGTCAGGCGGTGATGGGTACGAGCGCGCCGGCCGCGACGCGGTGGGTGATGGTCAGATGATCGAAGGCGGCCCGGTCCATGTCGGCGGGAACCTCGATCCAGCTGACGGCGAGTTCGTTCGCCGTGGCGGTAACGGTGGCTTCCGTTCCGCGCATGACCTGAAGGATCATGCCGGCGTCATCGTGGATCGCGGCTCGCATCTCAGCCCTCGGTATTGGGATAGGCGCGGATCTTCATGCTTCGGCGCTTCAGGGTCGAACCTGCGTCGGCCGCATATTGCAGCTCCGCCGTCACCGCGCCCGCCTCGATCTCGTCATCGGCCTCGATCTGGATGAAATCCTGATCGCCAAAGGCGCCTTCGTCGAAGGCAATCGAGCCGTTCAACAGGATGCGGAAGCCGTACGCAGTCTGCGTCGAGAAATCCTGCTTGATGTTGCAGGATACCTCCACCACCCCGCGCTCGGGCAAGTCGAAGGTCGCCGTCGCCGCAGTGATGTAATTCGCTCGCCCGGTCGGGGTTATCGGATCGACACGGATCACGGTGATCGGGATGACCGCCGCATTGCCGGTCAGCCGCGTAACGCGCGCGCGCGGCATGAACACCCCATCGCCATTCGCCTCGAACAGCAGTTCGCCGTCAGGCTGAAAGATGCGGGTGCTGTCGAAATCGAGATCGAGCGTGCTGGTCTCGCCGGTGTTGGTCGCGACGATGCCGGCCACCCGAAGGCTTCCCGCCGGGCCGGCCACCAGGCTCAACACCGCCTTGGAAACCGTCCCTCCTCCTACATCGACAGCCGCCGACATCAGGAAGCTGGTACGCGCCTCCAGGCCGTCAGGGCCTTCAAGAGTCGCTGCCACCTGGGCCAGCGCATCGCTGGTTGCGCCATTGATGTCCGCCTGCGCGGCCAGGCTATCCGTAAACTGCCCTGAAAGGTCGCCGAAGTTCGCCTCTCCCTCGTCGATCCGCTGGGCCAGCGCCTCGTCGGCCGAGGTGAACGCCTCGACCGTCGATTGCGTCGCCGCATCGATACCGTCCTCAAGCTCGGCTCGCACCGTGTTGATCTGGATGGCGCGCTGCTCGGCCTCGTCCGCGATAGCCTGGCTCAGCGAAGTGGACACGGCCGACGCCGCATCGTTCGCATGGGCCTCCAGCTGATCGAACCGCTGCGCCAGCGAGACGCCCGCCGCCACCTGCACGGTGCCGAGATTCATCAGAAAGGCGGTGCCGGCGCCATTCTTCGCGCCGATCAGATGAAGCTCTTCGACCGTGCTTTCGCCGATCGTCCGCACATCAGACACCACGGTGCCGATTGGCTTGCCGTCGAGCGTTGTCTTGGCCTGCATCAGGCCGTTCAGCAGCGCCACCGTCTTGGCGAGATCGAAGATCGACGGCGTGTGAATGTTGATATCCTGACGCGCAATATCGAGATTTTCGATCACCTGATCGAGATCGTCGATCAATTGTTGGGCCGGCACGCCCGCGACATTCGTGCCGGTGGGGGCGCCTACCGTTGCGCCATCTTGCGGACGTGGTCTGGTCGGATCTTCATCCCCCACGCCGGTCCACGGCACGGTGGCCGCCGGGAGCCCGGCTGAGGGCGGCGCCGCCGTGCTCAATCCCTCGATCGACAGCGACAGCTTGCTGACGTTCTGGTCCACCTCGATCGAGAAATCGCGGAAGAAGCCATAGATCGTCAGCGCGTCGGTGCCCGCCTTGCCGATCCACAGGACCGGCCGCGCACGTACCGCCGCGATCCGGGCCATCACATCATCCAGAGCGGTCGTCTCGATCAGCGCGCGGGCGGTCATCCGCTTCGCCCAGGCGCGCTGGACGATGGTCACCTCGCCGAAATCGTCCACTTCCTTGCGGCTGAAATCGGTGATCCCGGCCGTGGGCGACGCTTCCGTGATCCCCAGGCCCATGAGCTGGCCAGCGAGCAGGGTTCCCACCGAGATCGGGCCGCTGCCCGCGATCGTCACCGTCACCTGGCCGGTGGTCGCCGGCACGTCGAGGAACGTGACGGTGCCGCCGCTGGCCGACACCGTCCGGTCGTAGCCTGGGGCCTGAACCCGCACTGTGTTCGCTGTCACGTCGAGCAGGGCGACCGCGTTCACGAAGCCTGCGGACAGCGTGACGGCCATGACTCCGGTCGCGACCGTGGCGGTGCCGAGCGCCTGGTCGAACATCGCCCAGCGGTTGGTCGGGCCGACATCGAGCCAAGCGGTTGCCCCGGCGCCGGCCGGATCGTTGCCCACGTTGCCCGTGGTCAGGCTCTCGTAGACCCGGTGCGTCGCCGCCCGGATCACCCGTGCGCCGATCAGATAGGTGGCGCCCGCCGACCATTCGGCGTGATCGTCTTCCGGCACGCTGGCGGCGATCAGGGCGCCGGTGGTAACAACGGCGGGGCGAAGCAGCTGAAGGCTCGAGCTTTGATCGTCCGGCGCCGGGTCCGCCCCGCTGTCCGTCAGTGGCTCGGTGACCGTGAGGCCCTCGACCGTCAACGTGCAATGGCTGACGGGCGGCACGTTCAGATCAAGCTCGAAATCCTTGAAGAAGCCGTTCACCGCGAGGCTGGCGAACCGGTCGTCGGCCACCCATCGGGCCGAGGTCGCGCGCAGGTCCGCGAGGCGACGCTGCACCCCGTCCACCTGATCGAACGGGAGGGCGAAGCGCACCGACATGCGCCGCGCGAACCCGCGCTGCACGACGGTCGTGACGCCGAACTCGTCGGTCTCGCGGCGGCTGTAATCGACGATCCCGACGGTCGGGGTCGTCTCGGTCGTCCCGAGATCGATGACCTCGCTGGCTGCCGTCACGACCTTCACGCGGCGCGAACCATAATCGCGTCGCCGGTGGGGCTGACGTTCTCCAACGTCCGCCGCATCGCGCCGGTGTTGCTGGCGATCGTCGCATTGCCGGTGTTGGTGTCGCTGCGAAGTTGAGCCAGTTCCTCCCGCATCGCTCGCATTTCGGAAAGCAGATCGCTTTCCGTCGACGTGGTGGAGGTGGCCTGCGAGGCGGCCAGCGCATCCAGCGTAGACTCGGTGGTGGCGCTGGACGCTGTCGTGTCGCCCATCGCCCGGATTTCCGCATAGGTCGCCTCAAGGCTGGCGGCGGTCTGCGCCTGCACACGGTCCAGTTCCTGCCGGCTCGTCGCGGCCAGCTTGGCGGCGTCCAGCATCGAGCGGGACAGCTGGGGCAGGGTCTTGGCCGCGTCCTGATCGCCCGCGCGCGCCGCCAAGCTGGCCGCGTTGAACTGGCCGAGCAGGGTGGCATAGCTGCCGGCGCCGGTGGCGTCGGTCAGGCCACGGATGCGGCGCACCTCGTCCATGATGCTATCCCCCACCGAACTCCAGGCCTTGCGCAGTTCCTCGGCGGCCTTGGCCGCCTCCTGCGCATCCTGAATGGCGTAAATCTGCTCTTGGAGAGCGCGGTTGCTGGGATCGAGGCGCGCCAACTCGGCGGCCCGGATCGCGGTGGTGTCACCCTCAAGCTGGAGCAGCTTGCTTTGCAGATCCTCGCGCTGGCGAACGATCGCCGCCGCCGACGCGGCGCCCTCCATCGCGCCCTTCAGGTCGGCGAAGGCCGGGGCGAGCTGGAGCAGGGTGGCATAGGTCTGCTGGCCGGCGGCGGTCGCCAAGTCCTGCGCCTCGACCAGCTGGCGGAAGCCGGCCAGCGTGTCGGGCATCGTGAGACCGAGGCTGTTGAACGCCCGACCCATCTGCAACGCCTTGGCGGCGGTCTGCTCAGCCTCGCTGTAGAAGGTGCGGAAATAGTCGTCGGCGGCGCCGGTGAAGTCCCCCACCGTGTCGAACAGGCCGGCCACCGCCATGTCGATATCGACGCCGAGCGAGGTGGTCGTGACACCCAGCCGCTGGAACGTGGCATCGACCTGCTCGACCGTGCTGGCGACCCGCACCAGCGTCTCGAAGGCGCCTTCGCCGACCTTCTGGAAGCGTTCGAGGCCGGGGAAGGCCGCCGCTGCCATGCCGTCGGCCGCCGCGCCGAACACCGCCTCCAGCTTCTCTTGGATTTCGGTGCCCGAGAGGCCCTGAAGGTCGATCTTGCCGATATCGACCACGAAATGCGATAGGGTGTCGCTGATAGCGGAAGTCGAAGCCCCAAGCGGGCCGGCCGCCGCGATGATCGTATCGTTGAAGCCGCGCAAGATCAGGGCGAACTGGTTCGTGATGTCATCATCGACCGCGCCACCGAAGACGGTCGAATAGCTGGTGCCCGACGTGATCCCGAGGAACTTCTTCTTTTTCTGAATGTCGCTGTAGGTCTGCGCGTCGAACCCGTTGGAGAGAATGTCCCCGATCGTCTGCCCATTGCCATAGATGCCACCGCCCACGACGGTCGTTTTGGTCCCGAACAGCGACTTGATGACGCCGGTGACGCCGTTGATGATGCCGCCGACGATAGGGAGCTTGCCGATCGTATTGTTGATGAGGCCGAGCGAGCCGAACAAGGCGCTGCCGACCAGCCCGCCCGACAGCGAGGAGTTGAAGCCGGTTTCCACGCCGGCGGAGGCTCCATCGATGCTGCCGGTGCGAACAAGGAGGCTCGACAGGCCGCTGATCCGGCTCTCGATCGACCGCAGGCTGTTCAACATGCTGCGGCTGACGTTCAGGGTGGCGTCCTCGACATCACGGAGCATGTCGATCGAGCGGAGCAGGCTTTCGCTCTTCGCGTCGCTATCGCCCAGGACGGTGCCGGCGCCGGTGTTGCCCTTGGTGTAATCCTCCATGCTGACGTTGGCGCCACCGGAGAAGCCGAGGCTGGCCATCACGCCCAGCATCGCGGCGACAGCGGGGAACGCCCAGGGGCCGAGGTGCGCGAACATCTTGGCGGCGCCGCCCGCCACATCGACGGCGGTGCGCGCCAGCTGGAGGATGGTCAGCGCCTTCTCGGCCGCCTCCATCGCCTTGTAGCCCTTGGAATGTTCGTTGAAGAGGTTCTTCGCCGCGCCGGTGAGCCCGATCATGGTGGATAGGCGGAGGTTGGCGCTATCTTTCGCCAAGCCGTCCAGCTTCTCCTGATTGGTCCCTGCCGCCTCGCGTTGAGCGTCGATTTCGGCTTGGCGCTTCCCGTAATCGGCCAGCAGCGCCGTGGCATCGCCGATCGCACCGCCGACCCGGCCGAATGCGCGCTCCATCGCCGACGCGGCATCGTCCGCCCGCTGGGCGAGGTCATCGAGCATCTTGCCCGGCGCTTCGAGGGCGTCGTTGAGAGGCTTGAGGCCCCGTTCGAGAATACCATCAAGGTCCGGCGTGCCGATCGACACCTCCGACGCCTTGCGGACTTCCTCCAGCGACTTCGCCAGTTGCTGATTGGCACGAAGCTGCCACGCGACCGAATCCTGTCGGCTGAGCAGGTTCGCGGCCTCCAGTCGCCCGATATCGTTCAGCGTGTCGATATACGCCTTCTGCGCACCACCGGCCGGGTCGAGCTTCGCCAACAGTCCGTCATAGGTCGACGCCAGTTCGCGCTGGAGCGCCGCTGCCTCGCGCGCCTCCTTGTTGGCGTCCCGCACCTCCTTGTTGTGGGCGACCTTGGCGACGCGTGCGTCCTTCTCCGCCTGTTCGGCGGCCTTGACCGCCTGCGTGGCGGCAAGAAGGTCCGTCCGATAGCCGGCGGCGGCGACCTTCTGCGCATCACCGGTCATCTTCTCGATCGCGCCCGCCCGCTGGCGGACAGCCGACAGATTTGCCTGCGCTTTCTCCAACGGCGTCGTGGCGGCGGCGATGGCGACCTGCGTCTCGATCAGCTTGAGATTGGCGCCCGAAAGCGCGGTGGTGTCGCCGCCGAGGGCGCTCATCTCCTTCCGCAGGCGCTCGTTTTCGCGCGCCGCCAGAATGGCTTGGCCCGCCTGGTTGGAGATGTCGAGGGCGAGGCCGCGCAGGTCCGGTCGCGTCGTCTGCGACAGCTTATAGATGCTGCTCGACAGCTTGCCGACATCGCCGGCCGCGTCCAGCATGGCGGATCGCACGTCGGCGTCACCGAACCATGCGTCGGGGCCAAGGTTTGCATAGGGGTCGCCGCCGCGCGTGAGATATCCTTGCGCGGCATTGCCGAGACGACTGAGATAGCCCCCCTGACTTGCCGTGCGGGCGAGATTGAGGCCCGTCCGGCGCTGGTCTGCGGTGTCGGCGATGTTCTTGTCGATCTGCGCCTGCCGCGTGAGGATGGCGTTGCGCACCAGCTCGGCATTCTGCTCGGTCAGTTTGCCGGTGGCCAGATCGATGAAATTGGCGATGTCGGCCTGATGCTTAACAAAGCTGTCGAAAGCCTTTTCCGCCTCCTTGCTCGCCTCCGAACTCTCGAACAGTTTGGCCACGAACGGCGCCAGAACGACGGCGGCGGTGGTGATGCCCATGCCCCACGGGCCACCTAGAAAGCCGAGCAACCCCTTGGAGTTCCCCGACATCAGTTGAAGCGCCTGAATGACCTGCCCGGCCTGCGATGCGAAGATCTGCATCGGTTTGGCCTGCATCGCCCACATCGTCGCCATATCGTTGGCCTGGAACGATAGCTGCTGCATCCCGGCCTTCATCTGGCCGTTGCTGGCGATGAGGCCGCCATGACGCTGGGTGAGCAGACCTTCGGCCCGCGCCAATTCCTCGGCGCTGAAGCCGGCCGCGATCATGACTCGGCGCGCTTCGGCGATTTCGTTTGTGAGCCGGTCCTGTGCCGCCGCAGCGGGATCGAGCATCTCCCGCAGCCGGGCGACCGCGATGGCATCGGCGGCGGCGGCAGTCTCGGCGTCGCGCAGCGCAATTGCTCCCGCGCGGGCGCGGGCCTCGAACATCTGATGGGCGTGGGCCGCCTCGCGCAGCGCGGTCGCCTCGCGCGAAGCGGCCTTCTCTGCCTGGTCGGCGGCGATGGCGCGATCTTCCGCAGCCGCTTCCTGCTCCTGCCGGGCACGGCGCGTGGCCGCAAACTCTTGATCGTATAGAGCGGCTTCGGCGGCACGGATGCGGGCGGCAAGCTCAGCTTGGCCAGCCTGTTCGGCGGCCAGCGCAGCGGTCTCGGCCTTCAGCGACCGCACTTCGCCCGTCGTCTTGCCAAATACGGACAGCTGGCGTTCAAGCTGCGCCGCCATCCGCTCGCCCGCGCGCTCGATGCGATTGAACTCGCGCGCGCTCTCAACGGCGGTCTTGGCCGATTGCTCCGCCAGCTTCACCATCTGCTGGGTGGCGGGATCGAGATCGATCGCGCCCTTCATGGCGTCGTCGATCTTGTTGATCGCCTGAAGCGTGTGGGCGGTGGTCTTGTCCATCACGCCACCGAAGCGGTTCAGGTCGGCGATTGCCCCGCCGGTGGCCATGGCCAGTTCGATTTCGAGAGACGCGACCTTCTGGCCCATGATCCGCCTCCCTTCGCGCACGAAAAAGGGCGGCCGAGATGGGCCGCCCTGCGATCAATCATGATGCCGCTGATGCGGCGGAGCAAAACTAGAATTTGGCTGCGGGAAAGCCCGTGAAGGCCGTCGGCTCGCAAGTCCCCTTAGTCGCCGAAGGAACGCGGCTCGACCAAGTAAAATAGCTCATCGTGTACCAACTGCCATCAACCCGATTGACGGTAGTACTCTCGCGATATGCATGTTCAGAAGTCGGATTTTCATCGACCAGCGTTAGAAAACCTGTCGTCACTGCCGTAATTTTGCGGGTGACCTTGCAATCTCCATCGCACCATTCGCCCCGTGCTAGATCGACGCGATAGCGCACTGTCGTCTTCTTGGCGGTGCAGATGAGGTCGAACTGATCGGCGGCGAGCGCCGGTGTTGCCAGAAGTCCGATCGCCATGATGATCGCGCGCATACTGCCTCCCTGATTGGGGCAACCCTACGCGCGATCTCACGAGATGAGGAGTCAGCCCAGCACCGATCGCAACTGGCGCTCGGCCGCATCCCGCGCCGCCTGGCTGGTGATGCGCTCGACCCACGGCGCGGGATGGTAGGGGCTTTCGGCCGCGCCACTTTCGGCCAGAAACGCCACGGACAGCCGGCGGAGCAATCTCGCCTCCCATGCCGTCATGGGGGTGAAGGTCCGCGATGCCCAGGCGTCGATTTCACGCCACGACAAGGCCGCGCGCCCCATCCCCGTCACCTCGATCTGGCCGAGTTCCATGAACCAGTCGAAGACGTGGGCCACATCGCCCTTGGGTGGGAGGGGCGGCTCGGTCCCGCCGGTCTTGTAGGCTTCCGCCCGAGCAGGTTGCCTGATCTCCTCGCCGGTCGACAGCTTGTGTCGAGGCAGCGCGGTCAGCCAGGCAACCTGCCGGACGTGGAGGATCAGCTCGCGGGCGGCTTCGTCGAGAAATTTCCCCAATCGCCCAGGTGCGACTGTGCCTGTTCGACCACCCAGCCATATTTCGGGTCGGCGTAGAGCGCGCGATGCAGATCGGCACCGGCCAGATCGGCGGCGGGCGGATAGGCGAGGTTGTCGAACGAGACGGTGATGTCGGTCAGGAACGTGACATTGTCCGATCGCAGCAGATCGGCGGTCAGATCGATCTTCTTCTTGCTCCGGCCGAGCGAGCGATTGGTGCGGCGCTTGTTGGCCGCCTCATAGGCTTCGCTGCCCGGCGCGTGGAAGGTGATGCCCACGGGCAGGGGGTTCGCGGCGGCACCGACGAAGATGGGCTCTTCGTCACGGGGGCTCTTGAGGTGCATGAAGCCGGTGTCCGCCGGGGCGAACTGGGTGATGTCGAACATGGTATATCCTTCGCGGGAGGTGGTGCCCCGACCCGCCCGCAGCCCGCGACAGACGGGACGGGCCGGAGCATGGGGTAGGCCGGCGTCGCGGGCGCCGGATCAGGATCAGGGGGCCGGCGCGCGGATGATCTTCGTGTTGATCTCCACTGTCGAGGTGCCCATCAGCACGTTCGTCGCGGAACCCGGCGTCTCCTGAAAGCCGAAGACGCGGCCACGGAAATACCGCTTGGCGCCGGTCGGATAGGTCACGCAGAACGAATATTGCGCGTTGTTGTCGGGCTCGGCGGCGGCGCGCAGCAAAATTTGGCCGGCGTCGGCATCGTCCAGCGCCATCGGCACCTGAAGCGAGCCGTAGTTCGGCGGCCCCTTATGCTTCTCGACCGGGCCGGCGAGGGGCTGGAACTGGTTGACCGGCACCTGGGCGCCGAAGGCGGGGATGCTCTCCACGCCGTTGACCAGCGTGAAGGACAGCGCGGCATAGCCGGCGGCGTCGAAGGTGGCGGGTGCGGCCAGCACAAGGCCGATCGTCGAGCCCGCCGAAGTCGAAGAGGTCATCTCGTTTCTCCTGGGTGGTGACCCGCGTCAGCGGGGGTTTTTGCCCGGCGGGCAAAGCGATCAGAGGGTGGCGTCACCCTCGGGGATGGGCAGGGGCGCGAGCTCCGCGACAGGAGCGGGAGCGGGGGCGGCCTTCTTGGCCGGGCGCTTGGTCGTCGGCATCGTCCTGGGCGCGTTGGCGGTCGTGGGCTTGCCGCCCTTCGCCTTCGCGACCTCGGCCTCGGTCGCCTCGCGCACGAGGTCCACGCCGGGCGCGGACCAATCGGTGAAGCGGGTCGGCTCCATGTTGAGGATGGTCTGCCCGGCCTGGAAGCTGTCGTCGGCATGGGTGAAGGCGCGCAGCGCCACGGCGTGACGTTTCATGGTCGTTCTCCAGAGGTGAAGGTGTTCAGGCGGGCTTGATGAAGCTGACGCGCAGGTCGGTGCTGCCGATATAGATGGCGGCGTCGGCGTCCTTGAACTGGGGTCCGTCGCCCGCAAGCAGCACCGCGACGTTGAGACACCCGGCGATCGTCCCGGTGCGCCCGCGACAGGCGTCCCGGATCAGGTCGAGGATGGCCTTGCGTTCCTCGCCGCTATTCGCCCGCACCGTCGCCTGAATGCGCTCGATGACCGGCCCCAACGTCTTTCCCGACAGCGCCGGCGGCTCGACGCGGCTGATCTCCGTGAGCAACACCGACGGCAGGGGCGTGCCCTGCGGCAAATCCCAATAGTCGAACTGGCCTTCCGGCACGGCGGCGACGAATGCAGCGTCCGCCGCCAGCACCGCACCGATGATCTCGACCGCGCTCATTCGTCCGGCTCGGCGGCGGGGGCGGGGCCGGCCAGCCCCTCCTTGGTGAGATGCTTCGTGATGTGGCCGGCGACGGCCTCGATCGCCATGTCGGCGCGCGTGTCGGCGGCGGGGCGCATGAACGGATAGGGCTTGGCGCCGGGGTGGAATACGGTCGTGCCCACGAAAGCGCCGCCGATCATCAGCGCCTCCTTGGTCGTGCGATTGATCCGGCGCACGGTCATCCCGCCGCTCTGGCTGTCATCCACGCTGATGAAGTGCGGATCGGTGCCATGCTCCAGCCAAGGGGCCATGTAGGCGCCCGGCCCCTTGGTCTGCACCTTGGCGACCACGATGCCGGGTTCGGCACGGCTGCTGGTCTTGATGGTGGCGCGCACCTCGTCCGATCGGCAGTTCTCGCGCGCGCCGGCCGCGATGACCTCGGCCCCCTCCTTCAGCGCGCCGCGCAGCACCTTCGGCTCAAGGTTCTGGATCATATTGCCGAGGAAGGCGTGAACACCCGCCAGAACCTTGTCGGCGGATGTCATGCGCCGGTGCCGCTGGTCGAATAGTCGGCGACCATGAACTCGATCGCGTCGCGCTCGCCGAGTTCGGCCGGGCCGGCGACGATCGCCATGGTTCGATCCACCACATAATCGGCGCCATCCTTGCGCAGCAGCAGGACGCGCATGTCCGAGGTGAGGCCGGCGCGATAGTCGAGCCGCAAGCGGGAGGGGCGGGTTGCGATGGTCAGGCCCTCGGCGAGGCGTTCGCCGCGACTGGGCAGCGCATCCTGAAGCTCGGCCCAGAGGATCGCGACAGGTGTCCACGTTTCCTGCCCGGCCTTCCCTCGGCCGCCAGGGCGTGCCTTTGCCTCAAAGCGGACGCGGCGGTTGAGCCGCGCGCGGGGAATCATCGCCATACGCGCAACGTCTCCAGCATGGCGCCGATGAGGCTGCCCGAGGGCGCATCCTCCGGCTTGGTAGCGCGACCCATGAACAGATCCTCGACGATCATGAGGATGGAGACGGCAACCTGCGGCGGGATGCCGTCGGGATAGCCAGCTCGATACCGAACCCGCAGCACCTCGCGGCCGACATGGCAGCCCGTCCAGGGGGGAGAGCCGTCCGCCGACAGATCGGCGCCGAACACCTCGTAACTGTTCGGATCGGCCGTGATCGCGGTGCGACTGGTATCGAGATAGATGACGCTCTCGATGGCAATGACCGGCGGATAGGGCAGGCGCACGCAATGGCCCGCCTCATGGCCGTCGAAGCGCGCTTCCAGCGTCTGCTCCCCCAAAGCGCGTCCCATCCAACCGGTTTCGCAGTCGAGATGCGCCGTGGCGGCGGCAACGAGGCCCTCGACGTGTGTGCGCCGATCGTCATCCGCCTCCAGCTTCAGCTGAGCGCGAGCCTGATCCCAGGTGACGACCGGGGCAGGCGGCGTGATGACGACGACGCGCATCGTCAGGCGATGACCGTGGCGGTGGGGGCTGACACGGCGGTCACCGTGTTGGCCCCGTTCCGTGCATTGGTCGCGGTGACAGCGAGGGTGGTGACAGTGCCGATGTCGGCGGCCTGCAAGACATAGGTCGCGGCGGTCGCGCCGCTGATGGCGACACCGTTGCGCCGCCATTGGCGCGCCGCGATGACGCCATCGACGATCGTGCCGCTGGCGCCCGTGAGCGTCTGCCCGCTCTTGGCCGTGCCGGTGATCGACGGCGCCACCGAAAATTTCGGCACGCAGACGAAGCCGCGCGAGCGGCGCGCAGAGCGGGCCATCGATCAGGCCGCCTTATTCGCGGGCTTCGGCGCGGCCTTGTTCGCCGGCTTCGGCGCATCCTTCTCGCCCTCGCCGTCGCCTTCGCCTTCGGCATCCTTGGACGGGTCGGCATCGATCGAGGGCTGGTAACCCTTCTCGACTTCCTCGGAGGAGGCCTCGCGAACGAGCCCCTTCTTCTCCAGTTCGTTGAAGCGGCCGATGGCCATATCGCGCAGGATCATGCCTTCGCGCGCGGCGCCGTCGTCGCCGTAGTGATCGTCCAGGACAAAAGCGTTCTTCGACATCGTCGATCTCCTTCAGCTTCTCGCATCGCGCGCGGCACGGGCGCCGTGAGCGATGGGAAAAGCCGGGGCGCCGGTGAGGGCGCCCCGGAGGCTGGGGATTAAAGGCCGGTGAAGTTGCCCTTCACGAGCGCGGCCGGGCGGCGGACGACGAGCGCCAGCCGCTTTTCCGCGCGGATCGTGAGCATGTTCTTGATGAAGTTGTCGCGGTCCTGATCGGAGATGCGGACCTCGGTATCCATCCGGTCGAAGATCTGGCCGGCGAGCTTGAAGGCGCCCGTCAGATAGTTGCCCGCGCCGATCCGCTTGGTCGACACGACCGGGCGACCCCACAGCACCGGCCCGGCGACGCCTTGGGGGTTGGCGAAGATGTAGCCGAACGCCGCATCCTTGGTCAGTTCGATGCCGGCCCAGGCGGTCGGGTGAAGCACGATGCCGTCCGGCGCATAGTCGGCAAGCTCGACCTGAAGGATGGCCAGCCGCAGGCGATCGATGCGGGTCTCGCCCGAGACCGTGACACCCGAGGGAGCCGCATAGGCGGTCGCCTGGGTATAGAGGCCGTTAAGGTGCTGGCCGGTGCCGTCGCCCAGCAGCAGTTCGGCGTCCTCGGCATCGTCGAGGCCCCAGCGGAGTTCGCCGTCGATCAGGCTTTCCAACTGCGGGACATCGTCCATCGCCTGCCGCGACGCCGGCACCCAGTGCGCGATCGTCTTGACGGGCGACTGGGCGACATCCCAGCCGTAGTTGCTCTCGGGCTTCTGCGCGCCCTCCGCCGTGCCGGCCGCGTTGTTGGTGCGGACGGTCTGGTAGGCATACTCGATCGAGTTGCCCTCGGTGCGGCCGGGGGTCAGCAGATCGCGCACGCGCAGCCCCATGCGCGGCATGGTGACGATGTCGCTCTGGCGATCGGGGCGGATGAGGTTGCCGGCCGAACCCGAGGCACTGGTCACGGCCTTGACCGAGAAGCCGATCGTGCCCTTGCAGCCGCCCTCGACATACGACTTCACGTCGTCATGATTGGCGACCTCGTGACCGAGCGACTTCAGTTCGGGCGCGTCGTCGCCGCCTCGGCGGCCCTGCGCCAGCTTCTGCGAAAGCTCGGTGATCTCGCCCCGCAGGCCGGTCAGTTCGGAAAGCGCCTTGTCCGCCTTCTCCTTGGTCTCGGTGTCGACCTTGGTGCCCTCGCGATCCTTGGCGCGGAACTCCTTGGCGAACTCCTTCACCTCGCCGAGCGTCTCGCTGAGCTGCTTTTGAAGCTGCTCGATCGACTTGGCGTCCGGCTCGCCACCATCCTTGCGGCCGAACTCAGGAACGGGCGCGCGGACGAGCGGGGTCGCGCCGGCGGCCATGGCCGCAGCGGAAGTCATCATGTTCATGGTAGATTTTTCCTTGGTGGAGCGGCTTACAGCTTGAAGCTGGCCAGGGTGTCCGAAAGGCTTTTCAGGGCCGGTGTGATCGTCGTTTCGCGATCGGACTCCCTCCGACGCAGTTCCGCGAGACCGTGGCTGACGAGGCCGGCGGCGCGCGTTTTCGAGAAGCCTGCCTCCCGCAGGTACTTCTCCATTTCTCGATCCGTGGGCAGTTCGCCGTGGGCGAGCTTGAACTTCACCGCCTCGACGCGAGCGTCATCATTGGCGGGGAAGGTGACGAGACTGATTTCGACGAGGTCCAGCTTGGTGAGCGTGCGGATGCCCGTCTTTTCGTCGTAGCTGCTCTCGCGAACCCAATAGCCGATCGACAGGCCGGTCACGATCCGGCGCTTCATCAGGGCGTGCGCCTCTTTCGCCAGCGCCACCTCGTCGATCAGAAGTTCGCCTTTGCCCGCCAAGCCGTGATCGTCCTCGATCAGGTCGGTCCAGGCCCCGATCGGCTGCCGGGCGTTATGCTGCCACAACACCGGCACCGGGCGGCCCTTGGCCTTCAATTCCGCGAGGCTCTCCGTGAAGGCGCCGCGTGCCACGACCTCCTGATAGCTGTCGACGACATCCCAGACCGAGCCATAGCCGTCGAACGTGCCGTCATCGCCGACCGACTTGGTGGTCAGGTCGAAGTCGCGGACCTTGAGAGCGCCGCTGTGCTTGCGACCGAAGCTCGAAATCATTGCCATGTCAGTCCTCCAGCTTCGGGCCGCCGTTGTGGCCAATCATCGCGGCCTTCACGCGGGCATCGATCACGGCTTCCACATCGCCGCCGAAGAGCATGTTCATGAGCGCCGACCGCGCGCCCTGCTCGGCGCTGGGCGCCTTGCCGAGGTCGGCCAACTTGATGAGGTTGGACTGCACGGTCAGGAAGTCGTCGCCGTCCATGGTCGGCAGGTTTTCCCGGCTGCGCATCTCGCCGCGCGTCATCACGCCGTTCTGTCCGAACGCGCTGTAGAGCGCCGCCCGCGCGGCGCTGTCAGCGGCGAGCATCGCTTCGCGGTTGAACTCGGGGTAGATCGTCTTGCGCTCTTCGCGGGGCAGGAGCTGGAGCTTGATCGACTGCTCGATCTTGCGGAGGAGGGGGTTGAGCCGCAGGGTTTGCCAGCCGAGCAGAAGCTGCTCGATGCCGCTGCCCCACATCGTCTGCCCCTTGGCCGCGTGGCCAATCAGCATCGGCAACATGCCGAACCAGCGACACAGTTCCTCGACATCCCAGCCTCGTGACGCGAGCAACTCGACCTCGGCCGGGTTCATCTTCAGCGCCTGGAACTTGAAGTCTTTCTCAAGCGGCACGATTCGGCCGCGCATCGCCTGCCCTGTGAAGCTGTCGAAAATCTCGATCAGGTCGGCCCGCTGATCGGGGGAGAGCTTGGTCGATCCCGTCTCCATGAAGCCGGCCAGTTGCAGACCGGAGGCGAAGGTGGACGCGGCAACGCGGTTGGCGGCATTGGCGCCGCCGATCGTGCGGCGGCCATATTCGATCGCGGAGAGGCCGACATCGCCTCCGAGCGTCATCCCGCGAAGATGCAGCACCTTCTCCGCCGGCATGACCTCGGCCTTGCCGCGATCGAGATAGACATACTCCCGTTCCCCGGTGTCCCGACTGCGGCGGCAGGTGACCAGCTGCGGCGCGAGCGGTGTCAGCGCCGTGGTGCGCTTCCCCAGCGTTTCCTTTTCGGCGTAGCCATTGCCCCACAGGTCGATGCAGGCGACCATCGCCGCCCAGAACTCCGTGGGCGTCTGATCGCGGTTCGGTTCCTCGTGGACCAGATCCGAAAGCCAGTGATCTGGCCGGGCGATGCGACCGCCGGCCTTCTTCTCGAACACGCCCACGCCCATCGCGCCGCACAGTTCGGACTTGAGCGTCACGCACGCCCAGGCGGTGGATAGTCCCAACGTGCTGCGCTGGTTGACGACCTCGCCGCCGGTGTCGATCTGGCTGCCGTACTTGATCTTGATCCGGGTGGGCTCATCTTCCGCCGCACCCGACAGCTTGCCGCTCTCGCCGCTGCCGGTCCCGAAATAGCGCAGGGCCGAACCGACCCACGTGCCGATCCCCATCAGGCCGCCTTCATCTGAGCGATGAAGTCGTCGACGCCGCCGCCGGCCGCTTCCGGGTTGCGGCTCATGAGCATGACGGCATTGAAGAGAGCGATCAGCGGATCGATCTTGGCCTTGCCGGCGATCTGTTTGGTGATGAGCACGGCGTTGCCTCTCTGCTCGACCTTCGCATTGCCGACGCACCAATCCATGAGGCGCTGGCGGGCATGGCGAAGCGTTCCATCCTTGAGCTTTCGCTCGCTGCCGATGACGGCGCTATTCAGCCGAAAGCCCTGCGCGACGGCGTTGAGGTGTTTGTCGGTGAAGCCTCGGGCCACCAACTCGTCGATCAGAGCGGCCACGCCATGAGGGTCGAGACCGATGGCGAAGGCGCCAGGGAACAGCCCCGCTTCCAAAACCTGTTGCAGAATGTCGGCGACGCCCCGCAGGTCAGCGGTGGGGTCGTCGCATTTGGTCAGGTCGCCGTCGGCAATGAAGCCGTCGAGTGCGGAGACGATGTCCTTGCGCCGCTCCCACACGTCCAGCTGTGCCCAGGCATGCGACCACGAAAGCCAGATGCGCGGGTCCGAACGAAGGCGGCCCAACAGCGTGAGGCCGAGAAGATCGTCCAGGCCGCCGCCGTCGATGCCAGCGACCGCCACCTCGACGATCTCGAGGAAATGCGCGAGCGAGCCGTCCCATACCTCGGGCGAGACAGTCGCCTTCGCCCAATGCGGGGCACCAGCCCACGCGTCGTGATGCAGGCCGACGCCAATCTCGACATTCAAATGCTTGGCGAAGAACACCTGCCGCTCAGCCATGTCGGCGGCCTGGGCGTCGGTGAATTGCTCCTCCAGCCAATCCTGGCTGACCGATCGGCCAAGGTTGGGGTTCGTGTAATAGAAGTTCGCCGGGTCGAGGTGGTCGCCCGCCTTCAACATCTCGCTCGGGAACTCGTACAGCACCGGCAGCTTGTGTGGCCGGATGATCTTGCCGTCGCGGATGTCGCGATATTCGGCGAGCTTCTTCTTGAACACGCCCTTCGGCGGCTCGTCCGACTGGGTGGTCAGGAACAGGGTGTAGCCTTCGGGCCGCGAAACCTGCCCGCCTGTCGCCTCCTTCAGCATGGAATCGGCGGTGGCCTTCTTCCCGAACAGCCATAGCTCGTCGACCAGAACGCGGCTGGCCTTCTTTCCCGAGACCGTCGCGCTATCGGCCGCAACCACCTTCAGCGTGGCTTTGGTCGTGCGGTTGGTGATGAGCTTCATGTGATCCTGAATGTGCAGAAGGTCACTCAGGTCTGCGTCGGCGCGGATCATCGCGGCGGCGGGCTTGAAGCTGTTGTCCGCTACCTCCTTCGTCGGCGCGAGGATCAGATTTTCATCCTCGTCCCGCCAGCCCATCGCCAGTTCGGTCACCATCAGGCCGGCCGCGATCGTCGACTTGGTGTTCTTCTTCGACACGAGCAGCAGGAACTCGCGGATCAGCTGGTGGCCGGTAGCCGCATCGTATGCGCCAAACACTGCCCGCACGAAGTCGAGGAGCCAGGTGTCGCACGATTCCCCGATCGTGGGCTGCCCGGTCACGTCCATCAGCCGGAGCGACGTGAACAGCGCCATCTTGGCGTCGGCCACATCCGGGAACAGCGGGTCGAACGGGATCAGCGATCGGCGAGCCTTCAGCCGCTTGCGCCAATCCGGGCAAGCGGTCGACCATGTGGGCACGTTAGGCCGCGTCTGCATTTAGCGCAGCCAGATCATGGCGCATGCGAGGTGAACGAAGCCCATGAAGGCGGAGATGGTCTTCTCGCAGCGCAAGGCGATGCGGCGGAAGCGCTTGAGCTTGTTGAAGAAGCACTCAACCTGATGGCGTTCCTTGTAGAGGCGCCAGTCGATGGGAGGCTTTCCGGTTCGGCTGGGATTGGCTTTGATGTGGGCAGTAGCACCGAGACTGTCGGCGATGAAGACGCGTAGCGGATCGGCGTCATAGGCGGCGTCGGCGATGACGTGGCCGACACCCTTCAAGCCCGTCAGCAGCGCTTCGGCCTGGGGGCGATCGCCCCATTGCCCGGGCGTCGGATGGATACGGATCGGCAGGCCGATGGCGTCGACCGCCGCATGCAGCTTGGTCGTCAGCCCGCCGCGGGACCGACCGATCGCGGCAGCTTCAGCCCCCCTTTTGCGCCCGCCGCATCGGCGTGCGCCTTCGAGATGGTGCTGTCGATCAGGACGTATTCGAAGTCCGGCGTGTCGGCCAGGCTATGGAAAAGCCGTTCCCATACACCGGCATGCGACCACCGCCGGAACCGCGCATGCACCCCTGTCCACTTGCCGAACACCTCCGGCAGGTCACGCCAGCGCGCCGCATTGCCGGCCATCCACAGGATCGCATCCACAAATAGCCGGTTGTCGACACCGCTCCGCCCTCGCGTCCCCTCCCGACCCGGAAGATGACCCGCAATCCGATCCCATTGCTCGTCCGTCAGCGTTCGTCTGCTCAAGGCTTGGCTCCTTCACCAGCCTTGAATCAGATCGGTCTTCCAAATGGAATCCGCTAAATGCAGACACTGCCTAGACAGCCTTCAGCTGCGGCGGGCCGATCGGACGAAAGCGGCTGGCCACTTCGTTGGCGCGGTCCTGCGCCTGGGCCTTCTTACCTTGCGGCGCCGACGCTTCGTTCAGGGTCTTGAGCGCCAACGCCAGCGTCTTCACGGTGTTTGCCCGGCTCGGCAGGCTGACGGCGCGCTCCATGGCGATCCGCCGATCGTCCTCATCGTCGTTCTCGGTCGCCGCCTCGATCATGTCTTCCAGCTCGCCCCGGCGGCTGGTCACCACGTCCAGTTCGTCGAGCATCCTCATGACGAGGCCGCGCCCACCGTCGGCGATCGTCGCAGCGTCGACCGGCTGTTCCGGGTCCGTGGCAGGCGGGGGCGGGGGCTGACGGTCAAGTTCGTGACGGTTCGCGGTGCGAACCGGGCGTTCCCAGCCATCGGCCCGAGCGCGCTTCCGAATAGCCGTGTCGGAAATCTCATGCCGATCAGCTATTTCGCGAATGGAATCGTCGCTGCCGCAATATTCGGCCTCAATCCGGCGCCATTCCTCAGTCGTCTTTCGGACAGCCATCAAGTACCGCCTTCCGACGAAAGTTCGCACCCGACTACACCCACCAGAAAATTATCTCCGCGTGGCACGAGGGGCGGTCCACGGGGTTGGCCGGCCCCTGACTTTGACACCCCCCCCTCCCGCCCGGCGGGGATCAGCGATGTCGCACTGCGTTCGGTCGCAGGCACGCAACAGGGAGGTTCGACCTCAGTCCGTTACCGAGCAACCATGTGACCGTCGCCATCGAGTTCTCGATTGCGATCACCAGTCCCTGTGGACTCCCGCTTGCAAGGAGAACAAAGTCGCCGAGCACGACCGGTTCGTGACTCGGTGGCTGAACAAGCTCCAGTTCAAGCGAACGGTCGTCGTCCATAGCGCACCTCAAGGAGACGGTGATGACGGCTGCGATTGAAGAGGGTGCCAAGGTTCGGATGAGGTCGGGCGGGCCGGTGATGATGGTGACATCGGTGGGAAGAAGCGGCTGGGGTGGCGATGGCCCGATCCACGCCTACGTTACCTGGTTCAACGAAAAGAATGAGGTGAAGACCGATAGCTTCCCGCTCACCATTCTCGAAATCGTGCCGTAGAGCGGTGGGGGCCACCATCGTTTCCTAACGATGCTCGGCGGCCTGCTCCAGCCGCTGCTTATGCTTGGAGTGGCAGGGCGAGGCGCAGAGCGTCTTCAGGTTGTTCGGGTCGAAGAACACGCCCCGATCGCCCCGGTGGGGCGTGTCGTGGTCCGCCACGAGCTTGGAGGTGTCGCCCTCGATCCTGCCGCACATCGTACAGGTGAACAGGTCGCGGGTGAACGTGGCCATGCGCAGCGCCCGCCATAGCGGGGTCTTGTACCAGGCGCGCCACGGGTGGAACTCATTGCGCTTCCGGTCGCGATCCGCCGCGTCGATCGGCGTGGATGCCAGCCGAGGCGGGAGGCCAGCGAGACGGGGCGGCAGCCCGGTAAGGCGACCCATGCTATCGCGCGGCCAAGGCCGCCGCGCGATTGGCCTGCCGCCTCCGCTGGCGCGTCCACGTCGCAGGCGGCAGGACGGCGGGCATGTGGCTGGGCAGCAGACCGCGATAGACGGAATGGCCATCGCCGAAGAGGAACTCCTCGTCTGTCATGGCCAACCCCGCGATGATGTGGGGAGGCGCGCTACCTCCCCGAGAGCCCGGCATGGCGCCGTGCTGACCAACGAAAGCCCCGACGACCGTAGCCGCCGGGGCAAAAGGTGGAGGGGATCGCGGCCTGCTCGCAGGGCCGCATCCATTAAACTGCTGCGCTGCACAATCGATCCGCGAAGGTTAGTAAACGTCGCGGATCCCCGCTGACAGAAGGGCGACAACCCCCTCCCAATGCTTGGCGGACGCGGTGTCACCTGCCTTAATCGCGCGCAGATATTCCTCGTTTGCTCGCTCGACGGCGTGCTGGTGATGCTCACGAAGCAAGCCACTGGCCGTCACGAGAACTTCGGCTCTTTCGTCGTCGGTCAGGCTGCAATCCGCGATTGAGAGCCCGAAAAACGACGCGGTGCGACAATGTTTCCACTGTCAGCGCGGGCATCCTGCGGCCCAACGCTGTGGGCAGACCTGAACACGACGAAGCCCAGCGCGGCGGCTGGGCGTCAGGCAATTCTCTAGAATTGGCCGCCGACACATGCCGGCGAGCCCTACGGGAATGGAGCTACCGCTTCGCCTTCCGGCCGGTAGCCCTACGTCGGCTCGCGCCGATAAGTCCTCTGCCGATCCTGTCGGCCTGTGCTGTCGTCAGCATCTACATCATCCGGCCGCAACAGCCAACCCTCGATCTTCATCACCCAGCCGCCGCCCAGGTCGATCGTCGGCGCCTTGCCCTTGGCGTCGACGACCACGCCCACCATGCCTTGCAGGATGCCCTCGGCGACCTTCACGGCGCCGCCAATCGTGAACTCCCGCCGCTCGCTCTTCATGCGGGCGCGGGCCGCCCTTTCCTCGGCCGAGCGCAGGCAATCCAACTCCCAGTCGGAGATGACCGGCACACGCCCGGCTTGCTGGAAGATCGAGAATGCGGGGAAGGGGTTCACAGGCAGGGAGAGCGCCCGGTAGAGATCGGACACGCGATCGGCGCGAACGAACACGACTGTCGGCATGATCGGCACGCGCTGCTCGGTCGGCGGCCTGCCGCGCGCGCGGCGACGATCCTGAACCTGCATCGGGGTCCATGCGTCGTAGCCAGCCTCGGCCAGCGCCGCCGCCAGCGCCAGCGTCCGGCCGCCCGACGTGCGCAGGATGGCCCACCGATCAGCCAAGATGTTCGATCCCATCACTTCCCCCGCCTACCGTGTACCTTCACCGCCAATTGCTCAGCTTGGGCTCTGTCCACCCAGCTGGTGAGCCACTCGGGATTGATGAGGATCAACCCGTGATCCTGCCACGCCTCCCGGGCGGCCCGCCTGGCCTTGGCGGGGTCCGGGTCGCGGCTGAGCGGGGCGATGCCAGCCAGAGACGACCGCTGCGCGGTCATTGGATGGCCACAATCTTGGGGGCCGGCGGCAGGTGCCGGTATCTCTCAATGCTATCGGCCAGCCGGTCGAACGTCGGGCGCGATCGGGCGGCCAGCGCGGCGGTGATCCACGCAGCCGGATCGGACTTGCCAGCTGCTTCGGGCAGCACGGCCAGCAGTTCCGCGTCCGATGCATCCCTCCGCCATTTTCCGATGAGGGATCGAGCCTGTCGATCGGGTGTCCCGGCTCTGACCAGAAGCCTGACGCCGATGTCAAAAATCGACTTTACTGGATCATCCAACGGCGCGACCGCGCCGCTTACGTTAGTAAGCGTATCTCTTTCTCCTTCTAAGCGCGCGCGCGAGCTTGAGGCAGGCTCAAGCCGGGCTTGACCACCTTCGTTGTTTTCATTGACGTTTTTCAGGTTCTCGACGCGCTTTCGTCCACCCTTCGCACCGCTTTCGCGGAGTGTTCGTCGAGCATTCACGGAGCTTTCGCACTCTTTCTCGAAGCGAGCGTTGGTGAGGCGCCCCCCGTCGGCCCGTTGGATTTTACCCTTCGCGATCAGAGAATCGCGGAGCGCGCGGTACTTCCTGACCGATGTTTCGAGGTGGCCGGCGATCAGTCGCTCGTTGTCCGGTAGGGCCTCGCCGCGCTCGTACATCAGATCAAGCAGCGTCGTGTAGGCACCCCGCTCTTCAAGCGTCAGGCCCATGTAACCATCCAGCGCCGCGCGGTGATCGCGCTTGTGCCATTCCATCTTCACAGGGACTCTCCACGGGTCTCGTAGTAATCGCCGCCGCGAACGGCCATAAACTCACCGAAGAATAGGCCAGCGCCCCGGCCTTCAGCGCCATCGCGTCGCTTCGCGCAGATGAACTCTATGTGGCGCTCGATCTCCGCATACTTCACCGACCAGTCGTACCATTCGCTGGTGCCGCGCTTCGGCTCTTCCTTCTTGGTGTAGTAGGCTTCGCGGTAGAGGAAGATGACCGTATCGGCGTCCTGCTCAATCTGGCCGCTATCGCGTAGATCGGACAGTTGGGGGCGACGGTCGGGGCGCTGCTCGACGCTGCGGGAGAGCTGCGCCAGCGCCATGATCGCCACACCCTGGCTCTTCGCCGCCTGCTTGATCCGCTTGCTGATCTCGGAGACCGCCTCGTAACTGCTCCGCATCGGCTGATCGGGGCTGAGCAGCTGCAAATAGTCGACGATGACCAGTTCGAGTTTGCGGCCGGCCGCAGCCATCTTCCGCTTGTGCCGCCGGATCATCGTTTCGAGGGTCGCCATCTTGCAGCCGCCGCGATCCACGATCTGGAGCGGCATGTCGGAAAAGGACACCCTTGCTTCCCTAATGCGCAGCGTTTGCGATACCGAAGGTCGGCGATCCCGGATGACCTCAAACGGGACGCCTGTGCCCTGCGCGACATCGAAGCACAGGTCTGAACCGATGCGCGCGCCAAGCTCCTTCGCCGACATTTCGAGGCTGACAAACAGCGTACCGTGGCCGGCGCGCGCTGCGCCGATCGCATAGCTGACGGCTGTAGCGGTCTTCGCCATGCCGGGACGGCCGGCGACGATCACCATCTGCCCCGGCCGCAGCGGCCCCGCCAGATCGTCAATCTGGCCGATCGTCCCGCATCGGACACCGACCACTGGCAGGCCGAACTCGGCAATCACCTCACCCAGCGCGTCGGCCCCGGTGACTTCATGCGTTCCCTCAGCCCGGTCCACTATCGTCGATAGGGTGGCATCCGCTTCCGAGAGGATGTCGTCGACAGACATCTCAAGGTTGCGGGCTTCGGCTTGGATGCGGCTCAAGCCGGCGACGATCCGGCGTCGCTTCGAGAGGCTCAGGATCTGGTCGAGGTATGGCGTCGGCCGGTAGTCGCCGATGCTATCGCGCGCGGCGTCGCTCAGCCGCCGCTGGGCATCGAGTTCCTCGAAGTCGCGATCGTCACGGAAATAGGGCGAGAGGGTAATGGCGTTGACTGAGCGCCCCAGTGAAGCCTCGCGCACGATCACGGCGAAGACGCGCCCATAGAGCGGCACTGAGAAATCCTCGGGCATCAGCCGGTCGGCGGTCATGTCGATCCCGCTATTGTCGCCCAGCAACTCCCCCAACAGCGCCAGTTCGGCGCGAGGACTGCCAATCGACAGGTCGCTTAGTTCGATCTCCTGGAAGGCGATGTCACTCACGCGCAGATTCCCCGGAGAGCATCGTTGAAATCTTTGTACCGATCCTCGGGGAAGAAGGCGGACACCTCGACGCCGCGCGCCGTGTGAGCCTCGGCGGCAGTGGCGACGGCGGCGCGGCCAGCCGCCCCGTTGTCCCCCCCGATCCTGAGGTGGCGGACCTCGGGCGGCAGGACCATCGAAGCGAGATTGGCGGTTCCGAGCGCAACCCAGATGGATTGGGCTGGCATCGCCTGCATTAGCGTCCAGCCGTCTTCCGGCCCCTCACACGAGGTGATGCCCTCTGCGACAGGGCCAAGCCGCAGTGCGCCGCCCTTGAACCTGCCGAGCGTCTTCTTTGGGTTCGGCATCTTCGCCTTGGCGCGCCCGCCTTGGCTGAGGAAGATGCGCTGTATGCCGATGAAGGCTCCACTCATGTCCTGAACGCAACCGATCACCGCCGGGATGGCGGGGCCGACTTCGCCGCTTTCGGCGTCATACCATGCCGGTGTTCGGGCGAAGCGGATCGACGGTGGCAGCGGCACGGTGATGCCGCGCGAGCGGGCATAGACCTCCGCCGGGCTGCCAGCGGCTTGCGTGGCGCCGCGCCAGACGGTGCGGGCCAGATCGATCGCCGCCGCGCGTTCTGCCTCGTCCTCGGCCCGCTGCCGGGCTCGCTCAGCCTCGCTGACCTCCGGCAAGGCCGCCGCGTCCAGCCAGCGGATTGCGTCGATGAAGCCGAGACCGTTTTTCGCCTTGAGGAAGTCGAACACATCGCCGCTGGCCCCGCAGCCGAAGCAATGGAAGCCGCCGTCCGTGTCATAGACGTGGAGGCTGGGGGATCGCTCCTGATGGAACATGCACAGGCCGCGCAACGCGCGCGGCCCGGCCTTCGTCAGTTTGGTATGACGGCCGATGATGGCCGACAGGTCATACCGAGATTTCGCCTTCTCAACGGCCGCGCGAAACGCGGCCTGGGATGAGCGTCTGGATGATCCCCTCTGACCCATGGATCAGGCGGTGATGTCGGTTGCGCGCGACACGGCAGGTTCGAGCGGGTAGATGTCAGGCCGAAGCTCATGACGCGACACACCGGTTCGAGCTTCGAGCGGCAGGACGAACTCTGCGGGCAGCCGCCGACGGTATTCAACGATCTGGAAGATGTTGGCCTGCGTGCAGCCGCAAACCCGCGCGACTTCCGACTTATTGCCGCCGAGCAGCTTGATGGCGCGGAGCAATGCGAGGCGTTCTGGGGCGTCGTCGCCGAGGGGGATGTTTCGAGTGGTCATAGTTTCCTATTGCCCAAGCTACAAGGACACTTCAATAGCAAACTCGCAACGGGGGCGATAGGAACTTAAGGATGATTATAGTTGAGCGGTTGAAGTCTGCGATGGCGGACAAGGGCATGAGCCAGTCTGCGCTGGCGCGTGAAATCGGCGTTAGCCAAGGTGCCGTCAGCCTGATCTTGAAGGGGCACACCTCCAAGTCGCGCTACATACCCGACATAGCCGGAGCGCTGGATGTGTCGATCGCTTGGCTTGAAGGTGAGGCGGATGAGCCCGGTCATGCCCATAGCCGCTCCGCTGTAGCCCGAGCGCTGGCCGACGAGGGGCTTGCCCGCGTGCAGGAATTTGATCTGAGTTACGCGATGGGCGGCGGCACGTTTTTGGACGCGCAGCAAGGCGCTGGGGTGCGCTTTCGGCACTTTGATCTCGAATGGCTTCGGGAGATGACCGACAGCGACCCGGGGTCGTTGTTTGTTGCAAGGGGGCTGGGAGATTCAATGCTCCCGACGTTGTTGGATAATGATCGTCTGATCATCGACACGAAGCAAAAGTTCATCAACCAGCAGGATCGCCTTTGGGCTTTGGCCTACGGTGACCTCGGCATGGTGAAGCGCGTCCGACGACTGCCGGGCGGTCGTTACCTCATTATTTCTGATAATCCATCTATCAGTGATTTCGAGGTGGATAGCTCCGAGTTCCATGTGGTGGGGCGTGTCGTGGGTATAAGCCGAAGAGCCTGACCCCCAAGTTTGCTGTTGACGAATATCGAAGTGTTCTCATACTCTGCGGCTATCGGATGAGTGCCCGCAAGGCCGACTCCGATGCGCAGGATGGGAAAGACGTGCTTCGGGCTGCGATTATCGAGCCCTAGCCTCCGCCGATCCGCCTGCCTCACTCAAGCGGGAGGCGGCTCATGGCCAGCCAGGCACTGGGCGCACCTAGGGTGCGCGGTGAACAGACGAACATGGCCGCTGCGGCGGCTGCTATGCGGGCGGTGGCGGAGCCGCTCGAAGTGGAAATGCGGGGCGACTGCCTCAGGCTTCAGATCTTCGACACCATTTTGCCCGGTTTCGGTATCGAGCCAGTCCGCCATGATGGGCTGACGCTGCTCCGTCCCGGTGAGGTTGCGGTCTACGAAGAGGGGTGGGCCAAGTACAACGAGCCTGTCGAGGGCTTCTATTGCATCGAGCGGCAGACGCCGCTCGCACCGCAGCCGGATTCGCGCCGGCAGATTGAGCGCGAAATCGCATTTGTCCGCCGCTGCGCGAGGCGACCCGATAGCTGGGAGACGATCTCCCTCTATTCAAAGGTGATCCACGACCAGCGGCGCTATGCCAACCCGCAAGGGCCTTATTACGATTGGGCCCTTCGGCAGATGATCCTTGGTCCGATCGTTGGGCTTTACCGCCCAGCACCGACGGTGCGCGACCTCAAACGAGTGCCCCAGTCGATTGCGACGGGAGCGGTCGCATGAGCGCTGTGATGGAGGCCGAAGCTCAGCCAGTGTTGGGCAACGTCGATCTACTCGACGCCACGCCGCCGATAGAACAGCAGATCGGGTGGCTCGACCAGCTCTCCGACGACGTTGAGACCTATGCGCTGCTCTGGCTCGCAGCGATGCAGACGATCGCCGTTGTCGTTCGCCTTGAGCTTCGTCCTGGTCAGCCCGAGGTGTTGAACCTCGGCATTCGGGACGAAGCGATGACTCGCGATACCTCGATCCGGATCAATCTTCTCGTGGAGCATATGCACTCCGCAGCCGGTCGGCGCGAGGCGATCGTGGAGGCTCTCCGATCGCGCGGCGCGGTGAACGACTTCCTGCCGGCCGACACGAGAGGCACCACGGCAGCGATCCGCGGCTTCCTTGCCATCGGCGGCTGGGTGATGATCGACTCTGATGGAGGGATTGAGACCGGCGGATTGTCGAGCCGTCTGCTTGATCTCGCCACGCCCGAGATGGAGCGAGCAAACCTCATCGCGGCCGGGCGGCGGATGAACGACGCCGTCCAGCGGTACGCCAACCGGAGCCACATCAAGCGCGTGATCCGCCGGTTCGGGCTGCCCACGAGCAACGGCTGGCTCGTGCTGGGAGGTCGGTCATGACTGCCTCTCGGATCTTATCAATGAACGACCGCCTGACCGACCTTGAGGCCCGCCTGAGCGAGGTGGGGGCGCTGCTCAAGGTTTTGGACGAAAAGGCATATCAGATCGCTAACGCCGGTGATGGCTGGACGCTGGAGGCGGTGCGGATACGGGGCGACAGCTTGCATGACATCACCATGCTGGCGATCCGCCTTCATTCGGAGGCCACCCGAGAAATGCGATCGGTTGCGAACCTCGCGATAGGGATGGGAGGCACGCGTGGCTGATCCCACCTGGATTGCGGTCAAGCTGGCGTATCTGTCGGCCGCGTATGCCGAGAGGGCTTTCGATTCCGCGCACATCAATGTCTGCGGGTTTCGCGACCTCCCGATCGGCCCGGAGCGTAGCGCGCTCGTAGAGGCGGTGCCAGGCGGGGTTTGGGGCGAGAGCCAGCGCCTCCAAGATGTTCGCACCGATGCCGAGGATCGATTGATGGCGATCCCGTCACCCGATGCTGCGGCTTTCGCGTTCAAGTTCCTTGTCGCGCGGGCGCAGGGACGGGGCGCGGACGGATGGGACGCGATGCTGGAGGCAGAAGCGCGTGGCTTAGCGCCAGCCTATCCTGCCGCCGAGTACAGTGGCTCATGACGAGCGACCTGTTCCGCTACCCTTGCGCGCCCGGCGCCCAAGATCGCGACACGTCGCGTCGGGCGGCGGCCGAGGCGGCGCCGATCCTTCGCACGATGGCGCTCGACGTGCTGGAGCGCTCGAATGGCCTAACAGCCGATCAGGTGGCCGCGCGGCTAGGGTGGTCGATACTGTCCATTCGACCCCGGGTCACCGAACTCGGCCGCCTGGGCAAGATCAGGGACACCGGAGAGCGCCGCCGCAACGCGAGCGGCAAGATGGCGATAGTCTGGATGGCGGTGCAGCCGGCCCGCCTCAATCGAAAGGGCGTGCAATGCCGCTAGACCTCCAGCGCCTCGGCTGCCTGCTTGGGTTGCACGTCTATGACATCGGCTCGCACGATGCGTGGAAGCGCCGTGTGGCGCGCATGGGCGTCGATGTCCGGCGAGGCCTGCCGTGTGCCTGCATTCATTGCGGCAAGGCGATCTATCGATGACGGGTCGGTTCTTCGTCGCGCAGACGAGCCGCCGGCACGCGCAGCGCCGGCAGCGCCACAGCACTGCGAGGGCGGCCTGCGCCGAGGCTGGCCGCCTAGCTCTCAAGTCCCCCGGAAGCGCCTTCGTCGTGTGCGAAGAGATCGCGACCATCACCCATCACGAGATGCTTGCCGCCGCCACGCCCCCCGGCGGTGTCGAGCAGGACCGGGCGAGCAACCCGCGCTCCCCCAATGCGCGCCCGGTCCCAAATACAGGAGCCCGCTGACATGAAGAGAATCGACCGGCTGGCACTGGCATCGGCTGAAGCCATGCGGGATCGCATTGCCGACCGCATAAGGCGGGACGCCGATTTTCGCTTCGCAGCGGGCAACACCGCCGCCCTGCTTCGGGCCAAATGGCTCTACGGCCTGGAGCGAAGCGTGCGATCTATCGCGCCGCGCATCGTCAGCCGGACGAGCGGGGAGGCTGTTGAAGCCCGGCGCTTAGCGATCACTCATATCGTGGCTGACGAGGTGCTGCGGGAATACCGCCGGGCTGCCGCTACAGCCGGGACGCCTATGACGATGGATAATGCAAAAGACGTCATCTTCGCTGGAGCAATCCAGCCGATCGAGATCGCTGGCGCTGTGATGCGTCTCCTTGAGGTTCAGTGCGGTCTCGACCTCCTGCGGGGACCGATTGATCCCGACGCCGCCACCGGGTGCGCCGACGATCACGGCGCCTTCGCGCAACCAGGAATGGATGTCGCATGACGGCCGCTCAGCGTGAACTGCTGCGCTTCATCGAGCGCTATCAGGCCAGCCACGACGGCATGTCGCCATCATTCGACGACATGATGATTGGCACCGGCGTCACCAGCCGGGGCGCCGTCAGCGTCAGCCTTAAGCGCCTGGAGGAGCATGGCCTAATCAGCCGTGAGCCGCACCGGGCGCGCCGTATCACCGTCCTCGGTGCCTCTCTGGCAGGAATATCCGACGAGCAGCTCATCGACGAGGTTCGGCGGCGTGGCTTGCTTTCAAGCAGCGAGGATCGCTCCATGAAGGAAGCTGTCGATATCGGAAGCGGGAGGGCGCGTTGAGCAAGCGCCGCCTTGATGTGCCGCACTGGCATTCAGACACCCTGCATCGTCTCCACAACCCATTCGATCAGGTGCCGGACAGCGTTCTTCACAGCTACGAATTGGAAATTCGCGCCATGATCCGAGCTTGTGAACGAGAGCGCGCTCGTCTCGCCACGGTGCAATCACTGGTCACTGAAGCTGTCCGCAATCGAAAGCCGGCGAAGCTCGTCATCACCGATCACGCAATCGTGCGGTTCCTCGAGCGGTTTCGTGGCTGGAACATGGCGGAGGTTGAAGATGAAATTCAAGCCATGGCTGAGGCGCATTCGCCCGAAGTGGCAGTTCGGGAGGGCGTCGTCATCACCGTCCTCCCGGCCGGGCAAGAGGCTCGCGTCGATGAGGGAGAAAAGGGATGAGGCGCGTCGTTGCGTCTGGAAGGACGCTGTCAGTGAACATATGGCGCGCCTTCGTGCGGTCATTGGTCCGCCATTTCTGGCTTCGACGTAGGCCGAGGCGAGCGGTCTGGACGTTGAGAGTTCGCGCGGCGCGCACTCTGCCTAAAGCAAAGCCGAAAAGCTGGTCGCCGCGGTTCTATGCCGTGAGCAGGCGTGGCCAGCCGGGCCTGGTGTGCTGGCTGGAAACCGCCGATGGCGCGCCGATCGAATCGGCGCGTGTCGAATGGAAGGAGGTGCGTGATGATCGCCAGCGGTGAGCGCTTCCTGTGCCTGCCGGAGGTCTTGAAGATGACCGGCTACAAGAAGTCGACGATATACGACATGATGGCGCAAACCCCGCCGGCGTTTCCCACGCGGAAGCGTATCGGCCCGAACAAGGTGATCTGGCTCGAATCCGAGGTGCGCGCATGGATGGAGCAGAGGCTTACCCAGGCTGCATAGTCATCACCGGCGCGGGCCGATGATGACTTCGGCCGCCGGCCGCAGGCCATCCGCAATCAGGTCCGCCCATAGCTGGGCAAGCTCCCGGCGCCGATCGAGGTGGGCGGCACGATCGTAGGCCGCCTTCACCTTGTTCTGCGCGACGTGGGCCAGCATCAGTTCGATGATGTCGTGATCGGCCTTGAAGCGCTCATTCATGATGGTCGAGAAGGTCGCCCGCCAGCCGTGCGGCACATGGCGATGGTGATAGCCGGCCCTGTTCAACAAATAGCCGATCGCGTTTTCGCTCATGGGGCGGTGCGAGTGGCGGGCATTGGGGAAGGGCAGGGGGCCCCGACCGGATAAGCTATAGGCGGTGCGCAGGACATCGATGGCCTGCCGGGAGAGCGGCACAAGGTGGTCGCCGCCCACTTCCTCCTTGCGGGTCAGCCGCCCTTTCATCCGCGCGGCCGGGATACGCCACAACGGCTCCACCGGCTGAGCGGCTGGATCGCTCCAATCGATACCCTCGATCTCGTCCCACCGCGCCCCGCGCAGCTCACCCGGCCGAACTGCCGTCAGTGCGAGCAGACGCAGCGCCAGCTTCGTGACCGGGTGGGCGTCCTCGGCCTCGGCGTCGGCCAGCACCTTGCGGGCCTTCACCAGATCGGTGATCGCCGGCTGCTTGCCGCGATGCAGCGGCTTGAGGGCCGACTTCACCACGGCGGCCGGATCATCGTCGGCGATTCCCTCGCCGATCGCGTAGACGAACACAGCGGAAATCCGCTGCCGGACGCGCTTCGCCGTCTCGATCGCCGGTCGCGCCTCAATGGCGCGGAGAAGCTCCAGCACTTTGGGCGTCTTGATGTCGCGGATGGGCAAGGCGCCGATCGCCGGGAAGACATCGCGCTTTAGGCTGTGGATGACATCTTCCGCGTGTCGCGTCGCCCACATGCCCTTGTTCAAAGCGTGCCACTGAGTCGCGATCAGCTCGAAGGTGTTGGCGTTGTCGGCGCGGCTGGTCACGAGCGCTGCTTTCTTCGTGACGGCCGGGTCGTGATGGTCTCGCAGCAGCCGCCGAGCTTCGTCGCGCAGATCGCGCGCCTCGGCGAGCGACACCTCCGGGTAGGGCCCGAACACGAGCTTCTTTTCCTTGCCGGCGAAACGATACTTAAGCCGCCAGATGCGCCCGCCGGCTGGCGTCACGAACAGATACAGGCCCTTCTCGTCCGACAGCTTCACTGGCTTGTCGATCGCCTTGGCCCGGCGGCATTGAGTATCGCTCAGCATGAGGCCCCCAATCTCTGACCTGGAGCCCCCAAACGGGCCCCAACCGAGCGCCAGTCGCACTGGATGCGGCTGGACCCCGATCGCGCAAACAATAGGGGAACAGTGGCTGAAAAGCGAGCCAAAACGGACGCGGTTGGCAGGGGCCGGAAGTGGCAAATGGCGGATGGGGTGGGATTCGAACCCACGGACGCTTGCACGTCGGCGGTTTTCAAGACCGCTGCCTTAAACCACTCGGCCACCCATCCGTCGGCCGCAGCGCCTAGCCGATCGGCCCTGAAATGCAAACGGCGGGCGCATCGGCTTTTGCGATGCAGCGCGGGCTGTGCCAAGAGGGGTGCGATGCGCCGCACCGCCGCTATTCTCGCCTTCTGCCTGGCCCTTCTGCCGCTCGCCGCCGATGCCCAGGACGGCGCCGGCCACGATGCGGCGATGCGGACCTATCTCACCGGCCTGCGCCCGCGCGCGCTGGCCGAGGGGGTGCGGCCCGAGACGTTCGACAGCGTGCTGGCTTCGCTCACCTTCAACCAGCGGGTCGTCGATCTCGATCGCTCGCAGCCGGGGGGCTTCTCGGGCAATCCCGCGCCGCCGCCGCCCTTCGCGCCGTACAAGGCCGCGCATGTCGAGCCCTATCGCATCGGCCGCGGCAAGCGGAAGATGGAGGCGCTGGCGCCGATGCTGGCGCGAATCGAGGCGCAGACCGGCGTGTCGGGCGCGATCGTGCTGGCGATCTACGGGCAGGAGACCGGCTATGGCGCGGTCACCGGCAATTTCGATCTGCTGCGTTCGCTGGCATCGCTCGCCTATGAAGGCCGCCGCCGCGCGCTCTTCAGCGGGGAATATATCGCCGCGCTCAAGATGCTCGATCGCGGCGCGCCGCGCGATCTGCTGAAGGGCAGTTGGGCCGGCGCCACGGGCTATCCGCAATTCCTGCCCTCCACCTACATCCGTCTCGGCGCGGATGGCGATGGCGATGGCAAGGTCGATATCTGGGCGAACGAGGCCGATGCGCTGGCCTCGATCGCGCGCTACCTGCTCGATGCCGGGTGGAAGCCGGGCGTGCCGTGGGGCGTGCCGGTGCGGGTGCCGCCCACCCTGGATCGCGTTGCCACCGCGCCGCTGGCCCGCTCGCCCGAATGCCAGAAGGTGTTCGATCGCCACAGCCGCTGGCTGACGGTGGGCGAATGGCGCGCGCTGGGCATCCAGCCGCTCGCCGCGCGCGCGCCGGCCGATACCGAGCTGGCCGCGCTGATCGAGCCCGACGGCATCGGCGCGACCGGATATCTGCTGACCACCAACTTCCGCCCGATCCTGGCCTATAATTGCTCCAACCATTATGCGCTGTCGGTGGCGCTGCTGGCCGATGCGATCGTGGAATAGCCGCGCCGGGCTGGCGTCGCTGCTGGTCCTCGCCGCCTGCTCCAGCGGACCGCGCCGCCCCGAGCCCGTCCAGCGCCCGCCGGCGCGGGGCGAGACGCCACGGCCGCCGCGCGGGCCGGTCGCCGATTTCCCGGTCAAGGTCGGCAAGCCCTATACCGTGCTCGGCATCACCTACACGCCGGTCGACGACCCATCCTATGACGAGGTCGGCATCGCAAGCTGGTATGGCGATGATTTCCACGGCGGCCAGACCGCCAATGGCGAGCGCTACGACATGGACATGGTCGGCGCGGCCCACAAGACGATGCCGCTGCCGAGCTACGCCGAGGTGACCTCATTGCGCACCGGCAAGCGCATCATCGTGCGGGTCAACGATCGCGGCCCCTTCGTGCCGAACCGCATCATCGATCTGTCGCGCAAGGCGGCGCAGATGCTGGGGATCGACCGCGCCGGCATCGGGCCGGTCCGTGTCCGCCGCGTCTTCCCGGACGAGCGCGACCGGCTGGCGCTGCGATCGGGCGACACCGCGCGCGACCCCGCCTTCGCCACCAGTTCGGAGCTGGATCAGGATCGCCGCCGGCTGCTCGCCCGCGCGCCCGATCCGCGCCCAGTGACGCCGCAGATTATCGCGCCGGCCATGGCGCAATCGGGCTGGTACGCGCAGGTCGGCGCCTATGGCGATCCCGATCGCGCCGCCAAGGTAGCGAAGGATGTCGGCGGGCAGGTGACCTTCGGCGAGGGGCTGTATCGCGTGCGGGTCGGCCCGTTCGCCGACGAACCTTCCGCCACGCTCGTGCTGGCGCAGCTTGGCGCGCGCGGCTATCACGGCGGCAGGCTGGTGAAGCCCTTCAGGTAAATTGGCGTATTCAAGGGGTAGGCATGGGTTCGATGATAGTGCGAATCGCCGGTGTGTCGGCGGTGATGGCTCTGGCGCTGGGATCGGCGGAGGCCGCCGCGCCGCCGTTCGAGACGACCGCCGAGATCGCCTACATGCAGGATCTCTCCTCGGGCGCGGTCCTCTATTCCAAGAATGCCGATCTGCGGATGCCGCCGGCGTCGATGGCCAAGATGATGACCGTCTACGTCGCCTTCGATCTCATCAAGAAGGGCGAGTTGAAGCTCGACCAGATGGTGACGGTGCGGCCCGAGACGTGGAAGCAGTGGCACGGCCCCGCCGCCGGCTCCACCATGTTCCTGTCACCTGGCGAGCAGGTATCGGTGGCGAACCTGCTGTTCGGCATCGTGACGCTTTCGGGCAATGACGCCTGCGTCGTGCTGGCCGAGCAGATTTCGGGCACCGAGCCTGCCTTCGCCGCGCTGATGAACCGCCGCGCGGCCGAAATCGGCCTCAAGAACAGCCACTTCGGCACGTCGAACGGCTGGCCCGATGGCGGCGTCACCTATGTCACCGCGCGCGACCTCGGCACGCTGGCGACGGCGACAATCCAGAATTTCCCCGATCTCTACAAGACCTTCTACAGCCGCCCGAACTTCACCTGGGGCAAGACGCTCGGATCGGGCGCGGCGATCACGCAGGCCAATCGCGATCCGCTGCTGGGCCGCGTCGCGGGCGCCGACGGCCTCAAGACCGGCCATACCGAGGAGGCCGGCTATGGCTTCACCGGTTCCGCCATCCAGAACAACCGCCGCCTCGTGATGGTGCTGGCCAAGCTCGGCAGCGCGGGCGCGCGGATCGACGAATCCGTGTCCTTCATGAACTGGGGCTTCCGCGCCTGGACCGCCAAGCCGGTGCTGGCCAAGGGCAAGTCGGTCGGCACCGCCAAGGTGCAGCTGGGCGACGCGACGTCGGTCGGGCTGGTGGCGGCGCGCGATCTGGCGGTGACGGTGCCGGCGGGGCTCGGCTCCGACATGAAGACCTCGGTCGTCTATGCCGGGCCGCTCAAGGCGCCGATCAAGAAGGGCGATCATGTCGCCGATCTGCTCGTCCGCACCGCCGACGCGCCGCCGCAGCGCCTGCCGCTCGTCGCCGCCGCCGACGTGGGCGAGGCGGGTTTCTTCGATCGCGTCTGGGCGGGCCTGCGCCACCTCATCGGGCTTTCGTGAGCCAGAGAGGGCGGTTCATCAGCCTGGAGGGCGGCGAGGGCGTCGGCAAGTCCACGCAGGCCAAGCGGCTGGTCGCCGCCTTGCAGGCGCGGGGTATCGAGACCTTGCTGACCCGCGAGCCGGGCGGTAGCGCCGGGGCCGAGGCGATCCGCGCGCTGCTGTTGCAGGGCGGCGCCGATCGCTGGTCGGCCGGCGCGGAGGCCTTGCTGTTCGCCGCCGCGCGCGCCGATCATGTCGCCCGCACGATCCTGCCGGCGCTCGACGACGGCCGCTGGGTGATCTGCGATCGCTTTCTCGACAGCTCGATCGCCTATCAGGGCGGCGCCGGCGGGGTAGGGGAGGCGGCGATCCGCATGCTCCACGATGTCGGCAGCAACGGTTTCCTGCCCGATCGCACCCTGCTGCTGACGCTCGACCCCGCCGAGGGACTGGCGCGCGAGGACACGCCCGATCGCATCGGCGAGAAGGGGCTGGCCTATCACCGCGCCGTCGCGGACAGCTTTCTGGTGCTCGCAGTCAATGATACCAGTCGCTTCCGGGTGGTCGATGCCAGCGGTTCGCAGGATATGGTGACCGATCGGCTCGTCGCCGCGCTGGACGATATGCTGTGAGCGGTCTCGTTGGCCATGAAGCAGCCGTGGCGGCCTTCCTCGATGCGCTTTCGTCGGATCGGCTGCATCATGCCTGGCTGCTCGCCGGGCCGCAGGGCGTAGGCAAGGCGCGCTTCGCCGAGGCGGCGGCGCTGCGTCTGCTGGCCGATGCAGCCGGCCCGCCGGTGCGCGGCGACACGCTCGCCGTGCCCGAGGAGCATCGCATCGCCCGGCTGATGGCCGCCGGGTCCCACCCCGATTACCGCCGCCTCGCCCGGCTGGAGAAGGACAAGACCGGCGATCTGGCGCGCTCGATCACCGTCGATCAGGTTCGCGGCCTGCCCGCGATGTTCGCCACCACCCCCTCGCTCAGCCCGCGCCGGGTGATCGTGATCGACGCGATCGACGATATGGAACGCGGCGGTGCCAATGCCTTGCTCAAGAATCTTGAGGAGCCGCCGCAGGGCACGATCTTCCTGCTCGTCAGCCACGCCCCCGGCCGGCTGCTGCCGACGATCCGCTCGCGCTGCCGCCTGCTCCGCTTCCAGCCGCTCGACGACGGCCAGACCGCCACCGTCCTCACCCGCGAACTGGGCGACGCGGCCGAGGCGCAGGCCCTCACCCGCATCGCCGCCGGCGCGCCGGGTGCCGCGATGCGCTTCGCCGGGCTCGACGTGCCGGGCATGGACGCCGCGCTCGACCGGCTGGCGCGCGAGGGCGACGCCAGCAACGCCGGCCGCATCGCGCTCGCCCGCACCCTGTCGCTGAAGGCCGCCCAGCCGCGCTACGAGGCGTTTCTGGAGCGCGCGCCCGCCCGTATCGCCATCGCCGCGCGCGGCCTAAGCGGCGGCCCGCTCGCCCATGCGATCGACCTGTGGCAGCGCGCCCGCACCGTCGCCGAGGTGGCGCTGCGCACCTCGGGCGACAGCCAGGCGACCGTGTTCGAACTGGCCGGCCTCGTCGCCGCGCTTGCCCCGGCTCCCGAGCGCGCTAAAGGCTAGGCCATGGCCGAGCCCTTCTACATCACCACCGCGATCAGCTACCCCAACGGCCGCCCGCACATCGGCCACGCTTATGAAGCGATCGCGACCGACGCCATCGCGCGCTACCATCGCCTCGCCGGGCGCGACGTCTTCTTCATGACCGGCACCGACGAGCATGGCCTGAAAATGGCGCAGACCGCGCGCGACCGGGGCGTCGAGGTGCGTGCGCTGGCCGATGAAATGTCGTCCTATTTCCGCGAGATGGACGATCTTCTCAACATCTCCTACGATCGCTTCATCCGCACCACCGAGGCTGATCATTATGCGGCGGTGACGGCGCTGTGGGAGGCGATGGCCGCCGCCGGCGACATCTATCCCGGCCGCTACGAGGGCTGGTATTCGGTCCGCGACGAAGCCTTCTATGGCGAGGACGAACTGATCGAGGGCGATGGCGGCGCCAAGCTCTCGCCGCAGGGCACACCGGTCGAATGGACCGTCGAGGAAAGCTGGTTCTTCCGCCTCTCCGCCTTCGCCGATCGGCTGCTGGCGCATTATGAGGCCAACCCCGATTTCATCCGCCCCGAAGGCCGCCGCAACGAGGTGGTGAGCTTCGTGAAGGGCGGTCTGGCCGATCTGTCGATCTCGCGCACCAGCTTCGATTGGGGCGTGCCGGTGCCGGGCAGCCCGGGCCACGTCATGTACGTCTGGGTCGATGCGCTGACCAACTATCTCACGGGTATCGGTTATCCGTCAGACACTTACACCGCGCGCTGGCCGGCCGATGTGCACATCATCGGCAAGGATATCGTGCGTTTCCACGCGGTCTATTGGCCCGCCTTCCTGATGTCGGCCAATATCGCCCTGCCCAAATCGGTGTTCGGCCACGGCTTCCTGCTCAACCGGGGCGAGAAAATGTCGAAGTCGGTCGGCAACGTCGTCGATCCGATCGAGATGGCGCGGACCTATGGCGTCGATCAACTCCGCTATTTCCTGCTGCGCGAAGTGAGTTTCGGGCAGGACGGCAGCTACAGCCACGACGCGATCGTCACCCGCTCCAACGCCGATCTCGCCAACGGCCTCGGCAATCTGGCGCAACGCTGCCTGTCGATCATCGCCAAGAATTGTGGCGGCGTGGTTCCGCAGCCGCGCGCCGGATCGGACATGCCCGCCGTGCTGGCGACCGCCAAGGCGAAGCTGGACGAGGCAATGATCGCGCTCGCCCCGCATCGCGCGCTGGAGGCGATCTGGGAAGCGGTCGGCGAGGCCAATCGCTATTTCGCCGACGCCGCGCCCTGGGCCGTCCGCAAGACCGATCCAATTGCCGCCGACGCGATCCTCTACGAGACCGCCGAGACGATCCGCCAGCTCGCGATCCTCGTCCGCTGGGCGATCCCGGCGAGCGCGGACAAATTGCTCGATCTGGTCGGGCAGGGGGCCGACGCGCGCGATTTCGCGAGCCTCGGCAATCGCTTGCAGCCCGGCCTTGCTTTGCCGCCGCCGCAGGGCGTGTTCCCCCGCATCGTCGAGACAGACAATGCTGGTCGATAGCCACTGCCACCTGATCTACCCGGGTCTGGTAGAGGATCAGGCCGGTGCGCTCGATCGGGCGCGGGCGCGCGGCGTGGGCACGATGCTCAACATCTCGACCCGCGAGAAGGAATGGCCCGAGGTCGTCGCCGTCGCCGAGCGCGAGGCGGACGTGTGGGCCTCGATCGGCATTCACCCGCATGAGGCCGACCAGCATCCCGATGTGGACACCGCCAAGCTGGTCGCCGCCGCCGCGCACCCGAGGGTCGTGGCGATCGGCGAGACCGGCCTCGATTATTATTACGACAAGTCCGATCGCGACCAGCAGCGCACGAGCTTCCGCGCCCATATCGTCGCCGCGCGCGAGACCGGCCTGCCGCTGATCGTCCATACCCGCGATGCGGAGGCCGACACCGCCGAAATCCTGGCCGACGAGATGGGGAAGGGGGCTTATCCCGGCGTCATCCACTGCTTCACCGCCTCGGCCGATTTCGCCGCCAAGGCACTGGATTTGGGCCTCTATATCTCGATTTCGGGTATCGTGACGTTCAAGAACGCCAAGGATTTGCAAGCCACCGCCGCGACAATCCCGGCGGATCGCCTGCTGATCGAAACCGACAGCCCGTTCCTCGCGCCGGTGCCGCATCGGGGCAAGCCCTGTGAGCCCGGCTTCGTTGCCGACACCGCGCGTTTCCTCGCCGATCTGCGCGGCGTGCCGGTCGAGCAACTGGCGGAAACCACCGCCGCCAACTTCTTCACATTGTTCACGAAAGCGCACCGCCCGTGAAGCTCGTGATCCTCGGCTGCGGCACATCCTCGGGCGTGCCACGGATCGGGGGCGATTGGGGCGCGTGCGATCCCGCCGAGCCGAGGAACCGGCGTAGCCGCGCGTCGATCGCGGTCGAGAGCGACACGACCCGGCTGCTGGTCGATACCGGCCCGGACATGCGCGAGCAGCTGTTGGCCAACGGCATCGGCGCGATCGATGCGGCGATCTGGACGCACGATCATGCCGATCACTGCCACGGACTCGACGATCTGCGCCAGCTCTTCCATGTGCGCGGCGCGCCGGTGCCGGCCTATGCCCGCGCCTGGACGCTCGATGAACTGCGCCACCGCTTCGGCTATGTGTTCGAGGGACGCGGCGGCTACCCAGCGACGGCCGAGGCGCGGCTGCTGGAGGATGATGCGGCCATTGGCGACCTGCGCGTGCGGGTGGTCGATCAGCCCCATGGCGGCATCACATCGGCTGGCATCCGCTTCGACCATCAGGGCGTATCGATCGGATATTCCACCGATTTCCACGATCTGACCGACGCCATGGCCGATCTTTTCGCCGGCATCGATCTGTGGGTGGTCGATGCGCTGCGGGTGAAGCCGCATCCGACCCACGCCGATCTCGGCTCGACGCTCGGCTGGATCGCGGACCTCAAACCCAAGCGCGCGATCCTCACGCATATGGACCAGTCGATGGATTATGCCTCGCTCGTGGCAACGCTGCCCGCCGGGATCGAGCCCGGCTACGACGGCATGACGGTGATCTTGTGAGCGGCGATCAGGCCGCCAGCGCCGCGATGATCGCGCTGATGCTGATCCTGCCGGCGAGCGCCTTGCTGGCGCGGCGGCTGCCGTTGCCGAACGCCGCGAAGCTGGCGGCGATCTGGATCGCGATCTTCGCGATCGGCGCCGCCATCGCCGTAATGCTCCGCAGATAGAGATATCGACTTTACATAATATATATTATCAGACTTTGACCGATCGGGATCGGATGGCGCTGCGGGCCGTTCTCCGTTGAACGGATCGGAGACCTCGCCATGCCCCGCACCCGCTTCGCCCTCCCGCTGCTGCTGCTCGCCACGACGACCGCTCACGCGCAGGATTATGGTTCCGGCTGGGCCGTGCCGACGATCGATATCGCGGCGTCGATCGGCAACGACGTCATCACCCGCGAGATCGGCCTCGAAGTATTGCGCAAGGAGCAAGGCCGGCCCGCGTCCGCCGCCGCCACGCCCCGCGCGACCGATCCGCATTCCGCCTCGCTGTTCGGCTCGGCGATGACGGCGCCGCGTAACACGAAGCCTACCGACACCAGCTTCGCCCGTGATCCCCAGGCTTCGGACACGGCCCGCCGCAACATCCTCGCCGCGCTCGCCCGGCGCCAGCCCGAGGCCGTCGCCGAATATCGCCCCGTGATCGAGAAGATGGAGTTCGGTCGCGCCTTCGCCGATGTGACCAAAGGCTATCGCCTGCGCGGCGACGACCTGACCGATACGATGGCGGCCTACTGGGTGATGGCCTGGGTGATCGCCAACAAAGCCGATCTGCCCCCGCCCGCCACGGCCGCCGCCGTCCGCGATCAGGTCGCGCGCGGCATCGCGCTCACGCCCGTGGCCGGGTACGATGCGACCCGCCGGCAGGTGCTGGCCGACGAGCTGATCTTCAACTTCCTGATACTGAACGCCAGCTGGCGCAACGAACAGGCCGGGCCGCGCTATCCGCGGCTGAGCGACGGCGTCCAGTCCAGCTTCCTGCCGCTCGGTGCCGATCTGCGCCGCCTGACCCTCAGCCCCGGCGGATTTGCGCGCCACTGACGGGCGGCCGCTTGTCGCCGCGCGGCACGGTTCCTAAAGCCCCGGCGAAGCTCTTCGCGAAGGATCGCCGCATGGACCGTATCGTCTCGATCATGGCGCAGCTGCGCGATCCCGCCAGCGGCTGCCCGTGGGATATCGAACAGACCTTCGATACGATCGCCCCCTACACGATCGAGGAAGCCTATGAGGTCGCCGACGCCTGCGTGCGCGGCGACATGGCGGCGCTGAAGGACGAATTGGGCGATCTGCTGCTCCAGGTCGTGTTTCACGCGCGGATGGCCGAAGAAGCCGGCGCCTTCGCGATCGGCGACGTGGTGGATGCCATTTCCGACAAGATGGAGCGCCGCCACCCCCATGTCTTCGGCAGCGATCCGCGCGAGAGCGGCCATGCCCAATGGGAGGTCATCAAGGCCGCCGAGCGCGCGGAGAAGGAGCCCGATCCATCGGCCATCGGCGGCGTCGCCCTCGCCTTGCCCGCGCTGATGCGCGCCGAGAAGATCCAGAAACGCGCGGCGCGGGTTGGCTTCGACTGGCCCGACGCCACCGGCGCTCGCGCCAAGATCGACGAGGAACTGGCCGAGGTCGCCGACGCCGTCACCGATGCAGACCGTGTCGAGGAGATCGGGGACCTGCTGTTCGCGGTCGTCAACTGGGCACGCCATCTGAAGATCGACCCTGAAGTGGCTCTACGCGCGGCGACCGCGAAATTCGAGCGCCGCTTCCGGGTGATAGAGGCCATCGCCGGCGATGCGTTCGCCCGCCTGTCGCTGGAGGAAAAGGAAGCCCTTTGGGTAAAGGCTAAGGCCGGCGGCTGAGCGCGATCAGCCCGTCGATATCGACATGCGCCTCAAGCACGGCCGCGATGTCGTCCAGCGCGGCATCGACCGAGGCGCGATAGTCGCGGCCGCCGCCCTCCACCCCGAACCGCGCCAGCAGCTTGTGCCGCACACCCGATTCGCCCAACAGCCCGTGGACATAGCTGCCCATCACGACGCCGTCGGCGCTGACCGCGCCATCGGGTCGGTCGCCATCGATCAGGGTCAGCGGGCGGGCGGCATCCGGCCCCGCCGTCTCGCCCATGTGCATCTCATAGCCCGTGAAGCGCGCGCCGAGGGCAACGCCCTCCACCGATCGCAACGCCTTGGCCGGGCCGAGAATGGTCTCCACATCGAGCAGCCCCAGCCCCGCCACATCGGCCGGCGCGCCCTCGATCCCGAGCGGATCGGCCACCCGCCGCCCCAGCATCTGATAGCCGCCGCATAGTCCCAGGATCGCGCGCCCACGCCGATGGTGCGCGCGGATGTCGATGTCCCAGCCCTCGGCGCGCATCGCGGCGAGATCGGCGATCGTCGCTTTCGATCCAGGCAGGACGATCAGGGCGGCCTCGGCCGGGATCGGGGTGCCGGGCGGGATCATGCGGAGTTCGACGTCGGGCTCCAGCTTCATCGGATCGAGATCGTCGAAGTTGGAGATGCGTGGCAGGATCGGGCAGGCGATCACGATCCGCGCCGCCGCCCCTGCCCGCCGCCGTTCCAGCACTACCGCATCCTCACTGGGCAGGCGCACGGCGGCCGTCAGCCACGGCACCACGCCGAAGCCGCGCCAGCCCGACAAAGCCGCGATCTGGTCGTAGCCGTCGGTGAACAGGCGGATGTCGCCGCGAAACTTGTTGATGAGGAAGCCGCGGATCATCGCCGCGTCGGCCGGATCGATCACCGTTTTCGTGCCGACGATCGCCGCGATCACCCCGCCACGATCGATATCGCCGATCAGCACGACCGGCACGTTCGCGGCGCGGGCGAAGCCCATGTTGGCGATGTCGCCGGCCCGCAGGTTGATCTCGGCGGGCGAGCCGGCGCCCTCGACGACGACGATGTCGGCCTCCGCCCTGAGCCGCTCGAAACTCTCCAGCACCTCCGTCATCAGCGCGCCGCGCGCCTGGCGGAAATTGCCGGTGCCGAGCGTGCCGCGCACCTTGCCATGGACGATCAATTGCGAGGTCATGTCGGCCTGCGGCTTCAGGAGCACCGGGTTCATGTCGCTGTGCGGCTCGACCCGGCAGGCGATGGCCTGCAACGCCTGCGCGCGGCCGATCTCGCCGCCATCCACCGTGACGGCGGCATTGTTGGACATATTCTGCGGCTTGAACGGCCGCACCCGCAGCCCGCGATTGGCGAGCGCGCGGCACAGGCCCGCCACCAGCACCGATTTGCCGACGTCCGAGCCGGTCCCCTGCAACATGATCGCGCGCGCGTTCGACACGCCGCCGCTTATACGCGCCGCGCCGCATCGACCAAGCGCGGAGGCGCCGCTATCGTGGCCCCGACTGCTTCAGGGGGATATCACCATGCGCCGGACTTTCGCCCCCGTCTTGTCGGGCAGCGCCCTCTTGACCCTCGCCTTGCTCGCCGCCTGCGCGAAGAAAGGCGAGCGGCCCGAGACAGCGACACCGCCCCCTCCCCCGCCCGCCGCGACCCGGCCGGTGCCGCCCAACGGCGCGCCCGAAAAGGCCGCGATCCCGGAGGCGGACGGCAAGGGCGGCTATCGCACGATCAACAGCGACATCGCCGAGGGCGAGGCGGCGTGGCATCTGCGATCGGCGCTCAACGTCGCGGCGCTCAGTTGCGACCGCGCCGGCACCGCCGGGCTGGCGGCGGGATACAACCAGCTCCTCGCCCGACACAAGGCGGCGCTGGCGTCGGCATACAAGAGCGAGACCGGCGGTTTCAAGAAGCCCGCCGATGCCGATCGCCACATCACCCAGGTCTATAATTTCTACGCTCAGCCCCCTGCCCAGCCCGCTTTCTGCGCGACGGCCGGGGCGGTGATGAAGGAAGCGGTGGCGGCCGATCCCAAGGCCTTCGCGGCGTTCGTGCCCACCGCCATGGCGCGGCTGCAAAAGCCGTTCGACGATCATTACCGCGCCTATGAGGCGTATCGCGTGGCGCTGGCCGATTGGGAGGCGGGCAAGAGCCGCACCGCCCTCGCCGCCGCCACCCCGCCGGCCGAACCCAGGATCGCGCTGCGCAAAGCGGCGATGGTGCCGGTGGACGACCGGCCGTGGCAGATCCAGCTCGGCGCCTATTCGGGTGACGCGGCGGCGCGCACGGCGTGGGACAAGATCGTCAAGCGGCTGGAGAGCGTCGCGCGCTTCACCCCGGTCTATCAGCCGGTGCCGGGCAAGACCCTGGTGCGGGTGCGGATCGGCCCGGTCGAGAATCGCGACGAGGCCATCGCCATCTGCGCGGCGGCGGCGGGCGCCGCGCTCGATTGCCTGCCGATCATCGGGGCGGCGGCCGCCAGATAAGCGGCTCCAGCCATATCGGAGGCGCAGCCTGGAAAATCGATCAGGCGGCGGCCTTCTTCCACGGCAGCGGCCGCCCCGCCACGATCGATCGCCACGCCCATTCCACCGGCGCGATGTCGTAATGGCGCACCCAGATGTTGGCGCCCCACAGCAGCATCGCGTTGACCGCAAGCGCGGTCAGCATCAGCGCCATCCAGCCCTGTTGGCCGTAGAGGCCCAGCGCGAAGGGCGGGTACAGCACCCACAGGCAGATGAGCGTCTGACAGATATAGACCGTCAGCGCCGTCCGCCCCGCCGCCGCGAAGGGCTTGAGCAGCGCCGCCCCGCGCGCCGTCGCCAGCAGCACATAGACCGCACCGATATGGCCGAGCGTCGTCGCCAGCCGCGCCGGTTCGGACCAGGCGAAGATCAGATAGGGATAATCGTCGAAGCGGGTCTGCGCGAAGGCGTCGGCGATGCGCAGGCCGAAGCCGACGACATAGCCGATCGCCATCATGCCCAGGTAGAAGCGCGGCGACCTCTTGCCCTGCGGGATGCCGAGCTTGAACAGGGCCGCGCCGATCAGCATCGTGCCGGCGGCCTCCCAGATGAAGAATATCTCGAGGCCCTTGCCCTCCATCCAGGTGAAGAAGCCGATCGCGGACTTGGCCCAGCTGAGGAAATCGCCGGTCGCGGCCGAACGCGCCTTGTCCTCGGCGGCCATCTTGACCGCCTCGTCGGCCTTTCGCTTCTTGCGCTTGGCGGTGCGTTCGTCGGCCTTCTTGAGCTTGGCGGTCTCGTCCTTGGTGAGCGTCTGCCCCGCCGCCTGCCGCGCCTTATATTCGGCCTGCATCGCTATGCGCTGCTGCGCGCTGTAAATGTCGTAACTGCCGCCGCCCGCCTGGAACACCGCCATGCTGAGGCCGATCGCGAGCAGCCAGCCCCACTTCAGCCGGCGGAACAGGAAGGCGACCAGCGCCGCCAGCCCGTAGGTGTGAAGGATGTCGCCCGGCCACAGCAGGATGAAGACGTGCACCAGCCCGAACAGGAACAGGATGAGGTTGCGCAGATAATAGCGCCCCATCACCTTCCACTTGCCGGCGGCCAGCGCGGCGCGATCGGTGAGGATCATCATGCCGCAGCCGAACAGCATTTCCAGCATGCAGCGCGCGGTGCCGTTGGCGATCACCTGGCGCAGCCACCACGCGACCTGATCGGCCTTGTTCCAGCCGAGATGGCGGATGTCGCCGAACGAGGCGAGGATCGATCCGCCCATGTCGTTGATGTTCATGAACAGGATGCCGAGGATGGCGATGCCGCGCAGCACATCCAGCCCGCCGATGCGCGGCGCCCCATCCGGCTCGCGCGCGACGCCGGTCGCCTCCGGTGTCAGCCCGCCCGCGTCCGCGCCATTCCCCGCGATCGTCGCCATCACTCTGCCCCCGCCCCGTGTCGGCGGAATGGTACAGGACGGAGCGAGGGCCTCAAAGGCAATAGTTTGTCATGGAGAAGGCAGTGCGTGCCTTTCCTTCCCTGTCCGTCCCCGGTAGGCGGGCCGGCAGAATGGATCTGGTCATGGAAAATTCCGCCGGGGGCCTCGCCCCCCCCCCCGTCATCGTCCTCGTCCGCCCCCAGCTCGGCGAAAACATCGGCAAGGCGGCCCGTGCGATGCTCAATTTCGGGCTCGTCGAGATGCGGCTGGTGGCGCCGCGTGACGGGTGGCCCAATCCGCAGGCGGGGCCGGCCGCGAGCGGCGCGGATATCGTGCTGGAACGGGCGCAGGTCTATGACAGCGTCGCCGACGCCATCGCCGATTGCACCCATGTCTACGCCACCACCGTCCGCAAGCGCGGGGTGACCAAGCCGGTGGTGACGCCGGAGGAGGCCGCGCGCGCGATCCACGCGACCGCCGGGCGCACGGCGATCCTGTTCGGGCCGGAGCGGTCGGGGCTGGAGACCGACGACGTGGCGATCGCCCGCGCGATCCTGACGGTGCCGATCAACCCGGAATTCGGCAGCCTCAATCTGGCGCAGGCGGTGATCCTGGTGGCATATGAATGGTCGAAAGGCGTGGCGCTGGCCTCGCCGCCCACGACCGAAATCGATCCGCCGGCGCCTCAGGAGGAGCTGGACGGGATGATCGCCCAGCTCGACCGGATGCTGGTCGACAGCAATTACTTCTTCCCGCCCCACCGCGCGGCGGTGACCCGGCGGACGCTGCGCACCCTGCTCACCAAGCCCGGCTGGAACGCGCTGGAGGTGCGCACCCTGCGCGGCGTCCTCTCCAATCTCGATCGGCCGCGCCCGCCGCGTGCTTGACTCAGGCAGGCCGCTCGTCTAGGCGCGCCGCTCGCAATTGGCCCCGCACGTCTGGTGAAGCGGTGGCCCTGCACTTCCCTCTCGAGAGAAGATCGTAGCGCGGCCCCAGGCATATCGCAGTCCGCAAGGGCGGCACAACGCAATTGAAGGAAGACCTATGTCGAAGCGCCATAGCGCCAAGTATAAGCTCGATCGCCGCATGGGCGAGAACATCTGGGGCCGTCCGAAGTCCCCGGTGAACAAGCGCGAGTACGGCCCAGGCCAGCACGGCCAGCGCCGCAAGGGCAAGACCTCGGACTATGGCCTCCAGCTCAAGGCGAAGCAGAAGCTGAAGGGCTATTACGGCGACGTCACCGAGAAGCAGTTCAAGAAGTCCTACGTCGAGGCCGCCCGGATGAAGGGCGACACGTCGCAGAACCTGATCGGCCTGCTCGAGCGCCGCCTGGACGCCATCGTCTATCGCGCCAAGTTCGCGCCGACGATCTTCGCCGCCCGCCAGCTCGTGTCGCACGGCCATATCCGCGTGAACGGCGTGAAGTGCAACATCGCGTCGCGCCGCATCAACGTCGGCGAGGAAATCTCGCTGGGCGCCAAGGCGCAGGAAATGGCGCTGGTGATGGAAGCGCAGGGCCTGTCCGAGCGTGACATCCCCGAATATGTCGCCCCCGACGGCGCGGCCAAGGTAACCTTTGTCCGCGTGCCCACGCTCGACGAAGTGCCCTATCCGGTGAAGATGGAGCCGAACCTGGTCGTCGAGTTCTACTCGCGCTGATCCTGCGGCGAAATCGCAACGAACATGAAGGGCGGCTCCGGCGACGGGGCCGCCCTTTTCGTATCACGAACGGGCATCCTGTCACATCACCGTCATCACGACGCCACCAATCCGTTACGCAAGTTGAACGAAACCGTCGCGAACCGTCGCTAGTCCGCCCCCAGACCAAAACAGGGGGTATCTCCATGACCAGCAAGATTCCCGCCATCGGTTATTCCGATGGCGACACCGACACCAACCGCTCGTCCAACCCGACGATCCACGACATCATTTCGCAGGGCCGTTCGCGCCGCGAGATGCTGTCGGGCGGCCTGACGGCGGCCAGCGTGTTCTTCGCCGGCGGGCTGCTCTCGGCGTGCGGCGGCGACGCCAGCTTCGGCGGCCCCTTCGGCACATCGCCCACCGTCACCGGCAACGCCACCACCACGGCGCGCTCGGGTAATATCGTGACCTTGACCGGCACCGCGACCGACGCCGACGGCACGATCACCTCGCAGAGCTGGACGCAGACGTCCGGCCCCACCGTCACGCTCGAGAATGCCAGCGGCCTCGTCGCGCGCTTCGTGGCGCCCAGCGTCACCGCCGCCACCACGCTCGGCTTCCGCTTCACCGCGACCGACGACGGCGCCCGCGTCACCACCACCGACGTCACCACCTCGATCACCCCGGCCGCGCTCGGCTTCACCGCCGTCGCCAAGAGCCTCGGCGACACGGTGATCGTGCCCGAGGGCTACAGCATCTCCGTGCTGTACCGCACCGGCGACCCGATCAATGCCGCCACCCCGGCCTATGCCAACGACGGCAGCGACACCAATTTCGGCGCGCGCGGCGGCGATCATCATGACGGCATGTCCTTCTTCGGCCTGGCCGCGACCGGCACCACCCGCGACGACAACAGCTCGACGCGCGGCGTGCTCGTGATGAACCACGAGAATATCAACCAGCAGTACCTCCACCCGAACGGCCCGACGACGGTGGGCGGCGCCCGCCCCGAGGGCGAAGCCCGCAAGGAGATCGAGGCGCATGGCGTCGCCGTGATCGAGGTCGTCCGCTCGTCGGCCGGCGCGTGGAGCTACGTCCAGTCGGGCGCGCTCAACCGCCGCATCACCCCGCTCACCCCGACCAGCTTCTCCGGCCCGGTGCGCGGCAACGCCTTGCTCCGTACGGTCTATTCGCCGACCGGCGTGGCCGGGCGCGGCACGATCAACAATTGCGCCAACGGCACCATGCCCTGGGGCACCTATCTGACGTGCGAGGAGAATTGGGCCGGCTACTTCCGCCGCGACGCCGCCGATACGGCGCTGCGCACCGCCAAGCAGAATGTCGCCATGACGCGCTACGGCCTGGGCGTGCGCACCGGCAATTACGGCTGGGCGACGGTCAACAGCTCCAGCGCGGACTTCGCCAAGTTCAACATCACCACCAACGCCGCCGCCCCGGCCGATGGCACGGGCGACTATCGCAACGAGTGCAACCAGCTCGGCTGGGTGGTCGAGATCGACCCCTATGACGCCGCCGCCACGCCGCGCAAGCGCACCGCGCTCGGCCGCATGAACCACGAGGGCTGCTGGCCCGGCCGCCGCATCGCCGGGGTCCGCCCCGCCTTCTACATGGGCGACGACGCGCAGAACGAATATATCTACAAGTTCGTCTCGACCCAGACCTGGGCGGCCGCCGACGCCACCGCGACCGATCGCCTCGCCATCGGCGACAAATATCTCGATGCCGGCACGCTCTACGTCGCCCGCTTCAACGCGGACGGCACCGGCACCTGGGTGCCGCTGGTGTTCGGCCAGAACGGCCTGACCGCGACCAACGCCACCTACGCCTTCACCGACCAGGCGGACGTGCTGACCCATTGCCGCATCGCCAGCGACATCGTCGGCGCGACCAAGATGGACCGGCCCGAGTGGACGGCGGTGAACCCCGCCACCGGCGAGGTCTATTGCACCCTCACCAACAACAGCTCGCGCACCGTGGCCGGCACCGACGCCGCCAACCCGCGCGCCTATACCGATCCCAAGACCAACGGCACCTCGACCAGCGGCAACCCCAACGGCCACATCATCCGCCTGCGCGAGACCGGCGACACGACCGAAGCGACCGGCTTCACCTGGGATATCTACGCCTTCGGGTCGGGCGCCGATCTCAGCGCCGCCAACATCAACCTGTCGGGTCTGGACGCCACCAACGACTTCTCCAGCCCGGACGGCCTGTGGTTCGGCCGCGCCACCAACCCCTCCGGCCTCGTCACCCCGGTGATGTGGCTCCAGACCGACGACGGCGCCTATACCGACGTCACCAACTGCATGATGCTGGCGGCGATGCCGGGCAGTGTGGGCGACGGCGCCACGCGCACCATCACCAACACGATCGGCGCGACCAGCGGCACGCAGACGGCCCGCGCCGGCCGCGCGCCGGGCACCACGCTCCGCCGCTTCCTGGTGGGGCCGAAGGAGTGCGAGATCACCGGCGTGGATTCGACGCCGGACGGCCGCACCCTGTTCGTCAACATCCAGCACCCCGGCGAGAACGGCACCCCCGCTGCGCCGAGCAGCAACTGGCCCAACAGCCAGACCGGCACCGCGACCGGCATCCGCCCCCGCTCGGCGACGATCGCCATCACCAAGAACGACGGCGGCGTGGTCGCCCTCTGATCGCGGTGCAGGGCTGAAGGCGGGCGGTCACCGAGTGGTGGCCGCCCGTTCTCGTTGTGCGGTCAAAGCCCCAGCGACTTGCGAAGGAACTCATCCGATCGGGTCAACAAATCGGTGCGGATCGCACTGTCGTCGAGATAATGGTCCAGTTCGCGATAGACGATCAGCGACGTGGATTTGCCCGCCGCCTTGAGCGCCTGGTTCATGGCTCTCGCCTGATTGATATCGACATTCAGATCCTTGTCGCCATGGAACATCAGCACCGGCGCCTTGAAGGCGTCGGCGTGCCGCGCCGGCGACGCCTCCTGCGCCAGCGCGCCCGAGCCGAGGAAGCGGGCGACCAGCGCACTGTTGGTATATTGGTCGGCGGTGGTCTTCATCAGATCGAGATCGGTGACCGGAGCCACCGACACCACAGCCTTGAACAGATCCGGGTCCAGCACGTTCGACTGGAGCGCCGCATAGCCGCCGTAGGACCAGCCGACGATCGCCAGCTTGCCCGCTTCGACGCCCTGCGACAGCAGCCAGCGCCCACCGTCGTTCACGTCACCGATCGCCTTGCGCCAGCCCCGGAAGCCATTGCCGACCATCCAATTGTCGCCATAACCGGTCGATCCTCGGAACTGCGGCTGCAACACCGCGAAACCGCGCTGGGCGAAAAACTGCGAGAACCAGCCCACGTCGCCAAAGCCCCATTCATCACGCGAGCCCGGCCCACCGTGTGGCATGACGATCGCGGGCAGGCCCTTCATGCTGGTCTTGCCCGGCGGCAGGGTGAGGTAGGCCGGGATACTCGTGCCGTCGGCCGCCTTGAAGCTGACCGACTGCATTGGCGCCAGGGAGAGACCACGCAGTTCGGGCCGGACAGGCATCAACTCGGCCAGTTGGCGCGTGGTTCGGTCGTAGAGATAGTAGCGGCCCGGATCGATGTCGCTGCCGGCATGGAGGATCAGTTTCTTCTCGTCGGCGCTGGCGCTCACGAAATCGATCAGCGGCAGGTTAGGGATTGCCTTGGCGAGCCCGGCCTGAAGCCGTTTGTAATCGGGATCGAAATAAATGACCTCGCGCTTGTCGGTTACGAAGGTCACGCCGATCACACGCCCGCCGCGCCCGATGGTGACGATATTGTCGACATCGACCGCCGGATCGGCATGGACCAGTTCCGCCGCCAGCGATCCGTCCAGCTTGACCCGATAGAGCGCATCGCGACCGTCCAGCTTCTGGAGCGCATAGGCGACGTCGAGACTGGGATCGACGGCGAGCGGCACCATGCCCGGCTTACCGTCGCTGATCTCACTGAACGCCTTCCAGGTGTCGGAGGCGGCGGTGCGATATTGGACGACGGTGATGCCATCCAGCTTGCCGCCCGAATTGCGCCGCTCGATCCAGCGGATCCGCACCTTGCCCAGCCCGTCGCTGATATAGCCGGCGACGCTCGCCAGCGGCGCCTCGACCTGCGTGATCTTGAGCGTGCGCGTATCCTGCCGCACGACGCCCATCCCTTCGCGGCCGCGATCGATCAGATAGCCGGTCTGCTGCTGCGCCACCACGTTGCGGGTCGTCAGCACGGTATCGTCATCGCCGCGCAGCCAGTCGATCACATTGCCATCGAACTGGTTGAGCCCCAGCGTCTCGCCGGCCATCGTCCGCTGGCTGAGCGATTTCACGTTGGCGCCATCGGCGTCGAGCGCCACAAGACGGCTGAGTGGAACGAGCATTCCGGCTACGCGATCGACCGCGTCACTGCGGCACACCAGCCGGTTGATGCCCGACCAGCCGCAGCTCCGCAGCACGAACGGATTGCCGTCCATCCGCATGACCGGCTTCTCGCTGCCGTCGGCAAGGTTGCCGATCACCAAAGCCGTGCTCGGCCCGGCACCCGGCGCGATATAGGCGATGCGTGTCCCATCCGCCGAAATCTTCATGGCGCTGACGCTTGGCCGCGCACCGAACAACGCCGCAATCTTCGCCGCGTCGCCATCCGCAGCCAGTGCGCCGGTCGATGCAAGGCACGTCAAAACAACAGAAATTACGGAACGCATGATCCCCCCGGATTTTATGCCTCGTGCCGTTTCAAGCCCACGGAACCGATCGGATCAACCGGATAGCGCGGGATAACACCGAAACGGTGCAATCTGCCGGAGAGCTCCTCGCGCGCCTGCCCCGCCATTGCTCCCCGCCCCGCACTGGGCCAAGAGGCGTCAGCTTCTTCCTTGAAGGGATATCAGCCCATGACGCGCGCCCTCCTCGCCGCTGCCGCCGCCTCGCTCCTCGCCGGAACCACGCTGGCGGCGCCCGCCATTTCGGTCGAGACGCTCAGGACCGTCACACAGACGTTATCGTCCGATGCCTATGAGGGCCGCGCACCGACCACGCCGGGCGAGGAGAAGACGGTGGCCTATATCGCCGATCGCTTCGCCAAGGCGGGGCTCAAGCCGGGCGCCAGGGGCGGCTGGTTCCAGCCGGTGCCGCTGGTCGAGACCACCGTGGACCCCAAGGTGACGATGAAGATCGCGGGCGGCGCGACCCCGCTGGAATTCGCCTACAAGACCGACATGGTGCTCAGCACCCGCCAGGTGACGCCGCGCATCGACATCGCCGGTTCGGACGTCGTGTTCGTCGGCTACGGCATCAACGCCCCCGAGAAGGGCTGGAACGATTATGCCGGGCTCGATGTGAAGGGCAAGACGGTGATCGTCCTCATCAACGATCCCGACTGGAAGACGATGAGCCTCGATGGCCCGTTCGGCGGCCGGGCGATGACCTATTACGGCCGCTGGACCTACAAGTACGAGGAAGCCGCGCGGCAGGGCGCCGCCGCCGTGCTGATCGTCCACGATACCGAGCCGGCGGCCTATCCGTTCGGCGTGGTCGTCTCCTCCTGGTCGGGGCCGCAGCTGGAGATCGACGCCAAGGACAATCACATGGGTGAATCCAAGGCGATCGGCTGGATCACCAACGATGCCGCCCATCGCCTGTTCGCCGCCGCCGGCAAGGATTACGACCAGCTCGTCACCGCTGCCGCACAGAAAGGCTTCAAGGCCGTGCCGCTGGGGCTGAAGGCCAGCACCGGCTTCGACGTGAAGGTGCGGCGCCAAGCGTCGAGGAATGTGGTCGGCATCCTGCCCGGCAAGACCGCGCCGGGCGACTATGTCCTCTACACCGCGCATTGGGACCATCTCGGCCGTTGCGAGCCGGTCGAGGGGGACGGCATCTGCAACGGCGCGCTCGACAATGCCTCGGGCGTGGCGGGTCTGATCGCCATCGCGGAGGCCGCCGCCAAGGAGGGGCCGGCCGCGCGCAGCCAGGTCTTCGTCGCGGTCACCGCCGAGGAATCCGGGCTGCTGGGATCGGCTTATTATGCCGAGAACCCGCTCTATCCGCTGAAGAACACCGTCGGCGGGGTGAATATGGACGGGCTCAACGTCAACGGCGTGTCGCGCGACGTGACCGTCGTGGGCCTCGGCAAGTCCGAGCTGGACGACATGGTCGCCCGCGCCGCCAAGGCGCAGGGCCGCACCATCAGCCGCGAGAGCACGCCCGAGAAGGGCAGCTATTACCGCTCCGATCACTTCAGCTTCGCCAAGCTCGGCGTGCCGATGCTCGATGCCAAGGCGGGCGTCGATCTGGTCGAAGGCGGGCCGGAGCGCGGCAAGGCGCTCGCAGCCGATTACACCGCCAAGCGTTATCATGGCCCCAAGGATGAATATGATCCCAGGTGGGACTGGTCCGGCGCGGTGCAGGATCTGGAGCTGTATTACGCGGTCGGCCACGAACTGGCGGACGGCAAGGCCTGGCCCAACTGGTTCCCTAAGGACGAATTCCGCGCGATCCGCGACAAGAGCAGGATGACCAAGTGACGCTTACCCCTCCCCCCGAATGGGCGCCGCACGACGCGGTCTGGATCGGCTTCCCGAGCCACCCCGAATTGTGGGAGGAGGATCTGGCGCCCGCCCGCGCCGAGGTCGTCGCCTTCGCCAAGGCGGTGCGGCAGGATGGCGCCGGCGAGCGGGTGATCCTCGTCGCCGCCGACGATGCTTCGCGCGATGCGGCGCTGGGGCTGACGGACGGCGGCATCGAGGTGATCGTCGAGCCCTTCGGCGACATCTGGCTGCGCGACACCGGGCCGATCGTCACCGGCGACGGCGGCACCGCCTGCTTCCGCTTCAACTGGTGGGGCGACAAATATCGGCTGGCGGGCGACGAGACCTTGGCCGGCCGCCTCGCCCATTCGGCGGGCTATAATGCGGTGCGCCACGATTGGGTGCTGGAAGGCGGCGCGATCGACGGCGACGGCACGGGGCTGGTTGTCACGACCGAGCAATGCCTGCTCAACCCCAATCGCAACCCCGACCTCAGCCATGCCGACATTGAGGCGCATCTGGCGAACGACCTCGGCCTGCCGCGCGTGCTGTGGCTGGGCGAGGGCCTCGCCAACGATCACACCGACGGCCATGTCGACAATCTCGCCCGCTTCGTCGGCCCCAACCGCCTCGCCATCCCCGTGCCGGCGGGCGACGACGATCCCAATTCCGCCATCTATGCCGAAGCCGCCGAACGCGCGCGGGCGGCGGGGATCGAGGTCGTCCCCATCCCCTCCCCCGGCCTGATCGAGGACGATCAGGGCGAAGGGCCGGAGGCGATCCCGGCGAGCTACATGAACTTCTACATCGGCAACGCCGCCGTGGTCGTGCCCGTCTATGGCGCCGCCAACGACGAGGCGGCGGTCGCGGCGATCCAGGCGCTCTTCCCCGATCGCAAGGCGGTGGGCCTGCGCGCCGACCATATCCTGACCGGCGGGGGCAGCTTCCACTGCATCAGCCAGCAGATGCCGATCATTGCATAATTAGCTTCCGACCCAAGATATCCGTCCATCCCGAGCGCAGTCGAGGGACCCGAAGCATCGAGTGCAGCCAAGACGCGGTGCCCCGCAACACGGACCTCGGCTTCGCTCGGCCCTGCGCGTCCCTCGGCTTCGCTCGGGATGGACGGCTTGTGGAATGAACGGACGGACGTAAGGAACCGAGGACCATGACCGAGATCACCGTCGCCGCGCTCCAGCTGGCCTTCACCGACGATATCGACACCAATATCGCCGCCGTCACCGATCTGGTGCGCGAGGCGGCGGGCAAGGGCGCGCAGGTGATCCTGCCGCCCGAGCTGTTCGAAGGCCCCTATTTCTGCCGGGTCGAGGACGAGGGCCTGTTCGCCACCGCCCGGCCGGTCGGCAGCCACAAGGCGGTGCTGGCGATGCGGAAGCTCGCCGCCGAGCTTCAAGTGCATATCCCGACCAGCTTCTTCGAGGCGGACGGGCCGCACCATTACAACAGCCTCGCCATGATCGGGCCGGACGGCAAGGTCGCCGGTGTCTATCGCAAGAGCCACATCCCCGACGGCCCCGGCTATGAGGAGAAATTCTACTTCCGCCCCGGCAACACCGGCTTCAAGGTGTGGGACGGCCCCGTGCCGCTCGGCGTTGGCGTATGCTGGGATCAATGGTATCCCGAAACGGCCCGCGCGATGATGCTGATGGGCGCTGAGGTGCTGTTCTACCCCACCGCCATCGGCACCGAGCCGCACGACCCGACGCTCGATACGTCGCGGCTGTGGCGCCGGGCGATGATCGGCCATGCCGTGTCCAACGTCGTGCCCGTCGTCGCCGCCAACCGCATCGGCACCGAACATGGCCAGCGTTTCTATGGCCACAGCTTCATCTGCGACGAGCGCGGCGACCTGCTGGCGGAATTCGGCGCGGAGGAGACCGGCGTGCTGGTCGCCACGCTCGATATCGACGTGGTCAAGCGCCACCGCGCCGCCTTCGGCTTCTTCCGCGATCGCCGCCCCGATCTCTACGGGCGGCTGGCGCAGGACATTTGAGCGGGCGCCACTGGCGGCCGATGACGGACGGCGACCTCGACGCGGTCGTCGCCGTCGCCGCCACCGCCTTCCCCGATCATCCCGAAAGCCGCGCCTGCTTCGCCGAGCGGCTGGCGCTGAGCCCCACGACCTGCCTGGCGCTGGCGGATGATGAGAAACCTGCGCGGGGGTATCTGATCGCCTACCCTTGGCCGTTCGGCGAAATCCCGCCGCTCGATACGCTGATCGGCGCCCTCCCGGCCGGCTGCGACACCCTCTACCTCCACGACCTCGCGCTGGCGCCCGAAGCCATCGGCCACGGCCTGACCCGGCCGGCGATCGATACCCTGATGGCCCGCGCGACCGGCCATGCGCGGATCGCGCTGGTCTCGGTCAACGGTTCGGTGCCCTTCTGGCAGCGCCACGGCTTCGCGGTGGTCGAAAGCCCGGACCTGACCACCAAGCTCCGAAGCTACGGCCCTGACGCCCGATACATGGTCCGTCAGCTGTAGACCCTTACAGCGCCTGCCCGGCCGCCCAGCCGCTCGCCCAGGCCCACTGGAAATTATAGCCCCCCAGCCACCCCGTCACGTCCACCGCCTCGCCGATCGCATACAGCCCCGGCACCCGCCGCGCCTCCATCGTCTGCGACGACAGATCGGCCGTCGAAATCCCGCCGATCGTCACCTCCGCCTTGGCGAAACCCTCGGTGCCGTTGGGGTGGAAGCGCCAGCCGGCCAGCGTTCGCTCGGCCTCCTCCAGCTTGCGGTCGGTCTGCGCGGCCAGTTCGCCTTCCAGCCCCAGCCGCTCCGCCAGCGTCTCTGCCAGCCGCTCGGGCAGCGCCTCGCCCAGCACCCGCCGCACCGTCCCGCGGGGCTTGGCTCGCTTGGCCTCGCGCAGCCACCCCGCCGCACGATCCGGCAGGAAATCGATCGCGACCGGCTCGCCGTGCCGCCAGTAGGAACTGATTTGGAGGATCGCCGGCCCGGAAAGCCCGCGATGGGTGAACAGCGCCGCCTCGCGAAAGCCGGTCTTGCTCGCCTTGGCCACCACTTCGGCCGACACACCCGAAAGCTCCCGGAACAGGATCTCGTTGCCGCCCAGCGTCAACGGCACCAGCGCCGGGCGCGGCTCGACCACCTTCAGCCCGAAGCGCCGCGCCAGATCGTAGGCGAAGCCCGTCGCGCCCATCTTGGGGATTGAAGGCCCGCCCGTCGCGATCACCAGCGCCGCCGCCCGCACCACCTGATCGCCGACCGCCACCCGATACAGGCCGTCGCCATGCTCCACCGCGCCGACCGGGCGGCCCAGCGCCAGCTCCACCCCGCCCTTCGCGCATTCCTCCAGCAGCATCGCCACGATCTGCTTCGCCGATCCGTCGCAGAACAATTGCCCCAGCGTCTTTTCGTGCCAGGCGATGCCATAAGCCTCGACCAGATCGAGGAAATCCTGTGGCCGGTATCGCCCCAGCGCCGACTTGGCGAAATGCGGATTGGCCGAAAGATAGCGGTCGGGCGCGGTGTGGATGTTGGTGAAGTTGCATCGCCCACCGCCGGAAATGAGGATCTTCTTCCCCGCCTGATCGGTATGATCGACCAGCAGCACCCGCCGCCCGCCCTGCCCGGCGACTGCCGCGCACATCAGCCCGGCCGCCCCCGCGCCGAGGATGATCGCGTCATAGGAAGGGGCTTCGCTCATCGCGCCGGCCTTAGCGGCTGCCCGCCAAACGACAACCTATCCGCCGCGTGGCCCCCACAGGATGATCGCTGCGCCCACCAGGCAGACGAGCGCGCCGATCACGTCCCATCGATCGGGTGCGATCCCCTCCACCGCCCACAGCCACGCCAGCGCGCAGGCGATGTAGAGGCCACCATAAGCCGCATAAGCGCGCCCCGCCGCGTCGCTTTCCACGAAGGTGAGGAGATAGGCGAAGCAGGCGAGCGACAGCAGGCCGGGCGCCAGCCACCCGATCGACCGCCCCATCCGCGCCCATGCCCAGAAAGCGAAGCACCCGCCGATCTCCGCGAGCGCCGCGACGATATAGAGGATGGGGGTCAGCGCCATGCGAGCACCCCGTGCGGCGGAACGGAAGAGGGCGGCGCGGCGGCGACAGGATCAGGCCCCGTCGCCATCCGCATCACACCTTGGCGTCGGGCAGGCGCGGCGTCTTCTTCTGCATCAGGGCGAACGCCTTCTGATACCAGTCCGAACCCGGATAGTTGCTGCCCAGCACCGCCGCCGATTTCTGCGCTTCCTCGGGCATGCCGAGCGCCAGATAGCTTTCGGTCAGGCGCATCAGCGCCTCGGGCACGTGCGTGGTGGTGTCGTAATCCTCGGTCACCTTGCGGAAGCGGATCACCGCCGCGATCCAGTCGCGCCGCCGCTCGTAGAAGCGGCCGATCTCCATCTCCTTGCCGGCCAGATGATCGCGAATCAGATCGATCTTCACCCGCGCGTCGGCGGCATAGCGGCTCTGCGGATAGCGGCGGATCAGTTCGCCCATGGCGTCCATCGCCTGCTGGGTGATCTTCTGGTCGCGCGTGACGTCGACGATCTGCTCGTAATAATCGACCGCGATCAGATAGAGCGCATAAGGCGCGTCACGGTTGCCGGGGTGGATCGACAGGAAGCGCTGCGCCGACGAGATCGATTCGGGATACTGCCGGCCCATGTAGAAGGAGAAAGCCGCCATCAGTTGCGCGCGCCGCGCCCATTCCGAATAGGGATGCTGCCGCTCGACTTCCTCGAACAGCGCGCCCGCGTCGCGATACTGCCGCCGATCGAGCCGATCGCGCGCGGCATTGTAGAGCGTGTTCACATCGCGCGCGACATAGCGCGTGTCCCCCTTCTTCTTGCCCGACCCACCGGCACAACCGGCAAGGGGAGCAAGCAGGGCGACGGCGACGAGAAGGGCGGCGGGGCGGAACAGGCTACGCATAGGAGAGCGGTCTTAGCGGAGGAAATGGCGCGGGAGAAGCGGGAAGAACGGACGTGTCATCGGGTTGGCGATCGCGGTGCGGCCGCTCATTCCGACTTCGGCGTGGCAGGTTGATCCAGACCATAAGGGCTGCCCTCCACCAGCTTGCGGACGCCGGCCTCATCGCCCGCGTCGATCAAGGCAATGAGTTTGGACGGGATGCTTTCGGCCGAAGCATGCGGATCGAACGCCAACGGCTCCAGCACAACCCGCGCATCGGCTAGCCGGCCGGCGGTGAGATAATGGCGCGCGAGCAAGGCGCGCGCCTCGCTGATCTGCGGTGCAGTCGCCACGACATGCTCGAGCCCGTCGAGCGCGCTCGGCGGCGGCGCTTTCCGCTGAAGAATATAGCTATTGTAGAAGAACAGCAGCGGCACGGCGTCATCCGGGTTGAGCCGATTGGCCTTGATCAGCCATTTGCGCGCCGCCGACCAGCGGGCTTCATCGGTACTGGCATCGATGGTCGCGCCGCGGAGCATCGCTCGCCCCTTATAGAGCATGGCATCCCGATTGGCGGGATCGACGGCCAGCGCTCGATCCGCCGCCGCCTCCGTGGCTGCCGCATCGCCCGCGTCATATTCCGCCTCGGCCAGCGCCACCTGCGCTCCTATGTCCGCCGGGAACGGCGCCGCCGCCTTGCGGGCAAGCGCCACCACCTCCTGCGCCATCACAGCGTCCACGCCGCGGTCGGATCGCATGCGGACGGGCATCATCGCCGCCTCGCCGGACGTGAGCGGGCGGACGTGAATGTCGCCGATCGGCAACGCCTTGGCGTCGATTCGCACATAGGTGAGCGTCCGGCGGCTGATATAGCGGTTCAGTTCGCGTTCGAGCGCGTCGAGATCGCCGAACGCCGTCTGCGCGGCATCGAGGCTCGATTTGCCCTTCTGCATCTCGGAAATGTAGTGGTTTAGTTGACCGGATCGTCCTGGCTCGAAGGACAGATAATGGGTCAGCAGCCATCCGCGACCGTAGATGAGGTCGCGCTGCTCCGGGCTAAGGCGCTTCTTGCCCGGGGACAGCAACGTGCGGATCGGCAGCGACGCCTGCCCCGACTTGAGCGAATACAGCCGATGGGTCGCCACGCGCCCGAGCCCGATCGCGCCATTCTTGTCATAGTCGGCCGCGCCATTGAACTCGGCATAGCCCTCGACCAGCCATTCGGGAAACACGCCCTGAAAATTGCTGAACATGAAGTGATGGGTATATTCGTGGAACAGCACGGTCTGGGCGTCTAGATCGAACATGCCATCGGCCGACTGGCGAGACGTGAATGCGGTCGATCCCTCAACATGGTTACCGTAAAAACCGGCAACGTCGGCGCAGCGGCTTATCGGACCTTTTCTGCCGCCCGCGCACAGGCGCTGCACAGCTAACCGATCCGCCACGACATAAATGGTGACGCGATTGGCCCTCGTAACCGGATCGTCCGGCAGGCCGCGCAGGTAACGCATGGCCTTGTCAAACCGCTCCAGCCGGGTCGCGAAGGCGCGGACCGACTCCTCCTTACCCTCCGAGTAGATCACAAAATGATCGGACTTCGCCTCGAACCATTCGGCTCGCGCAGAAGTCGCGCACAACAGCGCCGACGCGATCGCGACAAGCCGCCAACCTCTTGTTTTCACGCAAATCCCCCCGGATTGATGTCGTGATGCTGCGACAAGGTTGGGCGGATTGCAAGCGGATGCCGGTTCGGTTCGTTCAGGGACTCGCCGGTGGCTCCTATCGTCCTTCAGGTCCAGGCGCCGGCAGAGTTCAAACCAGCGGCAGCAACGCCGCGCCGATCCAGCGCCCCTCGCCGCGCAGCAGGCCCCACGCGCGGGCGGCGGCGCGGCTGTCCATGATTTCCAGGCCGATGCCCTGCGCCTCGATCGCGGCGGTGAAGGCGGGCGACGGGCGGCGCAGGGCGCTGCCCGTGCCGAGCAGGATGAACTCCGGCAGCGGATCGAGCGCCAGCAGCGGGCCGAGATCGCCCGGCGCCAGCGTGTCGAGCGCACCGGGCGCCCAGCCGATCGCCGTATCCGGCGTCAGCAATAGACCGGCCTCATACACCGTATCGCGCACCTTGAAGCCGCCGCCGGCGGTGAAGCCGGTGACGACCGGGCCGTTGGGCGCCTCGTCGCGCTCGTAGCGCGGCATCAGTTCTTGGGGCCGACCCGTTCGGCGCCCGACATCTTGCCCGGCGCCTTCTTGGCGGTCTTGTCCATCGCCTGAGGCTTCAGGCCGAGCGAGATCAAGAGCGAGGACGAGACGTAGATCGACGAATAGGTGCCGACGACGATGCCCAACATCATGGCGGAAGTGAAGCCGCGCAGCACGTGACCGCCCCAGATCAGCAGCGCCGCCAGCGCCAGCATCACCGTGACCGACGTCATGACGGTGCGCGGCAGCGTCTCGTTGACCGAGAGATCGATCAGGCCGCGCATGTCCATCTGGCGATATTTGCGCATATTCTCGCGGATGCGATCGTCGATCACCATCTTGTCGTTGATCGAATAGCCCACGATCGTCAGCACGGCGGCGACGATGTTGAGGTCGAACTCGAGCTGGGTGATCGCGAAGAAACCGAGCGTCATCAGCACGTCGTGCATGATCGCGACGAAGGTGGAGACGCCGAATTGCCATTCGTAGCGCAGCCACGAGAAAATCGCGATGCCGATCACCGCCAGCATCACCGCCAGCACGCCGGTCTGGATCAGCTCGCCCGAGACCTTGCCCGAGACGGTGTCGTAGCGCGGGAAGGTGACGCCGGGGTTTTCGGCGGCGATGGCGGTCTGCACCTTCTTCACCACCGCATTGGTGGCGCCCTCGTCGTTGCTGGCGGGCAGCGGCAGGCGGATCGAGACGGTGTTGGGGTCGCCGAACTGCTGGAGCGAACCTTCGCCCACGCCCAGCCGATCGACCGTTCCGCGCACCTTGTCCAGCTCGGCCGGCTTCGGGAACTTGGCCTCGATCATCAGGCCGCCGACGAAATCGACGCCCATGTTGAGGCCCTTCACCCCCACCGCCGCGCAGGCGAGGACGGTGAGCAGCGCCGTCAGCCCGAACGCCCAGTGGCGCAGCCGCACGAAGCCGATGTTGGTGTTGTCGGGGACGAGTTTCAGGAGGCGCATATGCGTGCGTCCGATCAGATATGGATTTCGCTGGGCCGGTTACGGCGCAGCCAGATCGCGACCATCATGCGGGTGAACACGACGGCGGTGAACACCGATGTCGCGATGCCGAGCAGCAGCACGACCGCGAAGCCCTTCACCGGGCCGGAGCCCAGCACCAGCATGATGAGGCCGGCGATGGCGTGGGTGACGTTTGCCTCGAAGATGGTGCGGCTGGCTTCCTTGTAGCCCAGCTCCACCGCCTGCGCGACGCCCCTGCCCCGCCGCCGCTCCTCGCGGATGCGTTCGTTGATGAGCACGTTGGCGTCGACCGCCGTACCGATCGTCAGCACGAAGCCGGCGATGCCCGGCAGGGTCAGCGTCGCGTTGAGCAGCGCCATCACCCCCAGGATCACGAAGATGTTGATGGTGACGGCGAGGTCCGAATAGAAGCCGAAGCGGCCGTAGGTGAGCAGCATGAACACCATGACGGCGACGGCGGCGATGATCGAGGCGATCGCGCCCGCGCGGATCGAATCGGCGCCCAGCTGCGGCCCGACGGTGCGCTCCTCGATCACCTTCAGCGCGACCGGCAGCTTGCCCGAACGCAGCGCGATGGCCAGTTCGTTGGCGCTGGCGACGGTGAAGCTGCCCGAGATGCGCGCGCTGCCGCCGAGGATCGGCTCGTTGATGTTCGGCGCCGAGATCACGCTGTTGTCGAGGATGATCGCGAACGGCTTGCCCGCATTCTCCTGCGTCACGCGCGCGAAGCGGCGGCCGCCTTCGGAATTGAAGGTGATGATGACGACCGGCTCGTTGGTCTGCTGGTCGTAGCCCTGCTTGGCGTCGGTCAGTTGATCGCCGTTGATGATCGCGCGCCGCTGAACGGCGATGACGCCGCCCGTACCCGTCGGATAGGGCAGCACCTGGCTGCCGGCGGGCGCGCGGCCCTGCGCGACCTCGGCGGGATCGGCGGTGACGTCGACCAGCTTGAATTCGAGCTTGGCGGTCTTGCCGAGCAAGGCCTTGAGCGCGGCGGGATCCTGAAGACCCGGCACCTGCACCACGATGCGCTCGGCACCCTGGCGGATGATCGTCGGCTCGCGCGTGCCGAGTTCGTCGATGCGCTTGCGAACGACTTCGGTGGCGACTTCCATCGCCGAATTGACCGCGTTGGCGAGGCCGGATTCCGTCGGGGTCACGACGATGCGGGTGCTGTCCACGACCGCGACGTTCCAGTCGCGATCGCCTGTCACGCCGACCGGCTGGGTGAGCGTGCGCAGCCGCTCGACCGCGCCGTCGACCTGCGCGGGCTGGCGGACGAAGAAGCTGAGACGGCCGTTCTGGGTCGAGATGTCGCCGATGGCGATGCGCGGGTTGCCCCGGTTAAGCTCGGTACGGACCTGCTCTTCCATCAGCGCGATGCGCTGGCGGGCGACGTCGGCGGTGTCCGCCTCGAGCAGCAGATGGCTACCGCCCGACAGATCGAGGCCGAGGTTGATCCGCGGCATCCCGCCCAGCCCGATCCGGGCGGCGGTGGATTCGGGCATCAGGCTGGGGATCGCCAGCAGCACGCCGAGCGCGAGCGACAGGCAGATCGTCCAGATCTTCCAGCGGGGGAAATCGAGCATCGTGACCTAACCGCCCGTCTGTCAGTCGTTGGCGGGCTTGGACGAGGCGAGCGGACGCACCTCGCTGATCGTCGCCTTCACGACGCGGACCTTCACGCCATTGGCGATCTCGACCTCGGCCTCGGTCTCGTCGACCTTCACGACCTTGCCGATCAGGCCGCCCCCGGTAACGACGGTATCGCCCTTGCGCACGGCGTCGATCGCGGCGCGATGCTGCTTCATCCGCTGCTGCTGCGGGCGAAAGAGCAGGAGGTACATGATCGCGAAGATCGCGACGAGCGGCAGGAACTGGAGGAACATGGCGGCGCCGCCACCGGAGGCTGCGCCACCGGCGGCCTGGGCATATGCAGGGGTTGCGAACATTGGGGTCAGACGCTTCCGAAAGAGGGCGCGCGCAAAGGCGCTGCCGGATGGCGCGTGCGCCTATCAGATGTGCGAGGGGTGGGCAACGGTCCACCACCCCCGTGCTCCGGCGAAGGCCGGAGCCCAGGGTTATCGAAGCGCGGCGTTTGGGGCTCCGGGCTCCGGCCGTCGCCGGAGCACAACCGGGCCATCAAATCCCCCGCTTGCATCCGCCGAAACTTCCCCCTAGAGGGCCGGGCCTTGGTCGGGGCGTAGCGCAGCCTGGTAGCGCATCAGACTGGGGGTCTGGGGGTCGCAGGTTCGAATCCTGTCGCCCCGACCAATTTCCCCTCCTATCGTCGGACGAGACGGCCGCGATCCCGGCAGGGGTGGCGTCGTTGTCGATTCGGGGCCAGACCGGCTCCGGGGATGGGGGGATGAGGATATGAGCGTGGCAACGGCCACTCCGCGGCGCGACACCGCGCGCGTGCTGATCGCGAGCCTGGTAGGTACGGCGGTCGAATTCTACGACTTCTATATCTACGCCACCGCCGCCAGCCTGGTGTTCGGCCCGCTCTTCTTCCCGGCGACTTCCCCCTCGGCGCAGTTGCTGTCGTCCTTCGCCTCGATCGGCCTGGCCTTCGTCGCGCGGCCGGTGGGCGCGGCCTTCTTCGGCCATTTCGGCGACCGCATCGGGCGCAAGTCCACGCTGGTCGCCTCGCTGATGCTGATGGGCGCCTCCACCTTCCTGATCGCCTTCCTGCCGACCTATGCGATGGTCGGCTGGGTGGCGACCTTGCTGCTGTGCATCCTGCGCTTCGGCCAGGGCTTTGGCCTGGGCGGCGAATGGGGCGGCGCGGCGCTGCTGGCGGTGGAGAATGCCCCGCCGGGCTGGGAAGGGCGCTTCGGCATGGTGCCGCAATTGGGCGCGCCGGTCGGCTTCATCGCCGCCAACGGCCTGTTCCTGATCCTCGGCCTGGCGCTCACCCCCGATCAGTTCCGCGACTGGGGCTGGCGCCTGCCCTTCCTCGCCAGCGCGCTGCTCGTCGGCCTCGGCCTGTGGGTGCGGCTGAAGCTCACCGAAACCCCCGCCTTCGCCGCCGCGATGGAGAAGGAAGCGCCGCCGTCGGTGCCGCTCGGCACGTTGCTCACGTCGCATCTGGTGCCCACTTTGATCGGCACGCTCGTCGCCATCGCCTGCTTCGCCATCTATTACGTCGCGACCGCCTTCGCGCTCGGCTACGGCACCACGACGCTCGGCATCGATCGCGAGACGTTCCTTGGCGTCCAGCTGGTCGCGATCCTGTTCATGGCCGTCGGCATCTGCGTCGCCGGCTGGGCATCGGACAAGACCAGCACCGCCAAGGTGCTGACCGGCGGCTGCCTTGGCGCCGTGATCGTGGCGCTCGGCATGGCGCCGCTGATGGAGAGCGGCAGCATCGCGGGCGTCTTCGTCTTCCTGTCGCTGGCGCTGCTGTGCATGGGCTTCTGCTACGGCCCGCTCGGCGCCTATCTGCCGAGCCTGTTCCCGGCGCGGGTGCGGTATACGGGCGCGTCGCTCACCTTCAACGTCGGTGGCATCCTCGGCGGTGGCTTGACCCCGGTGATCGCCAAGATGCTGGCCGACGAGGGCGGCGGCCTGATGCCGGTGGGGATCTACCTCGCCTGCGCGAGCGCGATCAGCCTGGTCGTGCTGCTGTTCACGCTGCGGCGGAAACCGATCACGGGGTGAGCCCCGCCAATTACGCAACGTGCTCCTGCGCAGGCAGGAGCCCAGGGTGTCGGAGCGCACCGATTGCGCCCCTAGGCTCCTGCTTTCGCAGGAGCTCGGCAGTTACAGGCGACTACGGAGCGGCTCAGCGCGCGGGCTTGCCCTTCGACTCGTCCTTTTCCTGCTTCAACGCCGCGCCCGGATCGGGCCTCGGATTTTTCGACGGCTCCCCCGTGCGGGCATCCATGTTGACGCCGTCGATGTCGGAATGGGGCGGGGTTTCGGGCGGTTTGGCCATGTCGGGCTCCTGATGGGGTTCAGGGCCTACAGCGCATCGGCGCCGCCACCGTTCCCCCGCATCAGCCGATAGCGCCCCTCGACGCACTCGATCGCGCCCCGCCCGATCCGCGCGCGCAGCCGCGCCACATGCACCGCGACGATATTGGTGCCCGGATCGAACCCCAGCCCCCACACGGCGCGGATCAGCTCCATCCGGTCGCGCCCGGCCTCCCCCGCCCGGTGCAGTTCGGCGAGCAACGCCCATTCCAGCCGCGTCAGCCGCAGCCGCTTCCCGCCGACGAAGGCCAGACCGGTCGAGAGATCGACGACGGCGTCGCCCAACCGCAACCGACCGATCGCGCGCACCTCGACCAGCGCCTCGGCATCCTCGGGCGCCACGACGACGAGCCCGGCACGCCTAAGCGCATCCGCGATCCGCCCGGCCAGCGGCCCGTCACCCTGCACCGCCACGCGCATGGCGCGCCTGATGCCGCTTGATCCCGATCAAGGCCGGCCCAGCCCTGCCCGTTACGGAGCAGCCTTTCGCCGCCACGCCGCGCCTTGCTCGATCTGCCCCAGCCGATGCCGCGCCATACCGGACACGAACGGATCACTGGCCCGCGTAGCCCGCGCGTAAATATCGACGGTCGCGTCGAAATCCGCCGCAGCGCCCGCCAAAGCCTCGATACATCCAAAACGGATACGTTGGCTGGGGTGCCCCTTCGCGAAGCGGTCGAGCAGATCCATTCCCTCCGCGCCGCCCAGCGCCGGCAACAGCGCCACCAGTCCCTCTGCCGCCTGCGCGCTGACGATGCCGTCCACCGTGCCCGTCTCAACATCGAAGCGATATTGATCGCGCCAGCCCTGCCCCGGCGCCTGCTGCATCAGGTTGAGCGACACCGACACGCTATCCGGCGGATGCTGCGAATGGACGTCCCGATGCGCGCGGTAGAGCAGGATGCGCCCCGGCGAGAGCCTCGACCGCTCGACGAAGCGCAGCCCCGCCGGTTCACCGGTGAAGCCCGCCACCGCGCCATGGTCATAATCCCAATAGTCGCTCCAATAACCCGGCCCGAAATACCCGACGGTCAGGAAGGAGAAATTGTGGTCGTGCGGCACGCCGTAGAAGAACGGGCGCGGGCCGCTGGCGCGCATCGCCGCCTCGTGCGCGGCGGGCCAGATGTTGGCGCGGACGAACCAGCCGTCGCCGCGATGGAGCATGACGACCTGCGCGCCATAAGGATTGCTCGCCCCCTGCCCCGCCCCGTCGCGGGTCAGAAGATCGACCAGCCTGTCACCGAGGAAGGCGCGGTCGGCGCCCAACTGGCCGAGCGCCGGCCCGAGGCTCGCGAAACTGTCCTCGCAGCGCGGATCGAAACCGGCGCGCTCCACCTCGCCCAGAAACGTATCGAGGTCGATCGCCGGCGACGCCTCGGCCGGGGCGATCACGCGCGGCATAGATGCTCCCGCGTGGCGGCGGCGGCGCGGCGCACGTCGGGCTGCGGATCGCGTTCCGCCATCCGATCGATCAGCGGGGCGGCGGCGGCCGGATCGAGCGCGGCCAATGCCCGCACCGCCTGCCACCGCACGAAGAAACGATCGTCCTCCGCCTGCGCCGCCAGCACCGGCACCGCGTCGCGCCGCCCCTGCGCCACCAGCAACGACTGGATCAGCAACGTCCGCGAGGCCGCGTTGTCGGTCGCGTTCATCGAAAGGAAACGGTGGGTCACCGCATCATATTCGACCAGCAACGGCCCGCCCGCGCCGCGAACCGTCGCCTGCAACAGCAGGATATCGGAGGATGCGCTTTCAATCACATAGCTGCGGCAGGTGCCATCGATCGTGAGGCGCTGGCCAGCGCTGAGCGCCACCTCACCGTCGCGGCGACAGGGTTGCGCGGTGGCCGGATCGAAATCCGGCCCGGCGGGATCGGCCGACCACAAGGAGATCGTCGCCCCACCCGGCTCGATCACGCGCAGCATCGTCGTATCGCCCGAAAAGCCGATCGCCCGCCGCCCGAGATCGGCGGTCTTGAGCGCGGCGAGGCGGACCAGCGGGATCGCCGTCAGCGCCAGCGCGACGCCGGGTTCCTCGATCAGAAACAGGCCGTTATGCGCACGCCCTTCGATCGGGCGGAAGGGCGGCTCGAAAAAGGGATCGGCCGCCATCGCCCGCGCCAGCATCGCCACCGCGTCGCGCGCCCATTGCAGGTCCGCCAGCAACGGCTCGACCGCCGCCATGCGCGCGGCGGGGCCATCGGCGGCGGCGAGGCGCGCGCGCAACCCCGCTACCGCCGGATGCGTCGCCCAGTCCCGCCGAAGGGCTTGCGCGGCATCCCGGCTGGCGGCCTGCGCCGCATCGTCGGCCAGCCACCGCGCAAGCCCCTCGGTCGCGATCATTCGCCGTTGTCGGCCTGGAAGACGGCGATGGCGATGATGATCCCGAAGCAGGCATCCCCGCCGACCTCGACATGCCGCATCTGGCCCGCGACACCGACCGGCGTGGCGAGATCGGGCAGTGATTCCAGTGCGATGCGATTGGTATTTGCGTCCATGTGCCCACCCCTTGCTTGAGACAGGGCAGGCTTAGGAAGCGGGGGTCGGCGGGGGAAATTACGTTAATGTAACTGGACGGCGTTCTGGCTGTCAGCCGCGCTTGCGGCGCTCCAGGCCAAGGAGCGCGCGGAGAAAGGAGCGGCGGCGGTGGCGCGGGGCGCCGACCGGGCGGATCACCTTGCGGCTGCCATCGCCAAACACGCTGACGATCACGCCGCGCCGCCATTCGCACGAAATGGCGTCCTGGAGGTTGGTGATGGGGAGATCGTGCGGGGGCGTTTCCATGCGCGGCGGTGTAGCGCCGGGGGGTTAGCAAATCGCTAAAGGGGAACGGTAATTAATCCTCCCCCGCCAGGGGGAGGATTAATTTCAGCCCCAGCGGCTTTCCGCCGCCGCATCCTCGGCCCTCGGCTCCACCCAGCGCACCGTGCCGTCGGCGAAGGTCTCGCGTTTCCAGAAGGGCGCGCGGGTCTTGAGCCAGTCGATCAGGAAGGCGCAGGCGTCGAGCGCGGCGGCGCGGTGGCGGGCGGTGGTGGCGACGAAGACGATGCGATCGCCGGGCACCAAGGGGCCGTGACGGTGGATCACCGTCAGCCCCAGCAGCGGCCAGCGGGCCAGCGCGTCGTCGGCGATGGCCTTCATGGTGCGCGCGGTCATGCCGGGGTGATGTTCCAGCAGCAATTCGGTGAGGCCACCATCGCCGCGCACGATGCCGGTAAAGCTCGCCACGCCGCCGCCGCCCAGCGCCTCGAGCCGGGCCAGTTCGGCGCCGGGATCGAAGGTCTCGGGCTGGACGCGGACGTCGAGGCTCATCCGCCCGTCACCGGCGGGAAGATCGCGACTTCCCGCGCGCCCGCGATCGGCGCGTCGAGCGGGGCGAACAGGCCGTCCACCGCCGCGCGCAACCGGCCCGGGTTGGCGAACGCCTCGGCATAGCCGCCGCCGCGCGCCGCCAGCCAGCCGACCAGATCGGCGACCGTCAGCACGTCGGCGGGCGGATCGGCGCGCTCGCCGTCGCGGCCGATACTCTCGCGCACCCAGGCGAAATAGAGGAGGTCGAGCGCCACCGGCCGCTCAATCCATATGCTTCAGGCCGACCCGCAGATAATCCCAGCCGGTCAGCAAGGTCAGCACCGCCGCCGCCCACAGCGAGAAGATGCCGATGAAGCCGACCCACGGGAATTGCGGCACCGCGCCACCCAATATGATGCCGCCCAGCGAGATGAGCTGGAAGGTGGTCTTCCACTTGGCGAGCTGGCTGACCGGGATCGAGACGCTGAGGCCGGCGAGAAACTCGCGCAGGCCCGACACCGCGATCTCGCGCAGCAGGATCACGAGCGCCGCGACCACGTTCCACCCGGAAATCAGCGGCTCACGAGTTATGGCGCTGTCGAACGCGACCAGCATCACGATGACGGCGGCGACCATGATCTTGTCGGCGATGGGATCGAGGAAGATGCCGAGCCGCGACACCGCCCCCTGCGCGCGCGCCAGATAGCCGTCGAAATAATCGGTCACGCCCATCAGCACATACAGACCGAAGGCGAGCGCGTAATCGAACCAGCCGGGGTGCCACAGCAGGAAGACGAGAATCGGCACCGCGAAAATGCGCGACAATGTCAGGATGTTGGGCAGGGTCAGCACGGTGGGATCGTGATACAGCCGCGCCGCGCGGCGGCAAGGGCGATCCGGCCGCGATCAGGCGAAAATCGCATCCTTGCGCAGGCGTGGCTTCATGGCCGCCGCCTTCTTCACCAGCTTGACGAGGCCGGCGGCGTTCAGCCCCACCTCGCGCTTGGCGAAGCAGGCGATGGCGCCGCGCGTGGCGGCCTGCCTGACGGCCTCGTCCTCGGGCTCGGCCGAGGGGGTGATGGCGATGACGGGCACGGGCCATTCGGCCATCAGCCGATCGAGCAGGGCGAAACCCTCCTCGCGCGTGCCGTCGATCGTGACGACATCGGGGCGGACGCGGCGGATGAAGGCATAGGTCTCGGCGGTGTCATCGACCACGCCGACCACCTCCAGCCCACGCTCGTCGCCGAGCATGTGGCCGAGCATGGCGCGCATGGTCACCGAATCATCGACGATACAGACCCGAACCTTGCGCACGCCGTCGCGCTCTCCTCTGGAGGCCCCATGCCTTCCGATACGAACATCCTTAACGACAAAGGCTTACGAAACCTTACCGCCGCCTTCGCTGTATCAGAAGATGGATCGCAAAGCCGCCCCCGACAAGCGCCAGCACGCCGACGCCGACCGCCCACAGCGGCACATGCCGCCCGCCGAACCATCGCTCCAGCCCCTTGCCGAAACTGTAGCCGAGGATGGTGAACAGGGGCGCCCAGATCGCCGCCGCGATCAGATTGAGCGCGAGGAAGCGCCGCGCCGGGATCCGTGTCGTCCCGATCGCCACGGGGCTGACGATGCGCAGGCCATAGAGGAAGCGGAAGGCGAGGATGAAGCCGGTCGGGTGGCGATGGAACACGTCGAGCGCCTTGGCGAAGGCGGCGCGGCGCTGGAGCCGCTGGACCCACGCCATCCCCCGGCAGGTGCGGCCGACCGCGAAGAACATCTGGTCGGCGGCGAACGAGCCCAGAAACGCGGCCAGCATTGCCCCGCCCAGCGGCCAAAGCCCGCGATGCGCGAGCAGCCCGCCCGCGATCACCGCCGTCTCCCCCTCGAACGCGGCCCCCAAAGCGACGGCGGCGAGGCCGTAGTGGGAGAGGAATTGTTCGACGGCCATGGTGGGTGCGATGGCGGATATCGGGGCGGGGGACAATCGGTGATTGGGTCGGGGCAATCCAAAGAAGTCCGCTCATCCCGACCGTAGTCGAGGGATCGCAGGACCGAGCGCAGTCGAGGGCCGTCCCCCGCTTCACGGCATCTCGGCTTCGCTCGATGCCTATGATCCCTCGACTACGCTCGGGATGAACGGAGTAAGGGTAAGGGTGAGGGTGTGGATATGGGCAAGGGACAGCCCCCCGTCCCCGCGATACCCGCACCCCCTGCCCCACCCACACCCTTGCGGCGACGCCGCAAAGGGCTACATGAGACCCCAAACGCGCCAGAGCGGCGCACGCGGCCCCGTGGCCGTCCTCACCTGCCCACATAATCGGAATTTCTGTGACCAAACCCGGCAATGAACTGCTTTTCCTCGCGCTCGGCGGATCGGGCGAGATCGGGATGAACGTCAATCTCTACGGCTGCCAGGGCAAATGGGTGATGGTCGATCTCGGCCTCACCTTCGCCGACCCGACCTATCCCGGCGTCGACCTGATCCTGCCGGACCTGACCTTCATCGAGAAGAACAAGAAGGATCTGCTCGGCATCGTGCTGACCCACGGGCATGAGGATCATATCGGCGCGATCCCCTATCTCGCCGCAGATCTGGGCGTGCCGCTGTACGCCACGCCCTTCACCGCCGGCCTCATCCGCGGCAAGCTGGAGGAGGAGGGCATCACCAAGCAGGTGAAGCTCAACATCATCCCCAACGACAGCAGCTTCCAGCTCGGGCCGTTCGGCTTCACCTATATGCCGCTGGCCCACTCGATCCCCGAGGGCAACGCCCTGCTGATCGAGACGCCCTACGGCAAGATCTTCCACACCGGCGACTGGAAGCTGGACGACGAGCCCCTGCTCGGCACGCCCTCCACCGCCGAGGAACTGAGCGCGGTCGGCGACGATGGCGTGCTGGCGCTGGTGTGCGATTCGACCAACGTGTTCAACGACAGCGCCTCGGGCTCCGAAGCGGCCGTGCGCGAGGGCCTGGACGCGGTGATCCGCGAGGCGACCGGCCGCGTGCTGGTCACCACCTTCGCCTCCAACGCGGCGCGGGTGCAGACGCTGGGCGGGGTCGCGCGCGACACCAACCGCCAGCTGTGCGTCGCGGGCCGCTCGCTCGACCGCATCATCAAGGTGGCCAAGGCCGCCGGCTATCTCCAGGACTTCCCGCCCACGATCGATTTCGACGCGGCGATGCGCCTGCCCCCGCGCGACGTGATGATTATCGCCACCGGCGGCCAGGGCGAGGCCCGCGCCGCGCTCGCCCGCGTCGCGTTCGACAGCCACCAGATCAAGCTGTCGAAGGGCGACACGGTCGTCTTCTCATCCAAGCAGATCCCCGGCAACGAGATCGCCATCGGCCGCATCCAGAACAAGCTGGCCGAAAAGGGCATCAACATGGTCACGGACCGGCAGGCCCATGTCCATGTCTCGGGCCACCCCGGCCGCCCGGAGCTGGAACTGATGTACAAGTGGATCCGGCCGGAGATCATCCTGCCCGTCCATGGCGAGATGCGCCACATGGCCGAACAGGCGCGCTTCGCCGCCGAATGTGGCGTGCCCAAGGGCATCGTCCAGCAGAACGGCGACCTGCTGCGCCTCGCGCCCGACGGCCCCAAGAAGATCGGCAACGAGCGGGTCGGCCGGCTGGTGCTGGATGGCGATGTGATCCTGCCGGCGGACGGCTCGACCCTCAACGAGCGGCGGCGCATCTCCAATTACGGTGTCATCACGGTCACCGTGGCGATCGACGGACGCAAGCGGCTGGTGGGTGAGCCCGCCATCTCGATCCAGGGCATCCCCGTGGAAGAGGATCGCGACGACTTCCTCGACGACGCCCGCGACGCCGCCGCCGAAGCCACCCGCGACGGCGCGCGTGACGAGAACAAGCTGCGCGAGACCATCCGCCTCGCCGTGCGCCGCCGCGCGGTGGAGTGGACCGGCAAGAAGCCGGTGGTGGACGTCTCCTTCATCCGGGTCTGACGGGCGATGCGCTTCAGCTCGATCATCGCGATCTACGCGTTGTTCTGGTCGATCAGCTTCTTCGTGGTGCTGCCGTTCCGCCTGAAGCGGAAGGGCGTCGTCGACGTCCACGTCCCCGGCCAGGCCGACGGCGCCCCCCCGGCGTTCAGCTTCGCGCGGACGTGCCTGTGGACCACGATCGTGGCGGCGGTGCTCTTCGCGCTCTACTACGCCAATTACGTCAACGGCTGGATCGACCCGGCCATTTTCGACCTGCACGGCGGCCAGCCGGCGCGTTAACCCTCTATTAGTCTTTCCGGCGCGGTAACGAGCGGTTAGCGTCGCATCCAATATGGATATGACGCCCGATCAGGCAGCCGAACGGCTGACGCTCCGCGAGGGGCTGCGTCTGTTTGCGAGCGCCTGGGCAGCGGGGTTCGTTTTCTTCCTGATCGTCATCGGCTGATGCCCGCCGCCCCGATCAGATAGGCCCCCACCAGCCCCGGCGCCTCGGCGCAGCCCGGCGGCACGATCAGCGCCGCGCGCGCGTCCGCCCCGGCGTAGCGCGCCACGTAGCCGCCGAGCCAATGGCCCGTCCGCTCGCGGATCGCGGGGAACAGGCGGGTCTGGGTCATCACGCCACCGCCCAGCACGATCCGGTCGGGCGCCACCGTCAGCACGAGCACCGCGCAGAGCTGGCCGAGATAGTCGGCCTGCACGGCCCAGGCGGGATGATCGGCGGGCAGTTCGTCCAGCGATGCGCCCCACGCCGCCTTGATCGCGGGGCCGTTGGCCAGCCCCTCCAGACAATCGCCATGGTAGGGGCAGCCGCCCGCATAGGGATGATCGGGATGGCGACGGAGCGAGAGGTGCCCCGCCTCGGCATGGCCGCCGGCGTGACGGATCGCGCCGTCCAGCGCGACGCCCACGCCGATGCCGGTGCCGACGGTGACATAGGCCAGCGTCCGCGCACCCTGCCCCGCCCCCATCCGCGCCTCGGCCAGCGCCGCCGCGTTCACATCGGTATCGATCGCCGCCGGCACGCCCAGCGCGCTCCGCAGCCGGCCGAGCAGATCGACATTCTGCCAGCCGGGCTTGGGCGTGGTGGTGATGTGGCCGTAGGCGGGCGAGGCCGGATCGAGATCGACCGGGCCGAAGCTGGCGATGCCGAGCGCGTCGATGGCCCCATGCCGTGCCGCCGCATCGCGGAAAAAGCCGGTCGCTTCGGCCAGCGTCTTATCCGGATCGCGCGTGTCGATCCGCGCGGTTTCCAGCGATCCGCCCTCGGCGGAGCCCAGCCCGCAGACGAATTTGGTGCCGCCCGCCTCGATCGCCGCAATCCGCATCGCTCTCTCCGCACCGCAAAACCATACATGGCGTTTTCAGGCGCGCTGGATTAGGCGCGCGCCATGGACGTTTCGGACCTGCGCCTGGCTCTCTTTTCGGGCAACTATAATTATGTGCGTGACGGCGCCAATCAGGCGCTCAACCGGCTGGTGCGCTACCTGCTGAACAATGGCGCGAAAGTGCGCATCTATTCGCCCAAGACGGATACGCCGGCGTTCGTGTCGGCGGGCAAGGTGGTGGGCGTGCCGGCGATCCCGCTGCCGGGCCGCGCCGAATATCGCGCGCCGATCGGCATCCCGCGCCGCGTGATTCGCGATATCGCGGAATTCGACCCGACGATCTTCCACGTCGCCAGCCCCGAACTGCTCGGCCACCGCGCCGTCTCGCTCGCGCGCAAGCGCGGCGTGCCGGTGGTGGCGTCGGTCCACACCCGCTTCGAGACCTATCCGCGCTATTACGGCTTCGCCTTCATGGAGCCTCTGGTCGAGGCGGTGCTGCGCCGTTTCTATCGCCGCTGCGACGCGATCTTCGCGCCGTCGGAATCGATGGCGCAATTGCTGCGCGATCAGCGGATGAATTTCGATGTCGGCATCTGGTCACGCGGGGTGGATCGCGACGACATCTTCACGCCCGAGCGGCGCGACCTCGACTGGCGGCGCATCCACGGGATCGAGGACGAGGAGCCGGTGATCGCCTTCATCGGCCGGCTGGTGATGGAAAAGGGGCTCGACGTGTTTTCGGACGCGATCGACCAGCTTCAGCGCCGCAAGGTGGGCCACCGCGTGGTCGTGATCGGCGACGGGCCGGCGCGCGAATGGTTCGAGAAGCGGCTGCCGCAGGCGATCTTCACCGGCTTCCAGAAGGGCGAGGATCTCGCCCGCGCGGTCGCCTCGTGCGACATGCTGTTCAACCCCTCGGTCACCGAGACGTTCGGCAACGTCACCCTGGAGGCGATGGCGTGCGGCCTGCCGGTGGTGGCCGCACGGGCGACGGGCAGTTCCAATCTGGTGCGCGAGGGCGTCAACGGCCGCCTGCTGACGCCGGGCGCCATCACCGCCTTCGCAGACGCGCTGGCCTTTTACTGCCGCCACCCCGATTCGCGCCGCGCGGCGGGCGAGGCCGGGCGCAAGGCGAGCGAGCGCTACGGCTGGGATCGGGTGAATCAGGAGCTGGTCGATAGCTACCTGCGCGTCGCGCGGCAGCGCGGGCGGGGGTAAGGCGCCGCCGTGCTCCTGCGGAAGCAGGAGCAGGAGCACGGCACATTACAGCCCCAGCTTCGCCATCAGCAGCGCCGCCCAGCCCGCGTCGCGCGGTGAGGCCGCCACCCGTGCCCCGCCGCATTCCAGACAACGCGCCTGGATCGCCGGGCCTGCCGCGATCTGGCGGGCCTCGCCGATGGCCTGCGCCAGCAGCGCATCCGGGCGGCCGGCCATGCGGGTGAAGGCATCCGACGATCCGCCGTCGCGCGAGGGGGCCAGCAGGTCGCGGACGAGCTTCTTGTAGGCGTTAGGCTCGCGCTCGATGAAGCGCGGGCGGACCTTGGCGGGATCGAGCTTCGCGCGGCGGGCGGCGTCGCCGATGGCGTCGTCGAGCGTGCCGAACTGATCGACCAGACCGATCTGGCGCGCGGTGCCGCCGGCCCAGACGCGGCCCTGGCCGATTTCGTCCACCTTCTCCACGGGCAGTTTGCGCGAGGCGGCGACGAGGGCGGTGAAGCGGCGGTAGATATCCTCCACGCCGCGCTGCATCAGCGCGTCGAATTCGGGGCTGGTGCCGTGATAGACGTCGGGCTGGCCCGACAGCGGCGTGGTCTTCACGCCGTCCGCCGAGAGGCCGAGCTTTTCGAGCGAGCCCTGGAAGGTGGGCAGCAGCCCGAACACGCCGATCGATCCGGTGATGGTGGAGGGCGAGGCGAAGATGCGGTCGGCGGGCGTCGACACCCAATAGCCGCCCGAGGCCGCGACCGACCCCATCGAGACCACCACAGGCAGCTTCTGCGCCTTGGCCTCCAAGATGGCCTGGCGGATCTTCTCGCCGCCCGTCACGGCGCCGCCGGGGCTGTCCACGCGGACGACCAGCGCCTTGATGCGCTTCTTGCCGAGTTCCTCCAGCAGCAGGCGCGAGATGGTCTCGCCGCCCGCGCTGCCGGCGGGGGCGCGGCCGTCGCTGATCTCGCCGGCGATGGTGAGCACGCCGATCTGGTCGCCGGTCGATTTCTCCGGGTTGGCCGAAAGCCAGCTGTCGTATTTGATCGAGCGATAGGCGCCGGGAGTCTTGTCGGTCTCGTCCGCGCCCGCCAGTTGCACGACGCGGCGGTTGAAGGCGGTGCGGTCGCCCAGCTTGTCCACCAGACCCGCCTTCAGCGCGGCATCGGCGATGCGCCCGCCCGCCGCGTCGATCGCGGCGCCGGGGGCGGCGGCATAGGCCGCGACATTGGCCTTGGGCCGCGCCTGCTTCACGCCATCGAGCCACGTCGCCCACAGGGCATCGGCCAGCGCCTGATTGGCGGCGCGCGCCTCGGGCGACTGATCGGTGCGGATATAGGGCTCGACCGCCGACTTGAAGGTGCCGACGCGATAGACATGGGTCGTCACGCCGATCTTGTCGAGCAGGCCCTTGTAATAAAGGCGCTGCCCGCCCGGCCCGGCGATGAACACCGCGCCATAGGGATTGAGCCAGATTTCGCTGGCGTGCGACGCGAGCTGATAGCCGTCGTCGACATAGCCGGTGGCATAGGCCAGTACCGGCTTGCCAGCGCGGCGCACCGCATCGAGCGCGTCGGTTGCCTCGCCGATCGTCGCCTGCCCGCCGCCGGAGAAGCGATCGAGATCGAGGACCACCGCCTTCACCCGCGTATCGGTTGCCGCCGCGCGCAGCCCGCGCACCAGATCGCGCAGCTTGTACTCGCGCAGGCCCGGCGCGCCGCCGCTGACCAGTTCGAGCGGATCGACATCGCCCGGCTGCTCGACCAGCGCGCCATCCAGCGCGATCGTCAGCGCGCCGGCGGTGGGCACCTGCGGGGTCGGCCGCACCGACAGCAGCGCGTAGAGCAGCCCGAAGAACAGCAGCATCGCGAGCAGGACGAGCGCGTCCTTGATGCCCACCAGCAGCTTCCAGATGCCGCGCACGACCTTCATGTCCGTCGATCCCCAACCACCGCGGAAAGCGGCTTGAGGCACGTCTAGCGGCTTTCTCGGCGCGAAAGAACAGGCCATATCCGCGCGGCGTCACAGGATTTTCACGGGGGCGTCACGCGGGCGACACGGCGGCGTCACGGGCGTGCGACAGGCTGGGATCGTCGCACCGCAAAGCGCGCCCGCCCTGCCCCGGCATCGCCTTGACAGGCATGCGCACCGGGCACATATGACCGCTGGCACTCGCAAACCGGGAGTGCCAACAGATCACAGGATGGATGGGGGAGGCGGGAAAATCCGGCCGATGCCCTTGTTCGTCAAGCAGAAGGGACATCACATGGGTTTCCGACCGCTGCACGATCGCGTGCTCGTCAAGCGCATCGAGGCCGATACCAAGACGGCCGGTGGGATCATCATCCCCGATTCCGCCAAGGAAAAGCCGCAGGAAGGCGAAGTCGTCGCCGTGGGCTCCGGCACGAAGGCCGAGGACGGCAAGGTCACCCCGCTGGACGTGAAGGCCGGCGACAAGATCCTGTTCGGCAAATGGTCCGGCACCGAGGTGAAGATCGGTGGCGAGGATCTGCTGATCATGAAGGAAAGCGACATCCTGGGGATCGTCGGCTGATCCACTGATCGTCACCCCGGCCGATGCCGGGGTCTCTCGTAACAGCAAGGCCCCGGCGTTCGCCGGGGTGACGCACAAATTCTGAAAGGGTAGCCACCATGGCAGCCAAGGACGTGAAATTCAGCCGTGACGCGCGCGAGCGCATCCTGCGCGGCGTCGACATCCTCGCCGACGCGGTGAAGGTGACGCTCGGCCCCAAGGGCCGCAACGTCGTGATCGAGAAGAGCTTCGGCGCGCCGCGCATCACCAAGGACGGCGTCACCGTCGCCAAGGAGATCGAACTGAAGGATCGGTTCGAGAACATGGGCGCGCAGATGATCCGTGAAGTCGCCAGCAAGGCGAACGACACGGCCGGCGACGGCACCACCACCGCCACCGTTCTGGCGCAGGCGATCGTCCGCGAGGGCATGAAGTCGGTCGCGGCCGGCATGAACCCGATGGACCTGAAGCGCGGCATCGATCTCGCCGTCCTCAAGGTCGTCGAGGACATCAAGGCGCGTTCCAAGCCGGTCGCCGGCACCGCCGAAGTCGCCCAGGTCGGCATCATCTCGGCCAATGGCGACATCGAAGTCGGCCAGAAGATCGCGGAAGCGATGGAGAAGGTGGGCAAGGAAGGCGTCATCACCGTCGAGGAAGCCAAGGGCCTCGATTTCGAGCTGGACGTCGTCGAGGGTATGCAGTTCGATCGCGGCTATCTGTCGCCCTACTTCATCACCAATCCGGAGAAGATGGTCGTCGAGCTCGCCGACCCCTATATCCTGATCCACGAGAAGAAGCTGTCGAACCTCCAGTCGATCCTGCCGATTCTGGAAGCGGTCGTGCAGTCGGGTCGCCCGCTGCTCATCATCGCCGAGGATATCGAGGGTGAGGCGCTCGCCACGCTCGTCGTCAACAAGCTGCGTGGCGGCCTGAAGGTCGCCGCCGTCAAGGCGCCGGGCTTCGGCGATCGCCGCAAGGCGATGCTCGAGGATATCGCGATCCTGACCAAGGGCGAGATGATCTCCGAGGATCTCGGCATCAAGCTCGAGAACGTCACGATCGGCATGCTCGGCACCGCCAAGCGCGTCACCATCGACAAGGACAACACCACCATCGTCGACGGTGCGGGTGACGGCGAGTCGATCAAGGGCCGCGTCGAGGCGGTCCGTCGCCAGATCGAGAACACCACCAGCGATTACGACCGTGAGAAGCTCCAGGAGCGTCTCGCCAAGCTCGCCGGCGGCGTTGCGGTCATCAAGGTCGGTGGTGCCACCGAGGTCGAGGTCAAGGAGCGCAAGGATCGCGTCGACGACGCTCTCCACGCGACCCGCGCGGCCGTGGAAGAGGGCATCGTTCCCGGCGGCGGCACCGCGCTGCTGTACGCGACGAAGGCGCTCGAGGGCCTGAAGGGCGTCAACGACGATCAGACCCGCGGCATCGACATCATCCGCAAGGCGATCACCGCCCCGGTGAAGCAGATCGCGCAGAACGCCGGCCACGACGGCGCGGTCGTCGCGGGCAAGCTGATCGACGGCAACGATCCGACGCTCGGCTTCAACGCCTCGACCGACGTGTACGAGAACCTCGTCGCCGCCGGCGTGATCGACCCGACCAAGGTCGTCCGCACCGCGCTGCAGGACGCGGCCTCGGTCGCCAGCCTGCTCATCACCACCGAGGCCGCCATTTCAGAGGCCCCGGACGACAAGGCCCCCGCCATGGGCGGCGGCATGCCGGGTGGCATGGGCGGTATGGGCGGCATGGACTTCTAAGTCCGACCGACCACCGAACGACGGAACGGGGCCGGGGGAGCAATCCTCCGGCCCTTTTTTGTGCCCCGGCGCAAATGACCTCGTCAGTATGACGACAGCGCCAGCGTCGCGAAGGTGGCGAGCCAATGTTCGCCCATATAATCGCCCGCGACATGGGGCAGCGCGGCCGCCAGATGGCGCTCCGCCACCTCCCCCGCCATCCCCTCCGGCAGCCAGTCCGCCAGCCCCCGCCAGCACCACGCCCGGCTGAGGTTGAGCCCGTCGAGATGCGCGATCTTGCCGTCGGTGCGGTCGCTGACGAAGGCCGGGGTCAGCAGGGTCGCGGGCTGGCCTTCGCCGAGGCGCGGGAGGAAGGCGGCGAACCAGGCCCGCCCCTCGGCCGCGCCCAGCACGCGGCGCATCAGTAGCGCCTCGCACAAGGCGCCCGACAGGAATTCGTCGCCGCCCGGCTCCCACGCCGGGCAATCGCGGTCGGTGGCGTAGTAATCGGTCGCCCGCGACCGGATCAGCGCGGCCAGCGCCGCATCGTGCGTCTCGGCCCAGTCGAGCGCGAGGATCAGGGCGAAGGCGGTGTTGAAATGGGTGCCGGTGCGGATCGGATAGGTCTGTTTCGGCAGGAAGGCGGTGAAGCGATCGGCGAAGGCACGCGCCAGCGGTTCCAGCGCCGCTCCCCAGCCGCGCCCCTCATGCCGCGCCGCCGCGCCATGCAGCGCCAGCGCCCAGGCCCAGCCATAGGGCCGCTCGAACCCGGCCGAGGAGGGCCGGGCGACATAGGCGACCTCCGCCGCGACCTTGTCGGGCGTCAGCATCGTGTCGGCCAGCGCCGCCACCGCCTCTCCGCCCGCCATGTCGGGGAAGCGGTGCAGCAGCGTCAGGATCATCCAATAGCCATGGACGCAGCTATGCCAGTCGAAGCTGCCGAAGAAGATCGGGTGGAGCGCGCGCGGCGTCTCGGCATCGGCGTCGCCGGTCAGCACATGATCCAGCTTGTGCGGATATTCGCGGGTGAGGTGGCCGAGCGCGATGCGCGCGAAGCGGGCGGCGATGTCGGGGGTCATGGAAAGGCGCACCACCAGATGATGAGGATATTGGCCAGCAGCAGCGGCAGCGCGGTGCCCGCCTGCGCGCGGATCACGCCGTGGCGGTCCTTCAGGTCGAGCAGCACCGCCGGCACGATGTTGAAATTGGCCGCCATCGGCGACAGGAGCGTGCCGCAGAAGCCGGCGAGCATCCCCACCGCCGCCACCACCGCCGGATCGCCGCCATGCAGCCGCACCAGGACCGGCAGGCCGACCGCCGCCATCATCACCGGGAAGGCGGCGAAGGCATTGCCCATCACGATCGTGAAGCCCGCCATGCCGAGCGCGAATATGGCGGTCGCGACGAACGTCCCCTCGGCGGGGATCGCGTAGGCCGCCGCTTGCCCGACGACATCGCCGACGCCCGCCAGCGCGAACACCGCGCCCAGCGCCGCCAGCATCTGGGGCATCACCACCGCCCAGCCGACCGCGTCGGTGAGCCTGCGCCCTTCGTCGAGCGGTGCGCGGGCGGGCGGGCGCAGCCACAGCAGGATCGCCCCCAGCGCCAGCAATACGCCGAGCCCGAGCGAGATCAGGGTGATGTTCTTGGCCTCGAACAAGGGCAGGCGCTTGAGCAGCAGGGTGCCGAGCAGCGCCGTCGCGGGGATCACCAGCGCGGGCAGGAACAGGCGGTTGCCGCGCCGCGCGGCGCTGGCCTCCCGTTCGGTGGTGCTCGTCGTCGGCGGATCGGAGCGGCCGGTTAGGCCCAGCCCGGCCAGCGCCACCAGCGCCAGCACGAGGATGCCGTTGCCGAGATCGCCGAACCGGTCGCCGCTCAGGAAGCTCGCCGCCAGCAGCCCCCAGAAGGCGGCCGTGCCCCAGCGCTTCGGATGGCGCGCATCGGCCAGCGTGAACAGCGCATAGGCCGCGAACATCGCGCCCCCCAGCGCATAGAGCCAGGCGAGCGTAATCAACGCTTCAGCCTCCGCCCGAGCCACCACAAGCGCCCCGCGTGGATGACGAAGGCGCAGATCGCCGTCGGGATCGCCCATACCGACAGCTCGAACGGCTGAAGCACGATGCCGTTCTGCTCGAGGAAGCCCTTGATGAGCAGGATCGAGGCGATGGCGAGGAAGATATCCTCGCCGAAGAACAGCCCGACATTGTCGGTCGCCGCCGCATAGGCCCGCACCGTGTCGCGCTTGGCGTCGTCGAGCGGGCCGCCGTCGCGCTCCGCCGCCGCCTCGGCCATCGGTGCCACCAGCGGACGCACCGTCTGCGGATGGCCCGCGACCGAAGTAAGCCCCAGCGCGGCGAGGATCTGGCGGAGCGCGAGATAGGCGATCAGGATGCGTGCCGTCGTCGCCCCACGCAGCCCGGCGATCAGCATCTTCGCCCGCTGTTGCAGCCCGAAGCGCTCGAGCAGGCCGATCACCGGCAGCACGATCCAGATGATCGTCACGTAGCGATTGTCGTTGAACGCCTTGCCGAAGGCGCGGATCGTGCCCTCCAGCCCCAGCCCGCCGGCCAGCCCCGTCGCCAGCGCGGCCGCCATCACCACCAGCAGCGTGTTGAGCCGCAGCATCAGCCCGCCGACGAGCACGACGATGCCGATCAGGACGAGTGCGCCGCTCATTCCGCCACCCCGAAGCCGCCGCCGCCCGGCGTCTCGATCACGAACAGGTCTCCCGGCGCCATCGCGACGGACGCGCAGGAGGCCAGCGCCTCCTCCCGCCCGTCAGCGCGGACCACGCGGTTGACGCCCGGCGCCGCGTCGCCGCCACCCGCGATGCCGGCGGGCGGCACGATCCGGCGGTTGGCGAGGATGCCGGCCTCCATCGGCTCACGAAAGCGGATGTGGCGCTCGACCCCGTCGCCGCCGTGCCAGCGCCCCGCCCCGCCCGAACCGGCGCGGATCGCGAAGCGCTCCAGCAGCACCGGGAAGCGCGTCTCCAATATCTCGGGGTCGGTCAGGCGGCTGTTGGTCATGTGCGTCTGCACCGCGCTCGCCCCGTCATGCCCCGGCCCCGCCCCCGCGCCGCCCGCGATCGTCTCATAATATTGGCGGGTCGCATCGCCGAAGGTGAAATTGTTCATCGTGCCCTGCGAGGGCGCCAGCCGCCCGGTTGCGGCGAACAAGGCATCGGTCACCACCTGGCTGGTCTCGACATTGCCCGCCACCACCGCCGCGCCGGGGCCAGGGCGGAGCATCGATCCCTCCGGCACGATCAGGGTGACAGGCCGCAGGCACCCATCGTTCATCGGGATCGTGTCATCGATCAGGGTGCGCAACACATAGAGCGTCGCGGCGCGGCAGATCGAATAAGGCGCGTTGAAATTGCCAGGATGCTGGCCGGACGTGCCGGTGAAGTCGATCTCGGCCGTGCCCGCCGCGCGATCGACGCTGATCGCCACCTCGATCGCGGCGCCATCGTCCATGCCATAAAGGAAATGCCCATCCTCCAGCCCCGCCAGCAATTGCCGGACGGCGCGGTCGGCATGATCGAGGACATGGCCCATATAGGCATCGACCGTGTCGCGGCCCTGCTCGCTCGCCACCGCCGCCAGCGCGTCGGCGCCGCGCCGGCAGGCGGCGATCTGCGCGGCAAGATCGGCCATGTTGCGATCCGGATCGCGCGCCGGCCATGGGCCGGAGGCGAACAGCGCGCGCGTCTCCGCCTCGCACAGCCGCCCCGTGTCGACGAGCAGGTGGTCGGCGATCAGCACGCCCTCCTCCTCGATCCGGCTGCTGCCGGGCGGCATCGATCCGGGCGCAATCCCGCCGACATCGGCATGATGCCCGCGCGCCGCCACGAACCACGCCGGCTCGGCATCATCGCCCTCCGCGAACACCGGCATGATGACGGTGATGTCGGGCAGATGCGTGCCGCCATGATAAGGGTCGTTGAGCATATAGGCGTCGCCCGGCCGCATCCCCCGCCCGTCGTTCAACCGACCGTCCTCGCCCGGCCCGCGATCGGCGATGATGGTGCGGATACTCTCTCCCATCGATCCCAGATGCACCGGGATATGCGGCGCGTTGGCGATGAGGGCGCCCGTCCGGTCGAACAGCGCGCAAGAGAAATCGAGCCGCTCGCGGATGTTCACCGACGAGGCGGTCGCCTGCAACGCCGTACCCATCTCCTCGGCGATGCTCATGAAAAGATTGGCGAACAGCTCCAGCCGCACCGGATCGACCGATGCCCCCGCCGCCACGGCCGCGCGCGGGGCGATGCGATCGAGCATCAGATTGCCATGGGCGTCCACTGTCGCCCGCCAGCCCGGATCGACGAGCGTGGTGGCGGAGGGATCGACGATCATCGCCGGCCCCTCGGCCGACCAGCCGACCGGCAATCCCGCCCGATCGAACACGCCCGGCGACAGTTCCGCCGCGCCACCAGCGCGCGGCGGCGGCAGGCTGAGCGCTTCCGCCCGGCCGATCGCCTCGACCACCGCCGTCTCGGCGATCAACGCCGCATCCGGCGAAACATAGCCGAAGCGGCGGCGGTGGGCCTCCTCGAAGGCCGCCTGCATGGCCGCCGGGCTGTCGGCCGCCACCTCGATCGCGCTGTCGCTGCCGGCATAGCGCAGCGCCACGCGGCGTACCGTCTCGGGCGCGGCCACGCCCTGCGCCGCCAGTGCCGCCGACGCCTCGGCTGCCAGCAGGTCGAGCGTTTCCGCCACCTGGCGGTCGTCCGGCGCCACGCCCAGCGTCCGCTCCCTCAGCGCGGTCATGTCGGCGAGGCCCATGCCATAGGCCGAGAGGATGCCGGCCAGCGGGTGGATCATCACCCTGCCCATCCCGAGCGCGTCGGCCACCTTGCAGGCATGCTGCCCGCCCGCCCCGCCGAAGCAGACGAGCGTGTAGCGGGTCACGTCATGCCCGCGCTCGACCGAGATCCGGCGAATGGCGCGCGCCATATTGTCGACCGCGATGGCGAGGAAGCCCTCGGCCAGCGCCTCGATCGCCATAGTGCCGCCCATGGCCTCGACGATCTCGGCGAGCCGCGCACGGGCCGCGCCCACGTCGATCGGCTGGTCGCCCATCGGCCCGAACAGTGTAGGGAAATGATCCGGCAGGATGCGGCCGAGCGCGACGTTGCAGTCGGTCACCGTCAGCGGCCCGCCGCGCCGGTAGCAGGCCGGCCCCGGCACCGCCCCGGCGCTCTCCGGCCCGACCCTCAGCCGCGCGCCATCGAAGCGGCAGATCGATCCGCCGCCCGCCGCGACGGTATGGATCTGCAACATCGGCGCCCGCACCCGCACGCCCGCCACCATCGTGTCGCCGGTCCGCTCATAGGCGCCGGCATGATGCGACACGTCGGTCGAGGTGCCGCCCATGTCGAAGCCGATCAGCCTCTCCTCGCCGGACTCGGCGGCGGTGCGCGCCATGCCGACGATGCCGCCCGCCGGGCCGGACAGGATCGCATCCTTGCCGCGAAACGCCGACGCCTCGGTCAGCCCGCCGCTAGATTGCATGAACAACAGCCGCGTCCCCGCGCCCAGCGCCCCCGCCACGCGATCGACATAGCGGCGCAGCACCGGCGACAGATAAGCGTCCACCACCGTCGTGTCGCCCCGCCCGACGAGGCGCACCAGCGGCGCCACCTCATGGCTGATCGAGACCTGCGTGAAGCCGATCTCCCGCGCGATCGCCGCCACCCGCGCCTCATGATCGGTCCAGCGCCAGCCGTGCAGCAGCACGATCGCCAGCGCACGCAGCCCCGCGTCATAGGCCGCCTGCAACCCGGCCCGCGCCGCCGCCTCGTCGAGCGGGCGCAGCACCGTGCCCTCGGCGGTCATCCGCTCGTCGATCTCGATCACGCGCGCATACAAGGGCTCGGGCAGGCGGATATCGCGCGCGAAGATGTCGGGCCGCGCCTGATAGCCGATCCGCAGCGCATCGCCGTGGCCGCGCGTGATCGCCAGCGCCAGCGGTTCGCCGTCGCGCTCCAGCAAGGCGTTGGTGGCGACGGTGGTGCCCATCTTGACCACCGCGACCGGCGCGTCGCCCGCCAGTCGGCGAATGCCCTCCACCGCCGCATCGGCGTAGCGGTCAGGATCTTCGGACAGCAGTTTGGCGGTGACGATCGCGCCCCCAGGGCTCCGCCCGACCACATCGGTGAAGGTGCCGCCACGATCGATAAAGAAGGACCAGCCGGAAGACGTCACGCGGAGGCTTCCCCGATCAGCCCGTCGATCGCCTCGCCCGGCGCCACCACCAGCCAGCGGCCGGGCTGGGCGCTGTCCACCACCGTCACCGCCCGCCTGGGGCACAGCTTCAGGCATTTGACCGGCACCACGCCGAAGCGCGCCTTGCGGCCCTTGCCACCGGCCTGCCGCTTCAGGACGCGCGACAGCCGCTCGTCGCCGTCCGCGCCGAAGCCGGCGTTGCCCAATTTCTTCTCGCACTTGGCGCAGACCAGCAGCACACGGCTCCAGTTCGCCTTGGCCGCCTTCATTTCACCGCGCCGGGCGCCGGCCGGGGGACGACGCCGGCGAAGGTGACGAGGCTTTCCGCGCCGTCCGCCGACAGGGCCGACACGCCGAAGAAATGATCGTCGATGTTGACGTGCGGCAGATCGATCGTGGTGGCGCCGGCGGGCAGGTCGCGGCTGTCGGTCCAGTCGGCCTTGTCGGCCCAGCGCCAGCGCACGCGATAGCCGGCCGCGCCCGGCACCGCGCCCCACGCCACCTTGGTATCGTCGCTGAGCGCACCAGCGATCGTCACCCCCGTCGGTGCGGACGGCGCGGCGGCGAACTGGCGGATCGCGGCGATGTTGAGCGCGGTCACCCTGGCCAGATAGGGGAAGTCGACGAACTCGATCGTGTCGCCATAATGGCGATCGCCCTCGGTGCGGATGCTCTGGTGCTGGCGATCGTAATTCTCGGTCGCCTCGGTGAAGCGCACCGCCGGGAAGCCGGCCTCGAGGAAGGGCAGATGATCGCCGCCGCGCTGGAAGCGATCGGGCCGGCGGATCGCGCGCGCCTCCAGCCCCATCCCCTTCTGCGCGCCCGCGATGCCGACGATCGCCTTGGCCAGCGCGCGCGATGGCCCGTCATCCTCGCCGCCGATCGCGCGCTGCGCTTTGGCCGTCGCGGCGATCTCCGGGGTGGAGCCGATGCCTTCGCTGAACACGCGGACGAGGCTGTCGACATGCTGGCCGCCGATGCCATGGGTGTTGCCGACGATATCATTGTTGAGCACGGCGGCCACCTTCCAGCCGCGTGCCCGGGCGGTGTCGGCGAGGATCCTGCCTCCCCACAGCCCCTGCTCCTCGCCCGAGAGCGCGGCATAGACGATCGTGCCGGCGAGCTTCTCGCGCGACAGGATGCGCGCCGCCTCGACCACCAGCGCCACGCCCGAGGCATCGTCGTTGGCGCCGGCCGCGTCGGAGGTGAAATCCATCACGTCGTTGACGCGGCTGTCGATATGCCCCTGCACGATCACCACCCGATTGGGATCGCCCGCGCCCTTCTGGATGGCGATGACATCCTCGACCCGCACGCCATCGGGCGCGCGCGGGCCGGAGACCGTCTCGCCGATCGTCTCGACCGTCAGGCAGCCGCCGCACGCGTTGCCATAAGCCTCGAACCTTTTCGCCACCCACCGCCTCGCGGCGCCGATGCCGCGCTTCGGATCGGTGGTGGTGGACAAGGTGTGGCGCGTGCCGAACGCAACGAGCCCGGCGACGGTGGCCTTGAGTTCGGCGGGGTCGGGCTTCGGCGCGGGCGCGGCGGCGGTGAGCGCGAGGGCGGAGGCGGCGAGGAGGGCGATCTTCATGGCGCGTATCGTGGGGGGATGGGGTCAAGGTGGCAAGGGGCTGCTTCCTGATCCTCCCCCGCCAGGGGGAGGATAGACAGGCTACGGCTTGTACGTCCGCCGTTCCTCCGCCACCCGCAGCACGTCGAACGCGGCCTGCGCCTTGCGGAAGCGTTCGGCGGCGCCCGGATCGTTGGGGTTCACGTCCGGGTGGTTGGCCTTGGCCATGCGCCGCCACGCCAGCTTGATATCCTCGAAATCGGCGTCGGTCTCCAACTCCAGCGCCTCCAGCGCGCGCATCTCGTCACGCGATCGGGTGCCGTCGCCGGGGCCGGACCAGCCATAGTGGGAAGCATTGGCGAAGCCCGAGGCGTCGCGCCTCTCGCCCGCCTCGCGTTGGGCGGCCTCCTCGGCGGTCAGCCCCTCGAAATAATTCCAGTTGCGATTGTATTCGCCGGCATGGTCCTCGCAGAAATACCAGCGTTCGGGGCTGTTGGGGGATTTGGGCGCGGGCCGGTCACCCGGCTTGTCGCAGCCGTGGCGGTCGCACATGCGCACCTGCGTCGCCCCGCGATCGCTGCCGTAGCCGCGCCAGCGGGGGAAGCCCCAGTCGTTGGATCGGGTGAAGCGCGCCATCGCCCCCAGATAGCGACTGGGGGCGGCACCCGCTACGGGGGTGGGGAGAAAAGCTTTGTCCCCGTCATCGTTTCGCGCCCGGCCAAAACCTTATAGGAGGCGCCGCATGACCGACGATCCGCACGCTCTGTTCGACGCCTGGCTCGCCGAGGCGGTCGCCAGTGAGCCCAACGACCCCAATGCGATGGCGCTCGCCACCGCCGATGCCGTCGGCCGGCCCTCGGTGCGGATGGTGCTGCTGAAGGGGCATGATGCGCGCGGGTTCGTCTTCTATACCAATCAGGAAAGCCGCAAGGCGGGCGAGATCGCCGCGAATGGCCATGTCGCGCTGCTTTTTCACTGGAAGTCGCAGCGGCGGCAGGTGCGGGTCGAGGGGCCGATCGGGCCGGTGACCGACGCCGAGGCCGACGCCTATTTCGCCAGCCGCGCGCGCGATTCGCAGCTGGGCGCGTGGGCGTCGGACCAGTCGCGCCCGCTCGCCAGCCGGGAGGCGTTCGAGGAGAGGTTCGAGGCCGCCAAAGCGCGGTTCGAGGGGGGCGAGGTGCCGCGCCCGCCGCACTGGTCGGGCTATCGTGTTGCGCCCGAACGCATCGAATTCTGGCAGGATCGCGCGCATCGACTGCACGAACGACGCCTGTTCACCCGCACATCCGATACCGCATGGACCGAAGGGCTGCTGTTCCCATGACCGACTATCGCTTCGTCCAGGTCGACGCCTTTGCCGACCGGCCGTTCACCGGCAACCCGGCGGCGGTGATGCCGCTGGAGGCATGGCTCGACGATGCCACGCTCCAGGCGATCGGCGAGGAGAACAACCTCGCCGAAACCGCCTTCACCATCCCCTGCGCCGATGGCGAGGCGGATTACGAATTGCGCTGGTTCACGCCGGCCGTGGAGGTGGTGCTGTGCGGCCATGCGACGCTCGCCAGCGGCCATGTGCTGATCGGCGACCGCGATGTCGTCCGCTTCCGCACGCGCAAGGCCGGCATCCTGACGGTCGCGCGCGATGGCGACGGCTATGCCCTGTCGCTGCCGGCGTGGGGGCCGGAGCCCGCCCCCCTGCCCGACGCCACCCGCCTGATGGGCGGCGCGCCGGTCGAGACGCTGCGCCACCCCGGCGGCTATGCGGTGCTGGTGTATGAGAATGAGGCCGCGATCCGCGCGTTGGCGCCCGATTTCGCGGCGATGAAGCCGCTGGGCGACACGCTCTACATCGCCACCGCCCCCGGCGAAGTGGCGGACGTGGTGAGCCGCGTGTTCGCGCCGGGCGCGGGGATCGACGAGGATCCGGTGACGGGCTCCGCCCATGGCGTCATCTCGCCTTATTGGGCCAGGCGGCTCGGGCGGGACAGCTTCACGGCGTTCCAGGCCTCGGCGCGCGGCGGCCACCTGACCTGCCGGATCGAGGGCGATCGCGTCGTGCTGGGCGGGACGTGCGTGACGGTGATCGAGGGCGTGTTCCGGCTCTGAACGGGCGAGGTGACTATCTTGCCCTAGAACAACCCCAGCGCCGCCACCTCGTCCGCGCTCAGCTGGATGCCGAACAGCATCCCCAACCGGATGCGATAGACCCTCGGATCGGTGATCTCGCTCGCCACCGTCTCGCCCTTGGTGAAACGCTTATACTCCCGCCCCGTCAGCGCCGCGAAGCCGGTCGGCAGCGGCAGGCTGACGATGCGGAGCTGGGTGAAGCGCGAGGCCGGGTGGGTCGCGGCGAAATGCGCGCCCATCTCCAGATCGGCATCGAACACCGGCGCCAGCGAGAAGCTGAACTGGTCCTGCCAGACATCGCCCTCGCCGCGCCCGTCGGTCGAGCCGGCCGGGCCGTGGCGGCTGACCACCCATTCGAACACCGGATCGCGGGCGAGGCGGAAGCGGGCGCCGTCGGGGGCTTCCACTTCCTCGCCATCGACCAGCGGCATCGGCGGGGAATAACTGCCGCCGAAGCCCGCGTCGGCGATCCAGTCCTGCCCGTCGACCGTGACGAGGCTCAGCACATGCGTCCGCGCCGTCACGCCGGGCTGGCCCAGCCGCACCCGCGCCAGCACCGGCCGCACGTCGAAGCCGATCGCCACCAGCGCGTCGTGGAACAGGCGGTTATGCTCGAAGCAGAAGCCGCCGCGCCGGCCGGTCACGAGCTTCTCGAACACGCTCTCGCCGTCCACCCGGATCGGCCGGCCGAGGATCACGTCGAGATTCTCGAACGGGATCGCCAGCCGGTGGGCGCGCTGGATCACCTGCAATGCCTCGACATCGGGGATCGCGACATAATCCTTGAGCGCGATCCGCTCGAGGTAGGCGGCGAGATCGAAGGCCATCAGCGCCGCTCCGGTCAGTCGAGGAAGGGATCGCGCACGAGGATCGTGTCCTCGCGCTCCGGGCTGGTCGAGACGAGCGCCACCGGGCAGCGGATCAGCTCTTCCACGCGGCGGATATATTTCACCGCCTGCGCCGGCAGATCGGCCCAGCTGCGCGCGCCGGCGGTCGAGCCCGACCAGCCCTCCATCGTCTCGTAGATCGGCTCCACGGCGGCCTGGTCGCGCGGGTGCGGCGGGAGATAATCGTAGGTCTTGTCGCCCAATTTGTAGCCGGTGCAGATGCGGATCTCGTCGAACCCGTCGAGCACGTCCACCTTGGTCAGCGCGATGCCGGTGATGCCGGACACGGCGGCCGACTGGCGCACCAGCACCGCATCGAACCAGCCACAACGGCGCTTGCGGCCGGTGACGGTGCCGAACTCATGCCCCGCGACGCCCAGCCGCTCGCCGGTCTCGTCGGCCAGCTCGGTCGGGAACGGGCCGGAGCCGACGCGCGTGGTATAGGCCTTGACGATCCCCAGCACGAAGCCCGCCGCCGACGGGCCGAGGCCCGATCCGCCCGCCGCCGTGCCCGCGATCGTGTTCGACGAGGTGACGAACGGATAGGTGCCGTGATCGACATCGAGCAGCACGCCCTGCGCGCCTTCGAACAGGATGCGGCGGCCGCGCTGGCGGGCGGCATCGAGCGTGCGCCACACCGGGCCGGCATAGGGCAGGATATCGCCGGCGATATCGCGCAGTTCGGCCATCAGCGCGTCGCGATCGATCGGCGCCACGCCGAAGCCCGCCCGCAGCGCGTCGTGATGCGCCATCAGCCGATCGAGCTGCGGCCCGAGATCGTCGAGATGCGCCAGATCGCACACGCGGATCGCGCGGCGGCCGACCTTGTCCTCATAGGCGGGGCCGATGCCGCGCCGGGTGGTGCCGATCTTGCCCGCGCCGCTCGCATCCTCGCGCAAGCCATCGAGGTCGCGGTGGAAGGGCAGGATCAGCGGGCAGGTCTCGGCGATCTGGAGGATTTCGGGGGTGATCGTCACCCCCTGCCCCTTCAGCTTGGCCACCTCATCGCGGAAGTGCCAGGGATCGAGCACCACGCCGTTGCCGATCATGCTCGGCGTGCCGCGCACGATGCCCGAAGGCAGCAGGCTGAGCTTGTAGACCTGATCGCCGACGACGAGCGTATGGCCGGCGTTATGCCCGCCCTGGAAGCGGACGACGACGTCGGCGCGGGCCGACAGCCAATCGACGATCTTGCCCTTGCCCTCGTCGCCCCATTGCGCGCCGATCACCGTGACGTTGGCCATCGTTCAGTCCTTGAAATGTTAGAGCGCGACGGCGACCGGGCCGTCGAGTCGATGGGTGCAGCCGTCGGGCCGGTCTTCCGGCGACAGCGCGGCGATGGTGATCCAGCCGGCGCGGCGCATCTCGCGCGCGACGCGGGCGTCGTGGCCGAGCGGCAGGAACAGGCGGCGGCGCGGTTCGGTGCCGAGGCCCGCATCCACCAGCGGATCGATATAGAGCGAGAAGCCGACCGCCGGCTCCTCCGCGCCCGAGGGGTGGACGATCGTGTAGCTGCCGCCGCGCCCGATCTCGCCCGAAAGCCCCTCGGCGAAGAAGGAGAAGCCGATCCAGCTTTGATATTCGAAGCCGTGGCGCTCGGTCGGGTCGAGCGTGAGCGTCACCCGCCCCGCCAGCGCGCGGCCGATCGCCTCGATCCCGTCAAGCCGGCTCTGGAGCGCGGCGGCCCCATCGAGCGCGCGCAATCGGGCGAGCGCGCCCTCCAGCGGGCCGGCGGCGGCGACGAACGGCAGATAGGCTTCGGCGCCCAGCGCGGCGAGGCCGCCGGCGTCCTTGCCGTCGAGCATCTCGCGCACCTCATCCACCCGCCACGAGGGGAGCGGCAGCGGGCCGGCGGCGAGCGTCTCGACCAGATCGGGAAGCGTGAGATCGATCGTGATGGCGGTGATCCTCGCCGCCTCCAGCGCCTCGATCGCGACGGTGAGCAGTTCGACGACGCCCGCGACGCTGTCGAGGCCGATCAGCTCGGCCCCCGCCTGCGTCAGCTCGCGCTCGGGGCGAAGCTGGGTGGCGCGCAGTTTCAGCACGGGGCCGCCATAGGCCAGGCGCAGCGGGCGCGGCAGATGCGCCATGCGGGTCGCGGCGATGCGGCCGACCTGCGCGGTCATGTCCGGCCGGAAGGCGAGCGTGCGCTGCGACAGCGGATCGACCAGCCGCAGCAGATCCTGCGCGCGCGCCGATTTCAGCCGGCCAACGAGGCTCTCCTCATATTCCACCAGCGGCGGGGAGACGCGATCATAGCCGTTGCGGCCGATCGCGACGATCACCCGATGCAACAGCCGCGACGCCGCCTCCGCCTGCGGCGGCAGCCGATCGCGAAGCCCTTCGGGGAGGAGGCCGGGGGAGATGGTCAAAGCCCTCTCCCCTCCGGGGAGAGGGTTGGGAGAGGGGCAGACGTGGCCGCGAACGCCGCGAGGATGGCGTCGGCCATTCCCTCGGCATTTCCCATCACTTCGGCGTTGGAGAAGCGCAGCACGCGATAGCCTTGCTGTTGCAGAAAGTCGGTTCGCGCGGGGTCATAGCGATATTGCAGCGCATGTGTATCCCCGTCGATCTCGATCGCGATACGATGTTGCCGCGCCGCGAAGTCGAGGATGTAGGGCGCGACGACCACCTGCCGCGTGAATTTGATGTGGGAGAGGCGATGCGCCCGCAGGATCGACCAGAGCTTCGCCTCGGCCGGCGTCGCCTCGGTCCGCATCCGGCGCGCCCGCGCCTTCAGCGTTTCATCCAGCTTCGGCATCCTGCCCCTCTCCCAACCCTCTCCCCGGTGGGGAGAGGGCTTTCACATCAGAACCGCAGTGCCTTCACCGCCTTCACGCCCGGCATCGTCTTGAGCTGGGCCATGACCTCGCCCTCGACCGGGCTGTCGACCGAGAGAAGCAGCACCGCCTCGCCCTTGGCCGCGCGGCGGCCGAGGTGGAAGGTGCCGATGTTGACGCCGGCTTCGCCGAGCGTGGTGCCGAGACGGCCGATGAAGCCGGGGGCGTCCTCGTTGACGATGTAGAGCATCTGGCCGCCCAGATCGGCCTCGACCTTGATCCCGAAGATCTCGACCAGACGCGGCTCGGCATTGGCGAAGAGCGTGCCGGCGACCGACTTGGAGCCCTCCTCGGTCTTCACCGCGACGCGCACCAGCGTGTGGTAATCGCCCTCGCGATCGTGCCGCACCTCTCGCACGTCGAGCCCGCGCTCCTTGGCGAGGAACGGCGCGTTGACCATGTTCACGGTATCCGAATGGACCCGCATCAGGCCGGCCAGCACCGCGCCGGTGATCGGCTTCTGGTTGAGTTCGGCGGCCGCCCCCTCGACCTCGATCGACACGGCCTTGATCGCATCGCCCTCGAGCTGGCCGACGAGGCTGCCGAGACGTTCGGCCAGCGCCATATAGGGCTTCAGCTTGGGCGCCTCCTCGGCCGACAGGCTCGGCATGTTGAGCGCGTTGGTGACGCCGCCCGACATCAGGAAATCGGCCATCTGCTCGGCCACCTGGATCGCCACGTTGACCTGCGCCTCGTTGGTCGAGGCACCGAGGTGCGGGGTCGAGATGAAGTTGGGCGTGCCAAACAGCGGGCTCGCCTTGGCGGGCTCCTCCACGAACACGTCGAGCGCGGCGCCGCCGATATGGCCGCTGTCGAGCCCCTCCTTCAGCGCCGCCTCGTCGATCAGGCCGCCGCGCGCGCAATTGACGATGCGAACGCCCTTCTTGGTCTTGGCCAGCGCCTCGGCCGAGAGGATGTTGCGGGTCTGCTCGGTCAGCGGCGTGTGGAGCGTGATGAAATCGGCGCGCGCCAGCAGCTCGTCCAGCGTAACCTTCTCGATACCCAGATCGGTCGCGCGCTCCGGGGTGAGGAAGGGATCGTAGGCGACGACCTTCATCTTCAGGCCCAGCGCACGATCGGCGACGATCGACCCGATGTTGCCGGCGCCGATCAGGCCGAGCGTCTTGGAGGTGACCTCCACGCCCATGAAACGGTTCTTCTCCCACTTGCCGGCCTGGGTCGAGCGATCGGCCTCGGGAAGATCACGGGCGAGCGCGAACATCAGCGCGATGGCATGTTCGGCGGTGGTGATCGAATTGCCGAACGGCGTGTTCATCACGACCACGCCCGCCGCCGAGGCCGACGGGATATCGACGTTATCGACGCCGATGCCGGCGCGGCCGACGACCTTCAGGTTCGTGGCGGCAGCCAGAACCTCCTTGGTCACCTTGGTCGAGGAACGGATGGCGAGGCCGTCATACTCGCCGATCATCGCGATCAGCTCGTCCTTGGTCTTGCCGGTGATCTCATCCACCTCGACCCCGCGCTCGCGGAAGATCTTGGCGGCCTGGGGGTCCATCTTGTCGGAAATCAGTACTTTGGGCATGAAAATTCTCCCTCTCCCCTTTGGGGAGAGGGCCGGGGAGAGGGGCAGTCTCTCGAAGCCGGCCCTGAATGTTGCAGGATATGAGGGACTGCCCCTCTCCCAACCCTCTCCCCAGCGGGGAGAGGGCTTTGAAGGTCAGCCGCGCGCGGTCTGCCAGGCCCAGTCGAGCCAGGGGCCGAGCGCCTCGATGTCCGTCGTATCGACGGTGGCACCGCACCAGATGCGCAGGCCGGGCGGGGCATCGCGATAGCCCGCCACGTCATAGGCCGCATCCTCGGCCTCCAGCAGCGAGGCCATCTTCTTGACGAGCGCGAGCTGCGCTTCCTCGTCGAGACCCGCCACCGCATCGGCCGCGAACTTCAGGCAGACCGACGTGTTCGAGCGCGAGGCCGGATCGACCGCGAGATGCTCGATCCACGGCGTCGCCTGCACCCACGCATCGAGTGCTGCGGCATTGGCGTCGGCGCGATCGATGAGGCCGGTCAGGCCGCCGAGGCCCAGCGCCCATTCCAGCGACCAGATATAATCCTCGATCGCCAGCAGCGACGGCGTGTTGATCGTGTCGCCCTTGAAGATGCCCTCGATCAGCTTGCCGCCTTTGGTCATGCGGAAGATCTTCGGCAGCGGCCAGGCGGGGGTGTAGCTCTCCAGCCGCTCGACCGCGCGCGGGCCGAGGATCAGGACGCCATGCGCGCCCTCTCCGCCCAGCACCTTCTGCCAGGAGAAGGTGACGACATCGAGCTTCTCCCACGGAATGTCCTGCGCGAAGCAGGCCGAGGTGGCGTCGGCGATGAGGAGGCCTTCGCGGTCGCCCTTGATCCAGTCGCCGTTCGGCACGCGCACGCCCGAGGTCGTGCCGTTCCAGGTGAGGACGATATCGGTCGACTGGTCGAGCGCCGCCAGATCGGGCAGTTCGCCGTAGCCGGCCTTCACCACCTTGGCGTCGATCTTCAGCTGCTTGACGACATCGGTGACCCAGCCCTCGCCGAAGCTCTCCCAGGCGACCATCGTCGCCGGGCGGGCGCCCAGCATCGACCAGAGCGCCATCTCGACCGCGCCGGTGTCCGAACCGGGGACGATGCCCAGGCGATAGCCTTCGGGCAGGCGCAGGATGCGGCGGGTGAGGTCCATCGCATAAGTGATGCGGCTCTTGCCGAGCTTGGAGCGGTGGGAGCGGCCGAGCGACGCGGTGGCGAGGCCTTCGGCGTGCCAGCCCGGCGGCTTGGCGCAGGGACCGGACGAAAAATGCGGACGCACCGGCTTTGCCGCCGGGCGGGGGTACTCAGTCATATAGTCTCTCCTCACAGAGAGCACGCGCCGCGTTGGGACGGCGTGGCCCGGCGCCGCGTTTAGAGACGTGCCGGGGCCTGTCAACCACGGATGGTTACGCTGCGCGCACTTTGCGACTAAGGGACCACAATGTCCCAACCTCCCAAGAAGCTGAAACGCGAACCCGATCGCCCGCTCAAGAGCGGCAAGGGCGACGAACAGCGCATCGCCAAATTGCTCGCCCGCGCCGGCATCGCCTCCCGCCGGGAGATTGAGCGCATGATCGAGGCCGGGCGCGTTGCGATCGACGGTGTCGTCATCGATACCCCCGCCACGGTGCTGACCTCGCTCCACAAGGTGACGGTGGACGGCCAGCCCGTCGCCGCCCCCGCCCCTGCCCGCCTGTTCCGCTATCACAAGCCGGCGGGCGTGCTCACCGCCGAGCGCGATCCGCGCGGCCGGCCGACGATCTACGACAAGCTGCCCCCCGGCCTGCCCCGGCTGGTGCCGGTCGGCCGACTCGACATGAACACCGAGGGGCTGTTGCTGCTCACCACCGACGGCGGGCTCAAGCGCCAGCTGGAACTGCCCTCGACCGGCGTGCCGCGCAGCTACCGCGCGCGCGCCTTCGGCAACGTCAGCCAGGAACAGTTGGAGGATCTGATCGAGGGCGTCGAGATCGAGGGCGTCCGCTACGGATCGATCGACGCCAATCTCGAGCGGCGGACCGGCGCCAACACCTGGATCGAGATGAAGCTGACCGAGGGCAAGAATCGCGAAGTGCGCCGCGTCCTCGAATTTCTCGGGCTTCAGGTGAACCGCCTGATCCGCACCGCCTACGGCCCCTTCCCGCTCGCCGATCTGCCGGTGGGCGCGGTGGACGAGATCAAGCAGCACGACCTCGTCGCCTTCCGCAAGACCTTGAAGGAGGCACCCGCCGGCCCGGCGCAGGGCACGGCGAAACGCGAGGATGGCCTGCCCTCCAATCGCGGCCGCCCGGCCGATGCCGCGCGCGAACGGGCGCCCGCCCCGATTCGCCGCCGCCGCCCGGCGCCACGGGAGAGCTGAGGTGCGGATCATTGCCGGACAATGGCGCGGGCGCACCCTCGTCTCCCCGCCGGGCGACGCCACCCGCCCCACCGCCGATCGCACCCGCGAGGGCCTGTTCTCGATGCTGGCGAGCCGGCTGGGCAGCTTCGAGGGGCTGAAGGTCGTCGATATCTGCGCGGGCACCGGTGCGCTGGGGCTGGAGGCGCTGTCGCGCGGCGCCGCCCACTGCACCTTCGTCGAGCGCGACCGCGCGGCGCAGGAGACGCTCAAGGCGAACATCGCCAAACTCGACGCCGCCAGCACATTGGAGCCGCGCGCGGCGGAGAATTATCGCGGCGGCCCGTTCGACCTGATCCTGATGGACGCGCCCTATGGCACCAACCTGACAGCCAAGGTCTTCGCCAACCTCTCGACCGCGCCCGGCACCTGGGCGAGCGTGGAAACCGCCAAGGCCGAGACGGTCGCGGTAGAGGGCTGGACCGTCGATGCCGAGCGGGTTTTCGGCAAGGCGAAGATCACGCTGCTGCGGAAGGATTGACCCCACCCGTCATTGCGAGCGCGGCGAGGCAATCCCGTTCCGGCGGCAGTGTTCGATCGAGAGGCTGGATTGCTTCGCTTCGCTCGCGATGACGAAGCACATAAGAAACGAGGGGCGGCCTGCGTGGGCCGCCCCTCTCCTCTCCCACCCCTTCAACGGGTAGCTTGTCCGCTCAGGCGACCGCCGGCTCGACTTCCGGCTCGGCCTTTTTCGTGCGCGATTTCACTTTCTCGACCAGATCGTCCTTGGCCTTCACGATTCGCTCGCGGCCGACGGTCGCGGCGAGCCCCGCGATGGCGCCGACGGCGGCGACACCGGCGGCCACGGCGATACTCTTGGCGGTCACCGGCGGCGCCTTGGCGACCGCGCTCTTGGCGGCGGCCTTGGTCTTGGTGGCGGCCTTCTTCACGGCGGCGACGGGCGCGCTGTCGGCCGGTGCCTTGCGGCGGGCTGCGGGCTTGGCCGTCGCGGCCTTGGCGGTGCGGGTGCGCGCGGCCGGCTTCGCGGCCTTGGCGGCGGTGGTCGTCTTGGTCGTTCCGGTGGCCTTGGCCGCGCGGGTGCGGCGCTTCGGCGCGGCGGCGGGTGCGTCAGTGCTGGTCTCGTCGACCATGGCCATCTCCTGCGAAAAACATGTGTCGGAAGCGTCAACCGCCAAGCGCGCTGACGGTTCCGAAACGATCGCGCTCATTCGCCGGTGGAATCCGAATTCCGCCCCCGTGCCCACGCATAGAGAAACCCGAAGGCGAACACGAAGATGGTCGCGCCGATCAGATATTTGAGCGGCTCGGGCACGGTGCTGACGATATCGAAGTTCATCCCGCATGAACGCCGCAATGCTGCAAACGCTCCCTGCCCGCACGGCGAAGCATTTCGCAAACTGGCACGCGAATGTAACGAAAATCGCTTAAGCCACTCGGGCGATGCTCAATCAGCCCGAATCGGCCTTCGCCATTTCCGATGCCCCGCAGGGCGGGCGCATCGCCATTATCCTTTTCGATCTGTCCGCGACGGGCGTGGTTCGCAATGCCATCGCCATTGCCAACCATCTCGCCGAGCGGGGGTACAAGATCGACCTGGTGGTTTGCGCGATGCGCGGGCCCTTGCGTGGTTTCGTGTCTCCCGCCGTGCGTCTGGTGGATTTGGGATCCGCACAGGGTATCGCGTCCCGGTGGCTATTGCTGTTGCGCGCTATTCCCGATCTGGCGACTCACCTGCGGCGCTCTCGTCCAGACGTTCTGCTGTCGCCAGGCAACCACCTTCACCTGTTCGCACTGCTGGCGAGTGCCGGGATCGGTGGACTGCATCGCATCTACCGCATCAGCAATGAACTCGATCCCGACCGCGGCGGGCCATTGCTGCTGCGGCCTTTCATATGGGCAAGCCGCCGGTTGAGCCTGTCGCTGATCGGGCTTTCGGCGACGCGGGTGCTGTTCGTCTCGTCGATGCTGGCACGCGGGCGCGGACTGCCGGCGCCGCTACGTCGCAAGGGCATAGCGATCGACAACGGCGTGAACATCTCTGCAGTCCGTGCCGCCGCCGCCATCCCGCTGCCGGACGACTGGCGCCCTCGCGACGTACCGCTCGCCATCGCGATCGGCCGGCTCTCGGCACAGAAGAATTACACCACGCTGATCGAGGCACTCGCCATCGCCAATCGCACCCGGCCGATCGACCTGCTGATCCTGGGCGACAAGGCGGGACGCCGTGCCAGGCTGATGAACTGGGCGGCGCGATGCGGTGTCGCCGATCGGGTCGAGATTCGCGCCAGCACCGCCAACCCGTTCCCGCTGCTCGCCGCCGCCGACCTGTTCGTGCTGCCTTCGCTATGGGAGGGCGCGCCCAATGTGCTGCTGGAGGCGATGGCGTGCGGCAAGCCGGTAGTCGCGTCCAGCAGCGCCGGCAATGCGGGCGCGGTGTTGGAGAACGGGCGCCACGGTCGGCTCGTCGATCCCCGTTCGGCCGACGAGATTGCGGCGGCGATGCTGGCGCAGATCGGGCCGGATCGGTTGCTGCCGCATGATCGCGTACTGGATTATGATCTCGGCCCGGTGCTGCGCCGGATCGAGCGCATCTGCGGCGAGGTTCTGGCCTAGCGCGCCTTCGCCAACAGGCCCGCCGCCCGGCGGCGTTCCAGCGCCTTCTTGATCGCCCGTAGCTCGTTCATCTCGACCGCAGACTTGCCATGCGTCATGTTGGCACCATGGCGGCGGACGATCAGACTGATCTGCTCGACCCGCGTCACCCCCAGACCGACTTCCTCGGCACGGCGATACCAATCCTGATCCTCGCCGAAGATCATGTCCTCGTCGAAGAGTCCCACGCGGGTGAAGGCTTCGCGACGGTAGAGCGCGGCGCCGATATAATAAGGAAAGGCCTCACCCGGATTGCCGACGAAACTGTAGGCGGCCGGATCGTCCGGGTCGATCCGTGCGAGTTGCCCCCGACCGATCGCCACATCGCGATCCTCGCCCAGCGCCGCAATGAGCGAGGCGAGACGGTCGACGGGCCAGAGATCGTCCACGTCGAGGAAGGCGATCAGATCGCCGCTGGCGTTGCGGATACCACGATTGCGCGCGGAGGCCGGGCCGGCGTTGGTCTGGCGGAGGAAGCGCACCTCGACCGGCAATGCCGCCACCACCCTCTCGATATCGTCGGTCGATCCATCGTCGACGACGATGATCTCGGCCGTCGGATATTGCTGCGCGAGGATCGATTGCACGGCTTGCGGCAGGAAATGCGCGCCGTTGAACACGGGGATGATGACGGAGAGCGGCGGCCGTACATCGTGCGACGCGGCGGCCGGCACAATCACTTCACCCGCGAGCAACCGGCCGAGAGCGCCCGGCACGGCGCGAACGTCATGCCCCAACACGATCCGCGCCGTCTCCAGCCGCGCGGCCAGCGCCCCGACGAAATCGTGGGTGGCTCGGCCGGCATGAGGCAGTTGCGACATGGTGGTGAAGGCGGCGGCCTGATGGAGTTCGGCCGGGGCGATCGGCTCGAAAAGGGTCTCCGCCGTTTCGCCGAAGCGCGGCGTCAGCAGCCAGCGCAGCGGCAGGCCTTGGGCGATCTGACAACTGCTTGCGGGATATAAGCGGATCACCGCTTTCTCGTCGGTATCGGGCTGGCTGCGATCGACCAGCGGGACCAGCTCAGGCAGGAGATCGAGTTGCTTCGGCACCAGCTTCGCGGTGGAGTAGAGCGTATAGGCCACCGGTTCGGGATCGAACCCGACCACGACATAATCGTCGCCGGCAAAGGCCATGCCCTCGGCGAGCGCGACCAGCGACGTGGTCGATTTGCCGACCCCGCCGCGGCCGGTGATGAGGACGCCGCCGTTCGCATCGCCCACCACGGCGGCATGGAGCAGATGCAGCCCCCGCGGTTCCAGCAACCAGTGAAACATCGTCCGCATCGGCGAGGAGCGCGCCCAATAGGGCAGAGCCTCCGGCTTCGCGATCCAGCTCGCACCGATGCCGGTTTCCATATCGAGCACGCAGACCGAATAATCGCTCCAGTGAAAGGCGCTGCGGAAGTGGCGGCTCTCCATGCCCCAGATGTCGCCGCGATCGGTGAAGGCGGCGCGGGTGACGGGCGGCGGCGGCATGGCGATACCGGTCGATTCGCCATCCCAGACGAGGAAGGTCGCATCGGGCTCGCCCGCATCCGCGACGAGGAGATGCGCAAGCGCCGGCAGATATTCACGCACCATCCGCGCGCCCGCGAAGCGCAGGCGGATACGGACGCCGGCGATCGCGATATCGTGGTCGATCGCCCCGGCGCGTTCCAGCGCCGCCTGCCCGGCCGCCATGGCGGCGGCATGGAAGTCGGCTTGCTCGGCCTCGCTCCGCGCGGGCAGATCGACGCTCTGGATGCCGACCTTCTCGGTCACGCCTGTGCCCGGCGCCGGACGGCGGCCTTGAGGGCACGGAGGTAATCGCCCTTCGCGGCCGGGGAGAGCGTGGAATTGTCGCCATGCACCCGCCGCCGCATCACGAGCGCCTCGACTTGCCCCACCGCCACGTCCGAATCGTCGAGCCTCCCGGACCAGTCCATCATCTCGCTGACGAGGAAAGCTGTGTCGAAGCGGCCGATCCGATCGAATACGTCGCGCCGCACGAGCATCGCGCCGACAAAGCGGGCGACCGCTGCGCCTCGCGGGCAAGCCAGCCGGGCGCGTGTGGCTTCATCCACCTCCGGGCTCATGAAATGTTCGGTCTGGCCAAAGATGCAACTGAGCGCAGGCTGCGCTTCGAGCGCCGCCAAACGGAGCGCGAGGCTGTCGGGCGTCCACAGATCGTCCGCGTCGAGAAAGGCGATCAGCCCCTGCCCCGCCATATCGAGCCCGGCATTCCGCGTAGCGGCAATGCCCTGCTGTGCCTGCGACCGCACGACCACCCGCGATCCGAAGGCGCGGGCGATATCGGCGCTGCCATCGCTCGATCCATCATCGATCACGATGACTTCGGCGGGCGGACGGCTTTGGCCGAGGATCGAATCGAGCGCCTGCGGCAGATAACGCGCGTAATTGTGGCATGGCACGATGACGGAAACCGGTGCGGGCACCGACACCGGCGCGACCATTGCCATACTCAGGCGGCGGCCCCCGGTGCGGCGAGATCGGGCTTCACCGGCCAGCCATAATCCGCGCTCACGTCGTGGATCGGATCGAGCAGGATGAGATCCTGCATGTCGCCATGGCTGACGAGTGACGGCGCGGCATAAGGCAGGCCGGCGAAGTCGACCGGGACGATCGACGGCTTGCCGTCGCTCGCAGCCAGAAGGCCGGCGCCCGTCAACTGATCGACGTAGGCATTGAGGTCGGCCGCGGCCTCGGTTCCCGGATAGGCCATCTCCAGCGCCTGCACGATCTGCACCGTGCCCACACCGGCAACCAGCGCCTCCCAGAGCGGCGCCGCCAGCCCCTCGGCGCTGTGATAGATGCCGGTTCGCACATCCATGATGATCGCCTCGCCGTCGATCACCTCACTCACCACGGTCGGCGCCGCGAGACTGAAGACCCTGTCCATCACCCGAACTCCCCACGGCCCGCGTTACCGCAAATCTATAGGCGGCAGCATTTCATTTCGCTACCGGGTTGCGACGATTGCGTTCCCATCGCCCCCATGGAAAGCTGATCGCCGATGACCCAATTGTGGCCCGACGAGACCCAGCGCCTGCTGCTGATCGCGGCGATGGAACCTGATGCGGCCAAGGCGCTTGTGGCTTTCGATGCCTGGCGCGGGCGGATCGACCTCGACGATCATCTCGATCAGGGCAGCTTTCGCCTGCTGCCCCTGCTCCACGCCAATCTGAAGCGCCATGGCTCGGCCGATCCACTGATGGGGCGGCTTGCGGGCACCTTCCGTCGATCCTGGGCGGCGACGCAGGAAGTGCATCATCAGGCGGCGACGGTACTCGCGCTGCTGCGCGAGGGCGGCGTCGCGACGATGGCCAACAAGGGGCTGGTGCTGGGCCTCACCCATTATGCCCATCCCGCGCACCGGCCGATGTCGGACGTGGACCTGATCGTCCGGCGCACCGATCTGCCGCAGGCGGTGACGCTGCTGCGGGGCGCCGGCTGGATCCCGCAGCACGCCGGGCGCTACACGATCAACTGGCATGACATCATGCTCTACCGTCATTCGGTCGGCTTCCGCGATAGCGCCGGGCGCGAACTGGACCTGCACTGGGCGCCGGCGGGCGAACTCAGCATGGCCTGGGCCGAGGAGCGCTTCTGGGCCGGCGCCCAGCCGATGGCGGTGCGGGGCGAGCCGACCCTGCGCCTGTCGCCCACCGACCTCGCGCTTCACACCGCGCTCCACGGCCTGCGCTACAATGTCATGCCGCCGCTCCGCTGGATCGCCGATCTGGGAATGATCCTCGCCCGCGAAGACGAGGCGATCGACTGGGACGAGATGGCCGATTTCGCCTCCCGTGCGGGCGTGCTGCGACGGCTGGGCTTGGCGCTAGATCATGTCCGCCGCGACTATGGCCTCGCCATTCCCGACGCGCCGATCGCCCGCGGCGCCGCCGTTCGCCCGCGCCTGGCCGAACGAATGGAGAATTGGGCGGCGCTGGCCGATCCGCGCACCTCGCGCGTCCGACGTTTCGTGAAGGGGCGGCCGGTGGCCAGTGTCGCGCGGATGATCCAGAACGACAACGCGCGCCATATCCCGCGCATTCTCGTTCGATGGGCGGGGCGCAATCTGAAGAAATCGGTGAAGAAGGCGCGTGGACGGCTCCGCTGAACCGCCCCCCGCGCGGCGCGCGGCGTGGCGCTGGTATCTCGCCTATCTGCGCGCCCGGCCGGCGATGCTGGCGACCGCCGTGGTGCCGAGCGCCTTCGTCGCGCTGCTGACGCTGCCCGCGCTGTGGCTGCTGCGCTACGCTCTCGATGTCGCGATCCCGGCGCGGGCCATCGGCCTGCTGTTGCTGGCCGGCGGCGGCATCTTCGCGGCACGGGTGCTGTCGGCGGCGTGCGTGCTACTGTTTGCCCACCGCTCGGTTCCCGCGATCCGCGCGACCACGGCGGCCATGCGCGCCGATCTGATCGCCCGGCTGCACCGGCTGCGCTGGCGCGATCATGGCGCGCTGGAGGGCGCGCGCGCCAACGGCCGGATCGTCAACGAGACCGAACGGGTGGAATTGCTGACCCAGGCGCTGCTGTCCACGGTGGCGCCCGCGGTCCTGCCGGTGCTGGTATATGCCGGCGTGCTGATCGCCATATCGCCGCTGCTGGCCGGCCTGTTCCTGATCCTGACGCCGCTTCTGCGCTGGATCGCGCGGGCGAGCGCCAAGCGGCTGCGGCGATCGATCAAGAGCTTTCAGGCCGCCTATGAGGATTTCAACATCGGTACGCAGCATACGGTCGAGATGCTGCCCGTCGTCCGCGCCCAGGGCACGGAAGCGCACCAGCAGGCGGGCCACCGCCGCACCGTCGATGCGCTGGCGCAGGCGGGCACGCGGATGGTGCTGGCGGGCGTCGCCAACAGCCAGACCAACATGCTGGTGACAAGCCTGATCGCCGTCGTGCTGCTGATCGCCGGCGGGATCGCCGTGGCGCGGGACATGTTGAGCCTCGGTGCGCTGGGTGCCTTCGTCATCGCTTCGACCCAGATCAATTCGGCGATGACGTCGATCATCAACGCGGTGCCGGTGCTGATGAGCGGCGACGAGGCGCTGCTGCGGCTCGCCGAGTTTCGCGCGATCGGCCGCGAGGACGTGGCGGGCGGCGGCGGCGTGCCGGAGGGGCGCAGGCGGGTGTCGCTGGACGCGGTATCCTTCGCCTTCGGCCCGCGCCTCATCCTGTCGGGCCAGAGCCTTGCCCTCGGCGACCGTGAAATCCTCGCGCTGGCCGCGCCCAACGGCGTCGGCAAGACGACGGTGCTGGAACTGATCGCCGGGCTACAGGTGCCCGACAGCGGCATTGTGCGGCTAGACGGGCAAGACCTTGCGGGGATCGACGGGGCGGCGTGGCGGCGGCGGATCGGCTTCGTGCCGCAGCATCCGGCCTTCTTCCACGGGACGGTGCGCGAGAATATCTGCTTCGGGCGCGATGCGGTCGATCCGTTGGCGCTGGAGCGGGCGATCCACCTCGCCGCGCTCGATCCGGTGCTGGCGCGGCTCACCGGCGGGATCGAGGCCCGGATGGGCGACCGGGGCCAGATGCTGTCGGGCGGCGAGCGCCAGCGCATCGCCATCGCCCGCGCGCTGATCGCCGACCCCGAACTGCTCCTGCTCGACGAGCCGACCAATCACCTCGACACCGCCGCGACGGCCTTGCTGGTGACCCGGCTGCTTCAGGCGGCGGACCGCCCGACGATCGTGGTGGCGACACACGATCCGGGGATGCTGGCCGAGGCCGACCGGATCGTCGATCTGGTCGAAGGGCGGCTGGTGGAGCGCCGCCGAGACGGCCGGATAGCGGCCGCCTGACCCTTTCCGTGCGTTCGGGGCTCAGCCGAGGGCGGCGCCCGCCTCGATGATCGGTACGAACTGCGCCGCCGTCAGGCTCGCCCCGCCGACGAGGCCGCCGTCCACATCCGGCACCGCCAGCAGCTCGGCGGCATTCTTCGGGTTCATCGATCCGCCATAGAGGATGCGTACGCCCGGCCCTTCGGCGCCGAGCAGCGCGACCAGCTTGGCGCGGATCGCGGCGTGCATGTCGGCCACATCGGCCACGGACGGCGTGCGGCCGGTGCCGATCGCCCAGACGGGCTCATAGGCCACCACCAGGGTCGCGGCGGTGCCGGCGGGCGGGACGGAGCCGGTGAGCTGGCCCTCGACAACGCTAACGGCGTTGCCGGCGTCGCGCTCGGCCTCGGTCTCGCCGACGCAGACGATCGCGATCAGGCCGCCGGTGATCGCCGCCTCGGCCTTGGCGCGCACTTCGGCGTCGGTCTCATGCTGGTCCTGCCGGCGCTCGGAATGGCCGACGATCGCATAGGTGGCGCCCGCCTCGATCAGCAGCGTCGCCGATACGCAGCCGGTGTGCGCGCCCTTGGCGGCGGCATGGCAATCCTGCGAACCGATCGCCACGCCGCGCCCGGCGGCGGGCGCGATCAGGGTGAAGGGCGGGCAGATCGCGACATCGACCGCCGGATTGGCCGCCGCCGCCGCGCCAATCGCGTCGATCTCGGCCAGGGCTGCCAGCGACCCGTTCATCTTCCAGTTGCCGGCGATCAGCTTGCGATTGGCCATTATGTCCCCCTCGTGTGGCATGTGCCCCTGCCCTAGCCTCGGGCAGCGCCGCGACGCAACATGCGCGACACGCTCGCAATGACGGATACTTCGGCGTTCGGCGGCGGGCGGATGACGCGCACCGCGCTTGAAGCCCTCCCCCGCCTTCTCTATGCGCGGCGCCATGCTTGCTTTCTTCCGCCGTGCCCTGTCCTCCTGGATCGTCGTCGCGCTCCTCGGCCTCATCATGCTCGCCTTTGCCGTGACGGGCATCGATACCGGATCGATGTTCTCCGGCGGCGGGGGCGCCAATTCGGTCGCGACGGTCGGCGGGACCGACCTGTCGGCCGACGACATGCGCCAGCGCGCGCAGGGCGAGGTGCAGCAGGCCGCGCAGCAGAATCCGCAGGCGACCATGGCGGCCTATGTGGCGCAGGGCGGCTACAGCCAGTTGATCGACCAGTCGATCAATGGCCTCGCGATCGAGCGGTGGGCGGAAAAGCAGGGCTTCGTCGCCAGCAAGCGGCTGATCGACGGCGAGATCGCCAGTATCCCGGCCTTCTACGGCCCCACCGGCCAGTTCGATCGAAACGCCATGCTCGCCATCCTCGCCCGCCAGCGGCTGACCGAGGCGCAGCTGCGCGCCGATCTCAAGTCGGACATCATTCGCCGCCAGGTGCTGGTGCCGATCGCGAGCGGGCTGACCGTCGCGCCCGGCCTCGCCAGGCCTTACGCCTCGCTGCTGCTCGAGCGGCGCGAGGGGCTGATCGGCGCGGTGCCGACCGCGACCATGCCGGAAGGCCCGCAGCCGACCGCCGCCGAGATCGCCGCCGCCTACAAGCGCGACATCACGCACTACACGCTGCCCGAGCGCCGCAGCCTGCGCTACGCCTTGTTCGGGCCGGAGAGCGTGACGGCGCAGGCCAAGCCGAGCGAGGCCGAGATCGCCGCCGCCTACAAGGCCGCCGCCGCGACCTATGCGCCGAGCGAGAAGCGCACCGTGCAGCAGGTGATCCTCCAGGATCAGGCCGCCGCCCGCGCGCTGGTCGCCAAGGTGCGCGGGGGCACCGCCTTCGCCGCCGCCGCGCAAGGCGCCGGCTTCGCGGCGGGCGATATCGCCGTCGCCGCCGACACCAAGCCCGCGCTCGCCAAGCTCGCCAGCCCCGCCGTCGCCACCGCAGCCTACGCCGCGCCGACCGGCAGCGTGACCGATCCGATCAAGTCGGACTTCGGCTGGCACGTCGTCCATATCGTGTCGGCCACCCAGGTCGCGGGCAAGTCGCTGGATCAGGCCCGCGCCGAACTGACCACCACCTTGGAGGCGAAGAAGGCCGAGAGCCTGCTGGCCGACAAGGTCAACCGGCTGGAGGATGCGCTGTCCGGCGGCGCCACCTTCGACGAGGCGGTCGCCAAGGAAAAGCTGACGGCGGCGACCACCCCGCCGCTGGTGCAGGCCGGCGTCGCGCCCGAGCAGCCCGATTACCAGCTTCCGCCCGAACTGGCGTCGCTGCTGAAGCCCGCCTTCGATGCGACGCCGGGCGACGCCCCGACCGTCGAGGCGCTGGGCGCGACCAAGAAATATGCGGTGCTGGCACTCGGCAATGTCGTGCCATCGGCGCCGCAGCCGCTCGCCAAGGTGCGCGAATCGGTGGTGCGCGACATCATGGTCCGCCGCGCCGCCGCCAAGGCCAAGGCGGTCGCGCAGCAGATCGTCGATCGCGCCAACAAGGGGATGCCGCTGGCCCAGTCGATCGCCGCCGCCAACCTCGGCCTGAAGCCGCCGCAGCCCGTCAATGCCCGCCGCATGGATCTGGAGCGCGCCGGCCAGGCCGCGCCGCCGCTGCAATTCCTGTTCACGCTGGGCAAGGGCAAGACCCAGCTGCTGCCGCTGCCCAACGATCAGGGCTTCTACGTCATCCAGGCCAATCTGATCGAGCCGGGCGACGTGACGCCGGTGCCGCGGCTGCTGACACAGTTCCGGGGCGATTTGGCCCGCGCCATCTCCAACGAGCTGATCGAGCAGCTGGCCGCCAGCGCCCGCACGGCGGTGGGCGTGAAGCGCAACGAGCAGGCGATCCTCAAGCTGCGCGGCGAGCTGACCGGCGCGGTCGCCCCCGCCCAACCGGCGCAGTGACGAGCCTGAGGTGAACCGCCCGCAGCCCGACGATCGCGCCGCCGTCGCGGCGCTGGCCGCCGGCCGGCCGGCGCTGGTCTGGCGCCGCCAGATCGCCGACGTGGACACGCCGATCGCCGCCGCGCTCAAGCTGGTCGAGCCGGGCCGGGGCGATTTCCTGCTCGAATCGGTCGAGGGCGGGGCCACGCGCGGCCGCTATTCGCTGCTCGGCATCGCGCCCGATCTGGTTTTCCGCCTCGCCGATGGCGTGGCCGAGACCAATCGCCGCTGGCTGGACGATGCCGCCGCCTTCGAGCCCGCCGGCGCCGAACCGCTCGCCGCCTTCCGCGCGCTGGTGGCGGAATGCCGGGTGGACGTGCCCGAGGGCCTGCCCCCCGCGCTCGCCTGCTTCGTGGGCTATTTCGCCTATGAGACGATCGGGCTGGTCGAGACCCTGCCGCGCCCGCCGGCCAACCCGCTCGACCTACCCGACATGCTGTTCGTGCGGCCGACGGTTGTGTTGGTGTTCGACCGGCTGGCCGACGAACTGTTCCTCGTCGCCCCCGTGTGGAGTGCCGCCGACCCGCAGGCCGCCGTCGCCGCCGCCGTCGAGCGGATCGAAACGACCGCCGCGCGCCTCGCCGCGCCGCTGCCGGATGGCCGGCGCACGGGAACCGACGTCACCACTCTCGATCCGGTGCCGCAGCTGGCGCCCGGCCGCTATGGCGAGATGGTCGCGCGGGCGAAGGACTATATCGGCGCGGGCGACATCTTTCAGGTGGTGCTGGCGCAGCGTTTCTCCGCCCCCTTCCCGCTCCCGCCGCTCGATCTGTACCGCGCGCTGCGACGGATCAACCCGTCGCCCTTCCTCTACCACCTCGACCTGCCGGGCTTCGCGCTGACGGGCTCCAGTCCCGAAATCCTCGTCCGGGTGCGCGACAACGAGGTCACGATCCGCCCGATCGCGGGCACCCGGCCGCGTGGCAAGACGGCGGCCGAGGATGCCGATCTTCGCGAGGAATTGCTGGCCGATCCGAAGGAGCGCGCCGAGCATCTGATGCTGCTCGATCTCGGCCGCAACGATGTCGGCCGGGTCGCGGCGGCGGGCACGGTGCGGGTGACCGACAGCTACACCGTCGAACTCTACAGCCATGTGATGCACATCGTGTCGAACGTGGTCGGCCGGCTCGATCCCGCGAAGGACGCGCTCGATGCCTTGTTCGCGGGCTTCCCGGCGGGCACCGTCTCGGGCGCACCCAAGGTGCGGGCGTGCGAGATCATCGCCGAACTCGAACCCGAAACCCGCGGCGCCTATGCCGGCGGCGTCGGCTATTTCTCGCCGGATGGGTCGATGGACAGCTGCATCGTGCTGCGCACGGCGGTGGTGAAGGACGGGATGATGCACGTCCAGGCCGGCGCCGGCATCGTCGCCGACAGCGACCCCGCCTCCGAACAGCGCGAATGCGAAGCCAAGGCCGGCGCCCTCATCGCCGCCGCCCGCGAGGCGCTGGCCCGCGCCGGCGAGGCCGGGTTCGGGCAGTAAGCCCGGCGAAGGTTGACATCCTGCAGCCCGGTTTTTGCCGCCTTCCCTTGTGGGGGGATTCGCGGTGGGCACGGGTGGGTGCCTGTAGAACAGCGGCTTTCTGGTTTGCCCGGTACGGGAGAGGTGGCGGCACGCGGTGATGGAGACACTATTCGCACGCGCTGCGCTTCGGGGTAATGCCCCTCCACCGCCTTCGGCTGGTCCCCTCCCAGTGCCGGGGAGGATCAGGTGACCCACAAAAAAGAACCACCCCGTGTTTTCACACGGAGTGGCCAAGGTTCAGGGAGGAACGCACCCGAGGGTGCGTTAGCGCCGAACCGCGAAAGGGGGGACACAGCCCGACGCACCCTCCAGATAGGAAAGCCGCCGGGGAGGCGCAACCCCCCGGCGGCTGAAAAATTCGTTATGGATGTGATTTTTCAGTAACAGTCAGCCGATCAGGCGTCGGCGGTCTGGTCCAGCACCTCGTCGGCGCGGCGCACTTCCAGGCCGATCGAGCGGGCGAAGTCCGGATTCTGCACCAGCTGGCGCTGGAACACCATGTTGATCAGGCGCAGCGAGAAGAGGTGCGCGTAGATCAGCGACAGCGCGCCCGACTGGTTGAGCTTGCGCAGCTGATCGCCGCGCAGCTCGAACAGCTTCTTCTCGTCGACGATGCGGAAGCCGCGATAGATGAAGGGCTCCTCGCGGCCTTCCAGCTGGAAGGTGAACTCGCCGTCGGTCAGCAGGCCCAGTTCCTTCAGTTCCTGCGTGAAGGCGACGCTCTTCTGGCCGGCGACCTCGAAGGATTCGCAGAAGGCCAGGATGTCCTTCGATTCCTGCGTCGGCTCGCCATTCTCGAAGAAGGCGAAGCCCTCGATATCGGGGCCGATCGTGCCGGGGGTCGAATCGAAGCACAAGGTCAGCGTGTCGGTGTCGTTCTGCGACATGCGGACGAGCATGTAGGGGAAGCGGCGAACATAGGCCGGCAGGTACACGTCGTCGGCCAGCTGGCCCTCTTCGTTGACGAAGGTGTTGAAGCCTTCGTTCAGGCCCATCAGCGCCAGCGGGATGATCTCGTCACCATCCGAGAAGATGATCGGATAGGAGCGGCCGGCATCGATGAACTCTTCCGCCGCCAGCGGGACCATGTGGTGGCCCTTCAGGAAATGCAGCGAATTGATGCTCCGCGCCTTCCAGTCGGCGTGGACGCTGCTCGAAAGCGGCGTCAGCTCGTTGTAGAGCATCGGAAGCGGCTGGCTGGCCATGAAACAAACTCCGGAGGTGTTGGTTGGGGCGCCTGGCCGGTGCCCCGCGCGCGAAGCGGCGCTCTATTGCGCCGGGCCGATTTCCGCAAGGGGCAGGAGCTTGCCGGGGTTGAGCAAGCCGCGCGGATCGAGCGCCGCCTTGATCGCACGCATCGCAGCCAGCCGCACCGGATCGGCCGTCCGCACGAATTCGGCGAGCTTCAGCTGGCCGATGCCATGTTCGGCCGAGATCGATCCGCCCTCCGCCATGACCAGATCGTGGACGAACCGGCTGACCGCCCCGCCCTCCCGCGCGAACCAGCCCGTGTCGCCCGTCGGGGGCCGCACGTTGAAATGGACGTTGCCGTCACCGAGATGGCCGAAGGCGAGCACGCGTGCGCCGGGGAAGGCCGCCTCCACCTGCCCGCGCGCCAAATGCAGGAAGGCGGGCATGGCCGAGACGGGCACCGACACGTCATGCTTGGCGGCGGCGCCGTCGACCCGCTCGGCCTCCGACACGCTCTCGCGCAATTTCCACAGCGCTTCGGCCTGCGCCTCGCTGGCGGCGACGGTGGCGTCGCGGGCAAGGCCGCTATCGATCGCCTGCGCCAGCGAGGCGGTGAGCATCTCGGCGATATCGCCGCCACTGGCGGGCGCTGTGGCCTCGACCAGCACCTGCCACGGATGGTCCTCCGCCAGCGGCGCGCGGGTGCCGGGGATGTGGGCCAGCACCAGCGCCAGCGCGTCGCGGGGGAGGATCTCGAAACTCTCGATGGCGTCGCCCAGCGCATCCTCCAGCTGGCGCAACAGGGTGAGCGCATCCTGCGGCGAGCCGAGCCCGACCCAGCCGACCGCGCGCCGCGCCGCCGCCGGCACCAGCCGCAGGCTGGCGGCGGTGACGATGCCGAGCGTGCCTTCCGATCCCGCCAGCAGCTGGCGCAGATCATAGCCGCGATTGTCCTTGCGGAGCGCCGACAGCCCCTCGAACAGCGATCCGTCCGCCAGCACCGCCTCGATCCCCAGCACCAGGCTGCGCATCGTGCCGAAGCGGAGCACCTGCGTGCCGCCGGCGTTGGTGGCGATCAGCCCGCCGATCGTGGCGCTGCCCTTGGCGGCGAGCGACAGCGGGAAGCGGCGGCCGATCCCCTCGGCGGCGGCGTGCAGGTCGGCCAGGATCACGCCGCCCTCGGCCACGGCGATCCCGTCCTCCGGCGATAGCGCGCGGATGCGGGTCATGCGGCGGAGCGACAGGAGGATGGCGGGGCGATCGACCGGCGGGGTGGCGCCCGCCACCATCGATGTGTTGCCCCCCTGCGGCACGATCGCGATCCCGGCCGCGCCCGCGATCCGCACGACCGCCTGCACCCCGGCGGCATCGCGCGGCGAGACGATCGCCAGCGCCCGGCCCGTATAGCGGCCGCGCCAGTCGGTCAGCCACGGCGCCATCGCGGCGGGATCGGCCTCGATCGCGCCCGCCCCTACGGCAACCGCGATTTTTTCGAGCAGATCGGGGTGGGTCGCGGTCGCCGGCATCGATCGGCAGCATAGCGTTGCATCCATGCCACGGCCAGTTCATCCGGCGTTCAACCGCGCGACCCGATCGCCGCAGGCACTTATGGGTGGGTTGAGATGATCGGGCCGGCGCTGGCCTTGCTGCTTTCCGGGGCATCCTCGGCAGGGCCGCCGATGCAATTCGCGCAGCTCATCATCCGCCGCAGCGTGGTCGTGAAGATGTCGCAGGCGCGCGGCCCCGCCCCCCGCCCGATGATCCCGCTGCGCGAGCGCAAGGGCCCGAAATGCGTGCCGATGGAGGCGATCGCGGGAGCCGCCATCATGGAGCCCGACAGCGTCGATATCATCCTGCGCGGCGGCGATCGGGTGCGGGCGCGCTTCTCCTCGAAATGCCCCGATCTCGATTATTACGGCGGCTTCTACGTCAAGCCGACCGAGGACGGGATGCTGTGCGCCGACCGCGATCGCATCAAGGCGCGATCGGGCGGCGAGTGCGAGATCGAGCGGTTTCGGCGGCTGATACCGGCCAAAGAGAAGGACTAGGGGTCGGAAACAGCCCTCAAGCCTTGACTTTTGGCTGAATTTGTCTCCTAGCGCCCGATGTGGCCGCGACGGGTTTTCCGGTGGCCCTCTCTCATGACGGACCGCGCATGAACTTCGCCGATCTCGGCTTATCCGACGAACTGCTGCGCGCCGTGACCGACGCGGGTTACAGCGAACCGACTCCGATCCAGCAGCAGGCGATCCCGTCCGTGCTGATGAACCGCGACCTGATCGGCATCGCCCAGACGGGCACCGGCAAGACCGCCGCCTTCGTGCTGCCGATGATCGACATATTGTCGCATGGCCGTGCCCGCGCGCTGATGCCGCGCTCGCTGATCCTGGAGCCGACGCGCGAGCTGGCCGCGCAGGTCGCCGAGAATTTCGAGAAATATGGCAAGCATCTGAAGCTCTCGATGGCGCTGCTGATCGGCGGCGTATCGATGGGTGACCAGACCAAGGCGCTGGAAAGGGGCGTCGACGTGCTGATCGCGACGCCGGGCCGCCTGATGGACCTGTTCCAGCGCGGCAAGATCCTGCTGTCGGGCTGCTCGCTGCTGGTGATCGACGAGGCCGATCGCATGCTCGACATGGGCTTCATCCCGGATATCGAGTCGATCTGCGAGAAGCTGCCGGCCAACCGCCAGACACTGCTGTTCTCGGCGACGATGCCCGCGCCGATCAAGAAGCTGGCCGATCGCTTCCTGTCGAACCCCAAGCAGGTCGAGGTGTCGCGCCCCGCCAGCGCCAACCTCGCGATCGAGCAGGCGCTGGTCGCCACCACCTCGCGCGGCAAGCGCGAGACGCTGCGCAAGCTGCTGCTGGCAGAGGATGTCCGCACCGCGATCATCTTCTCCAACCGCAAGTCGACGGTGCGTGAACTCACCGAATCGCTGCGCCGCCACGGATTCGCCGCCGGCCAGATCCATGGCGACATGGAACAGCCCGAGCGCCTGCGCGAACTGGAGCGGTTCAAGGCGGGCGACATCAACATCCTCGTCGCCTCCGACGTGGCCGCGCGCGGCCTCGACGTGAAGGGCGTGAGCCATGTCTTCAACTTCGACGTGCCGTGGCATCCGGACGATTATGTCCACCGCATCGGCCGCACCGGTCGCGGTGGCGCCACCGGCAAGGCCTTCACGCTCGTCACGCCCGACGATGCCGAGGCGATCGCCCAGATCGAGAAGCTGACCAGCACCAAGATCACCCGCCTGGGCGATGTTGCCGGCGATGCGCCTGTGGCCGCCAAGGCCCCTGCCCCGGCTGAGGCCGAAGCGGGCGACGAGGCCCCGACCGGCGAGCGCAAGTCGCGCCGTCGTGGCGGCCGTGGTCGCGGCAAGGCGCGCGGTGGCGACGCCGTGGTCGAGATCGAAGAAGCACCGGAAACGGTTGCGGTGCCCGAGACGGCGCCCGCCCCCCGCCGCGAGGAGGCCCCGGCCGAACCGCGCCGCGAGCCCCGCGCGGAACGCCAGCGCGCCGAGGACCGCCCCCGCCGCGATCGCGAAGACCGCCCGCGCCGCGACGACCGCCGCTATCGGCAGGAGGATGGCCCCGACGACGGCGGCTGGAATGGCCCGATCCCGAGCTTCCTGGAATATGGTTTCGGCACGACTGGCGCGGGCTGAGGCTTTCGCTTTATCCGATCGTGTCCCTGCGAAAGCAGGGACCCAGGGGGCGGCGGGCGCTGCGCTCCGTAACCCTGGGCTCCTGCCTTCGCAGGAGCACGTTTCGCGAATGGGCGGGCTGACTGTCGGCTAAGAGAGCGTCGCCTCTGCCTCGCTCCATTCAACCGTCACCCCAGCGAAAGCTGGGGTCTCCCGTGGCTGCCGCACCGTTGCCCCAAGCCTTCCTGAGACCCCAGCTTTCGCTGGGGTGACGATCGTACTTGGGGGGGGCACCTCACTTCATCAGCACAAGCTCTTCCGCCATGCTCGGGTGCAGCGCCACCGTGTCGTCGAACGCCTGCTTGGTCAGCCCAGCCTTCACCGCGATCGCCGCCGCCTGGAGGATTTCCGGCGCGTCGGGCCCGATCATGTGGATGCCCAGCACCACGTCCGTCTCGGGGTGGACGACCATCTTGTAGAGCGCGCGCTCGTTGCGGTCGGCCAGCACGTTCTTCATGGCGCGGAAGTCCGATGTATAGACCTTGCACGAGCCGTATTTGCCCTTGGCCTGGCTTTCCGTGAGGCCGACCGCGCCGATCGGCGGGTGGCTGAACACCGCGCTGGGGATGCAATCATAGTCCACCCGGTGCGGCTTGTTGCCGAATAGGGTGTCGGCGAACGCCTGCCCCTCGCGGATGGCGACGGGGGTGAGCTGCACCCGATTGGTCACGTCGCCGACGGCATAGACATGGTGGCAGGTGGTGCGATTGTCCTCGTCGACTGGCACCGCGCCCTTGTCGTCGAGCTGGATGCCGACCGTCTCGAGGCCCAGCCCATCGGTGTTAGGCTTGCGGCCGGTGGCGAACATCAGCACGTCGCAGGCGATCGGTTCATGCTTGGTGACGTGGACCAGCAGCGATCCGTCCTCGGCCTTTTCCACCTTCTGGAAGGCGGCGTTGAACTTGAAATCGATGCCCTTCATCATGCTGATCTGCATCAGCCGATCGCGGATCTGCTCGTCATAGCCGCGCAGGATCACGTCGGTGCGGTTCACCAGCGTGACGTGCGCGCCGAACTGGTGGAAGATGCCGGCGAACTCATTGGCGATATAGCCGGCGCCCGCGATCACGATGCGCTTCGGGATGCTTTCGAGGTGGAAGGCCTCGTTGCTGGTGATGCCCAGTTCGTGGCCGGGGCAATCGGGCACGATCGGCGTGGCGCCGGTGGCGATCAGGATCGTGCCCGCCGTGACTTGGCGGCCCGACGCGAGGCGCAGGGTATGCGGTCCGACGATCTCGGCGCGCTCGCGGATGATCTCGACCTTGTTGTTGCCCAGCGTCTGGCCGTAGATGCCCTCCAGCCGATCGACTTCGGACAGGACGTTGTCGCGCAGGATCTTCCAGTCGAAGCCGCAATCGGGCACGTCCCAGCCGAAGCGGCGGGCGTCCATCAGATCCTCGGCGAAATGGGCGCCGTAAACGAGCAGCTTCTTGGGCACGCAGCCGCGGATGACGCAGGTGCCGCCGACCCGATACTCCTCGGCCACCGCGACCTTCGCGCCATGCGCCGAGGCGACCCGCGACGCGCGCACGCCGCCCGATCCCGCACCGATGACGAAAAGGTCGTAGTCGTAATCGGCCATAAGGTGCTCCGGTCTGGCGGCTGGAAAAGAGGTGGGCCGCTCAGATGGGGGCGAAGTCAGGAGATGTCCACGCCCTTGAAATTATCGGCATAGGCCTGGAGCTTCAGCACGCGCTCGGCGCCGGGCACGACATGCGGCGTCAGGCCGTGGCGATCGGCATAGGCCCGCGCCTCGTCGAGCGTGGAGAAGGACAGGCGGACCTGCTCGCCGACGTCGCCGGAGCCTGCCCAGCCGGTCAGCGCGTCGGGGCGCTTGGCCTCGGCGGGCTCATGCTCCAGCACCCATGTGCCGGTGCGGGCGCGGCCCGACTGCATGGCGTTCTTGGTGCGCTGGTAGATGCGGGCAATGCCGGTCATGCGGGCCTCTTGGAAAGGGTCGCGGTTGCGATGCCGCGCGTGCGAAGGCGGGTCAAGTGCCGGCACGCTTCTTGGTGCGCAAGGTGGGGTCGGCGACGGTCGGATCATCGGGCCAGGGGTGGCGCGGGTAGCGGCCGCGCATCTCCCTGGCGACCGCCGCCCAGCTTCCCGCCCAGAAGCCCGGCAGGTCGCGCGTCGTCTGGATCGGGCGGCCGGCGGGCGAGGTGAGGCGCAGCACCAGCGGCGTGTCGCGGCCGATCACCGGATGGCGGGTGAGGCCGTAGAGCGCCTGCGGGCGCAGCTCGACCGCCGGGCCGCCCTCCGCCGCATAATCGATCGGGTGGGTGCTGCCGGCCGGGCTGGTGAAATGCGACGGCGCCGCCGCGTCGATCGCGCGCTTGCCCTCCCAGCCGAGCAGGTCGTTGAGCGCCTCGGTGAGCGCGCCGGGGGCGATATCGGCGAGCTTGCGACGGCCGGCGAGGAGCGGAGGGAGCCATTCGTCGAGCCGGGCGATCAGGACCGCGTCGGACAGATCGGTGCCGGCATAGGCCGCGCGTTCGCGAAGGGCCGTGGCCGTGTCGGACCAGGGCAGGCGCGCGAGGCCGTGGATGCGGACGCCCTCCAGCAGCGCCGCCGCGATCGCGGCGGGCTCCGCCTGCGTATCCGGCCCGCGCGACAGGCGGATCGCGCCGAGCCGCCGCTCGCGAGTGGGCTGGACGCCGCCGGTCGCGGGATCGAAGGCGACCTTGCGGACGGTTTCTATCGTGTCACCGAACAGCGCCTCGATCGCGGCGGGGTCGATCGGCGCGGCGGAGAGGATGCGTGCGCCGGCCGCCGACCCTTGGGTTTCGGCCACGGCAAGCCATTCGGCCGAGGCGAGCGGGGAAGTACCGTCAAGCCGAAAGCCGCGCCCGCCGGCGGAGATCCAGTCCTCGCCGGTGGCGGAACGGCGCCTGGCGACGCGATCGGGGAAACCGAGGGCGATGGCGATGCCCACTCTCCGTTCGTCCTGAGCGAAGTCGAAGGACGTGCGGCCGGACGCAACGCTTGGGGCACGCCCTTCGACTATGCTCAGGGCGAACGGTGACTTTGTGGCAAGCTCCACCCACCGCCGCGCCAGCCCCCTCGCCTGCTCGGCCTTCGCACCACGTTCGCCGCGCCAGCGCCGCAGGCGCGCATCCAGATCGGCGTCGCTCCCGCCGACCCCGCGTTCGGACAGCAGCACCGCCACCTCCGCCGCGACCCGGCCCAGCCCGATCGCCTCGGCCGCCAGCAGCATATGCCCCAGCCTCGGCGGCAGCGGCAGGCGCGCGGCGGCCTTGCCGTGCGGGGTCGGCCGGCCGTCGCCGTCGATCATCCCGAAGCGCGCCAGCCGCCCGCGCGCCTCCGCAACGGCGGCGGCGGGCGGCGGATCGATCCACGCGAGACTCGCCGGATCGGTCACGCCCCACAGGCCGCACGCCAGCAGCAGCGCCGACAGGTCCGCCTCCAATATCTCGGGCGGGTCATAGGCCGGCAGGCCGGCGGTCGCCGCCGCCTCCCACAGTCGATAGACGATCCCCGGCCGCTGGCGCCCGGCGCGGCCCGCGCGCTGCGTGGCCGCCGCCCGGCTGACCCGTTCGGTGACGAGCCGGGTCATCCCTGCCGCCCGATCGTAACGCGGGCGCCGCGCCAGCCCCGAATCGACCACCACCGACACGCCATCGAGCGTGAGGCTGGTCTCCGCGATCGAGGTGGCCAGCACGAGCTTCCGCGCGCCATCGGGCTCGGCGGCGATGGCGCGGCGCTGTTCGGCGGGGTCGAGCGTGCCGTGGAGGCGGTGCAGGCGCACGTCGCCGGGCAGATTGGCGAGCCGCTCGGCGGTGCGCTCGATCTCGGCGACGCCGGGCAGGAAGGCGAGGATGCCGCCCTCGGTCTCCATCACGGCGCGGCGGATGGCGGCGGCCATCTGGTCCTCGATCCGCTGGCCCGCGTCGCGGCCGATGTGGCGCAGCTCGATCGGATGCGCCCGCCCCTCGCTCTCGATCACGGGTGCCGCGCCCAGCAACGCGGAGAAGCGCCCGCCCTCCAGCGTGGCCGACATGGCGACGAGGCGCAGGTCGGGCCGCAGCGCCCCCTGCGCGTCGAGCGCCAGCGCGAGGCCGAAATCGCCGTCGAGGCTGCGCTCATGAACCTCGTCGAACAGCACCGCCGATATGCCCGCCAGCTCGGGATCGGCCTGGATCATGTTGGTGAAGATGCCCTGCGTCACGACGAGCAGCCGGGTCGCGGCGGACTGGCGGCTGTCGAGCCGGGTGGCAAAGCCGATGCGCCCTCCGATCTGCTCGCCGGCGGTATTGGCCATCCGCTCGGCGGCGGCGCGCGCGGCGAGGCGGCGGGGCTGGAGGAGGAGGATGCGCCCGGTGCACCACGGCCGGTCGAGCAAGGCGGGGGCGACGGCGGTGGTCTTGCCCGCGCCGGGCGGGGCGACGAGGACGGCGTTGGGGGTCGCGTCGAGGCTGGCGATCAGCTCGGGCAGGACCGTGTGGATCGGGAGGGTCATACGCTCCCGCCCGCACTCTCACACGTCACCCCAGCGAAAGCTGGGGTCTCCCGTGGCTGCCACCTTGGTTCACCGTGCGTCGCACCGTCGATTTTGTTCACGCGGAGACGCGGAGACGCGGAGGAAGAAGAAAGGAGATATCGGGACGTGACTCCCCCGGCGATCCGGCCGAAGCAGAGGGTGAGATGCGGGAGCCACGTCCCACCAATCTCCCTCTTCTCCTCTCCGCGCCTCCGCGACTCCGCGCGAACAATCCGTGCCTTCTTCACGCCGCCGCCAGCAACCGCCCGGCCTGCGCCCGCGCCTCGTCCGTCACCTCGGCGCCCGACAGCATTCGCGCGATCTCCTCGCGCCGCTCGGCCTCATCCAGCGGCCGCACGCCGGTGCGCGTCACCAACCCATCGTGGCTCTTGGCGATCAGCCAGTGGCGGTCGGCGCGCGCGGCCACCTGCGGGCTGTGCGTGACCACCAGCAATTGCGCGCGGCGCGACAGGCGGGCCAGCCGTTCGCCGATCGCCGAGGCCACCGCCCCGCCGACGCCGCGATCGATCTCGTCGAAGATCATCGTCGCCGCCCCGCCCTCTTCCGCCAGCGCCACCTTCAGCGCGAGAATGAAGCGCGAGAGTTCGCCGCCGCTCGCGATCTTGGCGAGCGGCGCGAAGGGCGCGCCGGAGTTGGTGGAAATCTCGAACTCGACCCGATCCTGCCCGCCCGGACCCCATTGACCCTCGGCCATCGCCTCGACCGCCGTGCGGAAGCGCGCCGCATCCAGCTTGAGCGGCGCCAGTTCGCCCGCCACCGCCCCATCGAGCCGCACCGCCGCCAGCTGCCGCGCCACCGACAGAGCGGCGGCGGCCGTCTCGTAGCCCAGCCGCGCCTCGCCGGCCGCCGCCTCCAGCGCCGCCAATCCCTCGCCGCCCGCTTCGATCCGCGCCAGCCGCTCGGACAATTCCTCCGCCAGCGCCGCCAGATCGTCGGGCTGGACACGATGCTTGCGGGCGAGCGCGCGCAGCTCGAACAGGCGCGTTTCCATCGCCTCCAGCCGCGCCGGATCGAAGGACAAGGCCTCGCCCGCCCCGGCCAGTTTCTCCTCCGCCTCACCCGCCTCGATCACCGCGCGATCGAGCGCGGCCAGCGCCTCGGCCAGCAGGGGATGGTCGCCCGCCAGCCGATCGAGCCGCCGCGCCGCCTGCCGCAACCGGGCCAGCGCGCCATCCGATCCCTGCAATTCGCCGTCGACCGCCGCCAGATCCTCGGTCAGCCGGGCGCCCTTCTGCATCGTCGCCCGCGCCTCGGCGAGCTGCTCCTCCTCGCCAGCTTCGGGCGCGAGGTCGTTCAACTCCTTGACATTATGTTTCAGCCATTCGCGATCACGCTCGGCCGTGTCGAGATCGGCGCGCGCGGTATCCAGCGCATCCTGCGCGGCACGCCACGCCTTCCACGCCCGCGCCGCCGGGGCGCCGTCGATCCGCCCGAAACTGTCGAGCAGGGCGCGATGCCCCTTGGCGTTGAGCAGCCCCCGATCGTCATGCTGGCCGTGGATCTCGACGAGCTGCGCGCCCACCTCGCGCAGCAGCGCCGCCGACACCGCCTGATCGTTGACGAAGGCGCGGCTGCCGCCATCGGCCTTCACAGTGCGGCGGATCACCAGCGGCTCGCCCGGCTCCATCATCAGGCCATTTTCGTCGAGCAGCGCGGCGATGCCGTGATCGGCGGGCAGATCGAAGCTGGCCGTCACCGCCGCCTGAGTGGCGCCGTTGCGCACCAGCCCGCTATCCGCCCGCGCGCCGAGCGCCAGGCCCAGCGCGTCGAGCAGGATCGACTTGCCCGCCCCCGTCTCCCCCGTGAGCGCGCCGAGGCCCGCGCCGAACTCCAGGTCCAGCGCCTCGATCAACACCACGTCACGGATGGCAAGACTGGTCAGCATGTGTTTCTGTTTGTTATTGAATCTATCACCGCCGTGCTCCTGCGAAGGCAGGAGCCCAGGGTGGCATGCGCTGCGCTCGGTAAACCTGGGCTCCTGCCTTCGCAGGAGCGCGGGAGGGATATCAAAACGGCAGCTTGAAGCCCGGCGGCAACGGAAGCCCCGCGGTCATCTTCTGCATCTCGGCATTGCCCGCCGCATCCGCCTTGGTGCGCGCGTCGTTGAGCGCCGCCGCGACGAGATCCTCCAGCATCTGCTTCTCGGCCGGCACCATTAGCGAATCGTCGATCGCGACGCCGAGAATGCGGCCCTTGGCGGTGGCGCGGATCGTGACGAGGCCGCCGCCAGCGACACCCTCCACCTCGATCTTGTCGAGCCCTTCCTGCGCGCCCGCCATCTGCTTCTGGATATTCTCGGCGGCGGCCTGCGCGGCCTTCATCAGATCTTCCATACCGTTCATCGGCTTATGCTCCGTGGTTCGATTTCGTCCCAGATAGGCTTGGCGCCCGGAAAGGCTTCCAATGTCGCGGCGACCACCGGGGTCGCGAGGATCGCGTCGCGCGCGGCGGCCTCGGCGGCCTGCTCGGTCTCGAGCAGGCTCGGTTCGGCCGGGCCGTCGCTGAGCGTGACATCCCACAGCGAGCCCGTCGCCGCCTTCAGCGCCGCGCCCAGATCGCGCGCGAAATCGCCGGGCAAGGGCTTCAACGGCCGGATCGCCAGCGTGGGCGGATCGTAACGCACGACGCCGGTGAAATCGTGGAGCATCTGCGCCAGCAGCTGCTTACGCTCGGCGACAAGAAGGTCGTGCATCGTCCTGAAATCGGCAGGATAACGCAACATCGGCGCCTGTGCCTCGGCCGCCGCGCTGGCGGGCGCGGGCGGGCCTGCCGGCATCGCCTCGCCCGATTGCAGGCGGCGCGCCAGATCGCCCGGATCGGGCAGCTGGCTGGCATGGATCAGCCGCAGCAGCGCCATTTCCGCCGCCTCGCGCGGCTGGGGCGCGCGCTGCACCTCCTCATGGCCCCTCAGCAGCAATTGCCACAGGCGGTGGAGCGTCGCGAAGCCCAAGCGGCTCGCCCAATCGGCCAGCGCCTCGCGCTCCTCGGCCGACAGCGCCGGATCGGCCGCGCCGCCCGCCTTGGCCCGCGTCGCGCCATGGACGATCTCCAGCAGCGCCCGCAGCACCGCCGCCGGCTCGACACCCAGATCATGCTGGCTCTGGAGGCTGGCCAGCACCGCCGGCACGTCACCCGCCAGCAGATCGCCGAACAGCCGGCGGATCGCGCCGCGATCGGACAGGCCCAGCATCTCGCGCACCTGATCGGCGGTCACGCCGCCATCGCCCATGCCGGCATGGGCGATCGCCTGGTCGAGGATCGACAGGCCGTCGCGCGCCGAACCCTCCGCCGCGCGCGCGATCAGCGCCAGCGCCTCGGGCTCTGCCTCGACATGCTCGGCTTCCACGACATGGCCGAAATGGCCCGCAAGCAGCTCGGATGGAATGCGTTTCAGGTCGAACCGCTGGCAGCGCGACAGCACCGTGACGGGAATCTTGTTCACCTCCGTGGTGGCGAACAGGAATTTCACATGCGGCGGCGGCTCCTCCAGCGTCTTGAGCAGGCCGTTGAAGGCCGGCTTCGACAGCATGTGGACTTCGTCGATGATGTGGATCTTGTAGCGCGCCGAGACGGCCGCATAGCGCACCGCCTCGATGATCTCTCGGATGTCGTCGATGCCGGTGTGGCTGGCGGCGTCCATCTCGATCACGTCGATATGGCGGCCCTCGGCGATGGCGATGCACGGCTCGCACACGCCGCACGGCGCGATCGTCGGCCCGCCCTGCCCGTCCGGCCCGATGCAGTTGAGCGCCTTGGCGATCAGCCGCGCGGTCGATGTCTTGCCGACACCGCGCACGCCGGTCAGCAGGAAGGCATGGGCCAGCCGGTCGCGCTTGATCGCATTGCCGAGCGTGCGGACCATCGCATCCTGGCCGATGAGCTGATCGAAGCTCTGCGGCCGATATTTGCGGGCGAGGACGCGATAGGGTTGGGCTTCGGCCATGGATCAACCTACCCGCTGAGGGGCGCTAAAGTCGAGGGGACAAATGCGGAACATCGTGGGAGGGCGATGTTCGTGGCGGCATGGCGGAAAGTCCGGTGCGCGCTTGGAGCGGAGCCCCGGCGGCCGCTCTCGCGGCCTTAAGATTTTCGGGGCGAACCGCTCTGCGGTCCGCTCTTCCCGAAAATGGTGGGAGCCGGAACGACCCGATACGAAATCGTTGCGGCTGCTTCCTTCCGGACCTGACCGGGTTGGCGACGGCACCGTCCGCCCGACTCCCGCGGCGCATATGGGGGAAAGTTTTCCGCTTATCAACGCCTTTGCATGTCGCGCGCGGCGGGCGGAATCCGCACGGTCAGCCGCTCGATCCCCTCCAGCCAGATCTGGCAGGCGAGGCGCGAGGTGGCGGTGACGTGGGCGGCGAGATCGAGCAGATCCTCCTCAGTCTCGCTGGCGGGCGGCAGGCTCGCGAAATCGGCGCGGTCGACGATGACGTGGCAGGTGGAGCAGGCCATCTGCCCCTCGCAGGTGCCCTCCAGCGGCTGGCCGGCGGCCTGCGCCACGGTTAGCAGGCGTTCGCCGGCGGGGGCGGACACCTCCTGCACGGTCTCGCCATCGGCGGCGACGAAACGGACGGTCACGCTCATGCGAACATCCTCTGCCGCGCCACCGCCTCGTTGACCAGCGCCATCGCGCGATCGATCTCGTCCGGCGTGGTGTATCGTCCGAAGCCGAGCCGGATGCTGCCGCGCGCCTCCGCGTCGCTCAGCCCGATCGCGCGCAGCACATGGCTCGGCCGCCCCGATCCGCTGGCGCAGGCCGAGCCCGCCGACAGCGCGACCCCGCGCAGATCGGCGATCAGCCGCCCGGCATCGAGCCCGTCGGCGCGCACGTTGAGATTGCCGTACCAGCGCCGGGCGAGCGCGCCGTTGAGCCGCCACCCCTCACCCAGCCCCTCGCGGGCGCGGCGGAACAGGGCATAGGCATGATCGGCATCCTCCACCATGCGCTGGCGGGCGAGATCGGCGGCGACGCCGAAGCCGGCGCACAAAGCTGGGCTGAGCGTACCCGATCGCAGCCCGCCCTCCTGCGCGCCACCGTGCATCAGCGGCTCGGGCGCGAAACCCTCGCGGACCCACAAGGCACCAATTCCCTTTGGTCCGTGGATCTTGTGGGCGGACATGGCGATCAGATCGCAGCTTTCGACCGGCACCTTGACCCGCCCGAAACCCTGCACCGCATCGCACAGCATCACCGCGCCGACCGCGCGGGCGTGGGCGCCGATCTCGGCGATGCGGTGGATCACGCCGATCTCGTTGTTGACCAGCATCGCGACGACCAGCGCGGTGCGGCCGTCGATCGCGGCGCGGGCGGCATCGAGATCGAGCTGGCCGTGGAGATCGACCGGCAACACCACCACCTCCGCCCCCAGCCGCTCGAGATGGCGCACGCTATCCAGCACGGCGGCATGTTCGGTGGCGATCGTCACGATGCGCGGGCGGGCGCCGCCGAGCTTGGCGAAGCAGCCCTTGATCGTCCAGTTGAGGGCTTCCGTGGCGCCGCTGGTGAAGACCAGCCGGCCGGCGGCCATGTCCTTGGGCGCGCCGCCGGTGAGCGCGACGAGGATGCGTTCGCGCGCCACCTCGACGGCGGCGGCGGCCTCGCGGCCCATGCGGTGGGGCGAATGGGGGTTGCCGAACAGGTCGCCGAGGTACGGCAGCATCGCCTCACGCGCCTCCGGGGCGAGCGGCGTGGTCGCCTGATAGTCGAGGTAGATCATGCCGCCTGTGCCCGTCTGGCCAGCGCACGCCATGCCCCGACGAAGCGGTCGAGCGCGGCCGCGTCGGTCTCGGGGCCGAAGCTGACGCGCACCACCTCGCGCGCGGCGGCCTCGTCCCAGCCCATCGCCGCCAGCACATGGCTGGGCTTCACGCTACCCGACGAACAGGCGCTGCCCGCCGAGACGGCGATGCCGGCCATATCGAAATGGATGAGCTGCGCGGCGGCGGGGACGCCGGGCATCCGGTAGGAGGCGATCTCGGGCAGGCGCTCGGCGGTCGCCGCCACGACCTCACCCCCCTCGGCGACGATCGCCGCATCGAGACGGGTGCGCAGCGCGGGATCGGGCCGCACCCATGCCTCCAGCGCCGCCGCGAAACCGATCGCGGCGGGAACATTCTCTGTCCCGCCACGATAGCCCTGTTCCTGCCCACCCGTAGCCGAAAGCTGGTTCAAGTCCCTGACCAGCAAGGCGCCGATGCCCGGCGGCCCGCCGAGCTTGTGCGCGGAGACGGCGATGAAATCGGCGTCGGGCAGGTCGATCTTGCCGGCAGACTGCGCGCAGTCGGCGAGCCACAGCCCGCCCTTCGCCCGCACCGCCGCAGCAATCTCCCCGGCGGGCTGGCCCACTCCGGTCTCGTTGTTGACGTGTTGGATGGCGACCAGCGAGTCCGCGGGTATCGCGCCCCCATCGACCCCGCCATCGCGATCCACCGGCAAGGTCACCGCCTCGCCCGGTAGGCGGCGCACCGCATCATGCTCCACCGCCGATCGCGCCCGGCCCGGCCGCTTCGCACCACCCCATGCGATCGCCAGCGCCTCGCTCGCCCCGCTCGTCAGGATCACCGCGCCGGTCCACCCCAGCGCCGCCGCGATCCGGCCGCGCACCGCCTCCAGCACCGCACGCGCCGCCCGCCCCTCCGCATGGGGGCTCGACGGATTGGCCCAGCGGGCAAGCGCCTCGGCCATGCCCGCGCGCGCTTCCGGCAGGACGGGCGTGGTCGCGGCATGGTCGAGATAGAGGCGGTTCATGGCGCAAAGCCCGCAATGATTGCACGAAGGGGTCGCACCTCTATATAGGCACCCGATCCCGAGCGCACGGCCAAGCCGCCGCCGCCCACGCCAGATAATCCGCAGGTGCCATGCCCGAAGTCATTTTCCCCGGCCCCGAAGGGCGCCTCGAAGGCCGTTTTCAGCCGCCGATCCGCCCGCGCGCGCCGGTCGCCATGATCCTCCACCCGCATCCGCAGGCGGGGGGCACGATGAACAACCGCATCGTGCAGGCACTGTACCAGACCTTCGCGAAGCGCGGTTTCGCGACCCTGCGCTTCAACTTCCGCGGTGTCGGCAAGAGCCAGGGCACGTTCGACAACGGCATCGGCGAACTCTCCGACGCGGCCTCGGCGCTCGATTGGGTGCAGTCCATCCACAAGGAAGCCTCGACCACCTGGATCGCGGGCTTCTCCTTCGGCGCATGGATCGGGATGCAGCTCCTGATGCGCCGCCCGGAGATCAAGGGCTTCATCTCGATCGCCCCGCCGGCCAACCTCTACGATTTCACCTTCCTGGCCCCCTGCCCCTCCTCGGGTATCATCATCCAGGGCGAAAATGACGAGGTGGCGACCCCGCCGGCTACCCAGAAGCTGGTCGACAAGCTGCGCACCCAGCGCCACATCACCATCCACCACGACACCATCCCGGGCGCGAACCATTTCTTCGAGCATGAGATGACGCCGCTGATGGGTTCGGTGGATCGCTATTTGGATATGCGGCTGGCGGGCGACCGTTAAGGGCTGAGTAAACCGTGCTCCGGCGAAAGCCGGAGCCCAGGGTTACCAAGCGCACCGCCCGTGGCCCTGGGCTCCTGCTTCCGCAGGAGCACGAACCTCTCAGACCACCCACCCCTTCGCCCGCTGCTCGACCAGCTGCTCCAGGATCGTCAGCGGCAGCGCGCCTTCGCGCAGCACCTCGTGGAATTTTTTCAGGTCGAAGCGGGGGCCGGCGATCGCTTTGGCGCGGGCGCGGGCCTTGACCCAGCTCATGTGGCCGACCTTGTAGCTCGTCGCCTGCCCCGGCATCGTGCAGTAACGCTCCACCTCGCGCTGGGCGCGGGGGCGGGCGAAGCCGGTGGTGGTGACGAGATAGTCGGTCGCCTGCTCGCGGGTCCATTTCTTGGCGTGGATGCCGCTGTCCACCACCAGCCGCGCGGCGCGGAACAGGAAGGACTGGAGGTAGCCCGCCCGGTCGAGCGGATCGGGGCCGTAGGCGCCCAATTCGTCGGCGAGCTGCTCGGCATAGAGCGCCCACCCCTCGATATAGGCCCCGAAGAAGCTGGTCTTGCGCAGCATCGGCGCATCGGTGCCGAGCGCGATGCTGATCTGGAGATGATGGCCGGGCAGCCCCTCGTGATAGGTGAGCGCGGGCAGGCCGTATTTGGGCCAGTCGCCGACATCCTTCAGGTTGATGAAGTAGATCGCCGGCCGCGTGCCATCGAGCGAGGCGGTGTGGTAGTAACCGTTGGATGCGCCATCCTGGATCTCGACCGGCACCGCGCGGATTTCGAGCGGCGCGGTCGGCGGGTTGAGGAACATCGCGGGCAGCTTCGCCTGCATCGCGCGCACATCGGCGTTGAGCCGCGCGATCAGTTCGGTGCGGCCGGCGGGCGTATCGGGGTAGAGCTGCGCCGGCGAGGCGTTGAGTTTGGTCAGCCGCTCGCCGATCGAGCCCTGGGTCATGCCCTGCGACTTGAGGATCGCATCGAGCCCCGCGCTGATCTCGGCGACCTGCGCCAGACCCATTTTGTGAACCTCGTCGGGCGTCACGTCGGTCGTGGTTGAGGCGCGCAGAGCAGCGGCGTACATTTCGTCGCCACGCGGCACGCGCCACAGGCCGGCGTCGGCGGTGGCCTTCTCCCGCAATTTCTTCACCAGCGCGATCTGGCGGTCGAGCGCGGGATAGACCTTGTCGGCGACGATCTTCGAGGCGCGTGGGCCATAATCGCCGGTCAGCCCCGCCTTGGTGGCGCGGCCGGTGAGCGAGGTGACGAGCCCCGCGTAGGCGGGGGCTGCGGCGCGCAGCTTGGCCATCTGCTGGAGCGCCAGATCGAGCGAGAAGGACGGGGCGAGCAGGCCCTTGCCCGCCTCCTCCGCCTGCACCGCGCTATCCTGATCGAGCGCGACGGCGAAGGCGTCGAGCCGCGCGAGATAGGCCTCGGCATCGTCGGCGCTGGCCACCGTGTGCGTCGAATTGAGGAAATCCGGCACCGAGAAATAGCTGCCGCCCTGCTGGGTGATGGTGAAGGGGCGGATCGGGCTGCCGACACCGAATTGCGCCGGGCCTACGGTGCGCTGGCGCAGGCCATAGAGCACGACCTCGCGATCGAGCTTCGCCGCCTCGCCCAGCGTCCTGGGATCGATCGCCTCCAGTGTGGCGATCGACTTGCGGGTGGCGGTCAGCTCGGTTTCGAGGCCGACCCTGGAGCGATCGCCCAGCCGGCGCTTGCGGGCCGCGTTGGCGCCCTTGTCGAGCCCGAGCGAGGTGGCGAATTCCGGCGAGCGATCCATCTGCGCGTCGAAGATCGCGTCGAACGCGGCCTTCAGCCCGACGTCACCCGGGCCGGCGGGCGCCCTGGCGACGGTCGCCGCGCGCGCGATGCCGGCGGGGAGGATCGCGAGGCTCGCCGCCGCCGCGCCCGAGCCGATGAATTGCCGACGATCCATGATGCTGCTCCCTGTTCGATATGGGCCGCCGGGTGGCGGCCGTGGCCCGTCAGCCGAACGCTTTTTCGATCAACGCCCGTGTGGAGGCGTCGAACTTGTCGGTGCCCTCGGTCTCGATCGACTTGGCGATGGCCTTGCCCAGCTCGACGCCGAACTGGTCGAACGGATTGATCCCGATCAGCGCGGCGACGGCGAAGGTGCGATGTTCGTAGAAAGCGAGCAGCGCGCCCAACCGCGCCGGATCGATCCGGTCGAGCAGGATCGTCGTCGAGGGGCGATCGCCGGGATAGGAGCGCGCGCCATCGTCGGACGCCTTGCCCGCCATGAGCGCCGCCCCTTGCGCGAAGCAATTCACCAGCAGGGTGCGGTGATGCGCCTCGTCCAGCGCATGGCCCGGCTCGATCGAGGCGAGGAATTCGACCGGCACCAGATGCGTGCCCTGATGGAGCAGCTGGAACACGGCATGCTGCGCGTCGGTGCCGACCCCGCCCCAGGTGATCGGCGAGGAGACGCCGTCGAGCGGCTGACCGTCACGGGTGACGCTCTTGCCGTTCGATTCCATCTCGAGCTGCTGGAGGTAGGAGGGCAGCAGCCGCAATCGCTCGTCATAGGCGAACACGGCGCGTGTTTCGGCGCCGCGCACGCGAGCGTAATAGAGATCGACGAAGGCGGCGAGCAGCGGCAGGTTCTTCGCCGGCTCGGCGAGGCGGAAGTGACGGTCCATCGCCGCCGCGCCCTCGAGAAGCTGCTCGAACGCCTCCCAGCCGAGGCCGATCGCCGCCGGGAAACCGATGGAGGACCAGAGCGAATAGCGTCCGCCCACGCTTTCGGAGAAGGGCAGGATGCGGGTCTCGTCGACGCCCCATTCCATCGCCTTGTCGGGCGCGGCGGTCAGCGCGATGATCTGGCCGTAGGGGTCGGCGACCCCGCCCTCGACCATCCAGTTGATGACGCTGGCGGCGTTGAGCATCGTCTCGGTGGTGGTGAAGGTCTTGGAGGCGATCACGAGCAGGGTCGCGGCGGGATCGAAATCGGCCCATGCCTCCTCCAGCGCGACGCCGTCGATGTTGGAGACGATCGCCACGTCGTAGCGGTCGCTCTCGCGGCCCAGCGCGTCCATCAGCAGATCGGGGCCGAGCGCCGAGCCGCCGATGCCGACGTGCAGCACGTGGCGGACGGGGCCGAGCGCCTCGGCCTCGATCGCGTCGATCAGCGCGCGGGTACGGGCGTGGAAGCCCTTGGCGCGCGAGACGCTCTCCGCATTGCCCTCGCCGCGCTCGGCCGGATGCTCGGCGGCGCGGCCCTCGGTGTTGTTGACCGGCTCGCCCGCGAACAAAGCCTTGCGCTGGGCGGCGAAGCCCGTCTCGTCGGCGAACTTCACGAACGCCTCGACCAGCGCGGACGACAGATGCGTCTTGCTGAAATCGAAGCGCATCCCGGCCTCGTCGATCACCAGCCGGTCGAGCCGATCGGGCTCCGCCGCGAACAGCTCCGCCAGCGTCGTGTTCGGTACGGCCTTGATATCGTCCCAGGCGCTCATGGTAACTCCCGCTTCCTGTTCGGCATCGTAACGTTAGACGGGGTCAAAAGGTTGACCAACCCTTTCCGGCAGCCCATCGCCCATCGAAATGGCCCGCCCGCGCACCTTATGGTCCGAAATCCGCTTCTTCGTGGCGCTGGCGCTGATCGCGCTGGTGCTGCGTGGCTTCGTGTTCGCAACGTTCGTCATCCCCTCCGAATCGATGCTGCCGCGCCTGTTCGTCGGCGATTATCTGGTCGTGACGAAATGGCCCTATGGCTGGTCACGCTACAGCCTGCCAGGAGCCCTGCCGTTCTGGTCCGGGCGGATCGGGGCCAAGCTGCCCACGCGGGGCGACGTGGTGGTGTTCAAGGCGCCGCCGTCCCAGCGGGTGGATTATATCAAGCGGGTGATCGGCCTGCCGGGCGATCGGGTGGCGATGCGCGGCGGTCAGGTGATCCTGAACGGCGTGGCCATCCCCAAGCTCAGGGTCGCCGATCTGCTGGTCCCGGTGAGCCCCAACAGCCCGTGCCGCCCCGAACAGGGCGCCGCGATCGTGCGGGAGCGCGAGCCCGACGGCAGCCACGCCTGCCGCTACCACCGCTATCGCGAGACTTTGCCCGGTGGCCGCGCCTATGACGTCCTCGATATGGGCAACACCACCGCCGACGATCGCGACGAAATGGTCGTTCCGGCCGACAGATTGTTCCTGATGGGCGACAATCGCGATCGATCCGCAGACAGCCGCTTTCCCGCGCAGGACGATGGCGGGATCGGGCTGGTGCCGATCGAAAATCTGGTCGGAAGAGCGCAGATTTCCGTGTTTTCCACCGATGGATCGGCATCGTGGACCAGTCCCGCCAGCTGGCTCCGCGCCGCGCGTACGCACAGGATCGGGAAAAGTTTTTGATTTCCCGATTATTACAACGCGATTAGTGCCGGAACGAAAGTATCCATTTAAGAGTATCCCTCCCCGCAAGCGCGTTGCTTGCCTCGGGTATGCGTAGAACACGCCTATTCGCCAAAGGGGAATGCCATGAAATCGTTCGTCGTCGGCGGCTTGCTTGCCGTCACCTTGTCGGCCGCCACGCCTGCTTTCGCACAGGATAGCGCCTCCGCCAGCAGCTGGACCGGCCCCTATGCGGGCATGCGGCTCGGCTTTTCATGGCAGCCCAAGGATCGCAACGAAACGCTGATCTTCGATACCAACCGCGACGGCACGTTCAACGACACGGTCCGCACAACGACCGGTGCCAACGCCTTCTCGCCCGGCTTCTGCGGCGGCGTCGGCCACACCTCGCTGCCGGCCAACGGCTGCCAGGGCGATGCCGGCGGCACCGAGATCGCGGGCGTGCTGGGCTTCGATTACCAGATCGGCAGCAATATCGTGGTCGGCGCGCTGGTCGATTACGGCCGCTCGGGCGTGACCGACGGCGTCAGCGGCTTCTCGACGACGCCCGCCAATTACACTTTCTCGCGCACGCTGCGCGGCCAGGGTAGCCTGCGCGCCCGCGCCGGCTATGCCGTCGCGATCTTCGATGCCGAGCCGACGACGCTCGCCTACGCCACCGGCGGCCTCGCCTATGGCCGCGTCCGCAACCGTTTCGGCACGACGAACGGCGCGAACGCCTTCATCGATCCCAAGGGTGACGATGCTCGCCTGAACCAGGCGCGCGACAATGTCTGGGGCTATACCTATGGCGGCGGCGTCGAGCAGCGCATCGGCAAATTCTCGATCGGCGTGCTGTATCTGTACACCAGCCTGAAGGACAACGACTATGTCGTCGACGTCCAGCGCGGCGCGGCACCGGTGACCAACCCGTTCCTGCTGACCAACGCGACCGGCACTTTCATGAAGCGCAGCTATAGCGACTTCAACCGCCACTCCGTGTCGGTGACGACGAGCTACCGCTTCTGATGGCGGCGGGCCGGGGCGCGAGCGCGCGTTCCGGCCCTCCCCTACCCACCCTCCCCTACCCACTGGGCCCGTCTTGCTGTAGGGCGCGGCGGTGAACGACGATCTTACCGCCTGGATCGAAAGCGCCCTCGGCCATGCCCCGCGCGATCCTGCCCTCTTCCTGCGCGCGCTGACCCACGCCTCGCAGACGTCCGCCAATTACGAGCGGCTCGAGTTCCTCGGCGACAAGGTGCTGGGGGTGGTGACCGCCGCCTGGCTCTACCGCATCCACCCCGACGAACCCGAGGGCGCGCTCTCGCGCCGCCTCAACGCCGTCGTCAGTCGCGAGACCTGTGCCGAGGTCGGCCGCGCCATCGGCGTGCCGCAGCGGCTGGTGCTGGGCAAGCAGGCGCGCGACGATGGCGTGATCCACAGCGACAATGTCGTCGGCGACGCGGTCGAAGCGCTGATCGGCGCGCTGTTCCTGGAAAACGGGCTCGATGCCGCGCGGCCGTTCGTCGAGCGGGCCTTCGCGCCTTTCCTCGGCGAGAGCGCGCCGCGCCACCCCAAGGCGGCGTTGCAGGAATGGGCCGCTGCCAACCGCTGCCGCCCGCCCGTCTATGCGCTCGAACGCCGCTCCGGCCCCGACCATGCCCCGCGCTTCCTCGTCAGCGTCGCTCTGCCCGGCAAGGCGGGCGCCGAAGCGAACGGCGAAGGCGCCTCCAAGCGCGAGGCGGAATCCGAAGCCGCGCGCACCCTGCTCGAAAGACTGAAATGATGACCGACGCCCCTACTCCGGCTCCGCAGACGCGCTGCGGCCTCGTCAGCCTCGTCGGCGCCCCCAACGCGGGCAAATCGACGCTGGTGAACGCCCTCGTCGGCCAGAAGGTCGCGATCGTCAGCCCCAAGCCGCAGACGACCCGCGCCCGCCTGATGGGCATCGCCATCGCCGGCGACACGCAGATCATGCTGGTCGACACCCCCGGCATCTTCGAGGCGCGGCGCCGGCTCGACCGGGCGATGGTGGCCGCCGCTTGGGGCGGCGCCGAGGATGCCGACCTGCTGTGCCTGGTAGTCGATGCCAAGACCGGCATGTTCCGCAAGCTGGAGCCGATCCTCGAGGCGCTGAAGGCACGACGCGAGCCCAAGCTGCTGATCCTCAACAAGGTGGACGTGACGCCCAAGGAGGAATTGCTGGCGCTGGCCCAGAGCCTCAACGAGACGATGGAATTCTCCGACATCTTCATGGTCTCCGCCACCACCGGCGACGGCCTTGCCGACCTGAAGGCGACGCTCGCCGCGCGGATGCCGGAAGGGCCGTGGCACTTCCCCGAGGATCAGGTGTCCGACGCGACCGACCGGATGCTGGCCGCCGAAGTGACGCGCGAACAGCTCTACCTCCAGCTCCACGCCGAACTGCCCTATGCCAGCGCGGTCGAGACGGAAAAGTACGAGGAGCGCAAGGACGGGTCGGTCGCGATCCACCAGCAGATCCTCGTCGGCCGCGACACGCAGAAGGCGATCGTGCTGGGCAAGCGCGGCGTGCGGCTGAAGGAGATCGGATCGAAGGCGCGCGAGGAACTGGCGACCCTGCTCGGCCGCAAGGTCCACCTGTTCCTGCATGTGAAGGTCAACCCGAAGTGGGAAGAGGATCGCGGGCTCTACGAGGAGATCGGGCTCGACTGGGTGAAGTGAGACGCACGGGCCGGGCGCGGTTTGATCGCCCCGGCGGATAGTGGCGGCGCGCAAGTGACGGGCGACCGGGCACCGATTAGGCCACCCCGATACTGCCGTGGGGGTGCCGCATGGATCGCCTGGGAATCGACTTCATCAGCGTCTTCGGGATGCCGCCGGTCGCCTTCGTCGAACTGGCCGCCGATCTGGGCGTCGCCCGGATCGGGCTCGGGCCGAGGCCGCTCGTGGTCAATCCGGGGGTCTATCCCGATTGGTCGCTGGTCGACGATGCGGCGCTCCGCCGCGAGGTGAAGGCGGCGCTGGCCGCCAACGCCGTCTCGATCGCGATCGCCGAAGCCTGCCTGCTCTTCCCCGGCGGCGACGTGCGCGACACGGCGCCGGCGCTGGACGTGCTGGCCGAACTCGGCGCGCCCTGCGCCAACATCGCCAGCCTCGATCCGGACAGGCAGCGCACCTTCGACCAATGCGCGCTCTACGCCGAAATGGCCGAGGCACGCGGGATGCGATCGACGGTGGAATTCGCGCCGATGCTGGGCGTGCCCGATCTGGCGACCGCCCGCGCGCTGGTGCGCCATGTCGATCGGCCGGGCTTCGCCATCCTGGTCGATATGCTGCACCTCGCCCGATCGGGCGGCACGACCGCCGATCTGCTGGCGCTCGATCCGGGCGAGGTGGGCCATATCCAGTTGTGCGACGGTCTGCTCGAATGGACGATGGACAGCTATATGCACGAGGCGGCGGCCGAGCGGCTGTGCCCCGGCACCGGCCAATTTCCGCTGGCGGAATGGCTCGCCGCCCTGCCCGGCACCGTCTCGATCGGGCTGGAAATGCCGATGCAGGCGCGCGCGCTGGCGGGCGATGCGCCGGGCGACTGGCTCGGCCCCTGCGTCACGGCCGCCCGCGCGCTGATGGCGGAGGCGGACGGGCTGCGGCGTTAGATCAGGCGAACAGCCCGCGCTCGGCCTGGATCGCGGCGATCAGCCGGTCCAGTTCCGCCGTCGTGTTGAACAGCGCCGGCGTCACCCGCAATACCGGGCCGGAGGCGAGGCCCCTCTTCGCCACCACCAGCAGGCGATATTTGTCGAGGAACAGCTTCTGCACCGCCTGCGCCTGCGCCCAGTCGCGCTGGCCGGGCAGGCGGAAGGCGCTGACCGAGCCGTGGTTGTCGGGCTCGTCGGGCAGCATCAATTGCAGGCCCTTCACCTCGCGCACCCCGGCGATCCAATGGTCGCGGAGCGCGCGCAGGTGCGCCAGCTTGCGCTTCGGCCCGATCGCGCGGTGCATCGCGACGGCGGCGGGGATGGTGAGGCGCGCGGCGATGTCGGCGGTGCCGGTGGGCACGCGCGCGCGGATATCGCTCTCGTCGTGGATGCGGTTGCCGAGGTACGGCGCGATGTCGCCCAGCCGCCCCTCGCGAATGTAGATGCCGCCATTGCCGAGCGGCGCGGCCAGCCATTTGTGGAGCGAGAAGCCGATGAAGTCCGCGCCGGTATCGGCGACCGTGAAATCGAGGTGGCCGACGGTCTGGGCGCTGTCGAGGATCACGTCCACGCCGCGCGCCTTGGCCATCGCCACGATCTCGCGCACCGGCGGCACCAGCCCATTGCGGTTGGACAGGTGGGTGAGCAGCAACAGCTTGGCGCGCGGCGTGTCGCGCAGGATGCGATCATAGGCCGACAGGATGTTGGCGCGGGTCATCGGCTCGGGCAGGTCGAAGCGCACCACCTCGGCGCCCCGGCTCTCCTTCAGATATTCCATCGCATATTGCATCTCGTCATAATCGACATCGGCCAGCAGCACGGCATCGCCGGCCTTGAGCAGGCGATAATTGGTGATGAGCGCATAGAGCGCCTCGGTGCCGCCCGTGCTGAGCGCGATCTCCTGCGTCTTGCAGCCGAGCAGGCCGGCCACCTCGGCGCGGCTGCGATCAAGCTCCGCATCGCGCGGATGGCCGGGGACGGCGCTGCGCAGATAGAGTGCGTTGACCCGGTTCACCCAGCCGACCTTCTCGGCATAGATCGCCTGCACCGGGCGGGTCATCGCGCCATAATAAGCCGCGTCGAAATTCGCGATGGTGCGATCGATATCGTAGAGCCGGCCGAAGGTGGCCTGCGCGGAGGCGAAATCGCCCATCGCCCGATCGAAGCCGGGTTCGAGCGCGATGCCCTGCGCCGATGCCTCGCCCGCCCCGGCCAGCGCCACGGCGCCCGTCATCCCCAGAAACGCGCGGCGATCGTGCATCGAAACCTCCCTGTGCCCGCGCCGCACGGAACAGGGCCGGCAAGGCTTGTCAATCGGCGTGGAGCGCGCGGCCGTTGGCGGAATCGACGCCGAGATGCTTGGCCAGGAAGCCGAGGCAGCTGCGCACCTTGGCGGTATCGCCCTGCGCCGGCAGGTAGAGCGCGGCGATGCGCGAGGCGGGCAGCGACACCGCCGGGAGCAGCGTCTCCAGCCGCCCGGCGGTGAGATCCTCCGACACGTCCCACAGCGACTTGATGACCACGCCCGCGCCGTCGATCGCCCACAGCCGCGCCAGTTCGCCGTCGTTGGTGGAGAGCATCCGCTTGGGCGCGGCGCCGCCCATGTCGATGCCGCGCCACAGATCCTGCGCGCCGCTGCCCACCACGATCATATCGTGATCGGCCAGATCGGTGGCGTGCTGCGGCCGGCCCCGGCGGTGAAGATAGGTCGGCGAGGCGCACAGCACGCGCGGGTTATCCGCCAGCCGCTTCATAATGAGCGTGGAATCGGGCTGCGGATCGAAGCAGATGGCGATGTCGTGCCCGCTCTCGACGATGTTGCCGGCCTGCTCGGCGGTTTCCAGATGCACCTCAACCTCGGGGTGGAGCATCGCATAATGGTGGAGCAGGGGCGCGAGGCGGCGGCGGCCGAAGGCGATCGTCGTCACCACGCGCAGCAGCCCGGAGGCGTCGGTCGCGGTGCGCATCACCGCCGCTTCGGCATCGTCCAGCTCGGCGAGCGCACGGCCCGCCTTGTCGAAGAAGATCGCGCCCTCGTCCGTCAGGGTCAGGTGGCGGCTGTTGCGGCGGATCAGCGGCACGCCCAGCCGCGTCTCCAGCTGGGTCAGCCTCCGGCTGGTCGCGGCGAGCGACAGGCCGAGGCGGCGGGCGCCTTCGGAGAGGCTGCCGGCCTCGACGATCTTGAGGAAGGATTGGATCTCCGAGAAGCGGTCGCGCATGCGAGATAACGTAGGATTGCAATGTTGCGGTGCAATAGAATGTACCTTGCTCCCCTGTATTAAAGCATTGCCACATCAACGGCGTGTGACCGGATTTCTGCGAAAAATTATCGCAATACCGCGAAACGCAAACCTGCCTTGCGCACTTGTCGGGTGGTTGACGATCGGGGTGCGACGCAACATTTTTGTGGGGCGTCGCATTGCGGCATCGTCATTTTCGAGAAGGATGTAGGCTTATGGTGGCTCTCACCGCCCCCCGGATCAAATCCGATCCCCCGCTCGCCTGGAACGATATCGAGGCGCTGCCGATCTACGCCGCGCTGATCCTGGGCCTCGGCTTCCTGTGGTTCGCCATCACGGACCAGTCCCCCTCGCTTCAGGCGGCGACGATCAAGGCGGTGGGTATTGTCGGCTGCCTCGCATTGCGCCATGCGTGGCTCAAACTCGATGACGAAGCCGCCCCCACCTCTTAACCTATCGGTACAGTATCTCGCATGATCGTCGGACGGACGCCCCGTATCCGCCAGACGTTCCAGGCCGCGTGGAGCGCGCTGATCGCGCTCTTCGTGTGGGACGTCACGGTTACGGTCTTTTATTTCATCTCGCCGTTTCGCGCCCCGGCGCTGCCCCTCACCATCTTCGGCACCGCGCTGGCGCTGTTCCTCGGCTTCCGGGTGAACTCCGCCTACGCCCGCTGGTGGGAGGCGCGCGTGCTGTGGGGCGGCATGGTCAACGTCTCGCGCAGCTTCGCCCGCGCGGTGCTGGCGCTGATCCCGGACACGCCCGAGGCCGCCTCGCTCCGCACGACCCTGATCGAGCGGCAGATCGCCTATGTCCATGTGCTGCGCTGCCAGCTTCGCAAGCAGGACCCCGGCCCCGAGATGCGCCGCACGCTGCCGAACGGCGACAATCCCGAACTGGCGCGCCGCAACCCGGCCAACGGCTTGCTCGACGGATCGGACCTGCTGATCACCGATGCCTATCGCAAGGGCTGGATCGACAGCATCCAGCAGAGCCGGCTGGAAAGCCTGTTCATCGACATGTCGAACGCGCAGGGCGGCATGGAGCGGCTGAAGAACACCCCCCTGCCCGCGCAATATCGCAGCTTCCCCACCTTCTTCACCCGCCTGTTCTGCGTGCTGCTGCCGATCGGCCTGGTCGAGACGCTGGGCGTGGCAACGCCGGTGGGTTCGGCGGTGGCGGGCTTCATGTACCTCGCCGTCCTCCAGATCGGCGACGACCTGGTCGATCCCTTCGCCAACTCGATCCACGACGCGCCCCTGCTGGCGATGACGACGACAATCGAGGCGGACCTGCTGCAAGGCCTGGGCCGCGAGGCGCCGCCGGCGGTGGAGCCGGTGGGGGGGATATTGTGGTGAGGGCGATTTAAGCGCCGGAGTTTATCGCTGGGATGACGCCGCCGAAATCAGTATCAGTCTAATTTGAGAGAAACGATCGCTCGGTTGGCATTATTTAGCGCGTCTCTTCATTTCTCGTCCAACACCGCTAAGCGCGTCAGCTCCGACAAGTGAAGCATAAACCGTGCTCATCATGCCCGAATCGATAGTGGTCCCACTGATCCAGCAGAGTAGGTGCGCGACTCCCAACGCAAGCGCGGGAGCAACTACAAAAATCTTCGCGCCACGTTCAGCAGAATCCAACAATTGACTACGGTGCAGTTCGATCGAAGACACTATTGTGGCTATTGGCCGCCCATCCTCTATCGCCTCGATCAACTGACCTATAGCGCCATGCAGTTCCTTTAGATGCCTGAGAGCATCTGCTGTCTCAGGATCGTTGAAGCGCCTTGCTTCGACACTATCAATTAAATTTTTAAGCTCACCCAAAGCTATTGGAGCGATAACTTTGATCGCGGCAACTCGTGCCTGAAGCGATGGTCGCCCCGTCCATCCTGCAGAATCAGTTACATCTTCATTCCCGATCAGCCGCTGAATGATGTCCACATAGGACTTCTCGACGTCAGGGTTAACGCTTTCGAAATCGTCCGCCCGTGTAGGATGATTTCGATAATCCAAGAACTTCTGAAGAACATCCGCGCGGGCTTGGTCATTGAACGCCCTAAGCAAACCCCTAAGGCGATTGGCCTTCGATGTGCCCAGCTCAATGTAGGTTGGGGCAGTCGCGTCAAGATTCCAATGCCTGCGAACGAACTCGTTAAATGTCCGATCGCTGAAATCGAGGACGTACCCATGGCCCATTCCAAGGATAAGTTCGATGGTTGCCATCTCATTGCGATCAAATATAATCTTGTTCGCCGCGTCGTGTAAATCTTGGGCCATAGCTGCAACTCATCCGTGACGTGAGACGCCGATCGACATATACAGCTCTCAACAGTCAAAACACCTACAACTTATGCCTGATTCTTGAAATAGGCCAGCTTTTCTATTTTAAAGATGCTTTTCTAGATCAGCGGTCTTCTTCATCTGCATAAATTTTCTCTGACAGCCCCGCTACAGCAGGTGTATTGGCCAACGTGTACATTCACGGTAACCACTGAAGTAGGTCTGGATGACAGGCATTTCGGGGCAATTGAGCGACCCGCCATCGATCCCACACTAACTCCACCTCGCATTTGCGAAAAGAACCATAACATCCGCATCATCCGCCACGAAAAAGCCCGGCCGCATCGCTGCGACCGGGCCATTCTACCCGTTAGGGTGTGCGATCAGATGCCGCTGAGGTTCACCGCGGCGTACTTGCCGCGACGATCGACTTCGAGTTCGAACTCGAGGCGGTCGCCCTCGTTCAGGCTGGTCATGCCGGCGCGTTCCACAGCGGAGATGTGGACGAACGCGTCGGGCTGGCCGTCGTCGCGCTGGATGAAGCCGAAGCCCTTCATCGGGTTGAAGAACTTCACGGTGCCGGAAGCCTTCTCGCCGGTGAGCTGGCGCTGCGGGCCACCACGGGCCGCGCCGGGGGCGCCAGCGGCGTCACGCGGGGGACCGCGATCTTCGACCGCCATCGGCTCGCCATCGATCTTCAGATCGGTCGCGGAGATGCGGCCGCCGCGATCGACGAGCGTGAAGCCCAGCGGCTGGCCATCAGCCAGACCGGTGAGGCCGGCCTGCTCGACCGCCGAGATGTGAACGAAAACGTCCTCGCCGCCGTCATCACGGACGATGAAGCCGAAGCCCTTCTGCCCGTTGAAGAACTTCACGACGCCCTTGCCTTCGCCGATCACCTGGGGGGGCATGCCGCCGCCGCCACGACCGCCGCCGAAGCCGCCACCGCCGCCGCCGAAACCACCGCCGCCGCCGCCACGGAAACCGCCGCCGCCGCCACCGCCGAAGCGATCACCGCCGCCGCCGAAACCGCCGCCACCGCCGCGGTAACCACCGCCGCCGCCGCCGCCGAAGCGATCGCCGCCACCGCCGAAGCCGCCGCCGCCGAAGCGATCACCGCCACCGCCGAAGCCGCCGTCGAAACCGCCGCCAAAACCGCCTTCGTCGCCGAAGCCCTTGTCACGGCCGCGCTGACCGCGTCGCCCTCTGTCGAAACTCATGCCTAAGAATTCTTCCCGAATACGCCCGATCCAACGAGAAGCCCGCGCCGGACGTCTGGCGCGAATCTCCCAGCGCGATCCGTTACGCGCCAATGTGGCCGTTTAAAGGAAAAACAGGGGAACTGCGAGCGGTTTCGCTTCCGTTCAGGTGGTTCATCGGCTGGACAGCGCGCCTTGCCGCAGCTTGAGTCGCAAAATGTCACGAAATAACCGGTTGGTTACTCTTTCGTTAGACTTGCCGCGCCTGTCCGGCACGCCTTATCAGCCTGTTCATGGACCAGATCGGACAGCTGCTTTCGGACCCCGCCGCCTGGGCGGCCCTCCTCACGCTGATCGTGATGGAGGTGGTGCTGGGCATCGACAATCTCGTCTTCGTGGCGATCCTGTCGAACAAGCTGCCGCCCGAAACGCGCCAGAAGGCCCGGCGCATCGGCATCGGCCTCGCGCTCGTCATGCGCCTGCTGCTGCTGTTCACGATATCGTGGGTGATGGGGCTGACGAAGCCGGTGTTCGATCTGGGGCTGACCGGCCCGCCCGGCGACCATCGCGTGCCCTCGTTCGAGACGAGCTTCACCTGGCGCGACATCATCCTGTTCGCGGGCGGGCTGTTCCTGGTGTGGAAGGCGACGCGCGAGATTTCGCACAGCGTGAACGACGATGGCGGGCACGAGAGCGAGACGACCGCGCGCGCCGTCGGCATCGGCTTCGGATCGGCCATCGCCCAGATCATCGCGCTCGACCTGGTCTTTTCGATCGATTCGATCCTGACGGCGGTGGGCATGACCGACGATCTGCCGGTGATGGTGGCGGCGGTGATCGTGGCGGTGGGCGCGATGCTGCTGGCGGCCGATCCGCTCTCCAACTTCATCAATCGCAACCCCAGCGTGGTGATGCTGGCGCTCGGCTTCCTGCTGATGATCGGCATGGTGCTGATCGCCGAGGGCTTCGGCGCGCACATCCCCAAGGGCTATATCTACACCGCCATGGCCTTTTCGGGCGGGGTCGAGATGCTCAACCTGTGGCAGCGCAGCCGAAAGGCCAGGGCGCAGGCGAAGAAGGCGCATTGAGCCCGCGTGAAGAACGCGCATTGAGCGGAACGCCGCACAGGCCTATGCGGGCCGGATGAGCGTTTACCTGCATGAAGAGGATCTGCCCGAGGGCGTCCTCGCCCCCGGCCCCGTCGCCGTCGATACCGAGACGATGGGCCTCATCACCCCGCGCGACCGGCTGTGCCTGCTCCAGATCTCGGACGGGGGCGGCGACGAGCATCTCGTCCGCTTCGGGCCGGGCAGCGACTATGCCGCGCCGAACCTGCGCGCGGTGCTGGCCGATCCGGCGCGGCTGAAGCTCTACCATTTCGCCCGCTTCGATCTGGCGGCGATCCGCCATTACATGGGCGTGGTGGCCGGCCCGGTCTATTGCACCAAGATCGCCTCGCGCCTGATCCGCACCTACACCGATCGCCACGGCCTGAAGGAGCTGGCGCGCGAACTGCTCGGGCAGGATGTGTCCAAGCAGCAGCAATCGTCCGACTGGGGCGCGCCCGAGCTTTCGGAGGCGCAGAAGGATTATGCCGCCTCCGACGTGCGCTTCCTGCATGCGATGAAGGTAAAGCTGGACGAGCGGCTGATCCGCGAGGGCCGGATGGAACTGGCGCAGGCCTGCTTCGATTTCCTGCCGCACCGCGCCGAGCTGGATCTCGCCGGCTGGCCCGAAATCGACATCTTCGCCCACGCCTGATGGCCACGCGCGCCGATACCATCCGCGATCGTCGGCAGGGCTGGGCCGTGCCCGGCGGATCGCACGACAGGCTGATCCGCGTGGTGCGGGTCGCGCTGCCGCTCGCGGTAGTGGTGCTGGGGCTGTTCCTGGCGGCGGTGCCGCTCACCAGCCAGCGTGACATCAGCTTCGTGCTGTCGAAGGACCGGGTTGAGATCGCGCACGAGCGGATGCGCCTCAGCCGCGCGGTCTATCGCGGGCAGGATGCCAAGGGCCAGCCGTTCAACCTGACCGCCGCTTCGGCCGTGCAGCAAACCTCGGCCGATCCGGTTGTCAAGATGCAGACCCTGCGCGCCCGCCTCGCCCAGCCCAATGGCGAGGCGCTCGCCGTGGCGCCGCAGGGCCGCTACGACATGAACAGCGAGAAGATCGCCATCGACGGCCCGGTGCGCCTGTCCGATTCGACCGGCTACCGGCTCGATACGCGCAATGTCGATATCGATCTCAAGACGCGCCAGTTCGCCAGCCGTACGCCGGTCTCCGGCCTATCCCCCACCGGCCGCTTCACCGCCGATCGCATGACCGGCGATCTCAACAGCCATGTGGTGGTGCTGGAGGGCCGCGCCCGCTTGCATATCGTCCAAGGCCAGTCCAAGGCCGCGAAATGACCGCGCGCCTTCCCCTGTTCCTGATGCTCGCCACCCTGCCGGCCGCCATCGCGATCGGCCAGTCGGCCACGGTATCGTCGCTGAAGGGGCATAATGCCAACGCGCCCGTGGATGTCGCCGCCGACCGGATCGAATTGCAGGACCGTGCCGACCGCGCGATCTTCACCGGCAACGTGAAGGTGAAGCAGGGCGACATGACGATGGACGCCCCGCGCATGACCGTCGCCTACGCCCGCGCCGCCGGGGCCGACCCGCAGGTGCAGCGCATCGACGCCTCGGGCGGCGTGACCGTCACCTCGCCCACCGAGACCGCCAAGGGCAATTTCGGCATCTACGACGTCAACCGCCGGCTCGTGACCCTGATCGGCAACGTGCGGGTGACGCGCGGCACCAACAACGTCAACGGATCCCGCCTGACGATCGACCTGACGACCGGCCGCGCCAGCGTGGACGGCAGCCGGGTGCCCGGCAACGCCACGACCACCGGACCCGGCGGCGTGGCCGGCGGCCGCGTGACGGGCCGCTTCAGCGTGCCCCAGCGGACCAACTGACCGCACAAAGCCACAGGTTGATCCGAAACGGGCCGAGCCGGGCGGCATGAATCTTGCTCTTCACGCCGCCGGTGCGGTACGGGGATCGCGCACAGCGAGGTAGCATGGCGGATATCGACACATTGGAACGGCTGCCGGAATCGAGCGGTCTGGAGATCGTCTCGATCGCCAAGGCCTATGATCGCCGTCAGGTGCTGACCGACGTGTCGCTCTCCGTGGCGCGCGGCGAGGTGGTCGGGCTGCTCGGGCCGAACGGCGCTGGCAAGACGACCTGTTTCTATTCGGTGATGGGTCTGGCCAAGCCGGACGCGGGCCGCATCCTGCTCGACGGCGACGATATCACCGGCCTGCCGATGTACCGCCGCGCGATCCTGGGTCTCGGCTATCTGCCGCAGGAAACCTCGATCTTCCGCGGGCTGACGGTGGCGCAGAACATCCGCACCGTGCTGGAAATCGCCATGCCCGATCGCGCCGCGCGCGAGCGGCGGCTGGACGAGCTGTTGGCCGAATTCCACCTGGAGAAGTTGCGCGACAGCTCCGCCATGGCGCTGTCGGGCGGCGAGCGGCGGCGCTGCGAGATCGCGCGCGCGCTGGCGGCCAATCCCTCGATCATGCTGCTCGACGAGCCCTTCGCCGGCATCGACCCGATCTCGATCGCGGACATCCGCGATCTGGTGAAGGATCTGAAACGGCGCGACATCGGCGTGCTCATCACCGATCACAATGTCCGCGAGACGCTCGATATCGTCGATCGCGCCTGCATCATCTACGACGGCCGGGTGCTGTTTCAGGGCGCGCCGGCCGATCTGGTCCGCAACCCGGACGTGCGCCGCCTCTATCTCGGCGAGAGCTTCGCGCTGTAGTTTGATGAGCCGCACCGGCCCGCACCCCCACCCGACCGCCCACATGATACTTCCGTCGGGCGGTCGGGTGGGGGTGCGGGCCGGTGCCGCCGCCGCGTAGCGGCCTGCGAGGATGAGCCTCGCCCCCCGCCTCGACATCCGCCAGTCGCAATCGCTGGTGATGACCCCGCAGTTGCAGCAGGCGATCCGCCTGCTCGCGCTCTCCAATCTGGAGATCGAGGGGTTCATCGCCGAGGAGATCGACAAGAACCCCCTGCTCGAAACCGGCGGCGTCGCCGACGAGCGCGAGGCCGCCGCCGAAGCGCCCGACCCTTCGACGATGGACGACGGCCCGCCCGACGAACCCGTCACAGCCGACCGGCTGATCGAGGCCGGCGACGCCATCGCCGACGCGCCGCTCGACGCGGATTATGCCGCCGAGACCTTTCATCACGACAGCGTCGCCGACAGCCCCGGCCCCTCGACCGAGGGCATCGCCGGCCCGGGCGGCGAGGAGATGCCCGACCTCGACCTGCTCGGCGCCGCGCCGCCCAGTCTGGCCGAGCATCTGGCGGCGCAGGCGGGCGAGCAGCTGTCGGGCGTCGATCTCGCCATCGCGCTCCACCTGATCGACCAGATCGACGAGGCGGGTTACCTCACGGTGCCGTTGCCCGAGGTGGCGCAGCGGCTCGACGTGGCGCTCCATCATGTCGAGCGGGTGCTGGGTGTGATCCACGGGCTCGACCCGACCGGCGTCGGCGCGCGCGGCCTGGCCGAGTGCATCGCCCTCCAGGCGCGCGAGGCCGACCGCTACGACCCCGCCATGGCGACCCTGATCGCCAATCTCGACCTGCTCGCGCGCGGCGCCTTGCCCCAGCTCCGCCGGATGTGCGGCGTGGACGAGGAGGATTTCGCCGACATGATCCGCGAGCTGCGCGCCTACGATCCCAAACCCGGCCTGCGCTTCGGATCGACCCGGATCGAGGCGGTGTCGCCCGACATCCACGTCATGCGGCGCGGCCCCGGCTGGGCGGTCGAACTGAACGGCGCCACCCTCCCCCGCCTGCTCGTCAATCGCAGCTATTACAGCGAGTTGCAGGGCGGCCCTCAAAATCGCGAGAGCAAGGCGTGGCTGGCCGATTGCCTCGCCAGCGCCAACTGGCTGGTCAAGGCGCTCGACCAACGCGCGCGCACCATATTGAAGGTCGCCAGCGAGATCGTCACGCAGCAGGAAGCCTTCTTCGCGCGCGGCGTGGCGCATCTGAAGCCGATGACGCTGAAGATGGTCGCCGATGCGATCGGCATGCACGAATCGACCGTAAGCCGCGTCACGTCCAACAAATATCTGTCGTGCGACCGGGGCCTCTACGAACTCAAATATTTCTTCACGAGCGCGATCCAGTCCGCCGACGGCGGCGAGGCCGCATCGGCCAACGCCGTGAAGGACCGCATCGCCAGGCTGATCGCCGCCGAGAGCCCGAAGGACATCCTCTCCGACGACAAATTGGTCGACCTGCTCAACGCCGAAGGCTTCGGCATCGCCCGCCGCACGGTGGCGAAATATCGCGAGGCGATCGGGCTGGGATCGTCGGTGCAGCGGCGGCGACAGAAGGCGCTGGGCGCCTGATCGCCAATTTGTAAATGCCCGACCGAACCAGGCGAGGGAATTCCTCGCCTGGTTCTCAGGTCTTCAAACCGGCCTTACGCCGCCTTCGAGGCCCGGCTGGCGCGCTTGCGCTCGTTCGGGTCGAGGTGGCGCTTGCGCAGGCGGATCGACTTGGGGGTCACCTCCACCAGCTCGTCGTCGTCGATGTAAGCGATCGCCTGTTCCAAGGTCAGGCGACGCGGCGGGGTCAGGCGGATGGCATCGTCCTTGCCGCCCGAGGCGCGGAAGTTCGTCAGCTGCTTGGCCTTCATCGGATTGACCTCGAGGTCGTCCGTCTTGGCATTCTCGCCGATGATCATGCCCTCGTAGAGCGCCTCGCCGGGGCCGACCATCAGGATGCCACGCTCCTCGAGCGGCCCGAGCGCATAGGCCTGCGCCTCGCCATTGCCGTTCGAGATCAGCACGCCATTCTTGCGGCCCTCGATATTGCCCTTGTGGGGGCCATACTTCTCGAACAGCCGGTTCATGATGCCCGTGCCGCGCGTGTCGGACAGGAATTCGCCATGATAACCGATCAGGCCGCGCGACGGCGCCGAGAAGGTGATGCGGGTCTTGCCGCCACCCGACGGGCGCATGTCGGTCATCTCGGCCTTGCGCTGGTTCATCTTGTCGACGACCGTGCCCGAGAACTCCTCGTCCACGTCGATCACGACGGTCTCGTACGGCTCTGTCTTCTTGCCGTCCTCCTCGCCGAACAGCACGCGCGGACGGCTGATGCCGAGCTCGAAGCCCTCGCGGCGCATCGTCTCGATCAGCACGCCCAGCTGAAGCTCGCCGCGACCGGCCACTTCATAGCTGTCCTTGTCGGCGCTCTCGGTCACCTTCACGGCGACGTTGGATTCGGCTTCGCGGAACAGGCGGTCGCGGATCATGCGCGACGTCACCTTGGTGCCCTCGCGACCCGCCATCGGCGAATCGTTCACCGCGAAGCGCATCGACAGCGTCGGCGGATCGATCGGCTGGGCGTGGAGCGGTTCGGTCACCGACGTGTCGGCGATGGTGTTGGCAACCGTCGCCACCGTCAGGCCGGCCAGGCTGATGATGTCGCCCGCCTTGGCTTCGTCGACCGGCACGCGATCGAGGCCGCGGAACGACAGGATCTTGGAGGCGCGGCCGGTCTCGATGATCTTGCCGTCGTTATCCAGCGCGTGGATCGCCTGGTTGGTCTTCACCGTACCCGAATTGACGCGGCCGGTGAGGATCCGGCCGAGGAAATTGTCGCGATCGAGCAAGGTCACCAGGAAGGTGAAGGGCACGTCCTCCACCTCGACCTTGGGGGCCGGAACGTGGCTGACGATCGTCTCGAACATTGGGATCAGCGTGCCTTCGCGCGCGTCCATGTCGGTCGAGGCATAGCCGTTGCGGCCCGAGGCATACAGCACCGGGAAGTCGAGCTGCTCGTCGTTGGCGTCGAGCGACACGAACAGGTCGAACACCTCGTCCAGCACTTCCTGGATGCGGGCGTCGGCGCGATCGACCTTGTTGACGACGACGATCGGCTTCAGGCCCAGCGCCAGCGCCTTGCCGGTCACGAACTTGGTCTGCGGCATCGCGCCTTCGGACGAATCGACCAGCAGGACGACGCCGTCCACCATCGAGAGGATGCGCTCCACCTCACCGCCGAAATCGGCGTGGCCGGGGGTGTCGACGATGTTGATGCGGATGCTCTCGTCGGTGCCGGGCGGGGTCCAGTCGACCGAGGTCGGCTTGGCGAGGATGGTGATGCCCCGCTCCTTTTCCAGGTCGTTCGAATCCATCGCCCGCTCCTCGATCCGCTGGTTGTCGCGGAAGGTGCCGGATTGACGGAAAAGCTGATCGACGAGGGTCGTCTTGCCATGATCGACGTGCGCGATGATGGCCACGTTGCGGAGGCTCATGAAATATCCCGGTGCTGTGAGCTGTGAAGTTGGCGCGCCCATAGCCGATATGGCGCGATGCAACAAGGCGGGGCGAGGCGGGCCTTGCGATGCCGCGAGAACCCCCGCCGATCTTCACGCTTCGTCAACCATGTCGGCTTAAGCCCCCTCTCACGGCCGGGAGGGAACCGGGCGATGGGAGCGTGGCGCCGCATGGAGCAGAACCGGATTTCCGACCGCGAGGGATATGAGGAGGCCGTCTTCGACGCGCCGCCCACGATCATGCAGGTCGAGCGGCGCATCCATGTGCGCGCCTACAATCGCTGGCAGTCGCTGCGCCACGGCCGCCCCCTGCCCTCCGTGCGCGACATGGATTCGCCGACCCTGGCCGAGTTCGCCCCGCGCGCTGTGAAGCTGCGCTACAATGAGGAGGGCGGCGATCCCGAGCTTCTCTTCGTCGGCCGTGCTCTCCGCGATCAGGCGGGGATCGAGGCCGATGCCGAGATCGACCAGAACGACCTGCCCGAAGGCACCCTGCTCCAGCGCCTCGTCGCGCGCCATCACGACATGGCCAACCATCGCAGCCCCGTAGCCGTCGAGGCCGAATATGTCGGCGAGTTCGGCGAGGCCACGCTCTATCGCGGCGTGATGCTGCCCTTCTCGTCCGACGGGCGCACGATCGACCATCTCTACGGCATCGTGAACTGGAAGCTGCTGGCGCCGGGCGACGTGCCCGCCGACATCACCGACGCGGTCGAGGCCGCCCGCTCCGGCCCGATGGAGCCGCGCAAGAAGGCGGCCAGCCCCTTCCCGCAGGCGACCGACGAGGATTGCCGCAAGCGCCTGCGCGAGCATCAGGGCGTCGCCGTGGTCGATATCGATCCGCTGCCGTTCGAGAGCGAATTCGTCATGCTCGTCGGCCGCCGCCAGCCCGACGGCACGATCACGCTGGTCGCCGCCTTGCCGCCCGACGCGCAGACGCTGCGCCGCGCGACCGACGCATTGTTGCGCTAAATCGCCCCGCCGCGACCGCTGATGAGGCGGAAAGCGCGATTTTTCGGCCATATCCTGCAAACTTCCGGTCGCGACTTGTGCCCGTCATTTCGGGGGCGCATAGGCGTGGTCAGGGGCGTGAGCCGCGCGTGAGAAGCGGCACGCCGGCAGGAGATACGACCATGGCCACCGAGGCCCAAGACCGCGCGACCGCAACCGACACCCTGGCCAACATCGTTCCGCAGATCGCCGGGGCGCTGACCGAGGGCGCGCTGCCCGGTGAACTCGACGGGTTCGACGGCGATGCCGCGACCGACGCCGCCACCTTCGTCGCCGAAGCCGCCGCCATCCGCCGCCCCAACGAACCCGCCGTCCGGCTGGAATCGCTCTCCGGTGAAAGCGCGCGCCGCCGGATGCGGCTGGCGATCGTCAACGACGACATGCCCTTCCTGGTCGATTCCGTATCGGGCGCGCTCGCGTCGCGCGGGATCGACGTGCACCGCCTGCTCCACCCCGTCCTCCCGGTGCGCCGCGATGGCGAGGGCAAGCTGACCGCGATCCTGCCCGCCGACGCCGCCGGCGAACGCCGCGAATCCATGATCTATATGGAACTCGACCGCGCCGACGCCCGCGTCCGCCGCGCGATCGAGACCGAATTGAACGAGGTGCTGGCCGACGTCCGCGCCGCCGTCGCCGACTGGCCGGCGCTGCGCGAGGCGATGAAGCGCGATGCCGAAACCCTGGGTGATGGAGAGGGCGCCGCCCTCCTGCGCTGGCTCGGCGAGGGCCATTTCACCTTCCTCGGCCATGCCATCGAACAGGCCGACGGCACCGCCACCGCCGGGCAGGGCGTGCTGCGCACCGACGACAGCGCGCTGTGGCCCGATCACGCCCGCGCCGCCGCCATCGCCTGGTTAGAGCGCGGCGGCGAGGCACCTGTCTTGTTGAAGTCCGTCCGGGAGGCGAGCGTCCATCGCCGCGCCGCGCTCGATCTGGTGGTCGTGCCGGTGCGCGAGGGCGGGCGGATCACGGGGCTTTCGATCCATGCGGGTCTCTGGACCAGCGCCGCGCTGCGTGCCCCCTCCACCAAGCTGCCGCGCCTGCGCGCGCGCCTCGCCGCGCTGGAGGAGAAATATGGTTTCGATCCGCAGGGCCATGCCGGCAAGGCGCTGCGCCATGCGCTGTCGGCGCTGCCGCACGAATTGCTGACCGGCGTCGCCCCGGCCGATCTGGAGCGGCTGGCGCTGACCGCCATGTCGCTCGCCGATCGCCCGCGCCCGCGCCTGATGCTGGTGCCCGATGTGCTGGGCCTCCACCTCTTCGCTTTCGTGTGGCTGCCGCGTGAGGCGGTCTCGACCGACCGGCGGCAGGCGATCGGCGCGTTGCTGGCCGAGGCGACGGGGGCCGAACTCACCGGCTGGTCGATCGACCGCGACGAGGGCGACCTCGCTCTCCTCCGCTTCACGCTCGACCCCGCCGAGGGCGCCCCCGCCCCCGACGAGGCCGCGCTGGATGCCGAGATCGAGGCGATGCTGCGCGGCTGGGCGCCGGCGGTGGAGGAGGAACTGGCGGCGATCGAGCCCGGCCAGCGCGCCACCCGCCTCGCCCTCGCCTGGGCCGAACGCTTCCCCGCCGCCTACCGCAGCCGCGCCGGCGCGCGCGAAGCTGCGATCGACACGTTGCGCCTCGGCGGGCTGGAGGACGATCGCGGCCGCGCCGTCCGCCTCTATCGCGCGCCCGGCGACGATGCCGATCGCCTGCGGGTCAACGTCTATCGCATCGGCGGCCTCGTGCCTTTGTCCGAAGCGGTGCCGGTGTTCGAGAATTTCGGCTTCCGCGTGCTGGAGGAACTGCCGACCAAATTGGGCGCCGAAGACCCCGCCTATATCCACGAATTCCTCCTCCAGCTGGAGGATGCCGAGACCGCTTCGGCGCTGCTCGCCCGCGCCGAAGCGCTGGAGGCGGCGATCGCCGGCGTGCTGGCGGGCCGCGCCGAGAATGACGGCTTCAACGCCCTGATGGCCGCCGCCGGGCTCGATGCGCGCGGCGTGGTGCTGTTCCGCGCCTGGTTCCGCTATCTCCGCCAGACGGGCCTGCCTTATGGTCTGACGACGGTGGCCGATGCGCTGCGCCGCTCGCCCGATCTCGCCAAATCGCTGATAGCGCTGTTCGACGCGCGCCACGATCCGGCGGTGACGCATGACGATGGCGCCGCCGTCGCCAAGGTGGAGGCCGGCCTCGCCGCCGTCGCCTCGATCGACGACGATCGCGTGCTGCGCCGCCTGCTCGGCCTGATCGAAGCGATCCTGCGCACCAACGCCTTCACGCCAGCCGCCGAGGAGGCGCTCGCCTTCAAGCTGGAGAGCGCCAAGGTGCCCGGCCTGCCCCGCCCGGTGCCGTGGCGCGAAATCTGGGTCTATTCGCCCCGCGTCGAGGGCATCCACCTGCGCGGCGGCCCGGTCGCGCGCGGCGGCCTGCGCTGGTCCGACCGGCGCGACGATTTCCGCACCGAAATCCTGGGGCTGATGAAGGCGCAGGTGGTGAAGAACGCCGTCATCGTGCCGACCGGCGCCAAGGGCGGCTTCTACCCCAAGCAGCTTCCCTCCCCCGCCGACCGCGACGCCTGGATGGCCGAGGGGACGGAGAGCTACCGCATCTTCATCCGCACGCTTCTGTCGGTGACCGACAATCTCGTCGAGGGCGCGGTGACGCACCCTGAAGGCGTCGTGATCCGCGACGGGGACGATCCGTACTTCGTCGTCGCCGCCGACAAGGGCACCGCCACCTTCTCCGACGTGGCCAACGCCATCGCGCTGGAAAAGGGCTTCTGGCTGGGCGACGCCTTCGCCAGCGGCGGTTCGGTCGGCTACGATCACAAGGCGATGGGCATCACCGCCAAGGGCGCGTGGGTCTCGGTCCAGCGCCATTTCGCCGAGCGTGGCGTGGATGTGCAGAGCGAGAGCATCCGGGTCGTCGGCTGCGGCGACATGTCGGGCGACGTGTTCGGCAACGGCATGCTGCTGTCCAAGACGCTCAAGATCGTCGCGGCGTTCGATCATCGCCACTTCTTCCTCGATCCCGATCCCGATCCGGCGAAGAGCTGGGAAGAGCGCAACCGCATGTTCGCGCTGCCGCGCTCGTCGTGGGCGGATTATGATGCGTCGCTGATCTCGGCCGGCGGCGGCGTGTTCCCGCGTTCGCAGAAGCAGATCCCGCTCTCGCCGGAGGTCCGCGCCGTGCTGGGCGTGAGCGACGAGACGCTCGACCCCGCCTCGCTGATCCAGGCGATCCTGAAGTCGCCCGCCGACCTGATCTGGTTCGGCGGCATCGGCACCTATGTGAAGGCGCGCGCCCAATCCAACGCCGACGTCGGCGATCCCGCCAACGATTCCAACCGGGTCGATGCCGAGGATATCCGCGCGGTCGCCATCGGCGAGGGCGCCAATCTGGGCGTCACCCAGGCGGCGCGCATCGCTTTCTCGCTGAAGGGCGGGCGGATCAACACCGACTTCATCGACAATTCGGCCGGCGTCGATTGCTCGGACAACGAGGTCAACATCAAGATCGCGCTCAACCGCGAGATGATCGAGGGCCGGTTGGCCGAGGCCGACCGCAACACCTTCCTCGCCGAGATGACCGACGACGTGGCGAAACTGGTGCTGGAGGACAATCGCCTCCAGACGCTCGCTTTGTCGCTCTCCGAACGGCGCGGGGCCGAGCGGCTGCCGGCGCAGGTGCGCGTGATCGAGATCCTCGAGGCCGCCGGCCGGATCGATCGCGCGGTGGACGGGCTGGAGGCCAACGATGCCCTCATCCGCCGCGCGCAGGAGCATCGCGGCCTCACCCGCCCCGAACTCGCGATCATCATGTCGCACGGCAAGCTGGCGTTGCAGGCGGCGATCGAGGCGAGCCCGCTCGCCCATGATCCGCTGCTGCGCGACACGCTCCACGCCGCCTTCCCGCCGGCGATGCAGGCCCGCTTCGCCGACGCGATCGACGCGCACCGCCTCGCGGGCGAGATCGTCGCGACCAAGCTCTCCAATCGGGTCGTCAACCGCCTCGGCCTCGCCGCGCCGTTCGAGCTGGCCGAGGAGGAAGGCGCGTCGATGGCGTCGGTCACGGCGGCCTATGCGGCGGCCGATGCCCTGTTCGGGCTGGCCGGCCTGTTCGCCGATATCGAGGCGGCGCCGATGGCGGAGGAGGCGCGCCTCTTCCTGCTGGAAGCCGTCGCCGGATCGGCCCGGCTGCACGTCTCGGATATCCTGCGCGTCGCCCCCGGCGCGGCGACGCCCGGCCAGTGGGTCGAGAGCTTCGGCCCCGGCATCCGCCGCTTGGAAGCCCAACTCCAGACGCTGCTGCGTCAGGAGGCGCGCACCCAGTCCGATCGCCTGCGCCAGCGCCTCGCCGATGCCGGCGCGCCGGCCGATCTGGCCGATCGGGTCGTGCATATCGTCGAGATGGATGGCGCGGTCGGCACGGCCTCGCTCTCGGCCCAGCTCGGCATCGACGAGATCAAGGCGACCAACGCCTATGTGAAGCTGGGCGAGGCGCTCGGCCTCGACTGGGCCAAGGCCGCCGCGCTGCGCGACACCTCGACCGATCCGTGGGAGCGGCTGCTGGCGGCCGGCCTCGTCCGCGATTTCGAGCAGCTCCGGCTCGACTTCCTCGCCCGCCATGGCGGCGGTGACGCGGAGGCGGCGGTCGATGCGTGGCTGGTGGATCAGGAACCGCGCGTGGCCCAGTTCCGCGCGCTGGCCGAACGCATCCGCACCCAGCCGACGATCACGACGGCGATGCTGGCGCAGCTGGCCGGTCAGGCGCGGGTGCTGCTGGGGCGGTAAGGCCTTCCTTCCCCTCCGGCTTGCGGGAGGGGCCGGGGGTCGGCCTGCAACACCCCAGCCGAGTACGCCTTCACTGGGTCGCGCCCCACCCCTAACCCCTCCCGCAAGCGGGAGGGGGATAAGGATTACCCCAGCCGCTCGGCGTGCCAGCGCAGATGATCGCCCAAGAAGGTCGAGATGAAATAATAGCTGTGGTCGTAGCCGGGCTGCATCCTCAGCGTCAGCGCGATCCCCGCTTCCGCGCAGGCATCGGCCAGCAGATCGGGTTTCAGCTGATCGAGGAAGCCATCGGCATCCCCCTGATCGACCAGCAATTCCGGCACCCGCGCGCCGCCCGCGATCAGCGCCACCGCGTCATGCGCGCCCCACGCCACCCGGTCATCCCCGAGATAGCCGCCGAGCGCCTTCTGCCCCCACGGCACCTGCGACGGCGCCACGATCGGCGCGAAGGCGGAGACCGCCTTGTAGCGATCGGGGCAGGTCAGCCCGATCGTCAGCGCGCCATGGCCGCCCATCGAATGGCCCATGATCGACTGGCGGGCCATGTCGGCCGGAAACTCCGCCGCGACCAGCCCGGGCAGTTCCTCGGTCACATAGGTCCACATATGGTAATTGGCGGCGAACGGCTTCTCGGTCGCATCGACGTAGAAGCCCGCGCCCAGCCCGAAATCCCAGGCGCCGTCCGGGTCGTCCGGCACGTCCTCGCCGCGTGGGCTGGTGTCTGGCGCCACGAAGATCAGCCCCAGCTCCGCGCAGGCGGCGCGAAACTCGCCCTTCTCGGTCACGTTGGCGTGGGTGCAGGTGAGGCCCGACAGATACCACACCACCGGCAGCTTCATCCCCTCCGCATGGGGCGGGACATAGACCGAGAAGGTCATGTCCGTGCCCGTCGCGGTGGAGGCATGGCGGTAGACGCCCTGCGTGCCCCCGAACGCCTTCGTGACCGAGACGGTCTCCATCAGGCCGCCACGGGGTGCATGGCGCAGATCTTGTTGCCCGCCGGATCGCGCAGATAGGCGAGGTAGAGCTTGCCGAACGGCGATTCGCGTACGCCGGGCGGGTCCTCGCACGGGGTGCCGCCGTTCGCCACGCCCGCCGCGTGCCACGCATCGGCCGCCTCCGGTGACGACGCCGCGAAGCCGATCGTGCCGCCGTTGGCGCAGGACGCCGGCTCGCCGTTGATCGGCAGGGTCAGCAGGAAGGTGCCGCCCGGATGCAGATAGGCGACGCGTCCCTTGGGATCGCTCATCCCCGGTTTGATGCCGAGCGCGCCCAGCACCGCATCGTAGAAGGTCTTGGACGCCTCGATATCGGCGGCGCCCAACATCACATGACTGAACATCGTTTCTGTCTCCCCTAGTAGACCACGACGGAGCGGATGCTTTCACCCGCGTGCATCAGATCGAACCCTTTGTTGATTTCGTCCAGCGTGAGGACGTGGGTTATCATCGGGTCGATATCGATCTTGCCGTTCATGTACCAGTCGACGATCTTGGGCACGTCGGTCCGGCCCTTGGCGCCGCCGAAGGCCGTGCCCTTCCACACCCGGCCCGTGACGAGCTGGAATGGCCGGGTCGCGATCTCCTTCCCGGCCTCCGCCACGCCGATGATGATGCTCTCGCCCCAGCCGCGATGGCAGCATTCCAGCGCCGTCCGCATCACCTCGGTATTGCCGGTCGCGTCGAAGCTGTAGTCGGCGCCGCCGTCGGTCAGCGCCAGCACCTCGGCGATCACCTGATCGCGGCTCTTGCCCGTGCCGTTGATGAAATGGGTCATGCCGAACTGGCGGCCCCATGCCTCGCGATCGGGGTTGAGATCGACGCCGACGATCACGTCCGCCCCCACCATCCGCGCGCCCTGGATCACGTTCAGGCCGATACCGCCGAGCCCGAACACCACGACCGTCTCGCCGACCTGCACCTTGGCGGTATTGACCACCGCGCCAACCCCGGTCGTGACGCCGCAGCCGATGTAGCAGCTCGTCTGGAACGGCGCGTCGGTGCGAATCTTGGCGACCGCAATCTCGGGCAGGACGGTGAAGTTCGAGAAGGTCGAGCAGCCCATGTAGTGGAAGATCGGCTGGCCCTTGTAGCTGAAGCGGGTGGTGCCGTCGGGCATCAGCCCCTTGCCCTGCGTCGCGCGGATCGCGGTACACAGGTTGGTCTTGCCGCTGAGGCACGATTTACACTGGCGGCATTCGGGCGTGTAGAGCGGGATGACATGGTCGCCCGGCACCACGCTGGTCACGCCCGGCCCCACCTCGCGCACGATGCCCGCGCCCTCGTGGCCGAGGATGCTGGGGAAGATCCCTTCGCTGTCGAGCCCGTCGAGCGTGTAGGAATCGGTGTGGCAGATGCCGGTCGCCATGATCTCGACCAGCACCTCGCCGGCCTTCGGCCCCTCCAGATCGACCTCGACGATCTCCAGCGGCTGCTTCGCCTCGAACGCGACGGCGGCACGGGTCTTCATGGGGCTTGTCTCCGCAGATGTGTCGCCGGGGCTTTAGCCGGGGCAGGCCGACAAAACCAACCCGCCGATCGCGGAAACGATTGCGTTCTTCTTTTGTTCCGTTATACCGATGCCATGCCTTCGATCGCGACAGGCGGCCGTGGCGCCACGGTCAACGAAGTTTCCACCCGCTTCAACCTGAAGGCGCGGGAGGAGGATGGCGACTGGCTCGACGATCGCGGCGCGATCGACGGCGATCTGCCCCCGCTGCGGACTACCGTGGCGCACGAGACGCCGCGCACGATCATCACCAAGAACAACTCCCCCGACATAGGCTTCGATCGCTCGATCAACGCCTATCGCGGATGCGAGCATGGCTGCATCTATTGCTTCGCCCGGCCGACCCACGCCTTCCACGATCTGTCGCCCGGCCTCGATTTCGAGACGAAGCTGTTCGCCAAGCCCGATGCCCCCGCCCTCCTCCGCGCCGAATTGGGGAAGCGCGGCTATGAGCCGAAGCCGATCGCGATGGGCACCAACACCGATCCCTATCAGCCGATCGAGGGCCGCTATCACCTGACCCGCCAACTGCTGGAAATCCTCGCCGAACATGGCCACGGCTGCACCATCACCACCAAATCCAACCGGGTGGTGCGCGATCTCGATATCCTGGCGCCGATGGCCGCGCGCGGGCTGGTCGCGGTGGCGATGTCGATCCCGACGATCGATCCGGCGACCGCGCGCACGCTGGAACCGCGCGCGCCGCACCCCGCCCGCCGGCTGGCGGCGGTCAAGGCACTGTCGGATGCGGGCGTGCCGACCTTCGTGTCGCTCGCCCCCGTCATCCCCGCGATCACCGATCACGAGATGGAGCATATCATCGAGGCCGCCGCCGCCCACGGCGCCCGTTCCGCTTTCTTCCTGCCCGTCCGCCTGCCGCACGAGGTGGCGCCGCTGTTCCGGGCGTGGCTGGAGGCGCACCACCCCGATCGCGCCGGCAAGGTCATGTCGATCATCACCTCGATCCGCGACGGGCGGGAGAACGACCCCAATTTCTTCACCCGGATGCGCGGCACCGGCCCCTGGGCCGATCTGATGCGCGGCCGCTTCCAGATCGCCTGCAAACGCCATGGCCTCAATCGGGAGCGGTTCAGGATCAGGACGGACCTGTTCGTGCCGCCACAGGGGCCGCAACTGAACCTGTTTTGAAGGGCGCCAGATATCCCCCGTTCGGCCTGAGCGAAGTCGAAGGACGGGCGACTGGGCGACACCATTTGGGGCCACGTCCCTCGACTGCGCTCGGGACGAACGGGTGTAGGGGTCAGGAAACCATCCGTAGCGACGGCACCGGCACTGTCGCCAGGGTCGTCGTAACCCTCGGCAACCGCTCGATCCGCGCGGCCAGTTCGGCATCCAACTGGAAATCCCCACCCAGCGCCATCGGCAGGATGCCCCCATCGGGCAGGTGCGCGATCAGCCGGATTTCGCCCCGCCCGCCGCGCGCGCCGGCCACCAGTTGCGCCAGCGCCGGCAGCGCCCGTGGGTCGTCGGTCTCGATCGTCAGGCGCAGGCGCACGGTCGTCGCCATGCCCTCGAACGGCTGGACCCCCCGGATCGTCACCCTCGGCGTTTCCTCGCCGGGGCGGCGATCCACCTCGACCGTCAGCAGCCCGCAGCCGCCCGCCTTGGCCGCCTGCTCCAGATCGGCCGAGACGAGATCGTCGAAGCAGGTCGCGATGAACTGGCCCGAGGCGTCCGAGCAGGTCGCCATCATGTAGCGCCGCCCCTTGGCGGAGGTGCGCCAGCGCGCATCCTCGACCAGCGCGGCCATCTTCCAGGTCGGCGCCTCGCTGCGCTTGCCGCGATCGTCATAGGTCACCTCGAAGCTCGGCACCGATCCCAGATCGGCGAAGCTCTTGACCCCATAAGCGTCGGACAGATGGCGATAGCGATCGGTCGGGTGCGCCGAGAAGTAGAAGCCGAAAGCGTCCTTCTCCGCCGACATCCGCTCGGCGAGGCTCCAATGCGCCACCTTGGGCAAGCGGATCGCGCTCGTGCCGGTGCCGGCGTCGCCGAACAGCCCGCCCTGCCCGCTCTCGCGCTCGCCATGCGCCGAGGCGGCATGAGCGAGGATCGTCTCGGCCCCGCCATGCACCTGCGCGCGATCGGGATCGATCGAATCGAATGCCCCCCCCGCGGCGAGGCTTTCGATCTGGCGGCGGTTGAGCAGCTTGGGATCGACCCGGTTGGCGAAGTCGTCGAGCGAGGTGAAGCGCCCGTTGGCCGACCGCTCGGCGACCAGCTGTTCCATCGCCTTCTCGCCGACATTCTTGAGCGCGCCCAAGGCGTAGCGGACCTTCCCCGCCTCGACCGTATATTCCGCCTCGCTATGGTTCACGTCCGGGCCGAGGCATTCCACCCCCAACCGCCGCATATCGTCGACGAAGATGGTGAGCTTGTCCGTCAAGGCCATGTCGTAACACATGGAAGCGGCATAGAATTCCGGCTTGTGGTGCGCCTTCATCCACGCCGTATGATAGGCGACCAGCGCATAGGCGGCCGCGTGGCTCTTGTTGAAGCCGTAGCCCGCGAATTTGTCGATCAGGTCGAACAGCTCGTTGGCCTTGGCCGCCGGGATGGCGTTCACCGAGGCGCAGCCCTCGACGAAGATGCTCCGCTGGGCATCCATCTCCGCCTGCACCTTCTTGCCCATCGCGCGGCGGAGCATGTCGGCGCCGCCCAGCGAATAGCCCGCCAGGATCTGCGCGGCCTGCATCACCTGTTCCTGATAGACGAAGATCCCGTAGGTCTCCTTCAGGATCGGTTCGAGCAGGATGTGGGGATATTCAATCTCTTCCCGGCCGTTCTTGCGGGCGCCGAACATCGGGATATTGTCCATCGGGCCGGGCCGGTAGAGCGACACCAGCGCGATGATATCCTCGAAATTGGTCGGGCGGACGGCCGCCAGCGTCCGCCGCATCCCTTCCGATTCCAGCTGGAACACCCCGACCGTGTCGCCCTTCTGGAGCAGGGCATAGACCGCCGGATCGTCCCATTCGAGCGCGGGCAGATCGACCGTCACGCCGCGCTTTGCGAGCATCTCGACCGCCTTCTGCAACACCGATAGCGTCTTGAGGCCGAGGAAGTCGAACTTCACCAACCCCGCGCCTTCGACATATTTCATGTCGAACTGGGTGACCGGGAAATCGGAGCGCGGATCGCGGTAGAGCGGGACGAGTTGATCGAGCGGCCGATCGCCGATCACCACGCCGGCGGCATGGGTCGAGCTGTGGCGCGGCAGCCCTTCCAGCTTACCCGCCAGATCAAATAGCCGCCGTACATCCTTGTCGTTCTTATATTCCTGCGCCAGTTCCGACACGCCGTTGAGGGCGCGGCCGAGCGTCCACGGGTCGGTCGGGTGGTTGGGCACCAGCTTGGCGAGGCGATCGACCTGGCCGTAGCTCATCTGGAGCACGCGGCCGGTATCCTTCAGCACCGCGCGCGCCTTCAGCCGCCCGAAGGTGATGATCTGCGCCACATGATCGGCGCCATATTTCTTCTGGACGTAGCTGATGACCTCGCCACGCCGCGTTTCGCAGAAATCGATGTCGAAGTCGGGCATCGACACGCGCTCGGGATTGAGGAAGCGTTCGAACAGCAGGCCCAGCCGCAGCGGATCGAGATCGGTGATGGTGAGCGCCCAGGCGACGACCGAGCCGGCGCCCGATCCGCGCCCCGGCCCTACCGGAATATCCTGTTCCTTCGCCCATTTGATGAAGTCGGCGACGATCAGGAAGTAACCCGGAAAGCCCATGCCGACGATCACGTCCAGCTCGAAATCGAGCCGTTCGAAATAGGCCGCGCGCTCCATGTCGCTCAAGGTCCGCCCGGCGAGCCGCAGGGCGAGGCCGGCGCGCGAATCCACCCGCAATTGTTCGGATTCCGCCTCGCGATCGCCGGCGAGGCTCGGCAGGATCGGCTTGCGCTTGGGCGCCGCCACCGCGCAGCGTTCGGCCACGACCAGCGTATTGGCGATCGCCTCGGGCAGATCGGCGAACAGCCGCGCCATCTCGTCGGCGGGCTTCAGCCAGGTATCGGGCGACGACCGCGCCCGCTCGTCCTGATCCACATAGGCCGATCCCGCGATGCACAGCATGGCATCGTGCGCGGCGTGGAAGCCGGGCTCGGCAAAAAAGGCCGGGTTGGTCGCGACCAAGGGCAGATCATGATCATAGGCGAGCGCGACCAGTTCGTCCTCGGCGCGCTCCTCCACCCGATCACCGCGCCGGGCGAGTTCGATGTAGAGCCGCTGGGGGAACAACCCTTCCAGCCGGGTGCAATAGGCTCGCGCGCCAGCAGGCTGATCCTCGGCGAAGAGCCGGGCGATGCCGCCCTCCCCGCCCGCCGTCAGCGCGATCAGGCCATCGGTGCGGCCCTCGAGATCGCCCATCGCGACATGCGCCGGCTCGTGCGGCGGCCGGGCGAGGTGCGCCTGGCTGACGAGCGCGCACAGATTGTCGTAACCGGCCTTGTCCTGCGCGTAGAGCGCCAGCCAGTCGAGCAGCGCCGGCTTGCCCTCGGGCGTGCCGGGTCGCGCCACCGCCAGCATCGCGCCTATGACGGGCTGCACGCCCGATTTCGCCGCCGCGTCCGAATAGGCCATCGCGCCATACAGGCCGTTACGATCGGTGATCGCCGCCGCCGGGAAGCCCAGCTTGCGCGAGGCCGACGCAATCTCCTTGGGGTCGATCGACCCTTCGAGCATGGTGTAGGCCGAAAAGATGCGGAGGGGCACGAACGCCGTCATTGCCGGACTATGGGGACGGCGGCCGATTCGGAAAACCCCGTCAGGCGCGGGGGTGCGCATTCCTGTAGATATCTAGCAGATGCGCCGCATCGACACCGGTATAGACCTGCGTCGAGGACAGGCTGGCATGGCCGAGCAGCTCCTGCAACGAGCGCAAATCCGCGCCCCGCCCCAGCAGATGCGTCGCGAAACTGTGGCGCAGCGCGTGCGGCGTGGTGCGATCGTTCAGGCCCAACCGTACCCGCGCCCCGCGCACCGACCGGCGGATCACGTCCGCCGACAAGCCCCCGCCCCGCGCCCCCCGGAACAGCGGCAGATCGCGTGACAGCGGGTAAGGGCAGAGATCGACATAGGCCTGAACCGCGTCCCGCACCGGCGCGATCAGCGGCACCACCCGCGTCTTGGCGCGCTTGCCGGTGACGACGAGCGTCTCGCCCAAAGGCAGCGCGGCTGCGGTCAGCCCCAGCGCCTCGCCGATGCGCAGGCCGGCCCCGTAGAGCAGCAGCAGCACCGCGAAATCCCGCGCGCCGATCCACGGCAGCGAAGCGGTCTCGTCGAGATCCTCAGCCAAGCCGATCGCATCATCCGGGGCGATCGGCCGGGGGATGCCTTTCTTCACCCTCGGCCCCGCCATGCGCGGCGCGCCATCGCCCGCGAAGGCGAGAAATCCGCGCAACGCCGACAATTCCCGCGCGGCCGACGCATTGGCCAACCCGTCCTGCCGCCGCTCGGCCAGATAGGCGCGCAACTCCGCCTGCGCGACATCGGCCAGCCCCGCCTTGCCGATCGCGCCGGCACGATGCCGCCCGAGAAATCCGATCAACCGATGCGCCGCCGCGACATAGGCCCGCACCGTATGCACCGACCGCCGCCGATCCCGCGCCAGATGCGCCGCCCAATCGGCCGCGACCAGGCGGGCGGGATGGTCGTCGAGCGCGGTGCCTGTCATACCGGGCAGCCTAGCTCACCGTTCGTCCCGAGCGAAGTCGAGGGACATGCTACAAGCACGGCGCTCGCCTCCGTGTCTCGACTTCGCTCGACACGAACGGAGATCATGGGACGGATCTCAGCCGATCGTCTGCCCGCTCTTCGCCCAATCCGCCAGAAAGCCCTGGATGCCCTTGTCGGTCAGCGGATGGTTGAACAGCATCTTGATGACGGAGGGCGGCGCGGTCATCACGTCGGCGCCGATCTTGGCGGCCTCCAGGATGTGGATCGGGTGGCGCACGCTCGCCACGAGGATCTCGGTTCCGAAATCATAATTGTCGTAGATCAGGCGGATATCGGCGATCAATGCCATGCCGTCGAAGCCGATATCGTCGTGCCGGCCGACGAACGGCGAGATGAAGCTCGCGCCCGCCTTGGCCGCCAGCAGCGCCTGATTGGCCGAGAAGCACAAGGTCACGTTGACCATCGTGCCTTCGCTGCTCAGCGCCTTGCAGGTCTTCAGGCCGTCGATCGTCAGCGGCACCTTGATGCAGACATTGTCCGCCACCTTCCGCAGGATCTCGGCCTCGCGCATCATTTCCTTATGGTCGAGCGCGACCACCTCGGCCGAGACCGGGCCGGGCACGATCCCGCAGATTTCCTTCACCACCTCCACGAAATCGCGGCCCGCCTTGTGGATCAGGCTGGGGTTGGTGGTGACGCCGTCGAGCAGGCCGGTTTCGGCCAGATCGGCGATTTCCTTGGTGTCGGCGGTATCGACGAAGAACTTCATATGGGCCCCCACGACGGCAAGATGCCGGATTCGACGCGCTATAGCCGCGCAAATCCGCCGCGCGAAGCCTCAGCCGGCATAGGCCTTGATGAGATCGAACATATAATCCCGCCCCCGATACAGCGCCTTGATCTGGATACGCTCGTTCAGCCCGTGCGCCCCGTCGCTGCCGCTGCCCGCGAAGCCCGGCACGCCATAGACCGGGATGCCGATCGCCGCGAGGAAGATGGCGTCGGTGCCGCCGGTCGACATGGTCGGCACGATGGTGATGCCGGGGAAATAGGTCTTGGCCAGCGTCTGCATCGGCCCCAGCACCCTGGGGTCGAGCGGCGGGGTCTTGGCCGGCGGGCGGATCGGCGCGGTGACGCTCAGCGCCACGCCCGGATCGGCGATCGCCGTCTTCAGCGCCTCGGCGGTCTGCTCCACCGTCTCGCCCGGCGCGATGCGGCAGTTGATGTTGGCGCCGGCCCGCTGCGGCAGCGCATTGTTGGCATGGCCGCCATCCAGCAGGGTCGCCACGCATGTCGTCCGCAGCATCGAATGATAGCCCCGGTCGCGCGAGACGATCGCGTCGGCCGCCTTGTCGGTCGGGTCCGCCGCGATCTTCACCATCGCCCCGCCCATCTCGCCGCCCATCTTCTTGCCGAGGCTGGCGAAATAATTCTGCGTCGTCGGGTTCAGATGGACCGGAAACTCATGCTCGCGCACCTTCACCAGCGCGTCGGCCAGCTGGTAGATCGCATTGTCGCGCACCGGCACCGAACTGTGCCCGCCCGGATTGCGCGTCTCGATCCGGTAATTCTGCACGGCTTTCTCGCCGACCTGGACCGACTGGCTGATGACCTTGCCGCTGGCGTCCATCCGCCCGCCCCCGCCCTCGTTGAGCGCGAATTCGGCCGCGATCAGATCGGGCTTGTTCTTCGCCAGCCAGTCGGCGCCGTTGAAGGCGTAAGTCGTCTCCTCACCGCAGGTGAGCGCGAGCTTCACGGTGCGCTTCGGCTTGAAGCCCTGCTGGCGGAAGCGGATCATGGCGTCGGTGAAGGTGGCCGCCATCGCCTTGTCGTCGGAGGCGCCGCGCGCATAGTAGAAGCCGTCCTCCTCGATCAGCGTGAAGGGATCGCGCACCCAGTCGGCGCGCTTGGCCTCGACCACGTCGATATGAGCCAGCAGCAGGATCGGTTTGGCCGCCTTGTCGCTGCCCGGCAGCACCGCGACCAGCCCGCCGTCCTTGGGATGCTCGGGCGTGGCGAACAGGGTGATCGCATCGTCCGGGAAGCCCGCCGCCTTCAGCCGCGCCGCCATCTTCTCGGCCGCGAGCGTGCAGCTCCCTTCGGACAGGGTCGTGTTGGTCTCGACCAATTCCTTGTAGAGCGCGAAGAACGCCTGCTGGTCAGGCCGCAGCGCCGCCTTGGGTTCGGGCGCGGCCAGCGCCGTCCCCGTCATCAGCCCGGCCGCCACAAAGCCCAGAATCGCGCGCTTCATTCGCATCCCCCTCGATATGCCCTGCCCGCATCCCAGCACGGCCCGGCGGCGCGGTCAAAGCGGATCGCGATTGTGCGGCGGCCCCGGCCACAGTAAGTCACGGCCATTCCGGGGGGAAAAGATCATGCCGCAACAGGCGGACCTGTATCGTTACGGCTTCATGGCGCTGGTGTTCGTGCTGGTGCTCGTCCTGCGCACCCGCTCGCTGCGGCGCGAACGGCCGCTCAAGCTGGAGCAATTGTGGATCGTGCCGACGCTCTACGCGGCGGTCGCGGCGCTGATGTTCTACAAATTCCCGCCGCAGGGCCTCGGCTGGGCATGGTGCGCCGTGGCGCTGGCGGCTGGCTGCGCGGTCGGCTGGTGGCGCGGCACGCATATGGCGATCACGATCGATCCCAACACCCACCGGCTCAACCAGCGCGGATCGGCGATGGCCGTCATCGTCATCGTCGTGCTGATCGCGATCCGCTTCGCCACGACGATCGCGATCCAGCGCGGGATGATCCACGTCAGCGCCGCCAGCCTGACCGACCCGCTGATCGCCTTCGCGCTCGGCCTGTTCAGCCTGACCCGGCTGGAAATGTACCTGCGCGCCAAGCGGATGCTGGCCGAGGCCGACGCGCGGATCTGATGCTGTCGTCGTGCTCCTGCGGAGGCAGGAGGCAGGAGGCAGGAGGCAGGAGGCAGGAGGCAGGAGCCCGGGGTCTCGAGCCACCCTACTGACCCTCACCGCATCGACCATCGCCCGCGCCGTGGCCCGGTGAGCCCCAACTTCACCCCAAGATCTCGCGCCAACCCAACACCAAGCGTAACGGACTGATCCCGCCACCGGCCCGGTCGCAAATCTATCCGGACACCGCTTGCGCAACGGTCTCGCGGAGGCAGGAGCCCAGGGTTACAAAGCGCATCGTCCGGGGCCTTGGGCTCCTGCCTCCGCAGGAATGCGGTCGCGAGTGAGCCTCCAACCAACCTGTAAGAAGCCGCCGGCGATGGCTGGCCCCGCCTCACCCCGTCCGGCTCAGCCAGTGGAGCGTATTGAGCAGAAAGGCCTTGTTCTTCGTCGCCTTCGGGTAGTTGAAGCCCATCGTGCCACCGCGCACGCTGCGCTGGGCGGTGAACATCGCCGCCTCGCCGAACACCGCGAGCCGGCCCTTGCCGATATCGAGGATGGCACCGCGCAGGTCCGCCTCGGTCGAGGGGCGCGAGGGGGCGCCGTCGAATTGCCAGGGAATGGCGGGCGACAGGATCGACCAGCCCGGCCCGAGCCGCATGACGATGGTGGCCGACGGCGGCGCGGTGAAGGCGGTGCCGGTGAAGGCATAGACTTCGTCGATCGCCTTCTGGTGCCCGTGCGCGGCGGTGAGCGGGCCGTCGAGCAGCAGGCCGTTGCGGCGGGTGAAGGATTCCGGGCCGCGATTCTTCTGGAAGGCGAAGCCATTGTCGAAATGGATCCCGAACCGCTCGGCCAGCGGATTGGTCGCGGCGCCGAAGGGCATGTGATCGGCGATCAGCAGCAGCGATCCGCCGCCCTCGACCCAGCGATGCACCGCATCGATCTCGGCCGGCTGCCACGACCCGCGCGCGGTGGCGTTGGCGATGACGAGGACCGACACGCCCGTGAGCGTCTCGGCGGAGAGCGGCGTCTCGATCGCAGCGAGGCGGTAGCCGTCGGCGCGCAGGACGGCGGCGAAGGGGGCGTAGCGGCCGGCGAGCGTGTGGAACTCGCCATGCCCCTGATCGATCGCGACGAGCGGGCCCTGCGCGGCGGGATAGGCCGGGTGGGCGACGCTGGTGTCGGCCTGCGGATCGGCGGCCTGTTGCTGGGTCGGCTGCTGGCCGGGGGCTGCGGTGGCGAGGAAGAGGCTCGCGAGGAGGGGCAGTCGCATGGCGCGGGAACGGCGGGTCGGCGCTACGGTTCCGGTCATGGATGCCCTACGTCGATGCTACGAGACCAGATGCCGATGACATGATAGCCAACGCCGCTTCGTCGCCGCGGACATGATCCGGAGTTCCACTGCCTCGCCCCCCACCTGCGCGCGGGCATGCCGCGAAGGCCGGCGCATCGAACGATGAGCAGCCCGACGCCTCCCCCGTGCGCGGGGCATGGCAATCGACTTCGCTCGGGGCGAACGGCGTGAAATGAACCCGGATCGTTAATCCTCGATCAGCCGCCTAAATGACGGTTCCGGAGCGGGCCGGGACAATGGGAAGCGAGAGGAAATGGCAATTGTTCTGGCGAGCGGCATGGGCCCCGGCCTGCGCCGGAACGACGGTAGTGGCGATCGTTCAAGTTCTCGAAGGTCACGAAGTGTGCCTCCTGTCGCGTCGTTCGCGATCATGCTCCGTCCGGATCTTCACCAATCGGTGTGCGGGGCGGCGGCACCAGGCCAACCGCCCCGCCCTCACCCTCAATCGTCCTCGCCCGGCCCCACCATCAGCGCTTCGGCGACCGCGTCGGTCTTGGTGCGGATGGCCTTTTCCAGCTTGGCCATCATCTCGGGATTTTCGCGCAGGAAGGTTTTCGAATTCTCGCGGCCCTGGCCGATTCGGACGCTGTCGTAGGAGAACCAGGCGCCCGATTTCTCGACGAGCCCAGCCTTCACGCCGAGGTCGAGAATCTCGCCAACTTTGGAGATGCCCTCGCCATACATGATGTCGAACTCGACCTGCTTGAACGGCGGGGCGACCTTGTTCTTGACGACCTTCACGCGGGTGGCGTTGCCGACGATATCGTCGCGATCCTTGATCTGGCCGGTGCGGCGGATGTCGAGGCGGACCGAGGCGTAGAATTTGAGCGCGTTGCCGCCGGTCGTTGTCTCCGGATTGCCGTACATCACGCCGATCTTCATGCGCAGCTGGTTGATGAAGATCACCATGCAGCGCGAGCGGCTGATCGAGCCGGTCAGCTTGCGCAGCGACTGCGACATCAGCCGCGCCTGGAGGCCGACATGGCTGTCGCCCATCTCGCCCTCGATCTCGGCCCGGGGCACCAGCGCCGCGACCGAATCGACCACCAGCACGTCGATCGCGTTGGAGCGCACCAGCGTATCGACGATCTCGAGCGCCTGCTCGCCGGTGTCGGGCTGCGAGACGATCAGCTCGTCGATATTGACGCCCAGTTTCTTGGCATAGACGGGATCGAGCGCATGTTCGGCATCGACGAAGGCCGCCGTGCCGCCATTCTTCTGCGCCTCGGCGATGACATGGAGGGCGAGCGTGGTCTTGCCCGAGCTTTCCGGGCCATAGACCTCGATCACGCGGCCGCGCGGCAGGCCGCCGACGCCGAGCGCGATATCGAGGCCGAGCGACCCGGTCGAGATCACCTCGACCTGCATCGTCTCCTTGGCGCCCAGCCGCATGGCCGAGCCCTTGCCGAACGCGCGATCGATCTGTGCGAGAGCCGCTTCGAGGGCCTTCTGCCGTTCCACTGTGCCCGTATCCTTACCAGCAACGATCTTGAGTGATGCCGACATCGCGCTCGCCTCCCGTGTGCGGACAGCGGCCATTTCCGTCAATGGCCCCGTGCCTCAGAAAGCTTTCGTATCGCAAATGTTCCAACAGAACAAGGGGGGAACATCGCTTTTCCGCATCGGCGGTGTTATTTCGGCGAAACGACCCGCTTCAGCGCGTCCTCCACGCCGTCCATCGTGAAGGGCTTGGCCAGCATCACCGCCCCGGCATGGCGCGCGGGCGGTGGATCGACATGGCCGCCGCTGGCCAGCAGATAGGGAATGCCCCGGTCGGCCAGCGCATCGGCCACCGGCCAGGAGGGGCCGTCGGTCAGCCGCAGATCGAGGATGGCGACGTCGAACCCGCCCTTCTCGACCGCGACCAGCGCATCGGCGCAGCTGCTCGCGGTGCCGGCGACGACATGGTCGAGCGCATCGACGAAATCCTCGAGCATCATCACGATCAGCGGCTCGTCCTCGACGATCAGCACGGAGAGCGGCGTTGTCATGGCGCGGAGGGATAAGGGCGCGAACGGCCCGGCGCTAGGGGTTTTTTGGGTAGAGCGCGGAGGAGAGGTGGTGGGGCTGATGTGGGTTAGGGCCATCGTAGCAGGCGCCGACGAAAGCGCGAGCAGCCAACGGTGCGTTGGCGGCTCTGCGGATGCCGGAACAAGGCCGGCATGACGGTGAATGACGGCTGTCGCACACTTGCGGACATCACCGGTGCTTGAACATCCAACTTCGATCCTTGCCCGGTTCGCCGTTGAAGAGGTAACGGATGTCATCGATGGCCCCATCGGGCCAGACGACAAGCTCACGTTCGTTGATAAACTCGATCTGCATGGCATCGCCAGTGGTTGGCGCATCCCAAACGAGCGTCAGCTTATCACCTGGCTCTAATTCGAAGCTCTCTGGCCAAGGCTCCACCGACACATAGATCGGGCCGTCTCTTCCGTTGACGAAGGTCTGCTGCGTCGATGCCACATCCCATTTTTGACCTTTGTTCCGCCCCACGGCAAGAGCCAGCTAACCACCACTCCCCCTCATTGCCGCGATCGGCCAATCGGCAGCGGATAGCGGGGCGTTACGATCGCCGTGGCGCGCGACACCCTGGGCTCCGGCTTTCGCCGGAGCACGGTGGGCGGGTGCGAATGACGTCGGGAAGCCTCAGTTTTCGCTGGGGAGACGATGCGGGAAGGGCTGGGCTCGGCGCGCCTGTCCCCCGCCCTACCCCTTGCTCGCCGCCAGCGTATCCTTCGCCGCCGTGGCCAATTGCTGCACCGAAAAAGGCTTGGGCAGGAAATTCACCCGGTCGATGTCGATCGATCGGCGGAGCTGCTCCTCGGCATAGCCCGACATGAACAGCACGGGGATGTCGGGGTGGCGGGCGCGGGCGTGGCGGACGAGGGTGGGGCCGTCCATCGTGGGCATCACCACGTCGGAGATGAGCAGGTCGATCTCCTCGCCCTGCCCGATCAGTTCCAGCGCCTCCTCGCCATTGGTGGCCGTCAGGATGCGATAGCCCTGCCTTGAGAGCGAGCGTTCGGCGACGGCGCGGACCATCGCGTCATCCTCGACCAGCAGGATCGTGCCGGTGCCCCACAGGTCGCTCGCGGGCTCGATCTTGGGCGCGAGTGGCTGGACGAGCGGCTGGTCGGCCGCCTGATGGACCGGCAGATAGATGACGAAGGTCGTCCCCTGCCCCGGCGCGCTTTCGGCGAAGATGAAGCCGCCGGTCTGCTTGACGATGCCGTAGACGGTCGAGAGGCCGAGCCCGGTGCCCTTGCCGACTTCCTTGGTGGTGAAGAAGGGCTCGAAGATCTTGCCCTGAATCTCGATCGGGATGCCGGTGCCCGTGTCCGACACCGACAGCGCGACATAATCGGCGACGGGCACGATATCGCTGTCCATCCGCCGCACGTCGGCCGCGCTCATCATATAGGTCTGCACCGACAGCGTGCCGCCATCGGGCATGGCATCGCGCGCGTTGACCGCGAGGTTGACGATCACCTGTTCCAGCTGGCCCGGATCGGCGCGGACATAGCCGAGGTTGCGGCCATGCTTGACCGTCAGGGTCACCGTCTCGCCCAGCAGGCGTTTGAGCAGGTGGGAGATTTCGGAGATCACGTCGGGCAGCTGCAGCACCTGCGGCCGCAGGGTCTGCTGGCGCGAGAAAGCGAGCAACTGGCGGGTCAGCGAGGCGGCGCGGTTGCTGTTGTGCTTCACCTGCTGGATGTCGTCATAATCGATGTCGCCGGGCGAATGGCGCATCAGCATCAGATCGCAATGGCCGATGATCGCGGTCAATATGTTGTTGAAATCATGGGCGACACCGCCGGCGAGCTGGCCCACCGCCTGCATCTTGGTGGCCTGCGCCACCTGCCGCTTGAGCTTCGATTCCTCGCTATTGTCCTTCAGGCTGAGCAGCACCGAGGCCTCGCCCAGTCCGCGCGCGCCGGCGATGGTGAGCGCCACGGGCTCCTCGGGCCGCGCCTTGAAGCGCACCGCGAGGTCGCCCGGCAGAGCGCGCCCGGCGGAGAAGCGGCGAACCGCCTCGGACACGGTCGCCTTGTCCTCATCGACGACGAGGTCGCTGGGGAACAGCACGCCATCCGCCCCGCCGACCCCCGCCGCCTGCCCGAAGGCGGCGTTCATGAACAGGAAGCGCCCGTCGCGCTCGGTGAGGGCAAGGCCCAGCGGCAGGGTGGCGAGCAGGCCGTAGACGCTGGCGGTGGCGGACTGGCGCGGTTCGCCCGCGCCTTCCTCCTCGTCGATCAGCAGCAGGATCGCGTCGCCCTCGGGATCGGCTTCGTCGAGGGGGACGTGGATGATGCGGACGGCATCATCGTCCTCGCCGTCGATCACGAAGCGCAACTGCCCGCTCTCGTTGGTGAGCGCGTCGGCGAAGGGCTGGCCGGCGGGATCGGCCGCTGCATCCCCGAACGCGCGGACGCGGTAGACGGCATTGGCCGCCAGCAGCATCCCCAGGCGATCGACCACGACGGCCATCACCCCGGCATGGCCGAGCCAGCCGCCGGCCGCCGAATCGACCAGCGCGACCGCGTCGGCGGTGGCATTGCGGGCGCGGGTGCGGCCGAAGCGCCAGATAAGATAATCCTCGCCGATGCCGCCGCGGCGGACATGGACGCGGGTCGTCGCCCCACCACCGGCGACGCCGATCCCCTCGCCACGCGCCTCGCCCTCGCGCCAGGCGGCGTGGGCGATGGCGGAGAGGCGCTCGCTCTCGCCCGCGTCGGCGCCGAGCGACAGCGGGCCGTCGAGGCCCTCGAAGATATGTTCGTAGGTGCGGTTGGCGCACACCAGCAGCCCGCGCCGGTCGGTGATCGCGACGGCGCTGTCATTGTCGTCGAGCGCCGCCGCGACGAGCGGCCAATCGACCACGTTGGTCGGCGCCGCCACCACCTGACGCCCGCGCAGCAGGCGGGGGGTCACCAGGATCAGCGCCACGCCGATCGCCGCGCCACCCAATATGCCCTCGATCGGCAGATTGGCGAGCGACGCCCAGATCAGCCCGACCGACAGGATCGCGGCCTTCACGACCACCGCGACCTTCCACCATTCGCGCGGGCGGGTCGGCTGCGACGGGAGGGCGCTCGACGCCATGTTCAGGGGCGCAGCGCGCGGGCGCGGCTGCGCTCGGCCCATTTGTGCGCGACCCAGCCGCGCCAGCCGAAGGAGGCGATCAGATAGCCCACCGCAGCGCCGACGACGGCGATGATGACGAGGCCGAGCAGGGTCGCGGGGCCCGCCTGGGTCAAGGTCCATTCGACCCAGCCGATCTCGGCCTCATGCCCGCCGGGCGTGACCTGCGCGCCCTCGGCCCCCAATATCCGGCTGCCGATCCAATAGGCGCCCAGCCAGATCGGCGGGGTGGTGAAGGGGTTGGTGATGAAGGTGGTGAGCGCCGCGACCGGCACGTTGGCGCGCGCGGGCAGCGCCAGCAGGGCCGCGAACACCGTCTGCGCGATCGGGATCAGCACGCCGACCAGCACGCCCAGCGCCACCCCGCGCGCGACCGAGCGGCGATGGAAGCGCCACAGCGACGGCTCCAGCACGCGATGCGCGATCGGCCGCAGCCAGCGGCTGTTCTCGAACGTGTCGCGGGTCGGCATGTTGCGCTGCGACCAGGCGCGCATCCGATCGAACATCAGCCGCGCTCCCGCATGATGCGGGCCTGGTCGCGCTTCCAGTCGCGGTCCTTGGCGGTCTCGCGCTTGTCGTGCAGCTTCTTGCCCTTGGCCAGCGCCAGCTCGACCTTGGCCTTGCCGTTGCCGTTGAAATAGATCGAGAGCGGGATGAGCGTCATGCCCTCGCGGCTGACGGCGGTCTTCATTTTCTCGATCTGGCGGTGGTGCAGCAGCAGCTTGCGGGGCCGCTTGGGCACATGGTTGAAGCGGTTGCCGTGGCTGAATTCGGGCACGTTGGCGTTCACCAGCCAGACCTGCCCGTCCTTGTCCACCTCGGCATAGCTTTCCGCGATCGATCCTTCGCCGAAGCGGAGCGATTTCACTTCGGTGCCGGTCAGGGCGATGCCGGCCTCGAAGAAATCCTCGAGGAAATATTCGAAGCGGGCGCGCCGGTTCTCGGCGACGGTCTTCACTTTGACGAATTCTGCGGGGCGGGGGCGTGCCATGACGGGCCTTATAGCAGCCCGGCATGAACGAGCGCTGCGTCCACCGCCGCGCGGCTGGCGGCGCTCGGCCAGGTCATCGGTAGGCGGATGTCGGTCGGGAAACCGGGGTCGAGCCGCGACAGCGCGTACTTCACCGGGCCGGGCGAGGCATCGGTGAAGAGCGCGGCGTGGAGCGGGAAGAGCCTGTCCTGCCACGCCAGCGCATCGGCCCAGCGGCCCTCGGCACACGCCTTCTGGAATTCGGCGCACGGGCCGGGGGCGACATTGGCGGTGACGGAGATGCAGCCCACCCCGCCCATCGCCATGAAGCCCAGCGCCATGTCGTCATTGCCGGAAAGCTGGCAGAAATCGGGACCGCAGGCGAGGCGCTGGGCGGCGACCCGCTCCACCTTGCCGCTGGCATCCTTGATGCCGACGATCGTGGGGAGCTTGGCCAGTTCCGCCAGCGTCTCGACGGCGATGTCAGTCACGGTGCGCGCGGGCACGTTGTAGACGACGATCGGCAGATCGCAGTTCGAGGCGAGATGGCGGTAGTGCGCCAGCAAGCCGTCCTGATTGGGGCGGTTGTAATAAGGCAGCACCACCAGCGCGGCGGCGGCGCCCGCCTTTTGCGCGTGGCGCATGTGATCGAGCGCGACGCTCGTGTCGTTCGATCCGCAGCCCGCGATCACCGGCACGCGGCCGGCGGCCTGATCGATGCACACGTCGATCACATGATTATGCTCGGCGATGAGCATCGTGGCGCTTTCGCCGGTCGTGCCGCAGGGCACCAGCGCCGAGGAACCGCCCGCGATCTGCGCGTCGACGAGTTTGCGGAAGGCGGCCTCGTCGAACGATCCATCGCGAAAAGGCGTCACCAGCGCCGGGATCGAACCCGAGAACATCCTTATCTCCTTCAATTCGCGGCCGGGCCGGGCCATATGTGGTCCCATGAGTCCCAAACGCAAAGCGTCCGCGCCAGATAGGGTTCGCCCCCCTCGCCTGTCCAGCACTCCTGATACGCGCAAGGCCCGGCATCGCCGCGCCCTGCCGCTGACGATCGCCGTGGCGCTGGCGACGACCAGCGCGATCGGCCTGCTGCTGCGCCCCGGCATCACCGGCGAGGCGACGGCGGCGGCGGTCACCCCGCTCGCGCCGATCCCCGCGACCGATCCGCTGCGAACGACCGTGGCGACATGGTATCGCCTCCAGCAGACCGACAGCCTGCCCTTCCTCGATTACGCGACCTTCCTGGAGCAGCATCCCGGCTGGCCGGGCGAAGCGGCGATGCGCCGCGCGGCCGAGCGCCAGATTCAGCGCGACGTCACACCGCCCTCGGCAATCGTCGCCTTCTTCGCCAAGCTGCCGCCGCAGACCAGCACCGGCCGCCTGCGCTATGCCGAGGCACTGCAATCGACCGGGCAGGCCCCGCAGGCCCGCGCCGCCGCCATCGCCGCCTGGACAGGCGGCGCGCTGCCGCCCGACGAGGAGCAGCGCCTGCTCCAGCGATTCCCCGGCGCCTTCGGCCAGTCCGATCAGGATAGCCGGATGGAGAAATTGCTGTGGGACGGATCGACCGCCGCCGCGCAGCGCCAGATCGCGCTCGTCTCGCCCGCACGCCAGCCGATCTATCAGGCCCGCCTCGCCATGCAGACCCGTGCGGCGGACGCGGCGGACAAGGCCGCGCTGGTCGGCCCCGGCGGCACGCGCGATCCGGGCTTCGTGATCGATCGCGCCAACTGGCTGCGGGATTCCAGCCAGAGCGCGGTCTCGCGCCTGTGGCTGGGCGAGGCGCGCCAGCTCGACGCGCCGGCGCTGGTGCCGCAGAAATATCTCCAGACGTTGCTGACCGCCGCCAATGGCGCCGGCGCCGACGGGCAGGCGTCCACCGCGTGGAGCATCGCCCGCGCCGCCGACGCCGCCTTCCCTGCCGGCACCGATATACGCCAGCGCAGCTTCGGCGAGCGCGACGTCTATACCAGCCTCGTGTGGCTCGGCGGGGTGCAGGCGCTCCAGAAGCTCAACCGTCCGGCCGACGCCATTCCCCTGTTCCTGGCCTATGCGCGCGGATCGCAGACGCCGCAGAGCCAGACCAAGGGCTATTATTGGGCGGGCCGCTCGGCCGAACGGCTGGGCGACCGCGCGACGGCGCAGACCTATTACGGGCAGGCCGCCGCCAATATCGATCAATATTACGGCCAGCTCGCCACCGAGCGGCTGGGCCGCATCCTGGCGCTGCCGGCCGATCCGCCCGCGCTGGTGGTGTCGCCGGCGCAGCGCCAGGCCTTCTTCGAAAGCGAAGTGGTGCGCGCCGCGCGGCTGCTCGGGCAGGACGGGCGCTGGGCCGACCAGACGATGTTCGTCCGCACCATCGCCGCCAATGCCAAGACCGATGCCGATCATGTGCTGGCGGGCGAGCTGGCGCAGGCCATCGCCCGGCCTGACCTCGGCGTGATGGTCAGCCGCAACGCGCGCAATTCGGGCACCCGCGATCCGATCCGTATCGGTTTCCCCACGATCGCCGTGCCGCCGACGATGGCCGATCACTGGACGATCGTCCACGCCATCACCCGGCAGGAAAGCCAGTTCGACCGGCAGGCCACCAGCCGCACCGGCGCCAAGGGCATGATGCAGCTGATGCCCGCCACCGCCGCCGAACAGGCCGGCAAGCTGGGCCTCGCCCACGATCCGTCGCGCCTGACCGAGCCGAGCTACAATGTGATGCTGGGCTCGGCCTTCTTCGATCGGATGCTCAATTATTATAACGGCAGTTATGTGCTGGCGGTGGCGAGCTACAATGCCGGGCCGGGCAATGTGAACAAGTTCATCCGCGCCAATGGCGATCCCCGGATGCCGGGGGTGGACGTGGTCGACTGGATCGAGGCGATCCCCTTTACCGAGACGCGCGGTTATGTGCAGCGCGTGCTGGAAAATGCGGTGGTCTACGATCTGATGAACCCGCAGCGCGCCCGCACGCCCTCGACCGATCGCCTGTCGCACTATCTCGGCAAGAAGACTCCGGGGTGAGCCGCGCGCTCTTCGGCGACGACGAGGATAGCGGCCCGCCACCCAATTTCATCACGCCCGCTGGCTATGCCGCGATGCGGGCGCGCTACGACGACCTGTTCGGCGTGGAGCGCCCCAGGCTGGTCGAGACGATCAGCTGGGCGGCGGGCAACGGCGACCGATCCGAGAATGGCGATTACATCTACGGCCGCAAGCGCCTGCGCGAGATCGATCGTGAGCTGGGCCACCTTTCACGCCGGATGAAGCGCGCCAAAGTGGTGGATCCCGCCGCCCAGGCCGATCGCGCGAGGGCGTGGTTCGGCGCGACCGTGACGATCGCCGACGAGGACGACAATCAGCGCATCCTCACTTTGGTGGGCGAAGACGAGGCGGACGCCAGCGCCGGCCGGATCAGCTGGCGCTCGCCGCTCGCCCGCGCGCTGTGCGGATCGACGGTGGGCGATCTGCGGACGGTGGTGCTACCGGCGGGCGCGAAGGAATGGGAAGTGGTGGCGATCCGCTATCCTTGAGCTTCAAGATCGCTTCCTTCCGCGCCGCCGCCAGCCTTATTCCTCGCCTTCAGCCCGCGGATCAACGAGACCGAGCGTCTTGAGCTTCCGGTGCAATGCCGACCGCTCCATGCCGATGAAGGTCGCGGTACGGCTGATGTTGCCGGAGAAGCGGCGGATCTGGACGCGGAGATATTCGCGCTCGAACGTCTCGCGCGCCTCTCGCAAGGGTGTGCCCATGATCGACTTGGTGGCGCTGTTGTCGGGCGTGAACTGCGCCTGATCGGACAGGACTTCGGCGGGCAGCATGTCCACGTCGATCCGGGCGATGCGGTCGCCGGGGGCGAGGATGATGGTGCGCTCGACCATGTTGCGGATCTGGCGGACATTGCCGGGCCAGTCGTAGGATTGCAGCGCGGCCATCGCGTCGGGCGAGATTTCGGGCGTGCGGACGCGGCGATCGGCGGCGTATCGGGCGACGAAATGCTCGACGAGGACGGGAATGTCCTCGCGCCGTTCGGACAGCGCCGGGATCGGCACGGGCACCACGTTCAGCCGGTAATAAAGATCCTCGCGGAAGCGGCCGGCGGCGATTTCGGCGGAGAGATCGCGCGAAGTGGCCGAAACGACGCGCACGTCCACCTTCACCATCCGGCTGCCGCCGACGCGGGCGAAGCTCTGGTCGGTCAGCACGCGCAGGATCTTGGCCTGCGTCGTCATCGGCATGTCGGCGATCTCGTCGAGGAAGAGCGTGCCGCCATGCGCCTGTTCGAGCAGGCCGGGGCGGACGACCGAGGCGCCGTCCTCCACGCCGAACAATTCCTCCTCCACCCGGTCGGGCGTCATCCGCGCGGCCGCGACGACGGTGAACGGGGCGTTGGCGCGCGGGCTCCACTGGTGGAGCAGACGGGCCGCGACTTCCTTGCCGACGCCGGCCGGGCCGGACAGCAGCACGCGGCTGCCGGTGGGGGCGACGCGCTTCAGGGTGGCGCGCACGCCGTTGATGATCGCCGAGGTGCCGGTGAGTTCGTCATCCTGGCCGACCTGGGCGCGCAGTACCGCATTCTCGCGGCGCAGGCGCTCGGTCTCGGTCGCGCGGGCGACCATCAGCAGCAGGCGCTCGCTCTCGAACGGCTTCTCGATGAAATCGACCGCGCCGCGCCGCACGGCGGACACGGCGGTGTCGATATTGCCATGGCCCGAAAACACGATCACCGGCAGGGTCGGATCGCGCAGCTTGATCTCGTCGAGGATTTCCAGCCCGTCGAGTTTCGAACCCGCCAGCCAGACGTCGAGCAGCACTAGCGAGGGGCGCCGCGCCGCGATTTCGGCGAAGACCTGGTCGCTGTCGGCGGCGGCGCGGGCGGAATAGCCCTCGTCCTCCAGCACCCCCGCGACCAGCTCGCGGATGTCGCGCTCGTCGTCGACGACCAAAATGTCGAGTGCCATCAGCCAATCCTCATACGCGTTAACTCGGGCAGGCGGCGCCCATCGTCCTGATCTTGCGGGTCGGCCACGGCAGGCGCGGTGCCGGCCAGCGGCGCCAGCGCGGCCATGTCGAAGCAGAGGCGCACGATCGCGCCGCCGCCCGGATTGTCGCCGAACTGGATCGTGCCCTGATGTTCCTCGACGATCTTCTTCACGATCGCGAGGCCCAGGCCGGTGCCGCGCGCGCGGGTCGTCATATAGGGTTCGGTGAGCCGCTCGCGCTCGGCGGGCAGGCCGATGCCGTCGTCGGCCAGTTCGATGGTCAGGCGTTCGTCCTCCGCGCTGAGGCCCAGCACGACGGCCCCTGCCCCGCCCTCGCCCGCGCGGCCCTCGATCGCCTCGACCGCATTCTTGACGATGTTGGTGAGCGCCTGCCCCAGCTGGCGACGATCGCAGATCAGGATCGGCGACGGCTCGGGCGCCATCATGCGGAAGCTGATCGCGGGATGGGCAACTTCGTGGAGGAACAGCGCCTGCCGGGCGATGTCGGCGATCGGCTCGGGCTTGAACTCAGGCTTGGGCATCCGCGCGAAGGCGGAGAATTCGTTCACCATCGAGCGCAGATCACCCACCTGCCGCACGATCGTCTGCGTCAGCCGCTCGAAGGTGGCGGGATCGGACTGGATCTCGCGGCCATAGCGGCGCTGGAGCCGTTCGGCGGCAAGCTGGATCGGGGTCAGCGGGTTCTTGATCTCGTGGGCGATACGGCGGGCGACGTCGGCCCAGGCGGCGCGGCGCTGGTCGGCGAGCTGCTCGGTGATATCGTCGAAGGTGAGGACGTGGCCGGCCTCGACCCGGACCAGCCGGACCGCCAGTGTGCGCGGATCGCCGCCGGTGGCGAACTGGATGACGCTGTCGCGATCCGCCGCGTCGATCACGCCATCGAGCGCGGGGGCGACATCGGCCAGGGTGCGGCCGACGAGATCGTCGCCGACATCGAGGATCATCGCGGCGGAGCGGTTGACGAGGGTGATGCGCCGCTCGCCATCGATCGAGACGACGCCCGCCGACACGCCCGACAGCACCGCCTCGATCAGGGCGCGGCGGTTTTCGAGCTGGCCGTTGGCGGAGACCAGCGCGCCGGTCTGCTCCTCGATTCGGCGGGTCATACGGTTGAACGCGCCGGCGAGCGTGCCGAGTTCATCGGGGGTGATGGCGGTGGCGGCGCGCGCGGTGAAATCGCCCGCCGCGACCCGGCGAGCGGCGGACACCAGCGCGCCGACCGGGCGGACCATGCGATCGGCCACCTCCAGCGCGATCCACACCGCCAGCGCCACGATCAGCAGCGAGACCAGAAAGAGCGTGATGTTGAAGCGCAGCTGGAGCGAACGCGCGCGGGTGGTGAGCTGCTGATAGGCGCCCAGCGCCGAGGCGGAGCGCTGCGCCTGCTTCAGCACCGTGGGATCGACATAGCGCGAGGCATAGAAATAGGTGTGCGACTTGGCGTCGAGCAGCACGACCGCCTCGACCCGGTCGCCCGAGGCGAAGGTGGCGCGCGGCTGTCCGTTGGCGAGCAGCGGCAGCACGCGCGGCGGCAGCCGCTGTTCCAGCGGGCGCTTGTCGAGATTGGCGCCGCCGAGCAGCGCGGGCGCGCCGCCGGGCGGGAAGCTGATGATCGCCGCCTCGTCGAGCACGCGGTTGACGAGTTGCTCGGCGAAGAAGGAGCGGACGCGCGGATCGTCGATCGGCAGCTGGCTCAGCACCCGGGCGACATCGTTGTTCATCGCGGTGGCATCGTCGATGATCCGCTGCTGGCTTTCGTTGACATAGGTCTGGGCGACCCTGTCGGCGCTTTCGAGGACGACGCGGGCGCGATCCGAGAACCAGAATTCCACGCCATATTGGAACAGCAAGGACGCGAAGATCACCACCAGCAGGGTCGGCACGGCGGCGACGACCGAGAACATCGCCACGAGCCGAACGTGAAGCCGCCCGCGCCCGCCAACCGTGGAATGGCGGGTGCGGCGCTGGGCCAGTCGACGCGCGGCCAGCACGATCAGCGCCATCGCCGGCACCAGATTGGCGACGAGCAGCAGCGCCACCATCGGCGGCGAGAGCGGACGCTGCGGCGCGCCGGCCCCGGCGGTGGCGCGCCAGGCGAGGACCATCATCGCCGCCATGACGATGACGGTCGCGATCTCCACGGCGGGCATGACGCGGGCGCGGCGCATGAAGCGGCCTATGCCCCGCATCCCCAGCGCGAGCCGACGCCGCCAACGGGGCGGGCGCGCGGCGGGGCGGACTGTGGCAAGCGTCATCGTGACCTTGTTACCACAAGAGCGTTGCACACAAAACACATCGAAATGGGATTTTCGGCAGACGCCCGTCGCTTATCCGCCACGCTTGGCCGATTGCGGGTCGAGCCCATGCTCGGACAATTTCTTGCGGAGCGTGTTGCGATTGATGCCGAGCAGCTTGGCGGCCTTCAACTGATTGCCCCGCACCGCCGCCAGCGACATGCGCAGCAGCGGCTTCTCCACCTCGGCCAGCAGGCGATCGTAGAGGCCGTCCGGGGGCAGCTGGCGGCCGTAATCGGCGAAGTGACTGGCCAGATGATGCTCGATCGCGTCGGCGAGGCCGGAGCCGACCGAGATCGGCGCAGGCGCTGCCTCCCCACCGTGACCGGCCAGATGCTGTTCGAGCGCGGTGACCGAGATGACGTCCTCGCGCACCAGCGCGGCCAGGCGACGCATGAGGTTTTCCAGCTCGCGCACATTGCCCGGCCAGCTGTGGCGGGTGAGCCGATCGATCGCGGCGGGATCGAGTTGCTTGCGGGGCAGGCCGTCCGCCACGGCGCGATCAAGGAAGTGGCGCGAGAGTTCGGCGAGATCCTCGACCCGCTGACGCAGCGACGGCAGGCGGATCGGCACGACGGCGAGGCGGTAATAGAGATCCTCGCGGAAGCCGCCCTCGCCGATCAGGCGCGGCAGATCCTTGTGGGTGGCGGCGATGATCCGCACGTCGGCGCGGATCGCGCGGGCGCCGCCCACCGTCGAAAACTCGCCCGACTGGAGGACGCGCAGCAGCCGGGTCTGTGCCTCCATCGGCATGTCGCCGATCTCGTCGAGGAAGAGCGTGCCCCCCTGCGCCTGCTCGAAACGGCCGGCGGTGCGCTGGGCCGCGCCGGTGAAGGCGCCGCGCTCATGGCCGAACAATTCGCTTTCGATCAGCTCGCGCGGGATGGCGGCCATGTTGATCGCGACGAAGGGCTTGGCCGCCCTTGCTCCGAAATCATGGATAGCACGTGCCACAAGTTCCTTGCCCGTACCGGATTCTCCCAGAACCAGCACCGTCAGATCGTTGGAAACGACGCGGGCGATGGTGCGATACACCTCCTGCATCGGCGGCGAGCGGCCGATGAGGGGGAGATCTTCGGCGGGCGTGCCGCCATCGGCGTCGAGCGTCGCGGCATGGGTGGCGACCGCGTCGTTCACCGCCTTGGACAATTCGGCCAGATCGAACGGCTTGGGCAGGTAATCGAACGCGCCCTGCTCTGTGGCGCGCATCGCGGTGGTGAAGGTGTTCTGCGCGGAGAGAACGATGATCGGCATCTTCGGCGCCCGCGCCATCACCTCGGGCATCACGTCCAGCCCATTGCCGTCAGGTAATATTACATCAGTGACAAGGACATGTGGCATGAAGCTATCGATCAATCGGAACTGATCGGCAACCGAGGCGGCGGTCTCGACGCGATGGCCGTCGCGGCGCAGCGCCTCGCGAATGACGGTGCGGATCGCCGCATCGTCGTCCACCACCAGGATCCGCGCCGCGCTCATCGTCATTCTCCCCGCACCGCGCGCGGCAGCAGCACACGGAAGATCGTGCGTGGCGGCTGCCCCTCGCGGACATATTCGACCATGCCGCCCTGATCGGCGATCAGCTTCTCGACCAGCGCCAGCCCCAGACCGCCCGACGACCGCTTCGACGAGACGAACGGATCGAACAGATGGTCGCGGATCGAGTCCGGGGCGCCCGGTCCCTCGTCCGACACCGACAGTTCGATCGGCAGCGAGCGGCGGCCATCGCCCTGGTCGGTCAACAGGCGCACGCCGTGGCGATAGGCGGTGGTGAGGGTGATAGTCCCCGTCTCCATCCCCGCGCCCTTCATCGCCTCGACCGCGTTCTTGAGCAGGTTGATAACGACCTGAACCAGCGAATCGCGATGGCCCAGGACGTGGGGCAGGGATGGATCGTAGAGTTCACGAATGCTGAAATCGCGCGCGAAGCCCTTAATCGCGACGTCGCGGGCATGGTAGAGCGCGGTGTGGATGTTGAACGGTTCGACGGCTATGGCGCGGCTGTCGGTAAAACCCTCCATCCGGTCGATCAGCGCGGCCACCCGATCCACTTCGTCGCGGATCAGCCGGGTGAGGTCGCGCGAGCCTTCGTCTGCCGCACTTTCAAGGAGTTGAGCCGCACCCCTGATACCCGATAAAGGATTCTTGATCTCATGCGCGAGCAGCGCCGCCGCGCCCACCGCCGCCAGCGTGCCGCCCTCGCGGCCGGTGCGGCGGGTGCGGACGGTGACCTGCGGATGGGGATGGATGGTGAGCATCCGCCAGCCGGGCCGGTCGGGCAGCGGCGCCACCGAAAGGTCGGCCGACTGGAGCTTGTCGCCCGGCAGGGTCAGATCGAGATCATAGGCCACGAAGCGGGCGTCGCTCGACACCGAGGTGAGCGGGTGGCCGATCAGCTCGGCGATATTCTGGCCGACGATCGCCGAGCGGGCGAGGTTGATATAGGTTTCGGCCGCCGGATTGGCCTCCACCACCACCCCGCCCGCATCGAGCGCAAGCACCGGGGTCGGCAGGGCGGCGAAAATTTCGGGCAGGCCCAGGCGCCCCTCTTCGCGAAGGTCGCGCCGGATGAAGCGGGTCAGGCCGCTGCCCGCGAGAGCCATGGACGATAGAATTCGGCGAGGTTGGCGAGGACGACCTTGTGATCGGGAATCTGGTTCACCTTGTGGCGGAACTCGGCCGATCCGGGCAGGCCCTTGGTGTACCAGCCGAGATGCTTGCGCGCCATGTTGACGCCCACTTCGCTGCCATAGATTTCGAGCATCTCGTGATAATGCGCTACGATCACGGCATATTGCTGGTCGAGGGTGGGATCGGGCCGGCGCTCGCCGGTCTCCAGCCAGCGCATCACCTGATGGAGCAGCCACGGCCGGCCATAAGCGCCGCGCCCGATCATCAGCCCGTCCGCGCCGGACTGTTCCAGCGCTGTATCGGCATCCTCGATCGAACAGATATCGCCGTTGACGATCACCGGGATCGACACGGCATCCTTCACCCGCCGCACGAACGCCCAGTCGGCCGAGCCCTTGTACATCTGGTTGCGGGTGCGGCCGTGGACGGTGATCATCTTCACGCCGATATCCTCGGCCGCCTTCGCCAGTTCGGGCGCGTTGAGGCTGTCGTGGCACCAGCCCATCCGCATCTTGAGCGTGACGGGCACGTCCACCGCCTTCACCGTCGCGGCGACGAGCGCGGTGGCGAGCGGCAGATCGCGCATCAGCGCCGAACCCGCGTCGCCGTTGACGACCTTGCGGACCGGGCAGCCCATGTTGATGTCGATGATGGCGGCGCCACGATCGGCGCACAGCTTCGCCGCCTCGCCCATGTCCACCGGCGAGCAGCCGACGAGCTGCATCGATACGGGCTCCTCGATGGGATCCCACATCGCCTTCTGCACCGATTGGCGCGTCTCGCGGATGGCGGCCTGGCTGGCGATCATCTCGGTGACGTTCAGGCCGGAGCCGAAGCGGCGCACGGCGCGACGGAACGGCAGATCGCTCACCCCGGTCATGGGGGCGAGGATCACCGGGGTCTGCACCGTGACGGGGCCGATCGAGATGGGGGAAAGCCGTGCCAAGAGTCTCTGCCTAAAAAACAGGCACGCCCCTACCGTTTTTGGGCGAGCGGCGCAACATGGACGGCACCCGCGCGGGCGGCTAAGGCGCCGATATGGCATCGACCACCACCGCGCTGATCGTCGCCGCCGGTCGCGGCGAGCGCGCCGGCCTCGGCACCCCCAAGCAATATGCGACCATCGCGGGCAAGGCGATGATCGCTCATGCCGTCGATGCATTGGCCGCCCACCCCGCGATCGACCGCATCCAGATCGTGATCGGCGCGGGGCAGTCGGGGCTGCTGGCCGAGGCGCTGGGCGACCGCACCATGCCCACCCCCGTGATCGGCGGGGCCGAGCGGCGCGATTCGGTGATCGCCGGACTGGAGGCTGTGCCCGCCGGGCGCGTGCTGATCCACGATGCCGCCCGCCCGTTCCTCTCCGTGGCCGTGATCGACCGGCTGCTGGCGGCGCTCGATACGCATGATGGCGCGGTGCCGGTGCTGCCGGTGGTCGATACGATCGCGGCCGCCGATGGCCTGCTGGGCGACGTGCGGCCGCGTGACGGGCTGGTGCGGGTGCAGACCCCGCAGGGGTTCGACCGCGACGCGATCCTCGCGGCGCATCGGGCGTGGGCCGGCGGCCCCGCCACCGATGACGCGCAGGTCGCCCGCGCCGCCGGGCTCGCCGTCGCCACCGTCGAGGGAGACACGATGCTCGACAAGCTGACCCACACCGCCGATTTCGCCGCCGCCGAAGCGCGCCTTGCGGCCGCGATGCGCTCGCGCACGGCGATGGGCTATGACGTCCACGCCTTCGCGCCCGGCGACCATGTGTGGCTGGGCGGTGTGCGCATCGCCCACAGCGCCGCGCTCGCCGGCCATTCGGATGCCGACGTGGCGCTCCACGCCCTGACCGACGCGCTGCTCGGCACGATCGGCGACGGCGATATCGGCAGCCATTTCCCGCCGAGCGACCCGCAGTGGAAGGGCGCGGCCTCGCACCGCTTCCTCACCCACGCCCGCGACCTGATCGTGGCGAAGGGCGGCGTGATCGATCATGTCGATGTCACGATCATCTGCGAAGCGCCCAAGGTGGGACCGCATCGCGCCGCCATCCGTTCCCGGATCGGCACATTGCTCGGGCTCGAGGAGGATCAGGTGAGCATCAAGGCAACCACCACCGAAGGGCTGGGCTTCACCGGCCGCCGCGAGGGCATCGCCGCCCAGGCGATGGCGACCGTGCGGGTGCCGGCATGATCCGGCGCGCCCTGCTGGCCGCCGCGCTCGTCGCGATGCCCACCGTCGCCTCGGCGCAGGCGCTCCAGAATCTGAAGCTCGGCTGTATCGAGCGGCAGGAGGCGGCCGCGCTGGTCACCTTCGCTTTGCCCTCGGTGGTGACGAAGCTGGCCGAGCGGTGCGGGCCGGTGCTGCCCCGCGCGGCCTATCTGACGAGCTATGCGCCGCAACTGGCCGATCGCTACCGCCCCGACGCGGCGGCGGCCTGGCCGACGGCGCGCAAGGTGATCGGGCGGGTGTTTAGCCAGGTGCTGGGTCAGCTGATGCCGCCGGAGATGAACAGCGACGCGCTGCGCTTCCTGGTCGAGCCGATGCTCGCCTCGCTGCTGGCAGAGAAGATCAAGCCCAACGCCTGTTTCGAGGCCAACGAGGTGATCGAATCGCTGTCGACCGTGCCGGGGCGCGACATCGGCCGGCTCGCCGCGCTGGGCGTCGCCATCGCCGACCGCAAGGGCAACGGCATCGCCGGCGTCCTGAAAGTGTGCCGCCCGGAGGAGCGCCCGTGACCCTGCTGCCGGACGAACTTGTCGCCGCCGCGACCCGCGTGATCGATGCCAATCGCGCCGCCAAGCGCAAGATCGCGGTCGCCGAAAGCTGCACCGGCGGCCTCGTCACCGCCGCGCTGACCGAGGTGGCGGGATCGTCCGATGTGATGGACGCGGGCTTCGTGACCTATTCCAACGAAGCCAAGGTTAAGCTGCTCGGCATCGCCAGCGACGTGATCGAGACGTTCGGATCGGTTTCCGAAGCGACCGCCTGGGCGATGGCGCGCGGGGCGATCGACAAGAGCGATGCCGATGTGGCGGTGTCGATCACCGGCATCGCGGGACCGGGCGGCGGCACGGCGAAGAAGCCGGTCGGCACGGTGGTGTTCGCCTGCGCGACGCGCGGGATGCACGAGGACGACATCCATGCCGATCGCAAGCAGTTCGGCGATCTGGGCCGCAGCGGGATCCGGCTTCAGGCGGCGCTGGTGGCGCTGGAACTGCTGATGCCGGGCGCGCCGCTGCCGTAAAGCGCGGCGGCGCGCGTCTCGAACGCGCCGATCATCTTGCGCAGCGCCTTGTCGAACATCTGGCCGGCCAGCGCCTCGAAGATGCGCGACTTGAACTGGAAATCGACGAGGAAGTCGACGAAGCAGCCGCCCGCCTCGTCGGGCCGGAACTTCCAGTCGTTGTGCAGGAATTTCAGCGGGCCATCGACATATTCGACATGGACGCTGTCCGGCCGGTGCTTCTCGATCTTCGAGGTGAATTTCTCGCGCAGGGCGGAAAAGCCGACGACGAGATCGGCGACCATCTCGGTCTCGCTATCCGATCGCACGCGGACGGCGGCGACCCAGGGCAGGAATTTGGCGTAGCTGGCGACATCCGCGACCAGATCGTACATCTGTTCGGGGGTGTAGGGCAGATGGCGGATTTCGCTGTGGCGGGGCATGTTACACCTCTCCCCCCACACACCGTTCGTCCCGAGCGAAGTCGAGGGATGTGCCCCGCGCGCCGCGTCCAGCCTCCCGTCCCTCGACTTCGCTCGGGACGAACGGATGGGAAATGGGCAGTCCCAACCCCCTACTCCGCCGCCACCGCCGTCACCCGGCCGAGTTGCTTCTCGCGCGCGACACGCAGCTTCGCGAAGTCCGAATCGGCGTGGTAGCTGGAACGGGTCAGCGGGCTCGACGCGACCAGCAGGAAGCCCTTGGCGCGCGCGATCGAGGCGTAGGCGTCGAATGCCTGCGGCGTCACGAAATCCATCACCTTGGCGTGCTTCGGCGTCGGCTGGAGATATTGGCCGACTGTCAGGAAATCGATGCCGGCCGAGCGCATGTCGTCCATCACCTGATGCACCTCCAGCCGCTCCTCGCCCAGGCCGACCATCACGCCGGACTTGGTGAAGATCGACGGATCGAGGCGCTTCACCGTCTCCAGCAGGCGCAGCGACGCATAATAACGCGCGCCCGGCCGGATGGTGGAATAGAGCCTCGGGACGGTTTCCAGATTGTGATTGTAGACGTCCGGCCGGGCGGCGACGATCGCCTCGACGGCGGCATCGGCCTTATTGCGGAAATCGGGGGTCAGGATCTCGATCGTGGTGTTGGGCGTCGTGCGGCGCAGCGCATCGATCACCTTGACGAACTGGCTGGCGCCGCCGTCCTTCAGATCGTCGCGATCGACCGATGTGACCACGATATGCTGGAGCCCCATCGCGGCGGCCGCATCGGCCACATGCTGCGGCTCCTTCAGGTCCACCGCGCGCGGCATGCCGGTCTTCACGTTGCAGAAGGCGCAGGCGCGGGTGCAGGTGTCGCCCAGGATCATCACCGTGGCGTGCTTCTTGCTCCAGCATTCGCCGATATTAGGGCAGGCCGCCTCCTCGCACACGGTAGCCAGATTCAGGCTGCGCATCAGCGATTTCGTCTCGGCGAAGGCGGTGCCGCCGGGGGCTTTCACGCGAATCCAGTCCGGCTTGCGGATGCGCGGTTCGCGCGGGGTCGGAGTCGGGAGCGGAGCGACGGGTTCGGTCATGGCGGTGGAGATAGCGATCCCCGCGCCCGCTTGCCACCCCCCGGCGACAGGGTTTAGGCTTCTCCCCATGACGGACTTTTCAGGCATGATCGATGGCTATCGCCGCTTCCGCGCGGGCGACTGGGCCGAGGAACGCGCGCGCTGGCAGGAACTGGCCGAGGGGCAGAGCCCCAAGGTAATGGTGATCGCCTGCTCGGACAGCCGGGTCGAACCCTCGATCATCTTCGATACCGCGCCGGGCGAGATGTTCGTGGTACGCAACGTCGCCAATCTGGTGCCGCCGTTCGAGCTGGACGGCAGCCGCCACGGCGTGTCCGCCGCGCTGGAATTCGCGCTCAACCAGTTGCAGGTGCCCGAGGTGGTCGTGCTGGGCCATGGCGCCTGCGGCGGCGTGGCGGCGGCGCTGAGCCAGCGCTTCAAGGGCGCGAAACCCGGGGAGGGCGGCTTCATCGCCCATTGGGTCGACCTGCTCGACGAGGCGCGCGACCGGATCGTGGCGGCGCACGGCACCGGGCCGGACGCGGTGCGGCTGATGGAGATGGAGGCCGTGAAGGTGAGCCTCGCCAACCTCCGCTCCTTCCCCATCGTCCCGGAACGCGAGGCGGCGGGGACGCTGCGCCTGCGTGGCGCCTATTTCGCGATAACCGATGGCGTGCTGCATATTTTGGACGAGGAAAGCGGGGCTTTCGCGCCGGTTTGATCCGTCCTTGCGAGCGCAGCAAAGCAATCCAGCGGCGGAACCTGGATTGCTTCGCTGCGCTCGCAATGACGATCGAGGTTTAGACGACCGGCTCCTGCGCCAGCGCGGCCAGCACCATCCGTTCCCACACCGCCGGATCGCCCGCCGCCGCCATCCGCTCGTCGGGCTCGCGCAGCGTTCGCAGCACCGCCAGTGCGTCGGGGATGTGCGCGCTCCAGCTGCCGTCCACCTCGCTGGCGGCGGAGCGGGTGTCGCCGCCGGCGTTGACGCTCAGCCGCTGGGCGGCGAGCACGCGCGCGATCCGTTCGACCACGTCGCCCTTGGAAATGTCCATCGCATCCTCCGTCGTTATGGGGCTGCAACGTCCCGCGGGCGCAGCGGTTGCCGGGTCGGTTGCGGGAACGCGAGGGGGCGTCGCCACGTTTGGGCCGCCATATCCGCTTTCCCGAGGAGAGAGATGATGCGTGCCCCGATGATGATCGCCGCCCTGCTGGCGAGCGCGACTGCCCTGCCCGCTTCGGCCCAGACGCTGCCGACGGCGCCGGCGAGCCCGACCCGCGAGCTTCCCTACGACCGCGGCTACGACAAGCCCTCGCCGCGCACCGACGCGATCAACGCGCAGGAAGGCCCGGTCACCGATACGCTCAACGCCCAGGCCGGCGCCGCCGCGACGGCGACCGCCAGCGCCGATATCGACGCCAAGGCCGTGTACGAGGCCGATCGCGAAGCCTATTGGCGCGCGCTGATGGCGCATGACCGGTCGGTGCTTCGGACGGACGAACGCTATGCCCGCCAGCAGAATGCCTATGCCGACGCGATGGTCGCGTGGCGGATGCAGGACGCCGCCTGCAAGCGCGGCAACCAGCGCGCCTGCAAGGCCCCGACCCCGACGCCCGAGCAGTTCTACTGATGAACGATCGGCGGCCGGCCGGGTTTTCGTGGCCCGGCCGGCTGTGATAGGCTGAGCGCCATGAACGAGGTCGTTGCCCTCAACGTGCCGAAGCGGATGCGCCTGCGGGTCGCCGACTTCGCCTTGCTCGACGAGGCGGGGGCCTTTGCCGGTTACCGCAAGACCGAATTGATCGATGGCGAGGTGCTGACGATGAACGCGCAGCACCGGCCGCACATGTATGCCAAGGGCGAGTTCGCCTTCCGCCTGCGACTGGCGCTTCAAGCCATCGGCAGCAGCCTCTATGTCGGCATGGAGGGCAGCGTATCGCTGTCCGACCATGATCTGCCCGAACCCGATATCATCCTGACATCCGAACCGATCGGCGACGGCCCGGTGCCCGGCGCCTCGGTCGCGCTGCTGGTGGAGATCGCCGACACGACCGTGGCGTTCGATCTCGGCCGCAAGGCGACGATCTATGCGGCGGGTGGCGTGCCGGAGTTCTGGGTGGTGGACCTGCCCGCCCGGACAATCCACCAGCATTGGGCGCCGGTGGACGGTGCCTATCTCAAGACGTGCATCGTGCCGCTCGGCGAGACGATCGCGGCGGCCACCATCCCCGGCCTGTCGATCGAGACCGGTCTGAACTGACGCGCTCGCCCTACTCCGCGATATCCTCGTTCCACAGCGCCGGTTGCTCGGCGATAAAACGGCGCATCAGGGCGATGGCGCGCGGATCGTCGAGCACGTCGACCGTCACGCCGTGCTCGCGCAGGAAGCCTTCGTTGCCGCCGAAGGTGGTGTTCTCCAGCACCACGACATGCGGGATCTTGAACTGCACGATCGTGCCCGCGCACATCATGCAGGGGCTGAGCGAGGTGTAGAGGATCGTGTCGCGATAGGTGGGCTGGCGGCCGGCGTTGCGCAGCGCATCCATCTCGCCATGCGCGATCGGATCGCCCTGCTGGACCCGCCGGTTCCACCCCTCGCCGATGATCGCGCCGCCCCGCACCAGCAAGGACCCGATCGGGCACCCGCCCTCGCCATAGCCGATCGCCGCCAGTTCGTAGCAGCGATCGACCAGATCGGGGCGGATGGCGCCGTCATCTTCAAAACCGGAACCCACTAGACAGTTCTGAACACCTGCGGATCAATCCCGGCCTCAATTAGCCGATCAGCCGCCGCTGTCAGTGCCTTGTCGGAAAAATGCTGAGCATGTGCGAGCACTATTGCCTCAGCGGTTAAATCAGGCCTTTTGTAATCCAAGACCTCTTGGAATCCTTCACTACGGTTTAACGCGAGGTATTCCAAAGAAGCGACGACACCATCACGCTCGATCTTTGGTCGCAGGCGGTTCATCGGCTTTCGCTTACCGGTTCGCTGGCGTCTAATTTCCTCTACCGCATGGATCATTGACCAGCATGCTTGTTCAACTCCCGGCACGGTAGATCGCGCTTCGATCTCGATAATCCGGTTGAACGCCGCCTGTTCGACCACGATCGACTTGCCAGATGCGTTCAACATCATTCGGCGAACCTTATCGGCGTCATTACAAGCAGCAATGATCGAAAGCGCGTTTAACTCTTTAGCGTCCAGCCCTTCTGTCACCGCGTCAGCTTCTTGTAGGCCAGCGCGGTCGGGCGGTCGGCGGCGTCGCCGAGGCGGCGGCGCTTGTCTTCCTCATAGGCTTCGAAATTGCCTTCGAACCATTCGACGTGGCTGTTGCCTTCGAACGCGAGGATGTGCGTGGCGAGGCGATCGAGGAAGAAGCGGTCGTGGCTGATGACCACGGCGCACCCTGCGAAATTCTCGATCGCTTCCTCCAGCGCGCCCAGCGTCTCGACATCGAGATCGTTGGTCGGCTCGTCGAGCAGGAGGACGTTGCCGCCCTTCTTCAGCATCTTGGCGATGTTCACCCGGTTGCGTTCGCCGCCCGAGAGCTTGCCGACATTCTTCTGCTGGTCGGCGCCCTTGAAGTTGAACGCGCCGACATAGGCGCGGGTCGACTGGTCGTGGCCGTTGACCTTCATGTAATCGAGCCCGTCGGAGATTTCCTCCCAGACGTTCTTCTTGTCGTCGAGATGGTCGCGGCTCTGATCGACGTAACCAAGGCGCACCGTCGAGCCCATGTCGATCTTGCCCTCGTCCGGCGTTTCCTGGCCGGTGATGAGCTTGAACAGGGTCGACTTGCCGGCGCCGTTCGGGCCGATCACGCCGACGATGCCGCCGGCCGGCAGGGTGAACGAGAGATTGTCGAACAGCAGTTTGTCGCCATAGGCCTTGGAGACATTCTCGACCTCGATCACCTTGCCGCCGAGGCGCTCGGGCACCTGGATGACGATCTGGGCCTTGCCGGGGGTGCGGTTGTTCTGCTGTTCGACCAGCTGGTCGAACTTGGCGATACGCGCCTTGGACTTGGTCTGGCGGGCCTTGGCGCCCTGCCGAATCCATTCCAGTTCGTTGCGGATCGCGGTCTGGCGGCCGCTCTCCTCGCGCTCTTCCTGCTCGAGCCGCTTGGCCTTCTTTTCGAGATAGGTCGAGTAATTGCCCTCGTAGGGGAAATACTTCCCCCGATCGATTTCGAGAATCCAGCCGACGACATTGTCGAGGAAGTAGCGGTCGTGGGTGATCATCAGCACCGCGCCGGCATATTCCTTGAGGTGGCTCTCCAGCCACTTCACGCTTTCGGCGTCGAGATGGTTGGTCGGCTCGTCGAGCAGCAGGATCGACGGCTTCTGGATCAGCAGGCGGGTGAGCGCGATGCGGCGCTTCTCACCGCCCGACAGGTTGGCGACCGGCCAGTCGCCGGGCGGGCAGCGCAGGGCCTCCATCGCCACTTCGAGCTGGTTGTCGAGCGTCCAGCCGTCGACCGCGTCGATCTTGCCCTGAAGCTCGCCCATCTCCTCCATGAGCGCGTCGAAATCGGTGTCGTCCTTGGGATCGCCCATCTCGGCCGAGATCGCGTTGAAGCGATCGACCAGATCGGCGACGCCGCGCGCGCCTTCCTTGACGTTTTCCAGCACCGTCTTGGTCGGATCGAGCTGGGGCTCCTGCTCCAGATAGCCGACGGTGATATATTCGCCGGGCCAGGCCTCGCCGGTGAAATCCTTGTCCACGCCGGCCATGATCTTCATCAAGGTCGACTTGCCGGCGCCGTTCGGGCCGACGATGCCGATCTTGGCGCCCTGGTAGAATTGCAGGTTGATGTTGTGGAGCACCGGCTTGGGGGCGCCGGGGAAGGTCTTGGTCATGTCCTTCATCACGAAGGCGTACTGGGCGGCCATGGGTGCATGGACTCCGGTTAGGGCGGTGGTCGGGATTTGCGCGCTGCCCTAGCGCAGCCGAGCCCCGCTTGGCAAACCGCACGCCCCCTCTTGGCAAACATGGCGCGCGCGGCCTACGCCTGCGCCATGCGCACGATCCTCCCCGCCCTGTCCGCCCTGCTCCTCGCCACCACCGCGACAGCTGCCGTCCAGCCCGACAAGGTCGCCACGATGCGCGACGCGGCGCTGAAGGACGATATCGCCTATGACATCACCGAGGGGCTGACGACCGAGGTGGGCCAGCGCCTTGCCGGCACCGAGGCGGAGGCGCGGGCGCGGGTGTGGGCGGCCAGGACGCTGAAGTCGCTCGGCTTCGCCAACGTGCGCACCGAGACGTTCGACATGCCGGTGTGGGTGCGGGGCGCCGAGACCGCCGAGGTGACGGCGCCCTTCGCGCAGAAATTGGTGCTGACCGCGCTCGGCAACAGCGGCGCGACGCCGGCCGCCGGGATCGACGCCGAGGTGATCGGCTTCGCCAGCCTCGACGAGCTGCGCGCGGCCCCCGCCGCCCAGGTCGCCAACAAGATCGTGTTCGTCACGCACGACATGAAGGCCAATCAGGACGGATCGGGCTACGGCTATTTCGGCGCGGTCCGCCGCAACGGGCCGTCGGTGGCGTCGGCCAAGGGCGCGGCGGCGATCCTCATCAAGTCGATCGGCACCGATCATCATCGCGTGCCGCACACCGGCGTGCAGAACTGGACCGACGGGGTGAAGCCGATCCCGGCCGCCGCCCTTTCGGTGCCCGATGCCGAGCAGCTGTCGCGCATCCTGTCGCGCGGGCAGAAGGTGACGATCCATCTGACGCTCACGCCCCGCGATACCGGCATCCACCAGTCGGGCAACGTGATCGCCGAAGTGCCGGGGCGCGACCCCAGGGCACCGATCATCCTGATCGGCGGGCATCTCGACAGCTGGGATCTCGGCACGGGCGCGATCGACGATGCCGCCGGCCTCGCCATCACCACGGCGGCGGCGCGGCGCTTTCTGGCGACGGGTGCCAAGCCGCTCAGGACGATCCGGCTGGTGTGGTTCGGGGCGGAGGAAGTGGGCGGCTTCGGCGGGGAGGCCTATGCCAAGGCGCACGCGAACGAGAAGCACGAACTGGTCGCCGAGGCCGATTTCGGCGGCGACCGGGTGTGGCGGATGCAGGCGACGCTGGCGCCGGCCGCCAAGGCGACGAGCGATCAGCTGATGGAATTGCTCGCGCCGCTGGGCGTGACACCCGGTCGCGGCGCGGCGCATGGCGGCACCGATGTGGAGCCGACCGCCAATGCGCAGGGGACCGCGATCGTCGATCTCGGGCAGGACGGCACGCGCTATTTCGACCTGCACCACACCGCCGACGACACGTTCGACAAGATCGAGAAGCCGCAGATGCAACAGGCGGTGGCGGCGTGGACGGCGATGCTGGGCGTGGTCGCCAATACCGAGACGCCGCTGGCGCCCGGCGCCGCCGCGAAGCCGCAGTAACGCCGGTGGTGCCCCGCCACGGCCCCCTGAAGCTCAAGGCGCAGGTGTTCTGCGGCGACGAGCCGGCGATCGGGCCGGGCAAGGCCGATCTGCTGGAGGCGATCGTGGCGGAGGGATCGATCTCCGGCGCGGGCCGCGCGCTGGGGATGAGCTATCGCAAGACGTGGCTGCTGGTGGACAGCATGAACCGCTGCTGGGTCGAGCGGCTGGTCGAGACGAGCGCGGGCGGCGGCAAGGGCGGCGGCGCGCGGCTGACGGACTGCGGGCGCGCGGTACTGGCGGGCTATCGCGCGATGGAGGCCGAGATCGCGGCGGCGGCCGGGCCGGGGCTGGCAATGCTGGCGCCGTTGCTGCGGGCGGAGCCGGATCGGCCGGCGGGCTGAGCGACTGATTTCACCCGTTCGTGCTGAGCGTAGTCGAAGCACAGGAGGCAAGCGCAGCGTTCGGGGCACTTCGTTCGACTACGCTCAGGACGAACGGTGTGGGGTGGGATCGTCACCCCGGCGAAGGCCGGGGTCTCAGGCGGCTGCCATAGACATCGTCCCAAGCCCCGCAAGACCCCAGCTTTCGCTGGGGTGACGGTCCGGTTTTATCATCACTCCGCCGGAAACGGCGCCTCGCCGCCCTGCTCCACCGTCTTGGTCTCCACCTCCACCGCGCGGCCGCTGGCGAAGACGAAGCGCATGGGGATGGCGGTGCCGGGGGTAATCGCCTTGTCGATATCGAACAGCATGCCGTGGTTACCGCTGGGGCCGAACACGACCTTGCCCACCGCCGGCACGTCGGCGCCGGCCAGCGGGCGCATCGTCATCATGCGGCCGTGCATGCCGCTTTCGTGCAGCTCGATCCGCCCGACGACGGCGCTGTCGATGCCGACGAGGCGATCGGCCTTTCCGGTGCCGACGAGGGTGAAATAGACCGCGCCCGGCCGGCCCGGCACCACCGGCAGGCGTGCCCAGGCGCGGGTGACGCCGCGATTGTCGGGCGCCTTGCCGTGGCAGGCGGACAAGGTGGCGAGGGCGATCAGGGCGGCGGTGGCGAAGCTCTTCATATGGCCGCTCATAATCGGCTTTCCGGGGATTCGTCACGGGTTCTTGCGGGGCAGGAACCACACCCTATATCGCGCCGGTCAATTCGCCGCATGACGGCCGTCTCGCCTCGTTATCTGGGGGGCGGCCGGCGGCACCTAACGAGGGACTGGAAGAGAGATTATGGGCAAGGTGATCGGTATCGATCTGGGGACCACGAACAGCTGCGTGGCGGTGATGGAGGGCGGCAAGCCCAAGGTGATCGAGAATGCCGAAGGCGCGCGCACGACGCCGTCGATCGTGGCATTCGCCAAGGACGGCGAGCGCCTGATCGGCCAGCCGGCCAAGCGCCAGGCGGTGACCAACCCGGACGCGACGATCTTCGCGGTGAAGCGCCTCATCGGCCGCCGCTTCGACGATCCGATCACCAAGAAGGACACCGAGCTGGTGCCCTATCACATCGTGAAAGGCCCGAACGGCGACGCCTGGGTGCAGGCGCGCGGCGAGGATTATTCGCCCAGCCAGATTTCGGCCTTCACGCTCCAGAAGATGAAGGAAACCGCCGAGAGCTACCTCGGCGAGACCGTGACGCAGGCCGTGATCACCGTGCCGGCTTACTTCAACGACGCGCAGCGCCAGGCGACCAAGGACGCCGGCCGCATCGCGGGCCTCGAAGTGCTGCGCATCATCAACGAGCCGACGGCCGCCGCGCTGGCCTATGGCCTCGACAAGAACGACGGCAAGACGATCGCGGTCTATGACCTTGGCGGCGGCACGTTCGACGTGTCGGTGCTGGAAATCGGCGACGGCGTGTTCGAGGTGAAGTCGACCAACGGCGACACCTTCCTGGGCGGCGAGGATTTCGACGCCAAGCTGGTCGAGTTCCTGGCGGAAGGCTTCAAGAAGGACGAGGGCATCGATCTCACCAAGGATCGTCTCGCGCTCCAGCGCCTGAAGGAAGCCGCCGAAAAGGCCAAGATCGAGCTGTCGTCGACCCAGACGACCGAAGTGAACCTGCCCTTCATCACCGCCGACGCCACCGGGCCGAAGCATCTGGTGAAGGCGATCACCCGCGCCGATCTGGAGCGTCTGGTCGAGGATCTCATCAAGCGCACGATCGAGCCGATGAAGAAGGCTCTGGCCGACGCGGGCCTGAAGACGAGCGACATCGACGAGGTCGTGCTGGTCGGCGGCATGACGCGGATGCCCAAGGTGCGCGAGGCCGTGAAGCAGTTCTTCGGCAAGGAGCCGCACACCGGCGTGAACCCCGATGAGGTGGTGGCGATCGGCGCGGCCGTGCAGGCCGGCGTCCTCCAGGGCGACGTGAAGGACGTGCTGCTGCTCGACGTGACCCCGCTGTCGCTGGGCATCGAAACGCTGGGCGGCATCATGACCAAGATGATCGACCGCAACACGACGATCCCGACCAAGAAGTCGCAGACCTATTCCACGGCCGACGACAATCAGAACGCCGTGACGATCCGCGTCTTCCAGGGCGAGCGCGAGATGGCGCAGGACAACAAGATGCTGGGCCAGTTCGATCTGGTCGGCATCCCGCCCGCGCCGCGCGGCGTGCCGCAGATCGAGGTGACGTTCGACATCGACGCCAACGGCATCGTCAACGTCAGCGCCAAGGACAAGGGCACCGGCAAGGAGCAGCAGATCAAGATCCAGGCCTCGGGCGGCCTTTCGGACAGCGACATCGACCAGATGGTGCGCGACGCCGAGCAGTTCGCCGAGGAGGACAAGAAGCGCCGTGCGGCGGCCGAGGCGAAGAACAACGCCGAAAGCCTCGTCCATTCGACCGAGAGCCAGCTCAAGGAGCATGGCGATTCGATCGACGCGAGCCTGAAGTCCGAAATCGAGGCGGCCATCGCCGAGACCAAGACGGCGATCGAGGGCGGCGATGCCGACCAGATGACCGAAAAGGCCGGCGCGCTGACCCAGGTGGCGATGAAGCTGGGTCAGGCGATCTACGAGAAGCAGCAGCAGGCGGAAGCCTCGCCGGGCGCCGCTTCGGGCGCGGCGCAGGCCGATGACGTGGTCGACGCCGAATTCTCGGAAGTCGACGAGACGAAGTAAGTGCAACGAAGCCCTCTCCCGCTTTCGCGGGAGAGGGTTGGGAGAGGGTCTTCTTCTTGAGCGACGTGCTGATTGACGGACAGGCCCTCTCCCCGACCCTCTCCCGCAATGCGGGAGAGGGAGATACAGGCCGGGGGGCTTGATGGCTGACACCGATTATTACGAGCTGCTCGAGATCGAGCGCACCGCCGACGACAAGACGATCAAATCGTCGTTCCGGCGAATTGCGATGCAATGCCACCCGGACAAGAACCCCGGTTGCGCCGATAGCGAAGCGAAGTTCAAGGCGATCAACGAGGCCTATGAGTGCCTGAAGGACCCGCAGAAGCGCGCGGCCTATGATCGCTATGGCAAGGCCGCCTTCCAGCAGGGCGGGCCGGGCGGCGGCTTCGGCGGCGGCGGACAGGGCTTCGAGGGCTTTTCCGACATCTTCGAAAGCGTGTTCGGCGAGTTCATGGGCGGCGGTCGCGGCCGCCAGCAGGGGGGCGCCCAGCGCGGCGCGGACCTGCGCTACGATCTCGAAATCTCGCTGGAAGATGCCTTCCACGGCAAGCAGGAGAGCGTGCGGGTCGATGTCGCGCAGGCTTGCGACACCTGCCACGGCTCCGGCGCGAAGGCCGGCGGCAAGGGCGCCAAGACCTGCACGACCTGCGCCGGCCATGGCAAGGTCCGCGCGCAGCAGGGCTTCTTCGTGGTCGAGCGGATGTGCCCGTCGTGCCACGGGCGCGGTCAGGTGATCGCCGACCCCTGCCCCGCCTGTCGTGGCGAGGGCCGGGTCGAGGCACAAAAGACGCTCGACGTGCGGATTCCCGTCGGCGTCGACGAGGGCACGCGCATCCGCCTGACCGGCGAGGGCGAGGCCGGGGCGCGGGGTGCGCCGGCGGGCGACCTCTACATCTTCATCCATGTGAAGCGGCACAGCGTGTTCGAGCGCGAGGGCACGACCCTGTTCGCCAAGGTGCCGATCAGCTTCACCACGGCGGCGCTGGGCGGCGCGATCGAAGTGCCCGGCCTCGACCAGCAGGTGCACAGCATCCGCATCCCGGCGGGCATCCAGTCGGGCAAGCAATTGCGCCAGCGCGGCGCGGGCATGCCCGTGCTGAACGGGCGCGGCACCGGCGACATGATCGTGCAGATCGAGGTGGAGACGCCGACCAAGCTGTCCGCCCGCCAGAAGGAATTGCTGGAAGAGTTTCGCGCGACCGAGACGGGCGACGAATGCCCCGCGAGCCAGGGCTTCTTCGGCAAGCTGAAGGGCATGTTCGGGGCGGAGTGATCCGCCCCGGCGCCCACCCCTGATGGCCCGCGCGCGCCACTCCCGCCCGCTCACCGGCGGCGAGATCGCGATGGCGCGCGAGGTGTTCGGGAAGGCGATCGATTATGGCGCGGTGTGGGTCCACCTCGGGCGCTGGTGGCCGCTGCAACCGGGCAATGTGGTGATGGCGCCGGATGGGGCGATCTGGTGCCCGGCCGGCCTGTGGCGCGCCGATTTCGCCGCCGCGCCGTTTTCCCTGCAACGGCTGTTCATCCACGAAATGACGCATGTGTGGCAGGCGCAGCGATCGGGCCGCTGGTGGCTGCCGCTGATGCGCCATCCATTCTGCCGCTATCGCTATCGGCCGGGCAAGGCGTTCGATCTTTACGGAATCGAGCAGCAGGCGGAGGTGGTGGCCGATGCCTGGGTGGCGCGGCGGGCCGGGCAGGGCCGGCTGGCGGCGGCGCTGCCGTTCGAGCAGGCGTAGCTCGCCACCGACCGCGTTGAAATCAGGCCATCGCCGGGCGTTCGGCGACGGCGTCGACCAGTTCCATCACCGTATCGAGGTGCGCGCGCCAGCTGGGCGGGCGCCAGTCGCGGATGCGCTCCAACTGCGCGGCACGACGGGCGGAATCGGGTTTGGCATAATCGAGGATGGCGTCCATCCAGCCGAAGCCGTCGAGCGGATCGAGATAATCGGCGGCGGCCCCGCCCGCCTCCATCAACGCCCCCAGATCCGAGGCGATCACCGGCACGCGCGCGATCAGCGCCTCGGTGACGGGCATGCCGAAGCCCTCGGCGAAGCTGGGCAGCAGCAGGGCGCGGGCGCCCGCCATCAACGACCGCATCTGGCGATCGGGCAGGCCACCATATTCGATCACATGTCCCTTCAGCGTGGCGCAGCGATCGAGCATGTCGACGATCTGCTCATTCTCCCACCCGCGCCGACCGATCAGCACCAGCTTGGGCGCGGCATGGCCATGGCGTTCGATCAGGCGGCGCCAGATGTTGAGGAGCAGCAGGTGATTCTTGCGCGGCTCGATCGTGGCGACGCACACGAAATACGGCCCGTCGATGCCCGGCGCGTCGCCGCCCTTCCGCGCGTCGATCATGTCCGGCACGTCGACGCCGAGATGGGCGATGCGCAGTTCCGGGCGGTGGCCGACCGCCTGGAGGAAAGGGATCAGCGCCTCTTCCGTGGCGGCCGAATTGCTGACGATGCCGGCGGCATGATCGGCCACGCTGCGGATGCGGGCGAGATGCTTCATCGCGCCATCCTCGCGCGCATATTCGGGATGGACGATTGGGATCACATCGTGGACGAGGCAGACGAAGGCGGCATTCTCGCGCCGCAGGATCGCCCGCACCTTGTCGCCGCGTTCCAGATGATGCGGTGACGCCTGAAGATAGACGCGCGGGCGCCTCGCCGCCGGCACCGGCTTCGGCCAGAGCGCCGTCCAGTGGCGCAGCGCCGAAACCTTCAGGGTCAGCGGATCGATCTTGCCGCCATGGCGCCAGCGCGCGCCGGTGGAGGACAGGAATTGCCGCACCGCCGGCCACGACAGCCGACCATAGGCGCCGGCCGGATGGAGCGCGGAGAAGCTCAGCCGATCGGGGATGCGCTCGATCAGGTCGGTCGCATAGGCCATCTCGCAGCGATCGACGCCGGTGGGCATGGCGTGCAGCGCGCGCGACAACAGGCGCGAAATGTCGAGAACGACTTCCGCTCCATCGATCGACCCGCGGGGCCGGATCTCCAGCATTACCCACCAACCATCATAGCAGGCTGAGCTTTTCCTCCAGCGAGACCGTCTCGCCGCTGTCGTCGGCCGTCAGCCGCGCGACCGCGCCGCGCACTAGATAGCCGAGACCCACATCGCTCAGGAATCCGCCATGAATGAGGCAGCGGTTGACCAGCACGCGGCAGAACGCGTCGTACACCGCTTCCTCGGGCGCGACCGGGTTGCGCCAGAAATCGTCGAGCGTGCCCTGATGGGTGATGCGCGGGATGTGATAGACGGCATGGCCCAGCACCGCCGTCGGCACATTCTCGCGCAGCGCCAGGGTGCCGGTGGTGCTGTTGACCGTCACCACGCCGCGCGCCTGCGCCACCATCGGCGCGATATCGGCGTCCTCGACGAAATGGACCCGCTCGGCGATGCCGTTCTTGGCCGATTCGTCGGCGATGAAGCGGCGCCAGTTGATCATGCCGGCATCCAGCGGATGCTGCTTGATGACGAGCAGATGATCGCGCGGCGCGGCGCGGGCGAAGCTCTCGATCACATAGCGGATCGCGACCGACATGTTGCCGAACGGCGAATGGGTGCGGATCTGGTGATCCGAATCGAGCTGGAGCGGGAAGCAGAAATAGGGCTGGCCGGCGATGGCGGCGAGGATCGCGGACGAGCGCTCGCGCTCGCGCTTGCGGCGCTGGAGACGGCGCAGCCAGAAGATGCCCTCCCCCCAGGACGAGAGCGGGCGATGGTTGCGGTAATGCGGGAAGGTGAGCTTCGCCAGCACGGTCGCCGTATTATAGGCCATCGCCTCGCGCGCGCGGCGGCCGAAGCTGGAGGCGACCGGCGGGTGAACCGGCACCGGCGGCAGCCCGGCCGCCTGATCGAGATACCATTGCGGATCGCGCGACAGGCTGCTGTTTCCGTTCACCCCGTCCAGTTCCAGCGTCACATAGTCGGGCCGGATATAGCCTTCCTCGAACACGTGGATGCGCAGCTGGCGCAGGCGGGCCATACCGTGCGCCGCCGTGTGCAGCGGGCGGCAATCGCCGAAGAAGACGACATCGGTGATGTCGTGATCGGTGACATATTTGTCGAAGAACAACGGCCAGGCCTCGGCCTTGCCGCCGAAGTTCGTCGCGGGGCCGGGCCAATCCTTCTGGTCGCCACCGTTCAGGTTGATGCGGTGGATGCCATGGCCGATCTGGGCGAGCGCCTCCCCCAGCCGGAAGAAGAACGGGCCATGAGGGCCTTGCAGGAAAAGGAAATTCCTGCGGGATGACGGCCACGGCTTCATGCCGCGACATAACGCCGCTGGAACCACTTTCGCAACCGTCCTTGCAACTGCCGCAAACGGATCAGCGGGCTGAGTGACCGGGCGGGCACGATCGCGTCGAGGAAGGTTTCGGGCGGACAGGGCAAACCGGTCCGCGGATCGAGGTAGCGCGGATAGAGAATCAGGGCGCCCGCTATCAACTCGTCCAGCTCCAGTTTCTTGTTGCGCCGCAACATAGCCGGAGCGAGATCGCGAGTCAGCCCCCATCCGGCAAAGAAGGGCTGGCCATGAATTACCACGTCCCGGTTCCGCAGCAACGCTTCGAAACCGGTGAGAGACGATAGAACATGAACCGAATCAACTTGTTCCAGCAGCGCCGCGAGCGAGCCGCCGCGCGAGATGACGTCGGCGAAGCGCAGCGCCTCGGCATCGGGCACCGCGCCCTTGCGATGGCCGGCCTCCACATCGGGATGGGGGCGGAAGAGGAGGTAGGCATCGGGCTCGGCGGCGCGGGCGCGTTCGAGCAAGTCGCGGTTGCCCGCCACGCCCGCCCCACCGGCCAGCACCGACATGTCGTCCTCCACCTGCCCCGCGACGAGGACGATGCGCCGCCCTGCGGGCAGATCCAGCACCGCCGCCGGCGTGCTGACGCCATATTTGCCGATCCCCCTCGTCACGATCCGCTGACGGAGCCGATCGGCGCGCGCCTTGATCGCGGGCGGAAATTCGTGGGTGGCGAGGATCGTCTCGAGATCGCAGGGGCGCGACGGATCGTAATAGATGCCCTGGCCGTCCACCACCACCGAGAGCGGCGGATGGAGATCGGCGCCGAGGCCGGGCGAGCGGAGGAAGCCGTCTTCGACGAGATGGACGCGGGCGCCGGCGGCGGTGGCCTGATCGGCGAAGTCGGCGGGCACACGCGACGGCCAGGTCGCGATCACCCCGTCCGCAGGCGCGGCGACGGCGATCGCGGCGGCGGGGCGGAGGAAGGGTATGGTGCCCTGCCCCGCCCACAGGAAACGCGCGATCTCCGCCCGCTTCCACCACGCCATGCCGGCGGCGGCGGCGATCCCGCGATTCGCGTCGATCCAGCGGCGCCAGAAACCGAGCAGGTCGATCGCGGCGAGCGGATCGCTGGAGGCGCCGGTGAAGGGATCGCGATAGGCGACCGTGTCGATCAGATGGCTGTGGAGCGCGCTGGGATCGAGCGGGAGTTTGCCCGCGCAGGCGGCGAGCAGCGCCACTTCATGGGCGGGATCGCCGCTGACGACCTCGGCGGCATCGATCAGCGACCAGGGATCGGCATCCGCCGGCGCGACGGCCAGCCCCCTCTTGCGCGCCGCGTCGGCGATGGCGGTGCCGACCGGCCAGACGATCGTGCCTTCGCCCTCGGCCGCATCGAGATGCGCGATGTCGCTGGCAACGATCAGGTGGCGCGCGCCGACGATCGGCCGCCCCCAGAAGCGCCCACCGACCCGCTCACGGGCGATGGCGGCGGCAACCTCGGCGACACGCGTCGCATCGAACGCCACCGCCGGCCCCCTGCGCGCGACATCGGCCACGCCGATCGCGATGCCGGGAAACAGCGGCGACCGCAGGATCGGCGTCCAGACACGCTTCTTGGTAAAGGCTAACCCCGGCAAACGAACCCTATTCCCCCATCCGTCATTGCGAGCGCAGCGAAGCAATCCAGCCGCGACGCTGGATCGCCGCGCTTCGCTCGCGATGACGAGGTGATACGCCCGATCGCTCTAGGCGAGGATCGCGGCGCTGTCATGGCCTTGGCACCGCGAGCCTCGAACGGCTAAGCGGGGCCGGTTCAACCGGAGATGTCCATGACCAGCCTGTGCGGCCGCCCGATCGGGCTCGATCAGCCGCTTTTCCTCATCGCCGGCCCCTGCGTGATCGAGAGCGAGGCGCTGGCGCTCTCGACCGCCGAGACGCTGGCGGGGATCGCGGACCGGCTGGGCATCCTGCTCATCTACAAGAGCAGCTTCGACAAGGCGAACCGCAGCTCGGGCAAATCCTTTCGTGGCCCCGGCCTTGACGAAGGATTACGGATTCTCCAGAAAGTGCGCGCCGAAACCGGCCTGCCGATCCTGACCGACGTGCATACCGAGGATCAGGTGAAGCCCGTCGCCGAGGTGGCCGACGTCCTCCAGACCCCCGCCTTCCTGGCGCGCCAGACCGATTTCATCGCCGCCGTCGCCGCGTCGGGCAAACCCGCCAACATCAAGAAGGCGCAGTTTATGGCGCCGGGCGACATGACGCACGTGATCGCCAAGGCCCGCGACGCGGCGGCCGAGGCGGGCATCACCGACCCCACCTTCATGGTCGCCGATCGCGGCACGAGCTTCGGCTACAACAATCTCGTGTCCGACATGCGCGGGCTGGTCATCATGCGCGAAACCGGCTGCCCGGTGGTGTTCGACGCGACCCATTCGGTGCAACTGCCCGGCGGCAACGGCACCACCAGCGGCGGCCAGCGCGAGTTCGTCCCCGCCCTTGCCCGCGCGGCGGTGGCGGTGGGGATCAGCGGCCTGTTCATGGAGACGCATCCCGATCCCGCCCATGCGCTGTCGGACGGGCCGAATGCGTGGCCGCTGGATCAGCTCGAGAAGCTCGTGCGGACGTTGCTGGCGATCCACGAAGCGGCGCGGAGCTGAGAGCCCGCCTCAGTCGCTGCGCTTGCGGACCGTCATGCCGAAGGCGCTCGGCGCATTGTCCATCGGCCCCTGAAAGGTCTTGCCGACGCGCATCTGCGCCACCTGATGGCCGCGTGAGATCATCACCAGCGCGATCCGCTCGATATCGTGGCGGGTGAGCAGGCCCGGCCGGTCGCGGCCCGTGCCGTCGTCGGGATCATCCCCGGCGACGAAGGGCAGGACGAACACGCCCCAGCCACCCGGCTTCAACCGCATCAGCGCATGATCCATGTAGCGCAGGGTGAGCGACCACAGCCGCGCGGTGGCGGCCGGGATGAAGGAATACGCGATATCGTTGGCGCCGGCCTCGTGCCCGCTGGGCTGGCTGCTGTCGCCGAGGCTTTCGGGATCGGTGCTGCTGGCGATCACCGGGAACATGCGGACGCCATTATTCTCGATGAAGCGGGTCAGCGCCGCATCCTCGGTATCGAGGCCGGCGACGCTGGCGGCATCCTTGAGCAGCCCATAATGCTGCCAGACCTGCGCGACATAGGCGCGCGACCAGCGGGCGACCGGATCGGCCGTCTCGTGCAGGGCGAGCGGCTCTTCGAGCGCGGCGAAGGCGGGCTCGGTGAACTGCGCGGGGGTCAGCGGCTGCGACGCCGGCGCGGCGAAGCTCGGCTCGACCCGCGCGACCAGCATCGCGGCCGAGCGGATGCGATCGTGGCCCGCCGAGATCGGCTGGCGCCAGCGATCGGGGTTGGCCGGGCGCAGTTCGGCGACGATGTCCAGCCCGTCGGCGCGGACGTTGGCCTCGCCATAGAGGTTGCACCAGACGGCATAGGCGAAGCCCTGCCGCGCCTCGGCATCGATCTCGAACCGGCCGCCTTCGATCGCGAGATCGCGGACCTGGAACTGCTTGACCGCGACCTGCCGCGCCTTGCCGTTGGGGTAGAGGGGAAATTCGTTGATGCGGACGATCATCGTGCCGCCGGTGCCGGCGAGGCCGGTGAAGCGCCCCTCGAACGCGACCTCGCCATCGCCGCTGCGCACATAGGTGGAGTGGAAGGCGTAATCGGGATCGAGGGCGTCCTCATGCCCGCCGAGGCCGACGATACGGCTGCGGAATTCGGGCCAGAAGGCGAAGGGCGGCGCCGGAACCTGGTCGCCCTCCTGCTGGAGCGTCTTTTCCTCGATCATGCGCCGGCGGCCTTGCGGGTCATGACGACATCATACATCGCCGCCAGCCGGCCGCGATAGGCTTCCTGCGAGAAGGTGCCCGCCTGCACCATGCCGCGCGCGCCCAGATCTCGGCGCAGCGCCTCGTCCTCGTCGACCCGGCGCATGGCCGTGACGAGACCGGGCACATCATAGGGATCGACGGTGATGGCGGCATCGCCCGCCAGTTCGGGCAGCGAGCTGACGTTGGAGGTGATGACCGGCGTGCCAACCTGCATCGATTCCTGCACCGGCAGGCCGAAGCCCTCGTAGAGCGAGGGAAACAGCACCGCCCGCGCGCCCCGGATGAGCTTGGCGAGCAGATCGCGCGGCATGTAGGACAGGCGAATGATCGTCTGGCCGCGATGGCCGACGAAGGTGCCGACCCCGCCATCGGCGCCGCCGCCCGGCATCAGCTTGAGTTCCTCGTCCGCCTGCCACGATCGCGCGCCGACGATCACCAGCGGGGTCGCGGTCTGCATCGAGAGGTAGGCTTCGATGATGCGGCCGATATTCTTCTTGGGCTCGATCGCCCCGAAGAACAGGAAATAGCCGTCCGCCTTGAGGCCGAAGATGCCCTCGACGGCGCGGGCGTCATCCTCGGCGGGCGAGGCGGCGAGGCCCGATGCGCCGATCTGATAGGTGTTGCTGATCCGATCGAGCGGCACATCGAGCAGATGGTGGATATCGGCGCGGCTCGCCTCCGACACGGTGCAGATATGCGCCGCCTCGCGCGCGCAGCCGGCGACGATGCCGCGGTAGAAATCCTTGTCGTCGAGCGTGGCGTAGGGGAGCTTCAGCGGCACCAGATCGTGCAGCGTGTAGATGTTGCGCGATCCTTCCAGCACGATCGGCACCGGATAGGTCCAGTGCATGATCGGCGGCGGATTATCCATCCTGAGCCGCAGGAAGCGGTTGCGGACCTTGAAATGGGTATGGGCGCGGTCGAACAGCGCGTCGGCACTCACCAGACGATCGAAATCGGGCAGGCGCTCGGCGAAGCCGGCCTTCTCGACCTTGTCGGTCAGCGGTACCTCATAGGCGGTCTGATCGACCAGCGAGCGCAGAAATTCGGCGCGGCGCTGCCATTTCGGGATGCGTTTCTTCGGATCCGGCGGGCGCTGGCAATTGTCGAAGAAATTGACCTCGCGGTTGGCGGCATCCTTGCCGACCGACACGCCGAACACACCCTCGGTACGGTGACCCATCGTCTTGAGGGTGCGGACGAGTTGCAATCCGTAGGTCGCGACCCCGGTGCCGTTGGACATCGCGAGGTTGAAGCCGTCGATGCCGATCCTGAGCGGTTCCAAATGTCGTCCTTCAGCCAGTCTCGCGCCGATTAGGGCAAGCGCGCCAGATCGGCAATCGCGGCGTCATAGACCGGCAGCAACCGATCGAGGAAGGCCGCGCGCGAGAAGGCCGGCGCCCGGCGATGGCCACGCTCGACCAGATCGGCCGCCCAGAGCGGATCGGCGGCGAGGCGGCGGATGGTGAGCGCCATTTCGGCGATGTCCGTGGGATCGACCAGCGCCGCCGCATCGCCCGCCACCTCTCCGGTGGCGCCGCCGCGCGTGGTCATCACCGGCGTGCCCAGCGCCATCGCCTCGACGATCGGCAGGCCGAACCCCTCGGCGAGCGTGGGGAACAGGAGCGCGGTGGCGTCGCGCATCAGGGCGAGGAGATCGGCGCGCGGGCTGTGCGGGATGCGGACGACCCCCTCGTTCGCGAGCGCGGCGGCGGCTTCGTCGGCGTGGAAGCCGTCCGGGCCGACGACGAGGAGCGGGAGGCCGGTGCGCGCCGCCCGCCACGCCTCGACGAGCCGGGGGATGTTCTTGCGCCGCTCGACGGTGCCGCAGACGAGGAAGTAACGGCCCGGTGAGATACCTTCGAGCAGGGCCGATGTGGTCGGCGCCTCGTCGATCTCCACCCCCTGCCCGCAATTCACGATCCGATCGGGCGCGAAGCCCATGGCGGCGGCGATGTCGAGCCGTGCCCGATCGCTGACGGTGACGAGCCGCGCCGCCTGCGCCTCGATCGCCGTCAGCAGCCGGCGGTGGCGGCCGGCGTCGATCGGGGTGAGATCGGGCAGGTCGAGCGGGATCGCATCGTGGACGGTATACAGGTTGGCCCAACCCTCCATTCGGATCGGCACCGGATAGGTCCAGTGCATCACCCCGCCGGCGAAGGGCGGAACGAGGCTTAGCAGGTCGCCCGACGCATCGAACCGCACCTGCGCGAGCCGGAAGATGTCGCGCGCGGCGAGAGCGCTCTCCGCCGGCCGCAGCCGTACCGTGCCGCTGGCGCGGGCACGCAACCAGCGCACGACATTCTCGGCGAGCGATTTTGCGCCCGCCCCGACGAAGCGATCCTCCAGCAAGAGCGGCGCCCGGCCGGATTCCCGCAACGCCGCCAGCAGGTTGCGCGCATAGGTTGTCGAACCCATCCCCGCTGCGCTAAGAAGCCGGCCATCGATGCAGATCGGTGCCATGTGCGAATCCGGCGGCGTCACCGACCCTCCCGCCTCGCCCTACCGCACCGCTCCGCCGCGGCAGCGTTTTCGCCGCAGAGGGTAAGGGCCGGCTGGATGATCCTGTTCGAGAATGTCAGCAAGAGCTACGAGATCCACAAGTTTCAAAAGCAGGTCCTGAACAATCTGAGCTTCCAGATCAATCGAGGCGAGAGCATCGGCATCTGCGGCGCCAACGGCGCGGGCAAATCGACGTTGATGCGGCTGCTCGCCGGGATCGAAGCGCCGACGAGCGGCAAGGTGACGCGCGGTCTCAAGACGTCCTGGCCGATGGGCTATGGCAGCGCGTTTGTGGGCGCGATGACCGGCGCCGACAATGTTCGGTTTCTCGCGCGCGTCTATGATCGGCCGGAGGAGACGCTTCTGGCCGAGGTCGAGGAGTTCGCCGAGCTTGGCGCTTACATGCATCAGCCGATCAACACCTATTCGGCGGGCATGGTGGCGCGACTGGCGTTCGGCGCATCGCTGAATATCCGCTTCGAATGCTATCTGGTCGATGAGGTCACTGCGGCGGGCGACATGCGCTTTCGCAAAAAGAGCGAGGATGGCCTGATGGCGCGGCGGAAAGAGAGTACGCTCATCATGATCTCGCACGATGCCGGAACCCTGCGCCAATATTGCGAGCGGGGCGCGGTCCTGTACGCGGGCACGCTGTCGTTCTTCGACAGCATCGAGGAAGCCTGCGAAATCCATCATGGATTGCAGGCATTGAGCAACTGACGCCGCGTCACGAACCGATTGGTTTCCGCTTGGCGATATGTTAGCCGCAGAGCGAAATTCTTGCACGCTTCTGGTTAAGGGCCTGAAATTGCTCACATCGGTATTGCGGTGGCGCGGCCACCGGTTCATTCTGGCCGCCCTACCTTTGGCGGTATCCGGTTGCGCTACCCTGCCCAGCAACGGCCCGACGGCGTCTCAGGTGCAGAGCGCCGAAAAAGGCGCGGCGAACACGATCAATTTTCGGATCGTCAATATTGATCCGCAGCGGCTCGCCGAGATCAGCCGGGCGGATGAGGCGGCACAGCCCGCCACGCCACCCTTCGCGACGCTCGATCGACGCGGTGCCGTGGATGCGGTCGGCCCGGGCGACGTGCTCGGCATCAACGTATTTGAGGTGGGCGTCACGCTGTTCGGCGGCCAAGCCAATTTCGGCGGCGAAGGCTCGTTCAGCGAAGAGACCTTCAACCCGACGGCGCGCGGACGCGCGCTGGGCGGGGTGGTCGTAAACGAAAATGGCACGATCCGTTTGCCCTATATCGGCGACATCAAGGTCGCCGGCCTCACACCGCCGCAGATCGAAAAAGCGATCGAGGCCAAGTTCAGCGGCAAGTCGCAGAATGCGCAGGTGATCGTCACCGTGCGCGAGAATGTCGTGAACACGGTCTACGTATCGGGTGCGGTCAACAAGCCCGGCCGCTTCCCTCTGACGCTCGCGCGCGAACGTCTGCTTGACGCGCTGGCCGTGTCCGGTGGCCCCTCCGGCGCCGCGGACAGCATGGTCGTCCGCTTCACCCGGAAGGGCCAGACCGTCGAAGAGCGGCTGAGCGCGATCCGCACGGGCTCGCCGCTCGATCTCGCCCTGCTGCCCGGAGACCGGGTCGAACTGATCCTGCGGCCGAAGAGCTTCAGCGTATTCGGCGCGACCAACAAGGTGTCGCAGGTCGCCTTCAAGTCCGATCGTGTCTCGCTCGCCGAGGCGCTGGCCGAGATCGGCGGGCCGAGCGACCAGCAGGCCGACCCGCGCGGCATCTTCCTGTTCCGCTACACGCAGTCACAGATGCAGGATCCGGTCATTTATCGTCTCAACATGATGAATCCGACCAACTACTTCCTGGCGCAGCAATTGCTGATGCACGACAAGGACGTGATCTACATCGCCAATGCGCCGGCGAACCTGCCGACGAAATTCATCAATGTCCTCAACCAGTTGTTCTCGCCGTTCCTGACCGCGCGGGTTCTGCTGAACTCCAACAATTGAGCCGGCGGATTTCGGTCATCCTGTTCACGTTACCGAAAGAATGGTAGATCGGGCCATGGCATCAACCTATCCCGAGCCCGGCGGACCTGGCGGATCGTTCGTGCATGGCCTCGCGGTCCAGATGCGCGTGATCGGCGCATTGACGATCCGCGACCTTCACTCGCGTTTCGGTCGCCACAATATCGGTTTCCTGTGGATGATCGGCGAACCGCTGCTGCTGGCAACGGTGATCGGCATCATCCACGGCGCCATGGCAAGTGGCCATATGTCGCAAGGCATCAACCCTGTGATGTTCGGTATCCACGGCTATTGCACCTTCATCATCTTCCGCGGGATATTCGGGCGCGCGGAAGGGCTGATCGAGCATAACACCACGATGCTGTATCACCGCCACATCACGATCCTGGACATCGTCTGGGCGAAATCGGTGGTCGAGGGCGTGGGCTGCTGCGCCACCATGTTCCTGCTTCTCGCGATTTGCGTCGCCCTCGGCCTCGGCACGCTGCCCGAGCGCCCGCTGTATCTGTTCGCCTCGCTTGGCTTCATGATCTGGCTGTCGACCGGCGCGTCGATGCTGGTGACGGCCTATACCCACAAGAACCACCTCCTCGCCCGGATGGTGCACCCGTTCTCCTATTTCCAGATGCCGATTTCCGGCATGGGCCTGGCGCAGGACTGGATGCCGAGCGACATCCGCGACATCCTGTGGTGGAATCCGATGGTTCACATCATGGAGATGGGTCGTTATGGCCTGTTCGAGGTTGCCAAGGACGATTACTTCAGCTTCGGTTATGTGGCATTGGCTTGCTCCCTGCTGACGATCTGGGGGCTTCGTGCGATCAACAAGGTCAGGGCATCGTTGAGCCTGTGATGATGGATATTCTGACGATGGCAGTTCGCTGATGCACGGTATCATTGCCCCGGTGGCGGAACCCCGCCAGCGCGAGAGCGCGCTGCGGAAACTGATCGCGTGGTGCAGGGCGCATCGCCCTTTCCTGCTGATCGTGATCGCCCCGACATTGCTGGCCGCCTGCTATTTCTTCTTGATCGCATCCGATCAATATGAGGCCGAAACGCACATCGTCGTCCGCTCGGCCGAAGGGCCGAGCAATCAGCAGAGCAGCCTGAGCGGCCTGCTCGGCCTCGCCGGCGGGCCGTCGTCGTCCACGACGGAAGCGCTCGGCGTCGCCGATTACATGAGTTCGCACGATGCCGTGGCGGCGCTGCGTCAGCAGGCGGATCTCGTCCGCATCTTCAATCGACCGGGCACCGATGTGTTCAGCCGTCTGGGAACAGACAATCCGACGCCCGAGAAACTGCTGAAATTCTATAACAAGCAGGTCAAGGTCGAGCTCAATCGCGAGACCGGTATCACGACAATCGTGGTGCGCGCGTTCACGCCGGAAGATTCCTATCGCATCGCGAACATGCTGCTGCGCCTTGGCGACCGGCGGATCAATTCGCTCAACACCAAGAGCTACGACGATGCCATCGCCAACTCGCGCCGCCAGTTGGCCGAGGCGGAGCAGGCCCTTACTGCCGTCCAGTCACGCATGAGCGGCTTTCGCGAACGCACCCGCGACATCGACCCCGAAGGCACCGGTCGGGCGCAGACCGTCCTCGTCACGAACCTGACGCAGACACTGGCGCAGGCGCGCGCCCAATTGTCCTCCATGGGGCAATTGGTGTCGACCTCCAGCCCTCAGTATCGCGCGCTTGCGGCGCGGGTGAATGCCCTGGCGGCGCAGGTGGCGCAGCAATCCGGCCGTCTTGCGGGTTCGGGCGACACGATCGCATCCAGCGTGGCGAACTACAATGAGCTGCAGTTGCGGCAGCAGTTCGCGGCAAAGCGATATGAGGCCGCCGGCGTCGCCTTGCAGAACGCGCGCCAGCAGGCTCTCCGCAAGCAGCTTTATCTGGTCCGTGTGGTCGAGCCGAACATGCCGGTGAAATCGACCTATCCGCACCGCATCCGGACCACGGCAACGGTGTTCGTAGGCCTGTTGATCGCCTTCGCGATCGGCTGGATGATCGTTGCCGGTGTCAAGGAACATAGCGCCTGACCGCTGGGCGCCATGCGGGCCGAAAAGCGCGTTCCAAGCCTGGCGACAGCCAGACGACGATAGGCCCGATCGGCCGCTGCAGCGAGCGATCGATGACCGGCCGCAGGACGTGTCGATCGTAGCCAGCAGGATGGCGCCGTCGGCGCTTGGTTGATGCGATGCCGCATGGTGTGGTGCCACATTGTGCGATGTCGTCGATCGCGACGCATGGTGGACGGCCCACCATCGCGATACGGCCATGCCAGTCCTGGCCACCCGTCGCGTGGATCAGGATCGAACAGCGATACGATCCGCCATCGACCACCGGGGCTTGTCTGCCGCCCCGTGCGGACCGAACGTGCCCGCCTCAGCGATACCGTCGGTAGGCGTCGATATCGTCCCACTGGTTGAGGGCGGCTGCGGCGACCAGCTGGTCACGCATGGCATCGTCGGCCTCTTCGCAGAGGAAGAAGCCCGAAACGCCGATCGAAGCGACCCGCCGCTTCAGGCTGCCGCCCTGCATCACGTCGATCGTTTCCGAAACAGCGCCCTTGAGGACCATCGTCACGATCTGTCCACCGTCCGCATCGAAGTTGAAGCCGCTGGTCCAGCGTGCCGCGCCGGCCTCGACCGATCCCTGCACGAGCGTATCGCCATCCATGCTGATCTCGTAGGGGCAGGCCTCCTGACCGAGGCCCATCATCCGGATATACATGCGCCACGGCCCGGCACCGGCGGGAAGGCGGAATTGCAGCATCCCGCCCTTCTGGCCGGTTCGCGCGCCCTTCTCGTCCGGCCAGAGCCAACCATCGCCGAGCCGGAAAATCTCGCCGCTCGCCAGCCCCTTCCAGATCCGCACACCCTTATAGTGGTTGACGGGGTAGAATATCCCCGCCTCGACGTGCGGAGGCTCGTAGGAAACGTCCGCCGAGCGGGCCACGTCGATTGCCGCATCGATGATCTGGCGGGCGATCACCGCCCACGGCCGCGGCCTGAAATGCAGTCGGATCGCGTCCTCGCGTTCCGCGCGCCATTGCGGATCGCCGATGACCTGGCGAAGCGCGGCGACGAGGGCCGGCACGGAATTGCTTTCAAACAGCAGCGCGAACTCGCCGCCCGCTTCCGGCAACGACGAATTGTCCGCCACGACCGGAAGTTTTCCGTAACTGAGCGCCTCCGTGACAGGCAGCCCCCACCCCTCGTAGTGGCTGGGATAGAGCGTGAAGAGGCTTTGCCGATACAGGAGCGCCAGATCCTCGTCCGACACCCGCTCGATCATCGTCACATGCTGCGAGAGGCGCGCGTTGGACGCCAGCCGCGCATAGATCTGATCGAACAGCCACCCCTTGCGCCCGACCAGCACCAGCTGCGGAATATCGAGATCTTCGTCCGCGGCGAGCATCTTCGCCCACGCATCCAGCGCGAGGATATGGTTCTTGCGCGCCTCGATCGTGGAAACGAGCAGGGCATAGGGCCGCTCCGCCAGATCCCACCGGGCGAGCGATGCCCGATCGAGCGGCTTGTCGAACGGGCGGCGGAAATCCGCGTCCAGCCGGGCGATCGTGATATCGTCCTCCTGGATGGCGTGGCCCAGTTGCTGCCCGGCGCGAACGAGATCGCGCGCGGTCGAGGCGGAATTGGCGATGAAATGATCGATATGGTCGAAGGCGCCCACCAGCCAGCCGACATAATCCTCCTGCACACCCCGAACGACATGCTCGGCGGCGAAGACGGGGATCAGGTCATGGACGAACACCACCACCTTTACGCCGTGGGTCGCCTTGGCGTTCCGCAGGAACAGGTTGTAATTATAGATCCACCACGATGTCCCGAGGTTGACCAGACATTCGCCATCCTGAAATTCCAGCGGCGGTGCGACAGCGAGATGAATGAACAGCCGTGCGACGGCCTCGACCCAATCCTCGTCGTCACTATCGGTGCTCTCACCGGAAAGGCTGGCGAGTTCCCGGAACATCGCGACCGGCACTTCCGTCAGCCATTCGTTGCCATCGACATAACAACAGATGCGCGTGGCACAGCCGGGATCTTCCAGTGCCCGCGTTATGACCTCGACCTGGACGCGTTGAATTCCGGTCGGCAGCCGCTGATGCCGGAAGTGGGACACGAGATCGGAAATGTCGTAGATGATCCGCGCGGCATCGGCTGCCGGCGTGACATCGGCGATCCCGTCGAGCCGGGAGCGGAGTTGCCTGATCGCGAGCGGCACATCCGTGTCGGCATAGCGCGCGATGACGGCGTCGAGAGACTCCCGGGCTGCGGCGATCGCCACGGGATCACGGCGCGCCTCCTCCTGCGGGGCGGATCGCAGCGCGCGAAGGATGATGTCCTTTCCGATCGGCAGCAGCCGGCCGACCCGCGTCGACAATTCGGTGAGGGCTTCCGCGCTGCCGTCGGCCGCTGCGCGCAGATAGGCCTTGGCCGACATCGATGCCGCGCCGGATCGCTTCGCCAGATGGCCGATGTGCAGATCGACCTCGCTGGAGGGGGCGCCCTTCGCCGCCGCCTCGCGATAGGCCGCTTCGCTGTCGTCCCATTGGTCCTGCTCGGCCAGCATATGGCCCAGCTGCACCCAGATATGATGAAGCTCGGGGGCCTGGGCGAGTGCCTCGCGATAGGCGACCGCCGCGTTAGGCCAATCCTTCATCCCGCGCGCGGCGTTGCCCTGCTCGATCAGGCTGTGGACCGCCGGCGTGACCCTGACGCCAGCCGACTTCTTGCTTTTCAACTGAAACATCAAAATCCTACCGAAACGCCGGCCGGCGCCTGGGAGTGGCCGTCCCCGAACGGATCGCTAGCCGGTATCGCAGGCGCCTGACAACCACCAAAAGAATCTTGTCTAGCCCGCCCGGAACGTGGCAGGCGTCTTCATCACCTGCCCCGCCCCCCGCCCGGAGGGTAGCGCCAAACCCGTCTCACAGGGTACACCGATGAAGCTACAGCACGAGCAGAACACCCCCTCCGCCGGCATCGACGATGCCATGGCCGAGGCCATCCGCAGCGTGGAGGCGCTGGTTGGCCCCGACGGGAGCGTGATCGATCGGTCGGCGATCGATCGACTGCGCCAGTCGTTGCTCGATCTTCGTGACGGTGGCGACTCCGGGCCTGCCGCGGAGGCTGATACCGGTCTCCGTCTGGTCTTCGACGTCTCCGATCTGCTCGGCTATTTCCCGCACAATCGCGCGCCGACGGGTATTCAACGTGTCCAGATGGAAGTCATCATGGCTCTGCTGGCACAGCCGCAGGGTGGGAACATCCGCATCTGCCGCTTTCTGGACGCGCGCGGCTATTGGGTCGAGGTGCCCGCGAGCCTGTTCCTCGCCATCTGCGACGCGAGCCTTGCGGGCGGCGATGCCGGTGCCGCGGACTGGCGCGAAACCTATCGTCGCATCGATTCCGCGGGCCAGAGCGCGGGGGTGATGGAGTTCGGGCCAAACAGCGTGCTGATCAATCTCGGCTCCTCCTGGTGGATCAAGGATTATTTCCTCCAGATCCGCGAGCTGAAGCTGGCCCATGGCGTTCGCTACGTTCCGCTGATCTACGACGTCATTCCCGCACGGGCGCCGCAATATTGCGCGACGGAGCTGGTCGCGGAATTCATTCCCTGGCTGGTCGATGTGATCGACAACGCCGATTATTTCCTGGCGATTTCCCACGCCTCGAAGAAGGATCTGATCGATTTCGCGGGCGAGATCGGCCGAACCATCGACGACAACATGGTTGGCGTGGCGCAGCTCGACGCCGATTATCGTCAGGACCGGAAGGCGGGTTCCGGCGTTCGGACCAGCTTCGCACCGATCGGCCGGCCCTATGTGCTGCTCGTGTCCACCTGGGAAGTTCGCAAGAACCAGATCGCGGCGCTGAACGCGTGGCGCCAGCTCATCAACCAATATGGCACCGAGAAGGTGCCGCAGCTCGTGCTGGTCGGCAAACAGGGCTACAAGGGCAATGAAGTCATCGAGCGGGCGCATTCCGACGAAACTCTCGCGACGCGGGTGACCCTGCTCCAGCAACTCTCCGACGAGGAACTCGCCAGCCTCTACGACGGCTGCCTCTTCGTCCTGTACCCCAGCTCGTATGAAGGCTGGGGCCTGCCCGTCACCGAGGCGCTCTGCTACGGCAAGGTGCCGCTGACGGCCAACAATTCCTCGCTGCCGGAAGCCGGCGGCGATTTCGCCTTTTTCTTCAACGACGGATCGCCTTCGGATCTGCTCGCCTCGCTCAAGAGCCTGATCTTCGACCGGAGCAAGGTCGCCGCGCGCGAGGCCAAGATCGTGGCGGATTTCCGTCCCCGGACCTGGACGGCGATCGCGAACGAAATCCGCGATCATGTGCAAACCTGGAGCGATCGTGGCGCGGCGCCGGACTGGAACCCGCCGGAGGCCGTCGTCGGCGAATATTATCCGATGGCCCGCCGTTTCACCGAAACCTACTGGCCCGGCATGGGCACGGCGGAAGGTTTCCGCCGCAGCCTGAACTGGTGGCCGCCCGAAATTTGGGGTTGCTGGTCCAGGCCCGCCGGCGGCCGTCTTGCGATGCGGGTCGATCCCGCCCGCTCGCTGGAACTTGCCCTGGCCATCAAGAGCCCATCCGATCAGGAAACCACGGTCAGCGTTGAGACGGCCGAGGGGGAATTGCTGGTGCGCTGCAAGCTCGGCGCCTTCGTGGATCGCTGGATATTCGTTCCGATTCCGGCTGATACCGAGCTTCTCGACATCACCATCAGTTCCGATCGCGCCGCTTCACCGAACGGCGATCATCGCAAGCTGGCAGTCGGCGTGGCGGGCTTCATGGTGCTGGATGCCGCCAGGCCGCAAGATCGGCGCGAACTGATCGAGGCCGTGGCCCTCGGCAGCCTCGAGGATCGCAACGCCTATCGGCAGAAAGCATAAGCGCATCGCGAGCAAACCTTGGCGCAGGGTGTCTCCTTTCCGATGAGCGCCTGATCCTTCATTGCGATCACGGGGTAGCGACGGATGACGAAGAGCCGGTCCAGTGTCGGGGAGGCTCGACTCGTCTGCGCATGTTACCTAAATCTGCCGGGACGCTACGTTTCCGACGTCGCCCCCATGAGCCGAGAATGCCATGTCTGAAAATGGGTCGCCGGACGCGCCTCTTACCGCTGATACCGGCGTGGGCGATGCCCAACGCGAGGTCCTTCGCTTGCTGGCGTTGATGAAGCCGATGCGCGCGCGTGGCTTCGAGAAGATACGCGTCGGTGCATCGGATGATGGCGGCTACGTCATGATCGATGATTTTCGGCCCGACATGCCCTGCTACTCGATCGGCGTCGGCGGCGATGTGTCTTGGGATTGGGATCTCGCCAACCTCGGACTGTCGATTTTCCAGTACGATCATACGGTTGCAGGGCCGCCCCTCAGTCACCCCAATTTCACTTTTCACAAATTTGGCATCTCCGACGATCCGGATTGGTCCGATGACCTCAAAGGCCTTGAGGAAATCCTCCACGATAATGGCCATGCCGAAAGCACCGAGATCATTCTCAAGATCGATATTGAGGGTGCGGAGTGGAATATTCTCGATCGTTTGCCGGAACATTTCCTGGGACGCTTCCGCCAGATCGTATGCGAATTTCACTGGCTCGATAATCTGATCCATGCCGATTTCCGGGAGCGCGCCTTGCGCGTGTTCGAGGCGCTGGCTGCGAGCCACGGCGTCGTCCATATCCACGCCAACAATTTCGCCCCGCTGGGAATCGTTGAGGGCGTGCCTATCGCGGGCGTGATCGAAGTTACCTTCGCAGCACGCAGCCGATACGATCTGATCGAAAGCCTCGAAATTTTCCCGACGCCGCTCGACAAGGCGAACAATCCCCAACGGCCCGATATCTTTCTGGGCGACTTCCGGGTGGAAGCCGGGCCGGCGCGACGGGCCGAGGTCGCGATGCAGCAACAGCATCCGCACGCCTCGAAATCGATTGCGATCGGTGATGACGCCCTTCCCGCACTGGCCGACCGATTGATGCCAATCATTACCGAACGTCTGCTGACCACGCCCCGCATCTTCGGCGATCCAGCACGGTTGACGCTCGGTCCCGGCTGCAATCTGGTGAACACGCTGTTCAATCTGGTGTCGGGATCGGTCTCGGTCGGCGCTTATGCATTCTTCGGCCATGATGTCCGGATATTGACCGGTACGCACGACATGTCGGTCCATGGGCTCGATCGCCAGCTGGCGGTTCCGACGAACGGGCGCGATATCGTGATCGAGGATGGCGCGTGGATATCCAGCGGAGCGACCGTCATCGGGCCTGCGCGGATTGGCGCCAACGCGGTGATCGGCGTTGGAAGTGTCGTCATCGGCGACGTCGAGCCGGGCTGGCTATACGCCGGCGTTCCGGCGCGGAAGATCAAGCCCGTAGATGGCACCACCCGACAATCGGCGGAATTGTCCCTGCTGAGCTGAGCAACGAAGAAAACAGGCGGCTGGACGGGTGCTCCAGCCGCCTGTCGATCGATCCGGCCTTCGGATGCTTATGACCGAGCCTCGCCAACGAAAGCCTCGAAATCGAACGGGTTTTCGTTGGGAACGAAAGCGAGGTCTTCGATCCTGTATCGATCCGGCCAGCTAGCCATGAACGTCTGGGGATCCCCGATTTCCATGTAAGGGCCCGACCCGCCCAGAGTATATGCCCTGTAGCCGCGGGCCATCATGCCGCCGATATACGCTTCGCCCGAAACGCCCGACAGCCCCTCGAGCATCGCTGCTGAAAACTCGCTGGTGATGATGGGGCGATGCCGCTCGATCAGCGATTCCGCCCCCTTCAGGGCAAGCGCTTCGGCACCTTCAACATCGATCTTGATGAAGTCGAGGCGGTCAGGCGACAGGATCGTATCCAGGCGAACCGTAGGCACGACGATGCAGTTTGGATGATGGAGCGGGCTGCTCATCGTATACATGAAACTGCCATTGCTGCCGACCGCCGGCGAAAACGCGACGGCGCCGAGCTCGTTGGAAAGCGCTACCGGAATGACGGTGATGTTCGGACTATCGTTTTCTTCGATGCTCAGCATCAGCATGCGACAGTTTTCGGAATTCGGCTCGATCGCGTAGACCCGCCCGGAGTCGCCGACCAGACCCGACATCACCATGGTGTGGAATCCGACGTTCGCACCGATATCCACGCAAGTCATGCCCGGCTTCACGACGTGCCGAATGAACCGACCGAGATGGCGCTCATATTCGCCCGTCGCGATGATCGTGCTGGCCACGGACCAATCGAGACGATCCAGCACCAGTCTGCCGGCACTTCCCGTAATGGCCGCCCTCAGCAGGTGCCGATCGACGAAGCGCGCCGAAATCGACGTCGGATGGCTATCGCGGGGGAAAGCGGTGACCGCCGCGCGCAACATCTCCTGCCCGCTCAGCGTGAGCGCGCCGTCGTCGTTCAGCCCGAGAAGCGATGCCACATATTCCGTCATGCGGACAGTTTCGGCTTCGTCCGGCGCGCGCCCATATACGGCCTCGAACGCCAACGCGGGCGACACGGCCTGCTTCACTCTGCCCGAAACGCGAAACTCTTCGGACCCCAGGAGAAAATCGATAAGCCGTTCGAGAGTACCTTGCTCGCCGATATGCCAGTCAATGACAGCCTCGTCCTGCGGATCCCGGCCAAGAATTGCTCTATATGCCGATGCAACGTCTTCTCTTTGCACGTTCCCTCTTTCCTCCGCACTTGGCCTTCAGAAGTTCAGTCCCAGTTTTGTACGGCAATAGATCGGCCGGCATAGGCATAACTGCACCGCCACGAAGCTCGAGCAGGCTTCCCTCGCTGGCAATCGCCTTACTGCATTTTCAGCACAAACCCCCGACATGTCGGCATGATGCGACAGCAGCCAGGAGGCTACACGCTCAACCCGATGCTTGCTAGCCACGATCTCGAGTTGAACGGCTCATCACCCCGCTCGCTGCCGCCGGTATCGAGCGTTCTCGAAATTTGATCACACTGGCGGAGCGCGAAAAGACATTTCTTTGCTCACCGTCCGCCAGCGATGGAATCAACCCATCGACAGGGGTCCAGCCAACCTGATACGATGCTTTTCGCATGTGCAAAAAAGCGTATCCTCAGCCCGTCGGCGCTGAGAAAACAGGGGCAGGCCGCTATTTACGCTTAATACATCCGTTTTGATTGAATTTTAAAAATACTCGGGGGCGCGCTTTCATGTTGTTGAGGACGTTGGAGGAAATCGAGGCAATATATTGCCTGATTCTGGGGCGGCGAGGTGAATCGCTTGGGGTTCTCGATCGCTTTATCGGCATGTCGATACTGGAAGCTGTTTTCACCGTTCTCGATTCCGAGGAGTTCGGGGTCTCCATCCTCAAGGAACTCAACAAAGGCGCTGTCCTGCCTCACGAGAACCTCGCTCCCAGTGACTGGTATAATATTCTCGACGTCTTTTCGCGGGCGCAATTGTCTCGCGATGTCGGGATCGAGCATGTCGTAAGCCCGGCCGATCTGGCCGATTGCCGCAACGTGGTGGACTTTGCCTATTGGGAAGGCTTCTGGCGTGCGCCAGATCCCGGTGGCCAGGCCCATTATGAGTTGGGCCTGGCCGCCGGAAACAGCCCGGTCGACGTCATCGAATCAATCGGCCAATCCTCCGAAGCGGCGGACAAGGGCCGCACGATCAGAATTTCCGACGACTTCGATGAAGCTGACATCAACAGCGATTTCATCAAATTGAGCTACATGGCCCTGCTCAATCGCGAGGCCGACGAGGGGGGGCTGTCGCATCATCTGCGCGCCCTGCAATCCGGCACCGCCAACCGGCGCGCGGTGTTCGCCGATCTGCTTCAATCGGCTGAAGGCGTGATCATACGGAAAAACCGGCCGGGCGGCGAGGCGATCGTCTGGTATTCGCCGCTGGCGATCCTGATGACATCGCCGTTCATCGAGCGCAGCATCCTGCAACTCTATGGCGAAGCCGGTCGCGACTTCATTTCGGCGCTCCGCCATCGCGATATCCGTGGTGTGGCGGGTGAAGTCGCGACGGTCGCGGAGGCTGCCTCCGACGTCTATCGCGGACGTCCCGCGCTTTCCGACGCGATGGCTTTGGCCATTTACGAAAACCTCGTCTGAACGGTATTTCCATGCGGATCCTCATCGACATTCAAGGCGCTCAAACGGGCAGCCGACATCGTGGCATCGGGCGCTATGCCCTGGCCCTGGCGACTGCGATCGCCAGGACGCCACGACATCACGAGATTTCCATCCTGCTGAACGGCGTGTTCGAGGAAGCCCTGGCCGACCTGGTGGATACTTTCTCCGCCATGATGCCGCGCGAGCGGATCTATACGTTCCACATCTCCGGCAATGTCGAGGGGCTGGTTCCGGCCAATGCCTGGCGTAAGGCCGCCGCCGAGGCCGAGCGCCAGTGGCTCATCGATCGCATCGATCCGGACGTGGTGCTGGTCACCAGCCTGTTCGAGGGCGCGATCGACGGCGGCGTCACGGCGATTCCGCGCCGCCGGTCCCGCACGCAGGTGGCGTGCGTATTGTACGATCTCATTCCGTTTTCGGACCCCGCCAAATATCTGCCCAACAAGGTCAGCAGCGACTGGTATTATTCCAAGGTCGAATCCCTCAAGAATGCCGATATGCTGCTGGCGATCTCCGATTCCGCGCGCCGCGAGGCGTGCGACTTCGTGGGATACGATCCGGCACGCGCGCGGACGATCATGTCTGCCGCCTCGTCGCTCTTCACGAGCCGCGCCGGCCAGGATGGCAATGCCGACATGCTGCGTCGGCTCAACATCACGCGCCGCTTCATCATGCACACCAGCGCGTTCGAACCGCGCAAGAATTTCGAAGGCCTGGTTCGGGCGTTCGGGCAAATCCCCCCGGAGGTGCGCGCGCCCTACCAGCTGGTCTTCGTATCGGCGATCTCGCTTGAGGATCAGATCCGCGTGCGCGGCATCGCGGACGACTACGGACTGGGGCCGGACGAACTGGTCTATGCGGGGCGGGTCAACGATGACGAACTGATCGCTCTCTATTCCGAATGCGACCTCTTCGCCTTTCCACCGTTTCATGAAGGCTTCGGCCTGCCGGCGCTGGAGGCGATGTGCTGTGGCGCGCCGGTGATCGGGTCCAACGCGACGAGCATTCCGGAGGTCATCGGCCGCGAGGACGCGCTGTTCGATCCTTATGACGATCAGTCTATCGCGGCGCTGCTCCGGCGCGTGATGGAGGAACCCGACTTCCAGCAATCGCTTCGCGAACATTCGGCCGAGCAGGCCAAGCGGTTCAGTTGGGAGGCGACGGCCGCACTGGCGCTCGACGCGATCGAAACCCTCCCGGTGCTGGATGAACCGGCGATGCCGGCCGGTCTGGGCGATCTCTACACTGCCATCGCCACCCTGCCGGGCTATCCGGTCGCCGAGGATCTGGTGTCGCTGTCGAACGCCATCAGCAAGACATTCGACGGACTGGGTATCGAACTGGAAGGCGTCGAGAAATCGGCCGCGGCCACAGCCGATACCAGCCTGCCGGAAAGCCCCGCGGCGGCGAACGAAGACGATCTGCTGCCCAGCCCACCGCTCCCGTGGACCATTCCCGCCGTGTTGCCCATCGGCGTTCCGATCAAGCGCTACAGCGCCCATGTCGAGACGTCAGGCCAGTTGAACATCCTGCTTCTCAAGCTCGATCATATCGGCGATTTCCTGATCAGCCTCGAAGCGTTCCGGCACGTCCGCACGACTTGGCCGGAAGCGCGGATCACGCTGGTGTGCGGCCCCTGGAACAAGGATCTGGCGCAAAGCTGCGGCCTGTTCGACGAAATCGTCCCGTGCGACTTCCTGCCGGAGGCGGGCGCGGATTACGACAAGGATGCCCTGCACAAGGAGGGCCTCGCGAAGTTCCGGGCGTGCCCGCTCGGCAGCTACGACATCGCCGCCGATTTCCGCTATTATGAAGACACACGCTTCCTGCTCAATTACGTCGATGCCAACAGGCGGGTCGGCTACACGGGCGGTGGTGTCGATCTCGACCTGTCGCTCCCGGAGGTGCCGGAAACCAGCATGCGCGCGCAGGTGGGTGCGCGGGTCATGGCGCTCGCCTCGGCGATGGCGTGGACCTATGCCCCGCCGGAAGGTGGCGCCCGCGCGATGCTGCTCGGCCAACGCCCGGCGCGGCGCCTGTTCGACGGGCGGCCAACGATCGGCCTGGCCCCCGGCGCCGGCAATCCGATCAAGGCCTGGGGCGCGGAACGGTTCGCGGCCCTTGCCCAACGGTTCGTCGAGAATCTCGACTGCCGGATCGTGATCGTAGGCGGGAAACGCGACGTCGAGGATGCCGCCACGATCGCGGCGCCGCTGGCGGCGGACAAGGTCCGCAATTTCGCGGGCAACCTGCCGTTGACGGATCTGGCACCCGTATTGGCGGGGCTTGACCTGTATATCGGCAACGATACGGGCACGACCCACCTGGCCGCAGCCCTCGGCATTTCCACTCTCTGCCTTTTCTCCGGCCAGTCGCATGTCGAAAGCTGGCGCCCCAATGGCCGCCATGTCGTCACGCTGAAAGGCTCTGTCGGATGCTCGCCCTGCTACCTCACGAAGCTGTCGGCCTGCCCGCGGGATCATTGGTGCATGGAGATCAGCCCGGCGCGCGTGTTCGAGGAAGCGAGGCAGTTGATCCAGATGGATCGGTATCTTCTCAGCGCCTAGCCCGGCTCCAGCCAAGCTCTATTCAGGTACGGATCATATAATGAAGAAACCCCTCAGCCTGGCCAATATCGGCGACTTGGTTGACGCTGTCGACAAATTGGGTGGTGATGCCAGCAAGCTCAATCTCGAGTTCGAGAGCCTTGATCTGAATGATATACTTCCGTTGGATCCAACGATCGATCCATTCTCGGAAGAATATGTCGACTATCAGATCCGGGTCTACAAGGCGATTTCCAATCGTGGCCTGGATCAGTCCGCCAATGAGCATACCTCGTTCGACTATCGGACGCATTTCTCGGCCGCCAATCCCTATGCGTCGACCGATGTCGTCCAGATGGCGCGCCACATGTCGACGATATCGTCGACGATCATCCGGGCCGGACTGCCGCCGTCGCCCCGGATTCTCGACATGGGCTGCGGCTGGGGCCTGTCGACTGAAATCCTGTCCTTCCTGGGCGCATCGGTCACCTCGGTCGACATCAATCAGGATTTCATCAATCTCGTAAAGGACCGCTGTAGCCGGCATGGCTATGGCGTAAACGTCATCCATTCGGGCTTCGATGAGATCACCGAAGAGCGGATCGGCAGCGAAGCGTTCGAGGCTGTCTTCTTCTACGAATGCCTGCATCATGCCGTCCGCCCATGGCGCATCATCGAACAAATGGGCCGCGTGCTGGCGCCGAACGGTAAGCTGATGCTGACCGGCGAGCCGATTCAGGATATTTGGTGGCCGGCGTGGGGCATCCGCCTCGATCCGCTGTCGGTCTATTGCATTCACCAGTTCGGCTGGTTCGAGAGTGGCTGGTCCCGCGCCTTTCTCGCTGAAATGGCCAACCGTGCAGGCTTCAACTGCGAGTTCATCGAAGAAAGCGCGATCGGCTCAGACCCTATCTTCATCGGCACGAAGACCACATATTCGCAGCAGTTCACGCTGGACGGCGTCCAGCCATTGTACGGCTGGGACATCGCGGAATCGGGCTGGACATCATTGGGCTCGAGTGTGCTCAAGATCAGCGCCTTCGATGAGGGCGATACCATGACATTCGACGTCTGGAATTACCGGCCCACGGAACTCCACGCCGCTTTCACGAGCGATGGCAAGATTCACGAGTTCGATCTGCAACCGGGGCTCAACCAGATCTCCATCAAGGCCGCAACCATCGTCACCATCGCGGCGGACGTGTGGTCGCCCGCGGCGGAGATCAATAACGACGACAAACGCCTCATCTCGTTCACCATCAACAAGGCGACGCTGGTATCGGCGACGGCGCAGGTCGGCTGACGACGGCGCGGCGTCTCGAGTATGGTAATGAGGACAATGCTGCACCGCCAAACCCGATTGCATTCGGCGATATTTTCGCTAGCGAAAGGCGGTGTCGGCCATGATCGCATTCTTTCGAGCGGGATTATGGCCGCCTGTCGCTGAGCACCCTGCCCCCGGTGGCGCAATCCATCTCCTCATGCGTCAGCGTTGAATTCCGTAAACTTGTATCGACCTTCAAATCCAGATCCAGGGATATCCAATGAAGAAAGCACTCATTACGGGCATAACCGGGCAGGACGGCGCGTATCTTTCGCAGTTCCTGCTGTCGAAGGGCTATGAGGTTCATGGGATTGTCCGGCGGTCGTCGCATCTGGGCGTGGCCGATCACCGGCTCCGGTGGCTCGGGATTGCGGACGATGTCACGCTGCATGACGCCAATCTGACCGATCTGTCCTCGCTGCTGCGCGTGTTCAATGAAGTCGGCCCGGACGAAGTCTACAATCTGGCCGCGCAGTCGTTCGTCGCGTCCTCGTGGAACCAGCCGGTCCTGACGGCCAACATCACCGCGACCGGCGTCGTGACGATGCTCGAAGCCGTCCGGCTCGCGGCGCCCAACGCGCGCTTCTATCAGGCCTCCTCGTCCGAAATGTACGGCCTGATCCAGCAGGATCGCCAGAGCGAAAGCACGCCTTTCTACCCGCGTTCGCCTTATGCCGTGGCGAAGCTCTATGGCCACTGGATCACCGTCAACTATCGCGAGAGCTTCGGCGCGCATGCGTCGTCGGGCATTCTCTTCAATCACGAGAGCCCGCTGCGTGGTATCGAGTTCGTCACCCGCAAGGTCACCGACGCCGTCGCCCGGATCAAGCTGGGCATGAGCAAGGAACTGCGGCTGGGCAACATCGATGCCACCCGCGACTGGGGCCATGCTCGTGACTATGTGAAGGCGATGTGGCTCATGCTCCAGCAGGAGAAGGGCGACGATTATGTCGTGGCCACCGGTCGCACGACCAGTGTGCGCGACATGTGCCGGATCGCATTCCAGCATGTCGATCTGGACATGGAGGAGTTCCTGGTGATCGACCCCGCCCTGTTCCGTCCTGCCGAAGTCGACATTCTGCTGGGCGATCCCAGCAAGGCCAACCGCATCCTCGGCTGGGAAGCGGAGACCACGCTCGAGGACATGATCTGCGAAATGCTGGACGCCGATCTCGATCGCCTCGCCGTGAAGGCCGCAACGGCCCGCGTCAGGGCCTGACCGGAACTCCGCATGTCCACGCATGCCGAAGACAGGGTCTTCGCGACGATCCTGCTGATCGGCGCGTCGGGGTTCGTCGGGCGTTATCTGGCTGCGCAATTGCGCCAGATGGCGCCCGGCGCGCGGCTGGTGTGCGCGGATCGCACGCCGCCGGCCGGGGATGGGTGCGGCATCGAGCGGGTCAGCCTCGATCTGTCGGATGCCCGATCGATCGATGCGGCCGTGGCCCATGTGAAACCGTCGCTCGTCTTCCACCTGGCCGGGGAGGCTTCGGTGGCGACGGCTGCCTCGGCCGAACGCCGCGCATGGCAGATCAATACCGTCGGATCGCTCGAACTGGCATTGTCCATCAACGAGCACGCCCCTGCGGCCACGCTGATCTTCGCCAGCAGCGCGGAAGTTTATGGATCGGCTTTTCTGAACGGTGCGGTGTCCGAAAGCAGCGCGCCCGAACCGCGATCGACCTATGGCAAATCCAAGCTGTGCGCGGAACAGTTGCTGTCGTCCGCCCTGTCGGATGATGCACAGTTGATCGTGGTGCGGCCGACCAACCACATCGGGCCGGGCCAGGATCGGCGCTTCGCCCTGCCCTCCTTCGCCGCACAGATCGCCGCCGCCGAAGCGACCGGAAGCGCCGCCACGATCCGCGTCGGCAATCTCATCGCCGAGCGGGATTTCATGGACGTGCGCGATGTCGTGACGGCCTATTGCCGGCTGGCGACGATTTCGGGCGATCTGGCCCGGCGGGAGACGTTCAACGTCGCGTCCGGAACGCCGCGCTCGCTGGCGTCGATGCTGGGTGGCCTGCAAAAGCTCGCCTCGGTGCCGACTTCGGTCGAAGTGGACAAGCAACTGTTTCGCGAGGCGGAGATTTCCGCCGCATGCGTCGATGCCTCCCGGTTCCGGGCCGTATCAGGCTGGAACCCCGACCATTCGGTCGAGGAGACGCTTCTCGACATTCTTGACGAGCAGCGGACACTCGCGCGGGATCGCTTGTAGCGCCCCACAACGGCGCGTGGGCGGTCACCCTCTGCCCTGTCCGACGACACATAAAATCGGTAGTTTCGCGCCAACTTGCCAGTAGCGCGACGAAGTTGTTGTGGTTATGCCAAGAGCTGCGGTTACGCATTTGGGGGCAGCGTCGCATGGTTGGCAGTGTGAACGGTAAGGTCGCGCTCATCACGGGCGTGACGGGTCAGGACGGCGCGTATCTGGCGGAACTGCTGCTCGAAAAAGGCTATATCGTTCACGGTGTTAAGCGGCGTTCTTCGTCATTCAACACCGGCCGGATCGAGAACCTCTATCAGGATCCGCACGAAAAGGATGCGCGGTTCTTCCTTCACTATGGCGATCTGGTCGATTCCACCAATCTGATCCGCATCATCCAGCAGACCCAGCCCGACGAGATCTACAACCTCGCCGCGCAGAGCCATGTGCAGGTCTCGTTCGAGACGCCCGAATATACCGCCAACGCCGACGGCATCGGCACGCTGCGCATCCTGGAGGCGATCCGCATCCTCGGCCTCGAGAAGAAGACCCGCTTCTATCAGGCGTCCACCTCGGAGCTGTACGGTCTTGTGCAGGAAGTGCCGCAGTCCGAGACGACGCCCTTCTATCCGCGCAGCCCCTATGCCGCCGCCAAGATGTACGGCTATTGGATCACGGTGAACTACCGCGAGGCCTATGGCATCCACGCCTCCAACGGCATCCTGTTCAATCACGAAAGCCCGCTGCGCGGCGAGACCTTCGTCACCCGCAAGATCACGCGCGCCGTCGCCGCGATCAAGCTGGGGATGCAGAATTGCCTGTATCTCGGCAATCTCGACGCCAAGCGCGACTGGGGCCATGCCCGCGAATATGTTCGCGGCATGTGGCTGATGATGCAGCAGGACGAGCCTGACGATTATGTGCTGGCGACCGGCGAGACGACCATCATCCGCGACTTCGTCACCCGCGCCTTCCAGGAGGTCGAGATCGACCTCGAATGGCGTGGCGAGGGTGTCGACGAGCAGGGCGTGTGCAAGGCGACCGGCAAGGTGCTGGTGGCGGTCGATCCGCGCTATTTCCGCCCAACCGAGGTGGACCTGCTGATCGGCGACCCGACCAAGGCGCGCGAGAAGCTGGGCTGGACCCACGAGACCAAGTGGGACGCGCTGTGCGCCGAAATGGTGCAGGCCGACCTGAAGATTGTTGCGAAGGAGCAGCGGCGTAATGACGCAGGTTGACGTGATCTATTCCCTCGCCGGCAAGCGCGTCTGGGTTGCCGGTGATCGTGGCATGGTCGGTTCGGCGATCGTTCGCCGACTGGCCAGCGAAGGCTGCGAAATCCTCACCGCATCGCGCCAGGATGCCGATCTGGTTCGGCAGGCCGAGGTCGAGCAGTGGATGGAGGCGAACCGCCCGGATGTCGTGTTCGTCGCGGCATCGAAGGTTGGCGGCATCGTCGCCAACAACAGTTTCCCCGCCCCCTTCCTCTATGAAAACCTCATGATCGAGGCCAACATCATCGATTCCGCCCACAAGGTGGGTGTCGAGAAACTGATGTTCCTGGGATCGAGCTGCATCTATCCCAAGTTCGCGCCCCAGCCGATCCAGGAGGATTCGCTCCTCACCGGCCCGCTCGAGCCCACCAACGAATGGTATGCGGTCGCCAAGATCGCCGGCATCAAACTGGCGCAGGCCTATCGCAAGCAGCATGGCTGCGATTTCATCAGCGCGATGCCCACCAATCTTTTCGGGCCCGGCGACAATTACAATCTCAACTCCAGCCATGTCCTGCCGGCGCTGATCCGCAAGGCGCACGAGGCGAAGCTGGCGGGGGCCGATCATATCACCATCTGGGGCACCGGCACGCCGCGCCGCGAATTTCTCGATGCCAATGACTGCGCCGATGCCTGCGTGTTCCTGATGAAGCATTATTCGGACTTCGAGCATGTCAACGTCGGCTCGGGCGACGACGTCACCATCCTCGAGGCGGCGGAGACGGTCTGTCGTATCGTCGGCTTCACGGGCAGGATCGAACTGGACACGTCCAAACCCGACGGCACGCCGCGAAAGCTGATGAGCGCCGACAAGCTCCGCGCCATGGGCTGGAGCCCGCGCATCAGCTTCGAGGAGGGGATCGCCGGCGCCTACCAGAATTTCCTGGCTGGCGAGGGGGCCGACCGCAGCTAGATCTTCGATCACCCGGAGCAAGGTTCACCGAAGGCTGACCGGCAACTATTCAAGCGGGATGGTTGCCGGTCATTCAGAGCGAGGTCGGGCGGCGTGCGCCCGACGCATCTTGCTTGCTTTCGCCGACACGAAAAATTCAAGAATGCGCGTTTTCAAACGCACCTTGGCCATCCCCGAGATCGCCACGCCGACCGGCATTCAACCCGCCCCGGCATCAGCCGACGCTGACGATCAGACCACCCCGGCGCGCAGGATATCGTGAAGATGGATCACGCCGGTCAACCGGTTGCCGTCGCACACGAACAGCAGGGTCACGCTGCTCTCGTTCATCACCCGCAGCGCCTCGGATGCCACCGCGTCCGCCGCGATCCACTTGGGGGCGCGGGTCATGTGCTGCACGATCGGGTCGCTCAGATTGCCCGTCGCGATGCTGCGGCGCAGGTCGCCGTCGGTGAAGGCGCCGACCAGGCGGCCCTCGTCATCCACCACCGCCGTGCTGCCATAGCGCTTGCGGCTCATCTCGATCGTGGCGTCCATCATCGTCGCGCCGGCGGCGACGATCGGCACCTCGTCGCCCGTGCCCATGATCTCGCCGACCGTGAGCAGTTGCGAGCCCAGCTTGCCGCCGGGATGGAAGATGTGGAAATCCGACGCCGAGAAGCCCCGCGCCTCGACCAGCGCGACGGCCAGCGCGTCGCCCATCACCAATTGCACCGTCGTCGACGTCGTCGGCGCCAGCTTGTTGGGGCAGGCCTCCTGCGCGGCGGGCAGCGCCAGGCAGATGTCGGCGGCGCGGCCGGCGGCGCTGCGCGGCTTGGCGGTCATCACGATCAGCGGCACGCCGAAGCGGTGGCAGTAGGTGATGATGTCGGTCAGTTCGGTCGTCTCGCCCGACCAGGAAAGCGCCACGATCAGATCGTCGGTCGTCACCATGCCGAGATCGCCATGGCTGGCCTCGGCCGGATGCAGAAACAGCGAGGGCGTGCCCGTCGAGGCGAGCGTCGCCGCGATCTTGCGGGCGATGATGCCGCTCTTGCCCATGCCGGTCACGATCACGCGCCCGCGCGACGCCGCGATCAGCGCCACCGCCTTGTCGAACGCCTCGTACAGCGCCGGGCTCAGCAGCGCCGAATAGAGCGCGGTCAAGCCCGCCACCTCGACCCGAACGGTGTTCAGGGCCGATCGCGCCGCGATCTCGCGCGGTTCGGTCAGCGCCCCGCCGCTGGCCGTGAGCCGGCCCACTCTGGCGGCATCCGCCCACAGCGCCGCCTGGCGCGCCGCGACGGGAGCGGCGGGCTGCGGCTCGCCGGAGGAAGATGCAGCGTCTTTCATCGGTATCGGCGATTACGCTCTTCGCGGGCGCAGAACAAGTCGAGTTTCATTCCGGTGACATGACTAAGGCGCTGATTTCTCTCGTGTCGGCGAGAGGAAATCGCCCGCTTCTCCCCCGAATTGGGGTGGCGATCGGCACAAGTCGCGCTTTTTCGCCATCCGTGGTTGCTGCGATGCACCGCGACGGTCATTTCGTCATCGTACCGGTTTGGCGAGAACGTGATGCCACCCCGGACCCGGCGGGGCTGGCCCCTGCCGCGCATCGGCCGTAACAGGATCGTCGCATTTCTTTGCCATCGCGGATGATATCCAGCCTTATGCGTCATCCCGTCGTCATCCTGTTGCTCGCGGTCATCGCGGTGGCCGCCAGCCTGCGGATCGCGGGCCTGTGGGGGCTGGCGCTCGTTCTGGGCAGCGGTGGCGGCGCGTGGATCGGCTGGCGCATCGGCCTGCGCCGCTATCGCCTGCCCGATCGCGGCCTTTCCGCCGACGCGCAGGGCGCCCGCCCCGATCACAAGCTGATCGAGGCGCTCGACGAACCGACCCTCATCCTCGATGGCGCGCGCATCTTCGCCAGCAACGCCGCCGCGCGCGAATTGCTCGGCGCCAAGATCGACGGCGCCCTCACCCGCCTGGCCATCCGCCATCCCGCCGCCACCACCGTCCTCACGGGTGACAGCACCGGCCCGGTCGAACTGGCGGGCCTGGGCGATCCCGATCGTCGCTGGGAAATGGCGATCAGCCCGATCGACACGCGTTTCCGCCTGCTGCGTCTCCAGGATCGATCCTACAGCCACGCCGCCGAGAAGATGCGCACCCATTTCGTGGCCAACGCCAGCCACGAACTGCGCACGCCGCTGGCCACGCTGATCGGCTTCATCGAGACGCTGGAGGACGATTCCACCGCCGCCGATCGCGCGCTGCGCCAGCGCTTCCTCGGCATCATGGCGGGCGAGGCCAGGCGGATGCGCCAGTTGATCGACGATCTGCTCTCGCTGTCGCGGATCGAGGCGGATCGCTACGTCGTCCCCGCCGAGCCGGTCGATCTGTCGGCGATCCTGGCGCAGGTCGTCGGCGAATTGCGCACCGCCGGCGAGGCACGCGACCGTATCTCGACCGACGTGAACGAAGCCGTTCCCGCCGTCACCGGCGACAGCGCGCAGCTTTCGCAACTGCTCTACAATCTGATCGGCAACGCGCTGAAATATGGCCGGAGCGACGGCGCGGTGCGGGTCACCCTGGCCCCCAACGCCAACGGCCTGATGCTGAGCGTCGCCGACGAGGGCGACGGCATCCCCGCCCAACACCTGCCGCGCCTGACCGAACGCTTCTATCGGGTCGACCAGCACCGCAGCCGCGCCAAGGGCGGCACCGGCCTGGGGCTGGCGATCGTGAAGCATATCGTCGAGCGCCATCGCGGCCGGCTGGAGATCGCCAGCATCGTGGGCGTGGGCACGACGGTGACGGTGACGTTACCGGCGGCGCAGAACGGCAATGGGCACTAATTCTTCGTCATTGCGAACGTAGCGAAGCAATCCAGTCCGACGGCTGCGCCGCTGGATTGCTTCGCCGCTACGCGCCTCGCAATGACGAGCAAAGCGCGATCACCCGATCGACGTCTCAATCCAGCTCTTCAACTGGCCCTTGGGCGCCGCGCCGACCTTGGTGGCGGCGGGCTGGCCGTCCTTGAACAGGATCATCGTCGGGATGCCGCGCACGCCGTACTTGGCCGGCGCATCCGGATTCTCGTCGATGTTGATCTTGGTGATGGTGACCTTCTCGCCGAGTTCGTCGGAAAGCTCTTCCAGCGCCGGGCCGATCATGCGGCACGGGCCGCACCATTCCGCCCAGAAATCCACCAGCACCGGCCCATCGGCCGAAATCACATCGGTGTGGAAGCTGTTGTCGGTGATCTTCTTCGTCGCCATCGCCCCAATCCTCATATCGTATCGCGAGCCCATGTAGGTTCGCAATCGCAACCCCTCAACGGCCACCCGGATCGATTTGCTCCTTGGGCGGAAAGTATTGCTTCAGCCTCTCTGGCGGCAAGGTGAACAATTTCGGCCCCGATGTATAGAGGAGCCCCGCCTCTATCGCCCTGCCGGGGAATATCACCGCCAGCGCCGCCGCATAGGCCGCCATCTGGCGCAGGTGGTAGTCCGGGATGCGCTCCGCCGTCTCGGGCACCCGCCGCCCGGTCTTGAAATCGATCAGGGTGATGCGATCGGGCGTCACCACCAGCCGATCGACCGTGCCCGCGACCACCTCGCCGCCCACCACGGCGGCGATCGGCGCCTCGGCCAGCGCGTCGGGCGCGAAGATGTGGGCGTGGGCCGGATCGGCGATCACCGCGCAGGCGGCATCGACCAGCCCGGCGCGCACGTCCGCATCGTCGATCCGCCCCGCCCCCGCCAGCCAGCGATCGGCGGCGGCGCGGCGCAGATCGGGCGCGACCGGCGGCAGCCGCTCGAACAGGGCGTGGAGCAACTCGCCCCGGCGCGCGGCGGCGATCATCGCGGCGGAGGGCGGCGGATCGGTCACGTCGTCCACGCCGATCGACGAGGGCGCGAGCGGACGCGGCGGGCGCGATTCCTGCGGTGCGGGCTCGCGCAGCCACAGGGGCTCGACGATGGGCGCTACCTCCCGCGCCGCACGCGGCAGGCGGGCGACACCCCCTGCCCGGCCCTCGCCGCGATAGTGACGCGCCCCGCCCCACAGGGCATCGGCCTCCTCCTCGGCGCCCAGCCCCGCCAGCGCCGCCTCGGCGCGCGCGTACCAGCTTTCGGGCGGCGGCACGCCGCGTGCCTTGGGGCCGAGCGCGCCGGCGATCACCAGATGCTCCTCCGCCCGCGTCATCGCGACATACAGCAGCCGCCAATGTTCCTGCCGCTCGCGCGCCGAAGCCGCCGCCGCCGCCTCGGCCAGCTGCTCCGCCATCTCGGCCTTGCGCGGGCGCGGCACGGGGATCGGGTCACCCTCGCCCATCGCCCAGTCGATCATGTCGGGCCGGCTGTTCTCGGGATCGGCGGTGGCGTCGGCCAGGATCACCAGCGGCGCCTGCAACCCTTTCGCCCCATGCACCGTCATCACCCGCACCGCATCGAGCGGGGCGGACGGATCGCGCACCACCTCCACCGTGCCGCGATCGAACCAGTCGAGGAAGCGTTGCAGGGTCGGCGTCGCCTCGCCCTCGAAGCCCAGCGCCACGCTCAGCAATTCCTCGATCGGATCGCGCGCCTCCGGCCCCAGCCGCTCCATCAGCTTGCGCCGCCCGTCCAGCGGCCCCGACAGGATGGTTTCGAGGAAGCGATACGGCTCGACCAGATCCGCCTGCGCCAGCAGTGCCGACAGCCCCTCGACCGTGGCGGCATCCCCCCGCGCCCGCACCGCTTCCCACAGGCTGCCGGGGCGGCGGAAGGCGATGGCGTACAGTTCGTCCTGCGTCAGCCCGAACAAGGGCGACACCAGCAGCGCCGCCAGATTGAGATCATCCTCCGGCTGGAGCGCGAAGCGGATCGAGGCGACCAGATCCTTCACCGCCAGCGGCGCATCCAGCCGCAACCGGTCGACGCCCGCCACCGGCACCTTCTCGGCATGGAGCCGCGCCACCAGCAGCGAGGCGAGCGCGCCGCGCTTGCGGACGAGGATCAGCACATCCTCCGGCCGGATCGGGCGGCCCTTGCCCGGCATCGGCATCCGATCGGCGATCCACTGGCGCACCTGAATGGCGATGCGGCCGGCCAGTTCGCGGGTGGCGTCGTCGATCCACCCTTCCTCGCCATCCTCGCTCTCCGCCTCGACCGCGCCCGACACGATCGGCTTCCACAGGCTCACGATCCCCGGCAGTGCCGACCGCGCCGACAGATGCGGCTCGACCAGCGGGATACCGAAGGCGTCCGGCCCCATGTCGCCGATGATCCGATCGACCAGCGCCAGCACCGGCGGGGTCGAGCGGAACGAGCGATCGAGCGACAGCAAATTCACCGCCCGCCCGCTCTGCCCCGCCTCGATCGTGAAATGGCGCAGCGCATTGGCGAAATTGACCGGATCGGTGCCCTGAAAGCCGAAGATCGCCTGCTTGAAATCACCCACGGTGAAGATCGTGCGGGTCGCCATCGGCCGCATCGGATCGGCCTCCTCGACGAAGAACTCCCCCGCCAGCGCCGCCACGATCGCCCATTGCGCGGCGTTGGTATCCTGCGCCTCGTCGACGAGGATATGGTCGATCCGCCGGTCCAGCTTGTAGCGGACCCATTCGCCGATCCCCTCGCGCCCGAGCAGCTCGACAGCGCCGCGAATGAGATCGTCGAAATCGACCACCCCGGCGATGCGCTTGGCATCGGCATAGGCGTGGGCATAGGCTTGGCCCGCGCGCAGACCCGCCGCGATCACCGCCGCCAGTGCCGCGCGGTTGCGAAGCCCGAGGATTTCCAGTCCCGCCTCGGCGAAGCGGGCGCAATTGCCCTCATGATCGGGATCACAGGCCGCCAGCTTGGCCGAGACCTTGCGCGGCTCGCCCTTGCCCGTCAGCACGACCGCAAGCGTATCCTCCAGCAGATCGGCGCGGGCGGCGGGGCTGGCGCCGAGGAAGGCCGAGAGCAGGTCGGCATGGTCCAGCCCGGTCTTGGTGCCCCAGCTCGCATTGGCCCTGGCCATGCAGCGGAGGCACTCCACCGGAAAGCGATCGTCGGCCAGCCGCGCGACGATGGCGTCCTCGACATCGCCCAGCGGCACGTCGAGCGCGGTGCGGACGCGCGCCTCGATCCCCTGTCGCGGCCCCAGCGCCGCCATCTCGCGCGGCAGGCGGGCGCTGCGGACGAGATAGGCCTCCGCCCGCCCCTCGCCCAGCCGCCGGCTGAGCGCCTGCACGTCGGCGATCAGCCCCAGGTCGCCGCTGCCCTGCGCGCCCTCCAGCAAATCCGCCAGCGTCCGCCGCGCCAGCACCGCCTCGCCACGCCCCTCCAGCGGCTTGAAGCCCGGCGCCAGCCCCGCCTCGGTCGGAAAGCCCGCCAGTAGGGTCTGGCAGAAAGCGTGGATCGTCTGGATCGTCAGCCCGCCGCCCGGCGCATCCAGCACGCGGGCGAAAAGCGTGCGGGCGAAGGCGATCGCATCGGCATCGTTATGCGCCCCCAACGCATAGAGATCGGCGCGCAGCAATTTCTCGTCGAGCCGCACCCAATAGGCCAGCCGCGCATGGACGCGATCGGCCATCTCGGCCGCGCCCGCCTTGGTGAAGGTGAGGCACAGGATGCTTTCCGGCCGCGTGCCGCGCAGCAGCAGGCGCAGCACCCGCGCCGTCAGGACGTGCGTCTTGCCGGTGCCGGCCGAGGCCGACAACCAGACGAGATCGTTCGGGTTGGAGGCGTCGCGCTGCGCGCCCTCCAGTTCGATCAGCGGCTTGAGGCGGCGGCTCACAGGTCGCGTGCCCCATACCATTCGTCGAGCCGCATCAGCTGGTCGTAATCCTCATAAGGCGAATAATCCGGGTGCAGCTTGGCGGTGAAGGGCTCCTCGCCCAGCAGCCATGTTTGCACAGCCGCGATCAGGTTGCGCGCCGCCACATCGGTGAAGTCGCCCGGCTCGATCCCCGATCCGTCGCGCTTCAGCCCGACCGCCGACTGGACATAGCCGAGGTCACCCGATTTCCGGTCCGCCGCCAGCGACCAATATTCGAACTCGCCGGCCTTGCCCTCGATCCCCTCGAAGCCGCCGCGATCGGCGATCAGCCCGAGCAGGCCGAGCTGCATCGAATAGCCCTCGATCACCGCCTTGCCGCTCGGCGGCTGGCCAGTCTTGTAATCGACGATGGCAAGGCCCCCGGTCGGCAGCCGGTCGATCCGGTCGGCGGTGCCCTCAAGCGTGACCCCCTCGATCTCGATCCGCCCCTTGCGCTCGGCGACCAGCGGCACGCGCCCCGCCCCCCGATTGTCCGCCACGAACCCGCCCAGTCGCTCGATCGCTTCCAGCAGGCGCGGCGTCCACATCGCGTGCAGCACCGGATGGCGCGCGACGTTCGCCAGCATCCGCTCGGCCCGCGCGCGCAATTCGTCGGGGCGGCAATCATCCTCGGTCAGCCACTCCTCGATTACCTTGTGGACCTGGCTGCCGCGCCACGCCGGCGTCGGATCGGCGTCGATCGCATCCCATTCGGACAGGCGCAGCATCTGGCTGGCGTAGAAAGCGAAGGGGTCCGCCTTCAGCCGATCCAGCCGCGTCACCGCGATCCGGCGCGGGCGATCCTCGACCGGCGGGCTCGGCGCGGGGCGGCCGGCGGGGCGGAAATCCTTCGGGCGATCCAGCGCCTCGGCGAGCCGTGCGAACTGCGGCGCGAGCGTCAGCCCGCTCGTCATCGCCTCCATCCGCAGCCAGAAGCGCGAGGCGATCGCCGGCGCGCGGGCGTCGCGCCGCGCCCGCGTCACCAGCACCTCGCGCCCGCCCAGCGCCGTCGCCAGATCGTGCGCCTGGATGCCGATCCGCCGCTCGATCCCCGGCAGGCCCAGCGCCGCGCGGATCGCGGGCGCCAGCCACGGATCGGGCGCCGGCCGCGACGGCCATACCCCCTCGTTCAGCCCGCCCAATATGGTGAGGTCGGGCTGTTGCAACCGCGCCTCGATCAGCCCCCAGATCGAGATGCGCGGATGACCGCCCTGCGGCGGCCGCACCGAAATCTCGTCGAGCAGCAGCTTCAGCACCGCCGGAAAGGCATCCGCCCGCACATGGCGCGGCCCGAGCGGCAGCGCCTCTTCCAGACTGGCCACCAGCGCCGCCGTCGCGCGCCCCGCCGGCCGGCCCCACGCCGCGTCACCCGCCAGCCGCGCCACCGCCTCGCGCAGCGCCGCGACCAGCGCGCTCGGTGGTCCATCGACGAAGGCCGCTTCGAGCGGTTCGAGCAGCGGGCGGATGGCGGCCCAATCCTCGATCGCTTTCTCGCGCCGGCCCTGCTCCAGATGCGCCGTGATCGCGCCCAGCCCCGCCGCCGGCCTCGGCCCGCGCAGCGCGCGATCCAGCCGCCGCACCTTCTCCAGCCACGGCAGGCGCTCGCCCCCACCGTTGACCAGGGGATGCTTGAGCAGGGTCATCAGCGCGACCGGCGCGAAGCCCTCCGCCGCCGCCTCGGCCAGCGCCAGCAGAAGGGTGGCGGGCGGCGTCGAGGAGAGCGCCCGGCCGGCGCTGTCGTCCGCCTCGATCCCCCAGCGCCGCAGGTGCGCCGACACCCGCCGCGCCAGCATCCGATCCGGTGTAACGAGCGCGGCGGTGCGCCCCTCGGTCTGGACCGCCTCGCGCAACGCCACCGCGATCGCCTGCGCCTCCTCGGCCGGCGTTGCGAACACCGCGCTCTTCACCCCCGTCAGCCGCCGCTCAGCCACCGGCAGGGTTTGCCACTTCGCGGTGAAGGCGGCCGGCGCCAGCGCGTTGGAGATCGCCCGCGTCCTGACCGCCGGCGCATCGCGCCCGCCGCCGTATCGCCAGCCCTCGACCTCGCCCCGCCCGACATCCATCGCATCGAGCAGCCGTTTCAGATGATATTGCGGATGCGTCTCCTCGGCCCGCTGGCCATCGGTGGGCCCGAGCGAATCCCATTCCTCCTGCGGCATGTCGAGATCGACGCCCGCCAGCACCACCGCGCCGCGCTCCAGCCGCGACACCGTCCTGAGCAGCGCCGCCACCGCCGCGCCACCGCCCGAAATTCCCGCCGCCACCACGCGCCCGGCCGGCGGCGCGCTCCGCCACCGCGCATCGGCCCGCGCCAGCAACCGCCCCCGCCGATCCGCCAGATCGATCAGCCCGCGCGCGCGCAATTCCTCCGGCCAGCGATCCAGCACCAGCCGCAGCACCGCCAGCGAGCTTTCCCAATGCCGCGCCAGATCGGCCGGCACCACATCCGCCAGCGCCGCCGGATCGATCCCCTCGATCAGCATCTGATCGATCACCCGCCCCAGATCGCCCGCCAGCCGCATCGCCTCGACCGTCTCGATCGGGTCGCCCACGCGGCTCTCGGTGAGCAATCGGGCGAGGATCAGCCGGCGATCGAGCGGATCGATCGCCGGCGGGATCGGTGCTCCATCGTCAATGGGGTCGAGCGCAGCGCCCAGTTTCTCGTCCAGTTCGGGATCGCCGATCGCCACGATGCGCGGCAACAGCAGCCCCCCTTCCGCCCGCCGCACGAAGGCGTCGCGGATGGCCAGCCCCGCGCGATTGCCCGGCACCAGCAGCAGGGTTTGCGCCAGCCCGAGCGGTTCCTCCTTCGTCCAGCGCAGCAGCCCCGCCGCCAGCGCATCGGCGAACGAGCGGTGGAGCGGGATGCTGAAGACGCTGGGTCGGGACATCGCCACCGCCCCCGTCAGCCCTGCGCCAGCACGGCCTCGGTCGCGGCGATGGCCGGGGGCGTGCCCACGTCGAACCACAGCCCCTGATGCACCACGCCGTAGCAGCGCCCCTCGGCGATCGCCCGGTTCCACAATATGTTGGTGGAGAATGGCCCCGGCGGCGGATCGCGCAGCAGTCGCTGCGACACGATCTGGATGCCGGTGAACACGAACGGCGCCACCTTGGCCTTGCGGCGCGTGAGCTTGCCGACCGGATCGAGGTGGAAATCGCCCGCGCCGCGATGGTTGTTGGCGCGCGCCAGCGGCACCACCAGCAGCAGCGCGTCCATGATCGCATCGTCCCAGCGCGAGGCGAGCAGGCGGATCGCGTCGATCGGGCCATCCACCCACAGATTGTCGCTGTTGACCGACAGGAAGCGCTCATCCTCGATCAGCGGCAGCGCCTTCACCATCCCGCCGCCGGTTTCCAGCAACAGGTCGCGCTCGTCCGAAATGACGATGTCGATGCCCTTCTGCGCCCGCAGATGCGCCTCCAGCGCGTCGGGCAGATAGTGGACGTTGACCACCGCGCGCTCGATCCCCGCCGCGCGCAGCCGGTCCATCACATGATCGATCAGCGGCTTGCCTGCCACCTCCACCATCGGCTTGGGCCGGGTCGCCGTCAGCGGCCGCATCCTTTTGCCGAGCCCGGCGGCCAGCACCATCGCGGTCCGCAGCGGCGGCTGCCCGACATTGGGGTCGGGCCGGTGATCGCGCAGGCGGGCCATCAGAGGGAGACCCCAACATCCGCATGAAGCGCCCAGGCGGCGGCCCGCGCCTCGACCGGCACGTTGCGGGCGAACCAGTCGGCCACCGGGGCCAGCGCGGGGTGCGCCAGATCGCGCTCCAGCAGCCCCCACATGCGCGGCTGGAACGAGAGATACCGCTCCTTCCCGTCACGCCGCCACAGCCGGGTGAAGATGCCGAGGATCTTGGTGTTGCGCTGCGCCCCCAGCACCGCATAGGCTGCCAGATCGAGCGGGCGCTTGGCGCGATAGCGATCGAGCATCCGCAGTTCCAGATCGGGCGCCACGTCGCGCCGCGCATCCTGCAACACCGATACCAGATCGTAACCCGGATGCCCCGCCAGCGCGTCCTGGAAGTCGAGCAGGCCGAGGCTGCCATCGGGCAGGATCATGATATTCTCGGCATGATAATCGCGCAGCACCGTCACCGGCGGCGCCTCGTCGAGCAAGGCGAACACCGCCTCCCACGCATCGATGAAGCCTTGGCTGTCCACCGCCAGCCCCAGCGCCGGGGCATACCATTCGGGGAACAGCCCCACCTCGCGATGCAGCACCGCCCGATCATAGGCCGGCAGTTCGCCGCAATCATGCTCGTGCAGGCCGAGCAGCAGGTCGATCGCCTGTTCGTAAATGCCCTCCTCGCGCGCCGGTTCGGCCTCGATCACCTCGCGCACCCGCGCGTCGCCGAAATCTTCCAGCAGGATCAGCCCCTCGTCGAGATCGACCGCCAGCAGCTTGGGCGCCGCGAAGCCGCGCGCCAGCAGATGCCCCGCCACCGCGAGGAACGGCCGGCTGTCCTCATGCGCGGGCGGCGCGTCCATCAGCACCGCCGTCCGCCCGTCCAGCACCACCCGGAAATAGCGGCGGAACGAGGCGTCGCCCGCCAGCGGCAGGATATCCGCCCCGCCCCAGCCGTGGATGGCGAGGAACATCGGGGCGGTCGCGGGGGGGATCATCGGGGCGGAGGCCATCGCCCTTCCCAAGCGGGCGGCACGTCCCAAGTCAAGCGGCGCCCCGCCCCCTCCGCCGCAAAGCGCAAGCTCAGCGCGTCAGGCCACAGCCGCCCGCCCAGCCGCTCGGGCCATTCGATCAGCAGCGCGCTGTCATACAGCGCATCGTCCAGCCCCAGCTCCTCGATCTCTGCGGGATCGTCGATCCGGTAGAGATCGACATGCAGCAGCGGCAGCGCCACCTCGGGCGGGGCATAGCTCACCACGATCGGAAAGGTCGGGCTCGGCGCCTCGTCGGCCAGCCCCAGCGCCGCCAGCAGCCCGCGCGCGAAGCTCGTCTTGCCCGCGCCCAGATCGCCATACAGCGCCACCACGTCGCCCGCGCGCAGCAGCGGCGCCAGCGCCGCCCCGGCGGCGGCGGTCGCGGCGGGATCGGCCAAGTGCATCACGCGCCCAGCGACACCCGCGCCGGCGTGTCGGTCAGCGGCAGGCGGATGATCGCGCGCGTTCCCACCCCCGGCTGGCTCTCCAGCGTCAGCGTGCCCTCATGCGCCTCGACCAGCTGCTTCACGAGCGGCAGGCCGATGCCGCGCCCATCCTCGACGCCACCGATCTGGCGCGGCTCGAAGATCGATCGATGCTGGTCGGGCGAGAGGCCGGGGCCGTTGTCGCTCACGATCACCTGCACTTGCTCGCCTGACGTGCCGACGCTGAAGCGCACCTCGCCGCCGCCTTGCGTATAATCGATCGCGTTGCGCAGCAGATGGTCGAACGCCTGGCGCAACCGCATGTCATCGCCCATCACGCACAGCGATTGGGGGTCGATCGCGCGCTTCAGGTGGATGTTGCCCACCCGCGCCGTTTCCTCGGCCGCATCCAGCGCCTGCTTGGCCAGATCGCAGATGTCGACCGAGGCGCGGCTCAGCGGCAGGCTGCCCACCTCGCTCTGCGTGAGATCGAGCACGTCGCCCATCAACTGGCTCAATCGCCCGACCGCATGGACGATCGCATCGACATATTGCCGGGCGGTCTCGCTCAGATCGCCCGCATAGCCGTCCGCCAGCATCTCGGCGAAGCCCGCGATCGTCGTCAGCGGCACGCGCAATTCGTAGCTCATGTTCGCCACGAAGGCCGATTTCATCCGGTCGGTCGCCTCCAGCGCGTCGTTCCGCTCGCGCAGGGCATGTTCGATATCGCGCGAGGCGGTCACGTCGAGCAGGGTGAAGAGCGCGTTGCCATCGGGCAGCGGCACGGCCGCGAACTCGAAATGCCGTCCGTCCTTCATCGCGATCCGGCCGACCCGCTGCTGGCGCTCGACGGTCGCCACACGCACCAGTTCGCGCACCAGCCCGGCGCGCGACGGATCGGCCAGCTGCGGCGCGATCGCCTGCACCAGAGTATCGACCCGCGGATGGTTGGTGAGATGCTCCTCGGAGAGTTTCCAGACGTCGCGGAAGCGGCTGTTGAACAGCTGGAGCCGGCCGTCGGCGGCGAACACGCCGATCGCCTCGAACAGATTGTCGAACGTCGCGGTGCGGACCCGCAGCAAGGTGTCGCGGGCGCGGGCCAGCTGGAGATGCTCGGTCCGGTCCTCCATGATGAGGAGGAGCCCGCCATCGGGCAGCGGCTGCGCCACGACCCTCAGGTGCGTGCCGCCCGGCAGCAGCCAGCTTTCCTCCATCGGCGTCGTGCTGTTGAACCACGCCCGCCGCTCCGCCTTCCAGCCGGGGAAGTCGCGCGCCTCGGGCACGCGCTGCTCCTCGCGCATCCGCTCCAGGATGCGGTCGAAGGTCGGGCCTTCCGCCAGCCATTCGGGCTCCAGCGGGAAAAGGCGAATGAAATGGCGGTTGTAGAAGACGAGGCTGTGATCGCCGCCGAACTGCGCCACCGCCGCCGAAAGCCGGTCGAGCATGTCGCGCTGCGCCACCACGAAGCGGCGCAGATCGGCCCGCGCCTCCTCCAGCTCCTCCACGTCGATCGCATAGCCGGCCATGCCCGCCTCGCCGAGCGGCACGTCCACCACGCGGATCGTGCGCCGCTCGCCGGCGATGATCGCGGGCGCGGTGCGGATCGAGACGGCGCCCGGCTCGCGCCCCAGCGACGGCACCTGGAAGGCGCGCCCCGAATTGCCCGCTTCCAGCAATTCCAGCCCCGATTTCACCACCTGCTGGGCGGATTGTCCTTCCACCGCCCGTACATAGGCGCCGTTGACGAGGTTGAGCCGCAGGTCCGCCCCGCGATGCCACATCGGGAAGGGCGCCGCCTCGATCAGCGTCGAGAGCGCCTCGATCATGCCGCGCAGCCGCAGCACCTCGACGCCGAGCCGCTCGATCTCGCGCTCGCTGTCGGTCATGTCGATGAACCACAGGATCACCCGGCCGGTGACGGTATCGGGCTGCCCCTTCACCAGCAGCACGCGGCCCGACCCCGCCATGGTGATCGCCCGGCTGAAGCCCCGCGCCGAACGCCGGGTCGCGGCGACGTCGCGGCTCAGCGCCTCGACATCCTTCTCGGGCAGGCCGAAGCCCTCGTCGGCCAGATCGGTCAGGGTCGTCGGCGGTTCGGGCAGGCCCAGCCAGCGGCCAAGGCGCGTCCCCTGCTCCACCCGCCCCTCGCCATCCACCACCAGCGGCATCGCCGGCGCGGTCGCGATCAGCGAGGCCAGGCGCGAGGTCTCGTCGCCGACCGCGCGGCCCTGGCTCGCACGGCGCATCCCCGCCACCGTGGCCCACGCCGCCATCGCGATCCAGAACACGGCTATGGCGGCCAGCACGGCGGCATCGGCACGATCAAGGACGATCATTCTGCCGTCCCTAACGCAAAGCCATGCCTGTAGGACAGCGGAAGATGCGTCCATCTTGCGCACCGCCCTTCCCCCGATGCTCCGTGCTCCTGCGCAGGCAGGAGCCCAGGGTTACAAAGGGAATCGCGTGCGGCCCTGGGCTCCTGCCTGCGCAGGAGCACGTCGCCCCCTTGCTTTTCCCTTCCGGATAGGCCATTGGCCGCCCCGCTCGGGTGGAGGCTCACGCTTTCCGCCCCGGCCTGCATTTATCGAGACGATAGCCGGAGGGGTTCCGCGATTGGCGCGGCACCAGCGATCGGCCAACATGAAGGACGTTTGCGCATGGCTCTCTACGAGCATGTGTTTCTCGCACGTCAGGATCTGGCCCAGGCCCAGGTCGACGCGCTGGCGGAAGCCGCTACCAAGATCGTGACCGACAACAACGGCAAGGTCGTCAAGACCGAGACCTGGGGCCTGCGCGGCCTCGCCTATCGGATCGCGAAGAACCGCAAGGCGCATTACGTCATGCTCGAGATCGACGCGCCCACCGGCGTCGTCGCCGAGCTGGAGCGCCAGACCGCGATCAACGAAGACGTGATCCGCTACATGACCGTTCGCGTCGATGCGCTGGAGCAGGGCCCCTCGGCCATGATGCGCCGCAACGAGCGTGACGGCCGCCGCGGCGAGCGCGGCGACCGTGGTGATCGTGGCCCCCGCGAGGACCGTGGTCCGCGTGAGGATCGTCCCCGTCGCGATCGCGACGAAGAGCGCCAGGGCTAAGGAGAAAGAACCATGGCACGCCCCTTTTTCCGCCGCCGCAAGAGCTGCCCCTTCTCCGCGAAGGATGCCCCCCGGATCGACTATAAGGACGTCCGGCTGTTGCAGGGCTTCGTGTCCGAGCGTGGCAAGATCGTTCCGAGCCGCATCACCGCGGTTTCGGCCAAGAAGCAGCGCGAACTCGCCCAGGCGATCAAGCGCGCTCGTCACCTGGGCCTGCTGCCCTACCTCGTTAAGTAAGGAGCGCACCCGATGGACGTGATCCTGCTCGAGCGCGTCGAGAAGCTGGGCCAGATCGGTGACGTCGTCACCGTGAAGAACGGCTTCGCGCGCAATTTCCTCCTCCCCCGCAACAAGGCGCTGCGCGCCAACGCCGCGAACAAGAAGGTGTTCGAGGCCAACCGCGCGCAGATCGAAGCCGACAACGCCAAGCGTCGCGAGACCGCCGTTGCCGATTCGAAGGATATCGACGGCAAGACCCTGACGCTCATCCGTCAGGCGTCGAACACCGGCCAGCTTTATGGTTCGGTCGCCGCGCGTGACCTGGCCGAGCTGCTTGCCGCCGATGGCGTCAAGGTGCTCCGCAGCCAGATCGTGCTCGATCGCCCGATCAAGGCGATCGGCCTGCACGAAGTGAAGATCGCCCTCCACGCCGAAGTGTCGGTGACCATCAAGGTCAACGTCGCACGCTCGCCGGAAGAGGCCGAGATGCAGGCGCAGGGCGTCGACGTGATGGCTTCCATGTTCGAGCGTGACGCCGCCGGCTTCACCGAGGACTATGATCCCAACGCCGAGCCCGGCGAGATCGTCGTGGACGAGCCCGAAGAGGCCTGATCTCCCCGATCACCGACATGACGAGGCCGCCCGGATCGCTCCGGGCGGCCTTTTCTTTTGTTTCCCACACCGTGCCCGGCTGCGCCGACATTGCGCCCCGCCCGGCCGCGCCCTAACCCTGCCATTCGAACCATCCGTGGCGGAGCCGGCAATCTTGAAGATCATGGTGACAGGAGGCGCGGGATTCATCGGATCGGCGCTGATCCTCCACCTGATCGACGAGAGCGATCACCACATCCTCAACTTCGACGCGCTGACCTACGCCGGCGTCGCGGCCTCGCTCGCGCCGGTCGCGGCGCATCCGCGCTATCGCTTCGTCCGGGGCGACGTGTGCGATGCCCGGGCGGTGGCGGGCGCCATCGCCGGTTTCCAGCCCGACGTGATCGCCCACCTCGCCGCCGAGAGCCATGTCGATCGTTCGATCGACGGCCCGGCCGCCTTCGTCCAGACCAACCTGATCGGCACCTTCACGATGCTGGAACAGGCGCTGGCCTATTGGCAGGGCCTCGACGCGCCACGCCGTGCCGCCTTCCGCTTCCACCACATCTCCACCGACGAGGTTTTTGGTTCGCTCGGCGACAGTGGCGCCTTCACCGAGGACAGCGCCTACGATCCGCGCTCGCCTTATTCCGCCACCAAGGCGGGCGCCGACCATCTCGTCCGCGCCTGGGGCCATACCTACGGCCTGCCGGTGCTGCTCACCAATTGCTCGAACAATTACGGCCCTCGCCAATTCCCCGAGAAACTGATCCCGCTCACCATCCTGCGCGCCATCGGCGGGGATACGCTGCCGGTCTATGGCGATGGCCGGCAGGTGCGCGATTGGCTGCATGTCGAGGATCATGCCCGCGCGCTGCGCCGGGTGTTCGAGGCGGGCGTGCCGGGTGAGACCTACAATGTCGGCGGCGGTGCCGAGCGGTTCAATATCGACGTGGTCCAGACGATCTGCGCCGCGCTCGACGAGCAGCAACCTCTTGGCCACGACTTCAGCTATGCCGCGCAGATCCGCCACGTCGCCGACAGGCCGGGCCACGACCGCCGCTACGCGATCGACGCCAGCCGGATCCGCGCCGAACTCGGCTGGGCACCGCGGGAGACGTTCGCCGGCGGCATCTCGCGCACGGTCGCCTGGTATCTTGCCCATCCGCATTGGTGGGCGCCGCTCGTCGACCGGGGGGACGCAACCGAACGCCGGGGCGTCCTGTCCGCATGATCGCGCCATACCGCCCTCTGGGAGGCTATCGACCTTGAAGGGCATCATCCTCGCCGGCGGCGCCGGCATGCGCCTGCGCCCGATGACGCAGGTCATCACCAAGCAGCTGCTGCCGATCTACGACAAGCCGATGATCTATTATCCGCTCTCGACGCTGATGCTGGCCGGCATCCGCGACGTGCTGCTCATCTCCACCCCGCGCGACATTCCCGCCTTCCGCACCCTGCTCGGCGATGGCGCGCAATGGGGCATTTCGATCGATTATGCCGAACAGCCCTCACCCGACGGACTGGCACAAGCCTATACGATCGGCGCGCGCTTCGTCGACCGCCAGCCATCGGCGCTGATCCTCGGCGACAATCTCTTCTACGGGCACGGCATCACCGATCTGTTCAGGTCGGCGACCAACCGCCGCCAGGGCGCCACGGTCTTCGCCTATCACGTCAAGGATCCCGAACGATATGGCGTGGTCGAGTTCGACCGGCAGATGCGCCCGCTTTCGATCGTCGAGAAACCCGCCCGGCCCACCTCCAACTGGGCGGTGACCGGCCTCTATTTCTACGACGGGCGGGTCGTCGATATAGCCGCCGATCTCCGCCCGTCGGCACGCGGCGAACTGGAGATTACCGACATTAACGCCGCCTATCTCGCGCGCGGCGATCTGTCGGTCGAGGTGATGGGGCGCGGATTTACCTGGCTCGACGCGGGCACGCCCGACAGCCTGCTCGACGCCGCCGAACTGGTGCGGACGCTGGAAACGCGACAGGGCTTCAAGATCGCCTGTCCCGAGGAAATCGCGTTCCGCCAGGGCTTCATCGACGCGGCCGATCTGGAGCGACTAGCCGCCGCACTCGGCAACAGCGACTATGCCGATTATCTGCGGAATACCGTGCTGGGCGAATGAGCCCTCCGCTCCCGCATCTCGTCCATCATCACTGCGCGATTCGGATCAGCCGCCCAGCAGTGCCGCGAACCGCTTCACCACCGCCGCCTCGCCCCCCGGCCCATTCCACACCGCCCCGGATACCGCGAGGAAGTCGGCACCAGCGGCCACCAGCGGCGCGGCATTGTCGGGGGTGATGCCGCCGATCGCGACGCAGGGCGGCTCGAACAGGGTGGTCCACCAGCCCAGGATCGAAGGTTCGGCGCGGTGGCGCGCGTCCTTGGTGGCCGTCGGGTAGAAAGCGCCGAACGCGACATAGTCGGCCCCCGCCTCGCCCGCTTCCATCGCGAGGTGGCGGCTGTCGTGACAGGTCACGCCGATCTGCGCGGTCGGCCCCAGCAGCGCGCGGGCGTCGCGCGGGTCGCCATCGTCCTGGCCGAGGTGGACGCCGTCCGCACCCAGCCGCTTGGCGAGGCCCATGCTGTCGTTGATGATGAACGCCACCTCATGGTCGGCGCACAGCCGCTGCACCGGCTCGGCGAGGCGGGCGATGGCGTGGTCGTCGATCCCCTTGAGGCGCAACTGAAACGCCGCGACCGGCCCGGCATCGAGGGCGGCGGCGAGCCGATCGGCGAACCCCGCGTCGATCGCCGGCGGCGAGATCAGATACAGCTGGCACGCCGGCCGGCGCGGATCGCGCTCGAAACGGTCGGCGAAGCCGGGGTCCAGGGTGAGGGCGTCGTCGTCAAGATCTTCGGTCATGCGCGGCGCCTTAGCCCCGACCGACCCGGAGCGGAAGGATCATCGCTTCCCACCCTTGTGCCGTATCCCCGGTGGCCGCCCCCGCCGCCCGACCGGCCGGCGATCCTTGCCGCCGCGCCGCATCGGCATGTGGTTCGCGCCCTCCGGCAGCTCGAAGCGCAGCGCGCCGCTGATCGGGTTGGCCTCCACCAGCCGGAGCTCCAGCGTCTGCCCGGTGGCATAGCGGTCGCCGGTCTGCTCGCCCTCCAGCGCGCGGGCGGCCTCGTCGTAGCGGAAGCGTTCGATGCCCAGGGTCGAGACCGGCACGAGGCCGTCGCCGCCCAGCCCCTCCACCGTGGCGAAGAAGCCGAACTCGCGCACGCCGGTGATCCGCGTCGTCATCACCTCGCCCACGCGGGTCGAGAGGAAGGCGGCGACGTAGCGGTCGATCGTCTCGCGCTCGGCCTCCATCGCGCGGCGCTCGGCGGCCGAGATCGTCTGGCCGATCCGGTCCATCGCGCCGGCATCCTCCTCGCTCAGCGTGGTCTTGGGCTGCGCGGCGGCGACCGAGGGCTTGCCCTGTTCCAGCCCGTAGGCGCCCACCAGCGATCGATGCACCAGCAGATCGGCATAGCGGCGGATCGGGCTGGTGAAATGGGCGTAGCTGCCCAGCGCGAGGCCGAAATGGCCCATGTTGGCCGGGCCGTAATAGGCCTGGGTCTGCGATCGCAGCACCTGTTCCATGATGAGCTGGCGGTCGTCGCTCTCGCCGAGCTTGCCGATGATGGCGTTGAACACCGCCGGCTTGATGACCTGCCCCAGCGCGAAGCTGATGCCGAACGTGTCGAGATACTCCTTCAGCGCGACCAGTTTCTCGCGGCTCGGCACCTCGTGGACGCGGTACATCACCGGCGCCTTCTTGGCCTCCAGCGCCTTGGCCGCAGCCACGTTGGCGGCGATCATATAATCCTCGATCAGCCGGTGGGCATCGAGCCGCTCGCGCGCCGCGACCGACATGATCCGCCCCTTCTCGTCCAGCACCACCCGTCGCTCGGGCAGATCGAGATCGAGCGGCTCGCGCCGGTCGCGCGCCGCCTTCAGCGCCGTCCAGCAGGCCCAGAGCGGGCGCAGGGCGGTTTCGGTCAGCGGATGGGGCATGGTGCCGTCGATCGCGGCCTGCGCGTCCTCATAGGCGATATTGGCCGCCAGCCGCACGACCGCGCGGGTGAAGGACCAGGCCTTGAGATTGCCGTCCGCCCCGATCGTCAGGTGGCAGACAAGCGCGGCGCGATCGACCTCCTCCTTGAGCGAGCAGACGTCGGCCGAAAGGATTTCGGGCAGCATCGGCACGACCCGATCGGGGAAATAGACGCTGTTGCCGCGCCGCCGCGCCTCGCGATCCAGCGCGGAGCCGGGGCGGACGTAGAAGCTGACGTCGGCGATGGCGACCACCGCCTTGAAGCCACCGGGGTTGGCGGGGTCGTCGTCGGGCGCGGCCCATACCGCATCGTCATGGTCGCGCGCGTCGACCGGATCGATCGCGACGATCGGCAGGTGGCGCAGATCCTCGCGCCTGTCGCCCAGCCTGAGCTTCGCGACCGCCTCCGCCTCCTCCAGCGTGCCCTCGCTGAAATGATCGGGAATGCCGAATTTGTGGATCGCGATCAGGCTGAAGCTGCGCGGCTGGAAGGGATCGCCCAGCCGTTCGGTGACCCGCGCGGTGATGCGCGGCGGGCGGCCGGCCTTTTCCGCCAGCACCAGGTCGCCGACCTCGGCCTTGCCCGCGTCGGACACCATCAGCTCGCGCCGCTCGCGCTTGTCGACGGGCTTGAGCCACAGCCGGTCGCCCTCGCGGTGGAGGACGCCCAGCACCAGCTCCTCGCCGCGCGCCAGCTTCTTCATCGGATGGGCGACATAGCCCTGCCCCGCTTCCTCGGTACGCGCCAGGATACGGTCGCCGATGGCGAGCGCCGACTGGCGCTTGCCGCGCTCGATCACGCGCAACTTCGGCGGGGGGCTTTCGGCCTGCCAATTCTCGGGCGTGGCAAAGGCGGTGGCGCCATCGATGTCGACGATCCGCAGCACCGTGACCTTGGGCACCCCGCCCATCTTGTGGAAGGCGCGGCCGGGCGCCGAATCGATCAGCCCCTCGTCGGCCATGTCCTTCAGCAACGCCTTCAGCGCGATCTTGTCGGCGCCGTGCAGGCCGAAAGCCTTGGCCAGCTCGCGTTTGCCCGCCGGCGTATCGCTCTTCGCGATGAAATCGAGGATCTGCTGCCGGCTGGGGAGACCCGGCTTGATGGTGCGCGTCATTGGCCCTTGTCGCCCAGCGCCGGGGCATCCGCAAGTTGCCGTGGCGCGGCCGGCGTGGCAGACAGAAGCGCGTGACCAGCACCCCCTTCATCGTCGGCATCGGCGGCACCACCATGGCCGGCTCCTCCACCGAGACCGCGCTGATGCTCGCGCTGGCCTCGGCCGAGCGACAGGGCGCGGAGACGCGGGCCTTCGGCGCGGCGCACCTCACCGCCCTCCCCCACTACCTCACGCCCGAGCAGCGCGCCTCGGCCGAGGGCAGGGATCTGGTCGAGGCGATCCGCCGCGCCGACGGCGTCATCATCGCCAGCCCCGGCTATCACGGCTCGATCTCCGGCCTGGTCAAGAACGCGCTCGACTATATCGAGGATACCGCCAAGGACGCGCGGGTCTATCTCGACGGCATCCCCGTGGGCCTGATCGTCACCGCCTACGGCTGGCAGGCGACCGGATCGACGCTCGCCACGATGCGCTCGATCGTCCACGCGCTGCGCGGCTTCCCGACCCCGCTGGGCGCCGCGATCAACAGTTCGGGCGGCATCTTCAAGGATGGCGCGTGCAGCGATCCGGGTGCCGCCAACCAGCTCGATCTGGTCGGCCGGCAGGTGGCGGAATTCGCCCGCCTCAGGATGAGCGACCCCAGCGTGACCGAAACGGCGGCCTGAGCGCGCCTCACTTCGAGGCGAAGGTGAGCGCCTCGATCTTGTTGCCATCGGGATCGCGGACGAAGGCGCCGTAGTAATGGTCGTCATACTCCGCGCGAATGCCGGGGGCGCCGTCGCTGCTGCCGCCGTTGGCCATCGCGGCGGCATAGAAAGCATCGACCATCGCGCGATCCTCGGCATCGAAGGCGATGTGGCTGCCGTTACCCACCGTCGCGGGCGCGCCATCGATCGGCCTCTGCACGCTGATAACGAGGTGCCCGCTGCCATAATGGCCCGCCGTATCGTCCGCCTTCATCAATGCCATACCGAGGATCGGTAGCACCGCGTCGTAAAAGGCGCGGCCCTTGGCGATGTCGTTCGTACCGACCGAAACATGGTGGATCATGGCCGGGTTCCTCTCCGTTTCGGGGAAGAACGCGATCGTCAGTAACGGGTTTCCGCCACGCCGCCGGGCGTGACACACCGTCGCACCTACCCCGCCAGGTCCATCCAGTCGTGGCGCGGCAGCTTGTAGACCATGTCGAACAGCTCGAGGGGCAGGCCGGGGGGCTTGGGGCTCTGCGAGTTCCACAGCATCGCGATGCCGGTGCGTAGCGCCGGATCGAACAGGATGAGCGAGCGATAGCCGCTTACCGCGCCGCGATGGCCGACCAGCCGGTGGCCGCGATAGACGTGGTTGCGCCAGCCGAGCGCATAGCGGCCGTCCTCCATCGCGACATCGGCCTGCGCGCGGCTGCGGCGGGCGGTTTCGATGCGCGGCAGGTGGATGGTCCACAACAGTTGCTCGTCGAGGACGTCGTTGCGCATGCCCATCTGCGCCTGCATCCAGCGGCCGAGATCGGCGATCGAGGAATTGACCCCGCCGGCCGCCGGCACGCGATAATAGGCTTCCTTCACCTCCAGCGTGCGCTGGCCGATGTGCGGGCGCGCCCAGCTTCGGGCGCTCACCAGCCCCTCGCGCGTGGTGCTGGCGCTTTTCATGCCGAGCGGCAGGAACAGCGACTGGCGGACGGCATCGCCATAATCCACGCCGGTCGCCTTTTGCACCACCTCGCTCGCGGCATCGTAGGCGACATTCTGGTACGTCCAGCACTGGCCGGGGCGGCAGAAGCGATCGAGCCCGCCCAGCATCGTGCGGATGGCGCGCGGATCCTCATTGTCCTCCAATTTGTCGTCATAGGCATTCTTCACGATGCCGAGGCGCTGGGAGAGCAATTGGGTGACGGTGGCGACATTCTGGTCGTCGCCGGGCAGCTTCAGCGACGAGGACCAGCGCGAGACAGGATCGGACAGGCTGAGCTTGCCCTCCTCCGCCAGCTTGGCGACCATCGTCGCGGCGACGCCCTTGGAGACCGACGCCCAGCGGAACACGGTGTTGGGCGTCACGGCGCCGCTGCCGGGCTCGCCCTCACCGCCGGTCGACCCGAAGCCCTTGAGGTAGCGCACCGCGCCGTCCTCGACGACGACCACGCCCAGCCCGACCATGTCCTTGCGGTTCATGAGCTGGCGGATGCGCCCGTCGAGGAAGGCGATGTCGATCGTGGAGGGATTGGGCGGCAGCGGCGCGCCCGGCGTCACCTGCTGCGGCGCGGGCACGGCGGCGGCGGCGACCGCCGGCAAACGCGGCGCAGTGACGGCGGGCGCCGGCCCGGCCCGGCCGATCGCGACCCGCTCGGGCTCGCTCCCGGCGAAGCGCACGCCGACGGCCAGCACGGCCGCGACGAACAGCATGGCGACGACGATCTCGGCCGCATTGCCCCAGTTGAAGCCGGGGACGGGTGCGGGCGGACGGGACTGGGGGGGCGGGGATTCGGACGCTTCACTCATGGACGATCAGCAGCTTAGCACAGCCACGCGGCGCGCAAGCCCATGAGAGGAGAATGTTTCGCGACCGGACGTGGGGTGCGTGCGGTGAATTTGGCGGCGCCACTGTCAGCCGCGATCAGCGCACCAACCCGTGCCCGCCCACCGGCACCGTCTCCTGCCCCTTGTCGAATCCCGCGATCAGGGGCCGGCCCTTGGCGATCGCCGCCTTCACCGCCGGCAGCGACAGCGACGCGGCGTGGCTCGCCTTGCTGTCCCACACTTCGGTGATCCAGATCGCGTCGGCATCGGCCGGGTCTTTCGCGACGATGTAGCTCAGGCATCCCGGCATCGCGCCGGTGCCTTCCAGCAGAATCGCGATCAGCTGGTCGCGGGTGCCCGGCTTGGCGGTCATCCGGCCGATCAGGCCGTGCATCGGCGTAGCGGCGGTGTGAGTGGCCGCCGCCGCCGCGCCCGAAGAAGATGCCCCGATCGCCGCGGCGGCCAGCGTTCCGGCGAGGAAGCCGCGGCGATCGGGGGTCATGTCGCTCAGGCCGTCTTGTTGACCGAAGCGTCGTAGATGGCGTCGATCGCCTCGCCCAGCGAGGCGTCGAATTCCTCGTCGGTCATCTGGAAGCGCAGGTCTTCCAGCAGCGCGCGGCTGAAGCTGGCGATCATGCCGGGGTTCTTGGCCAGCTCCACGCAGGCTTCAGGGCGGGCATAGCCGCCCGAAAGTGCCACGACGCGCAACACGCGGGGATGCTCGACCAACGGGGTGTAGAGGCCCGACGTCTCGGGGATCGAGAGCTTGAGCATCACCTTCTCGGTGCCGGGCATCGCATCGAGGCCCTTGAGCAGCTCTTCCAGCAGGATCTGGTCGATCTCGGCGCGCTCGGCGCTCTTGATGTTCACTTCCGGCTCCAGCATCGGCACGAGGCCGCCGGCGAGAACCTGGAGGCCGATCTCGATCTGCTGCTTGACGATCGCGGCGATGCCCTCGCGGTTGGCGAGGTTGATGACCGAGCGCTCCTTGGTGCCGAACACGCCCAGCGCCTTCGACTTGGCGAGCAGCGCGTCCAGCTCCGGCATCGGCTTCATCATCTGCACGCCATTGGCCTCGTCCTCGAGGCCCTTGTCGATCTTGATGAAGGGCACCACGCCCTTGTCGATCAGCGCCTGCGGGGTCGGCTTGCCATCGACCTGCCCGTCCATCGTGCGCTCGAACAGGATCGCGCCCAGCACCTTCTCGCCCGTGAAGGACGGCGAGGTGATGATACGGCTGCGCATGTCGTGGATCAGGCCGTACATGCCCGCCTCGTCCGACCAGGCGCTATCCTCGACGCCATAGCCCTTGAGCGCCTTGGGCGTGGAACCGCCCGACTGGTCGAGCGCGGCGATGAAGCCCTTGCCGCTGCCAACCTTCTCCAACATCGTCGCGTCGCTCATCATCTGGCTCCCTGTTTATCCGTTTGATGTTCAGTGGGTCGCGGGGATGCCCGCCCAGGGCGGCCCCTTGAGTTCGATCGTATTGCCTTCGGGATCGTCGAGATAGAGCGAAGGGCCGTTGCCCTCCGCGCCATAGCGCATCCCGATCTGCGTCTCGATGCCGTGGCCGCGCAGTTCCTCGACGATCGCCGGGCCGTCCCATGGCAGGACGCGGAAGCAGACATGGTCGAGGTTGCGGCCCTCGGCGCCGGGCGCGGCGCCACCCTTGCGGCCGGCCGGGCCGTCTACGGGCACGAGATCGATCAGCGCCTCGCCGACCCGAAGCTGGTAGAGGCCGAACGCCTCCTGATGCTTTTCGAAGCGGGCGCCCAGCACATCGATGTAGAAACGCGCCATCACCTCCAGGTTGGTCACCCGGAGGACGATGTGATCGATGGCGCGGATCGTAATCAAGCCGTGAGGGCTGCCACGCCGGGAAGCTCGCGGCCTTCCATCCATTCCAGGAAGGCGCCGCCGGCGGTGGAGACGAAGGTGAGGTCGTCCGCCACGCCCGCGACGTTCACCGCCGCCACCGTATCGCCGCCACCCGCGACCGAGACGAGGCTGCCCGTCTTGGTCAGCGCCGCCGTGGTGCGCGCCAGCGCCATCGTGGCGGTATCGAACGGCGCCATCTCGAACGCGCCGAGCGGGCCGTTCCAGACGAGCGTCCGACAGGTCTTGAGCGCGTCGGCGATCTGCTCGCTGGCGGCGGGGCCGCAATCGAGGATCATTTCGTCGGCCGCGACCTCGTGCACGTTGATCGTGCGGACCGGCGGGTTGGCGCGGAATTCCTTCGAGACCACCACATCGTAAGGCAGGTGGACGATGCAGTCGGCCTTGTCCGCCGCGTCGAGGATTTCGAGCGCGGTGTCCTTCAGGTCGTGCTCGCACAGCGACTTGCCCACATCCACGCCGCGCGCGGCGAGGAAGGTGTTGGCCATGCCCCCGCCGATCACCAGATGATCGACCTTGGTGACCATCTGCTTGAGGACGTCCAGCTTGGTCGAGACCTTGGCGCCACCGACCACCGCCATCACCGGATGCTCGGGCTTGCCGAGCGCCTTTTCCAGCGCCTCCAGCTCGGCCTGCATCGATCGGCCTGCATAGGCCGGCAGGCGGTGGGCGAGGCCCTCGGTCGAGACATGGGCGCGGTGCGCGGCGGAGAAAGCGTCGTTGACGTAGAGATCGCCGAGCTTCGCCATCTCGTCGGCCAGCGCGGGATCGTTCTTCTCCTCGCCCTTGTGGAAGCGGGTGTTTTCGAGGAGCGCGATATCGCCCGGCTTGAGCGTGGCGATGGCGGCGGCGGCATCCTCGCCGACGCAATCGTCGATGAAGCGCACCTCGCGGCCCAGCACCGCCTCCAGCGGCCGGGTGACCATGGCGAGGCTCATGTCGGGCTTGCGCTCGCCCTTGGGCCGGCCGAAGTGAGCGAGGACGAGGACGATCGCGCCCTTGTCGGACAGTTCGGCGATCGTCGGCGCGGCGGCGCGCAGGCGGGTGTCGTCGGTGACGGTGGCGCCGTCCATCGGCACGTTCAGATCCTCGCGGACAAGCACCTTCCTGCCCGTCACGTCGCCGATATCGTCAAGCGTCTTGAAGCTGGTCATGCCATTCGATCTCCACTCGGTCGCCCAAGGCGATCGGCCCGTCGGCGATCACCCGCGTCGTTATTCCGCCGCGCCAGTCCGGCGTCAGCACCGCTTTCAGGCCGGGGGCGATCGTGTCCATCCGGCTGCACGGATCGCATTCGCCGGTGACTTCCAGCACCACGCCGCCCGCGAAGCGCAACAGGGTGCCGGTCACGCGCGGAAGGGCCAGCCCCTCCACCAGCAGATTGACCCGGCGCACCTGCCATTCCAGTGGCACGCCGAGTTCCCGAACCGCCGCCAGCCAATCGGCCGCCGCCATCACGGTCACCTGCCGCTTGCGCTTGCTGCCGGGCTTGGCGGCGCCGCGAAAATCGCCGACGACGCCGAGCGCGGTCGTCACCTCGGCATGGTCGAGCGTCTCCATCTCACCACGCGGCCGATCGTGCCGCGCGATGCCGATGAGACGCCCTTCCACCATCTGCTTAGAGCAGGCCCGCCATCACGCCGGCCGTATCGACCATGCGGTTGGAGAAGCCCCATTCGTTATCGTACCAGCTCAGCACGCGCACCAGCTTGCCCTCGAGGACGGCCGTTTCCAGGCTGTCGACCGACGACGAATGCGGGTTGCCCATGAAGTCGATCGAGACGAGCGGATCGGTGACATATTCCAGCACGCCCTTGAGCGGGCCGCTTTCCGACGCGGCCTTCAGCGCGGCGTTGACTTCCTCGACGCTGGTGTCGCGCTTCGGGGTGAAGGTCAGGTCCACCACCGACACGTCCGGGGTCGGCACGCGGATCGACGAGCCGTCGAGCTTGCCCTTCAGCTCCGGCAGCACCTCGCCGACGGCGCGGGCGGCGCCCGTGGTCGTCGGGATCATCGACATGGCGGCGGCGCGCGCCCGGCGCATGTCGCTGTGGATCTGGTCGAGGATGCGCTGGTCGTTGGTGTAGCTGTGGATCGTGGTCATCAGGCCGCGCTCGATGCCGATCACGTCGTTCAGCACCTTGGCGATCGGCGCCAGGCAGTTGGTGGTGCAGGACGCGTTGGACACGATCGTGTGCTCGGCCGTCAGCTTGTCGTGGTTGACGCCGAACACGACGGTCAGGTCGACATTCTTGGCGGGCGCCGAGATCAGCACCTTCTTGGCGCCGGCGGTCAGATGCTTGCCGGCCGAATCCTTGTCGGTGAAGAAGCCGGTGCATTCCAGCGCGATATCGATGCCGTCGGCGGCGTGCGGCAGGTTGGCGGGATCGCGCTCGGCGGTCACCTTGATGCGCTTGCCGTCCACGACGAGATCGGTGCCGTCGGCATAGACCTCACCCTTCCAGGCGCCGTGGACGCTATCGCGCTTGAACAGCAGCGCGTTCGACTTGGCATCGCCCAGATCGTTGATCGCGACGAGATCCAGGCCGCAATCCGGGCGCGACAGGATGGCGCGGGCGACGAGGCGCCCGATGCGACCGAAACCGTTGATGGCAACCTTCGTCATGTCGTCTTGTCTCCCGTCAGTTGCTGAGCGCCGCGATGATCTGCGGCGCGATTTGGTCGGCGGTCAGGCCGAAATGCTTGTAAAGGTCGGGCGCGGGCGCGGAGGCGCCGAAGCCGTCGAGGCCGAAGCGCAGGCCGTCGATGCCGACATAGCGCTCCCAGCCGATCGTGGTCCCCGCCTCGATCGAGACCTTGAGCACGTCGCCCGGCAGCACCTCGGCGCGATAGGCGCGGTCCTGCGCGTCGAAGCGGCTCCACGAGGGCAGCGAGACGACGTCGGCGCCGATGCCCTCGGCTTCGAGCTTGTCTGCCACCGCGAGCGCGATCTCGACTTCGGAGCCGGTCGCGACGATCGCGACCTTGCGGCCGGCGGTCGCGGCGCGCAGGCGGTAGCCGCCCCTGGCCGAGAGATTGCCGCCCTCGGCGCGCACCTGCGGCAGATTCTGGCGGCTGAGCGCCAGCAGGGAGGGACCGCGGTCGTTCTTCAGCGCCAGCTCCCAACATTCCGCCGTCTCGATCGTGTCGCACGGGCGCATCACGTCGAGATTGGGGATCAGGCGCAGCGACATGACATGCTCGACCGGCTGATGGGTCGGGCCGTCCTCGCCCAGACCGATCGAATCATGCGTCATCACATAAACGACGCGCGCCTCCTGAAGCGCCGACAGGCGGATCGCCGGGCGGGCGTAATCCGAGAAGACGAGGAAGGTGCCGCCATAAGGGATCACGCCGCCATGCAGCGCGAGGCCGTTCATCGCGCAGCCCATGCCGAACTCGCGGATGCCATAATGGACGTAGCGGCCGGCATAGTCGCTGCCGTCGAGCGGCTTCAGGCCCTTGGTGTTGGTGTTGTTCGAGGGCGTCAGATCGGCCGAACCACCGATCGTCTCGGGCAAGGCGACGTTGATCGCCTCCAGCGCCATCTGCGAGGCGACGCGGGTGGCAACCTTCTTCGGCTCCGCGAGCAGCCCGGCGATATAGCCGTCGAGCGAGAAATCGGCGGGAAGCTCC